>NZ_BAZY01000012.1 GCF_001310975.1 Thermoanaerobacter thermocopriae JCM 7501
TAAATTTTTTGATATAGATTTGTCACAAAAAAGTTTTAATTTTTTAATTCAGTATGGTATAATTATTATGTACCTGTTATATAGCGTTAATAACAGCAAAAATCTAAATTATTGCAAGCTGTTATATACGCTATAAATATCTGTTATATAATAGAATAAAATATTGTATACTGTGCTATAGCAGGTACATCTTTCTATGATCGCTGATTTTCGTTCATTTTTACTAATTTTAAAATAAGGAGAGGAGAAAAGAAATGGCTAAAGTAATGAAGACCATGGATGGTAACACAGCTGCTGCCCATGTGCTTATGCTTTCACAGAAGTAGCTGCGATTTACCCCATAACTCCATCATCTCCAATGGCAGAAGTAGTAGATGAATGGAGTGCTCATGGAAGAAAAAACATATTTGGTCAGCCAGTAAAAGTTATTGAAATGCAATCAGAAGCAGGTGCTGCAGGAGCTGTCCATGGGTCACTAGCAGCAGGCGCTCTTACAACAACATTTACTGCATCACAAGGACTTCTTTTAATGATTCCCAATATGTATAAAATCGCAGGAGAGCTTTTACCTGGGGTATTCCATGTAAGTGCACGTGCAGTTGCAACCCATGCTCTTTCAATTTTCGGAGACCATTCCGATGTTATGGCATGCCGTCAGACAGGCTTTGCTATGCTTGCTTCTGGCAGTGTACAGGAGGTAATGGATTTAGCAAGCGTGGCACACCTTTCTGCTATTAAAGGAAGAGTGCCTTTCTTGCACTTCTTCGATGGATTTAGAACATCTCATGAAGTGCAAAAAATCGAAGTTTTAGACTACGAAGACCTTGCAAAGCTTGTAGATTATGAAGCTTTAAAAGCCTTCAGGAAAAGAGCATTAAATCCAGAGCATCCTGTAACAAGAGGTACAGCTCAAAACCCAGACATATTCTTCCAAGGAAGAGAAGCTGCCAATAGATTCTACAATGCTATACCTGAAATCGTAGAATATTATATGAATGAAATAAAGAAATTAACAGGAAGAGAATATAAGCTGTTCAATTACTACGGCGCACCAGATGCAGAAAGAATAATAATAGCAATGGGTTCTGTGACAGAAACTATTGAGGAAACAGTTGATTATTTAATGAAAAAAGGTGAAAAAGTAGGAGTAGTTAAAGTTCATCTTTACAGGCCTTTCTCTGCAAAACATTTGTTAGATGTAATACCAAAAACTGTTAAGAAAATAGCAGTGCTGGATAGAACAAAAGAACCCGGTTCAATTGGCGAACCTTTATATGAAGATGTAAAAACTGCTTTGTTTGACAGCGAATTGCGTCCAGTTATCGTTGGAGGTCGTTATGGTCTTGGTTCAAAAGACACTACACCTGCACAGATAATCGCTGTATTCGACAACCTCAAAGCCGATAAACCAAAAGACCATTTCACAATAGGAATAATTGACGATGTCACCTTTACATCACTTCCTGTAGGTGAAGAAGTTGATACCACACCGGAAGGAACAACCAGCTGTAAATTCTGGGGATTTGGTTCTGATGGTACAGTAGGCGCAAACAAGAACGCTATAAAGATCATAGGTGATAATACAGATTTATATGTGCAAGCATATTTCTCTTATGATTCAAAAAAATCAGGCGGTGTAACAGTATCCCACTTAAGATTTGGCAAAAAACCAATAAGGTCAACATACTTGATAAACAAAGCAGACTTTATTGCTTGCCATAAGCAATCTTACGTTTACAACTATGACATATTAGCTGGATTAAAAGATGGCGGTACTTTCCTTCTAAATTGCAATTGGAAAGTTGAAGAACTAGATAAGAAACTACCTGCTTCTATTAAGAGATATTTAGCTAGACACAATATCAACTTCTACATCATCAATGCTGTAGACATTGCAAAAGAAATAGGTTTAGGCGGAAGAATTAACATGATAATGCAATCTGCTTTCTTCAAACTCACAAACATAATACCAATTGAAGAGGCAGTAAAACACTTAAAAGAAGCTATCGTAAAAGAATACGGACATAAAGGCGAAAAGATAGTACAGATGAACTACGAGGCTGTGGACAGAGGTATAAATTCTTTAGTCAAAGTAGAAGTACCTGCTTCTTGGGCAGATGCTGAGGAAGAGCCAAAATCAGAAAGACAAGCGCCTGATTTTGTAAAGAACGTTGCCGACGTAATGAATAGACTGGAAGGAGACAAACTTCCTGTAAGTGCTTTCCTCGGAAGAGAAGATGGTACCTTCCCACCAGGAACTGCAGCTTATGAGAAACGTGGAATTGCTGTTGACGTACCTGAGTGGCAAATAGATAACTGTATACAGTGTAACCAATGTGCATTTGTATGTCCTCACGCTGCAATAAGGCCATTTTTTGCTCACTGAAGAAGAGGCCAAAAATGCACCAGAAGGCTTTAAAGTTAAAAAAGCTATTGGAAAAGGCTTTGAAGGATTGTATTACAGAATTCAGGTTAGCGTTCTTGACTGTACAGGTTGCGGCGTTTGCGCAAATGAATGCCCTGCAAAAGAAAAAGCGCTTGTAATGAAACCTTTAGAAACACAAATGGAAGAAGCAAAGAATTGGGAATACGCAATGACTTTATCGCCAAAAGAAAACCCAATGAACAAAGAAACAGTAAAAGGAAGCCAGTTCGAAAAGCCTCTGCTTGAATTCTCAGGTGCTTGCGCAGGATGCGGTGAAACACCTTACGCTAAACTTGTCACACAGCTTTTTGGCGATAGAATGATGATTGCAAATGCTACAGGTTGTTCTTCAATTTGGGGAGCAAGTGCACCATCTACACCATATTGTACAAACCATGAAGGAAAAGGACCAGCTTGGGCAAACTCCCTCTTTGAGGATAACGCAGAATTTGGTCTTGGCATGGCATTAGCTGTAAAACAACAAAGAGCAAAATTAGCTGATATAGTAAAAGAACTGTTGGAGCTTAACATCACACCAGAGTTAAAAGAAGCATTGCAATTCTGGCTTGACAACATGATGGATGGCAAAAAATCCAAAGAAGCTACAATCAAACTCTTACCAATACTTCAAAACTACAAAACAGAAGATACAAAAGTAAAAGAGCTCATTAACGAAGTGCTTGAAAGAAAAGATTATCTCATCAAGAAATCGCAATGGATATTTGGTGGCGACGGTTGGGCATACGATATAGGCTATGGTGGCTTAGATCATGTTCTTGCTTCAGGAGAAGATATAAATGTTTTAGTATTTGATACAGAAGTTTATTCAAATACTGGCGGGCAATCATCAAAAGCAACACCAGTAGGAGCAGTAGCACAATTTGCTGCAGCTGGTAAACCAATTGGCAAGAAGGACCTAGGAAGAATGGCAATGACATACGGATATGTATATGTAGCACAAGTTGCAATGGGAGCAAGCCAAACACAATTAATAAAAGCGCTAGTAGAAGCAGAAAGCTATCCAGGACCATCTCTCATCATAGCTTATGCTCCATGTATCGCTCATGGCATAAAACAGGGTATGAGCTGTAGCCAATTAGAAGAAAAGAAGGCCGTAGAGGCAGGATATTGGGTTCTCTATAGATACAATCCGCTTCTTAAGAAAGAAGGTAAGAATCCATTCATACTCGACTCCAAGCCACCAAAACTCTCAGTGAGAGACTTCTTGCAGGGTGAAGTCAGATTCTCGGCTCTGGAAAAGACTTTCCCTGAAAAAGCACAGAAGCTCTTTGAAGAAGCTGAGAAACAAGCTCAAGAGAGGTATAAAATCTACGAAAAATTGGCAAAAGATGAATAAAAAGTGGAGGGGGGTATTCCCTCCTTTTTTATTTTTGTAATAATTATCACTATTGGCTTTAATCCTTCTTTAATATGGTATAATAAATATAAATTTTATTTCTGGTATTTTCACAAAAATTATTCTCAGAAAGGACGGTATGACAAATGAATCCTATAGACCAAGCTATCAATTTTTACAAAGAAGAAGTTGAAGCTGCCGAGCTTTATACATACCTGGCAAAAATAGAAAAAAATCCACAAACTAAAGGTAATTGACGCGCTTGCAAAAATGGAGCGTGTTCATGCAAAATTTTGGCATCAATTTTTAAAAACCAGGAATATAGAAATTCAAGAAGGAAAATTCCACAAATTTAAGCTTTTTACTTATAAAATATTGAGAACTTTACTTGGAAGCAAATTATTTGTCACAATACTTGAGATGAATGAGGTAATAAGTACCGAATCCTATTACCGCTATTTTCACGAAGCCTCTCTTACAGAAAAAGAAAAGGCAATTCTCTCAAAAATCATAGAAGACGAACTGGAACATGAAAAAATCTTTAGCAGACAAAAAGACAAATTCAGCATAGAAAACATAAGAGATTTCATACTTGGGATGAATGATGGCCTTGTAGAAATATTAGGAACTGTAACAGGCCTTTCTGCCGTTTATCCAAAAAGCCCCATCACCGTTGGAACCGCTGGCTTAGTAGTAGGAGTAGCTGGTGCTCTTTCCATGGCAATAGGTGCATACACCTCTGTACGGTCTCAACGACAAGTAAATGAGGGAATAAAAAGTAAAATGGAACTTTTATTCAAAGTGTCTAAGGACAGGGCAAAAGAGGAATTCGTGAGTAAATTGTTACAATCTGGCATACCTGAAGATGTCGGAACAGAAATCTTAGGAAAACTCAGTGACAATGAAGATGCCATGATAAACCTCTTAACAGAAGAAATTTCTGAAAACGAAATAAAATCTGCTCTATATACCGGCATTGCATACCTTGTGGGACTCCTATTCCCCGTTTTGCCTTATTTTATAATCACCTCGTCATCTTTAGTAGCACTTTTATTTTCAGTAATTTTTGCAGCAATAGCACTTTCTATAGTAGGAATTGTAGTATCTGTCGCTTCAGAAAGTCTTTCTGTAAAAGGAAAGGTTTTAGAAATGGTAACAACAGGCCTTGGAGCAGCAGCTTTATCATATCTTTTCGGCACTTTGGTACAATATGTATTTGGCATACAAGCATAAAAGGGCAGAGGTTCTGCCCTTTTTTATTTTTATATTATCTTTTTTAGTTATTTTACTTTTTGGCCTTAACAAGCAAGCAAAATGAAGGTTTATCTTGTCTAGAGAAAAACAGAACGTTTGATACTTCTTTCAATTACTTTTCAAGAACTTTTTTCAAAAGTTCAATACTTGCCTCAATGTCATTTTTGTCTACCATCTCTGATATGCTGTGAACATACCTTGTAGGAATCGATATAACACCTGCCGGTATACCACCTTTTGTCAAATGTATAGGTCCTGCGTCAGTTCCACCAAATTCAAGTATTTCTAACTGATAAGGAATGTTATTTTCTTTCGCTACCTCAATCATCATCTCCCTCACAGAAGGACTTACTATTATTGACCTGTCCATCACTTTTATAGCTGCCCCTTTACCAAGAGAGACTGCCATCTTTTCGCTTTAGGTGTATCGCCAGTTGATGTAACATCAACTGCTACAGCAAAATCAGGATGTATGTTATAGGCAGCTGCAGCAGCTCCTCTTGTCCCCACTTCTTCTTGAACAGTAAACACAAAATACACTTCGTTTTCTGTTTTAAGATTTTTTAGTGCCTCAATAACTACATAGCATCCTATCCTATCATCAAAAGCCTTTGATATAAGTCTATCACCTGCTTCAATAAATTCACCTGCAAAAGATGCACTATCTCCAATATTGACATATTTTTGAGCTTCTTCCTTATTTTTTGCCCCAATATCTATATACAATTTTTCAACTCTAAAATCTTTTTTATCCTCTAAATATTCTACTCCTATGGCTCCTTGAACTCCATTTTTAAAAACCACTCTCCTCCCTACTATCTGTTCTACAGAAACTCCCCCTATAGTAGTAAACCTCAAGAAACCTTCATCTTCTATGTGTGTAATCATAAGTCCTATTTCATCTGTATGAGCAGCCACCATTATTTTTTTACCTTTTCCTGCTTTTCTGCATATCATATTCCCTAATGCATCGTATGTAATCTCATCACAAAAATCTTTTACTTCCTCTTTTATAACCTGTAAAACTTCTCCTCACTTCCTGAAGGTCCATAAGTCTGTGTAAGTTTTTTTATCAACTCTATATTTAAACTCATATCAAAGCCTCCTTCTCAATATTCTTTATTATCAAATCAACTAATTTGACTGTGTTGTTAAAATCCTCTAAAAAGGCTACAGAATTAAAAGAGTGAATATACCTACAGGGGACAGATACAGCAATTGCTTTTATGCCACCCTTCGTTAGGTGAATTTTACCTGCATCATTGCCACCACTGGCTATCCTTCTAAACTGATAAGGCACACCATTTTCTTCTGCTATTTTTACAATCTTGTTAATTATCTTTTTGTCATAAAGGGTCGTTCTGTCCATTAATGAAATTGCCGGCCCCTTCCCTAACTCGGTAGAAACCAAATGAGGTTCCGAGTCAGAAACATCCGCAGCCACTGTGCCTTCCACAACTATAGCAAAATCCGGCTCTATATTGTAGCTGCAACGCCAGCTCCTCTTAAACCAACCTCTTCCTGCACAGTAAAAGCTGCACAAACAGGATATTCATAATCCCTTTTCAAGATCTCTATCAAAACATTGCAGCCTATTCTGTCATCTAAAGCCTTTGATTTTACATATCCATTTCCCAGTAATTCAAAGTTGGCATCAAAATACACATAATCCCCTACAGAAACGTGCTTTAATGCCTCTTCCTTTGAAGTAGCCCCTATGTCTATGTACAATGCATCAAAATCAAGAGGCTTCTGCTGCTCTTCCCTTTTTTGAAGATGTATAGGCTTAGCACCTATTACGCCATTTACCCTCTTTTCGCCCACTTTTACAGTTTTAGATACAAGTATTCGGTTGTCTACTCCCCCAACAGGTGAAAAGCTCAAAGTCCCGTCTTCGTTTATAGACTTCACCATTAAAGCTACTTCATCCATGTGGGCAGCCAGCATCACTTTAGGTTTTTCCTTTTTCCCTTTTTTGCAGGCTATTAAATTACCCATTTTGTCTACATAAAGTTCATCAACATAAGGTTTTACAATCTCTTTAATTTTCTCCCTTACTTCTTTTTCATCTCCTGAAGCACCCATCAAATCTGTCAGCTCTTTTAATAACATAGTTGTCCCTCCAATTCCTCTGGAAGATTGGCAATATAATAGGCCAAAAGCTTTCCACTATTTATGATGTCCTTAATATTAACAGTCTCCACTGATGTATGCATGTACCTTAAAGGTATTGAGACAAGTCCTGTTGGAACTCCTCCCCTTGAAATCTGTATAGCCCATGCATCTGTCCCTGAAGGTCCAGGAAGTGGCTCTATTTGGTGATTTATATTGTACTCTTTTGCAGTATCCACAAGCCCTTTATATACAGCTGGATGTATATTAGGACCTTTCCCTATAGCAGGCCCTCTACCCAGCTCTATCTCTGTACTAACACCTCGGGCTTTACCATGTGTAACATCAATAGCAATAGCAATATCTGGCTCAACATTGTAAGCAGAAGTTGTAGCTCCTCTTAGACCTACTTCTTCCTGCAATGTTGCTACTGCATAAACATCGTGATAATGGTATAATTTCTTAAGCTCCTCAAGCATATTGCCATTACAGCAATGCCTGCCCTGTCGTCCAAAGCTTTACCTGAAACATAATCATTTAAAAGCTCTCTAAACTCTCTTTTTATAGTTATTACATCTCCAATTTTAATTAATTCCTCTATTTCTTTTTTACTCATTCCAACATCTATGTACATGTCCTCAATCTTTATAGCCTTTTCCATATCCCCTGAAGACAAAAGATGTGGTGGTTTGCTCCCTATAACTCCCAATATATTCTTCTTTCCGTGAACTATTACCTCTTGAGAGGGAAGAGTTCTTTGGTCTACACCCCCTACAGTGGTAAACTTGATAAATCCCTTATCGTCTATATCCTTTACTATAAGACCTATTTCATCTAAATGGGCTGCCAGCATTACCTTATACTTACCTTTTGTACCCTTTTTTAAAAAAAATAAATTGCCAAATTTATCTTCAGCGACTTCATCAGAAATTGTAGCAAACTCTTCTTTTAATAAATCATAAATTCCTCTTTCATGTCCAGAAACTCCATGGCTTTCGCATAATTTCTTTAGCAAATTCTTATAATCCATTTTCTACCCCTTCCCATCTAGTTTTATTAAACCTCTCCTTTTATTTTTATGATTCACCCCTGCAAGTTTATTATTTCTACAAAACCTCTCAAATTCCTGCTTATTCAAAGGGGTATTGGCTGCCTTTATTAGCTTTACTCGCTAATAAAATGTAGCACTATCCTTTTTGTTATCCTGTTCAATTTTTGGTAAACCTTTTGAACCTTTGGGGTGTTCTTACGTTTATTCCCTTTTATTTTTCTTCATTTTTAAAAATTATATAAGAATATACAATTGGTACTATAACAGCAGTAATTAACAGCACAAACATCAAAACAGCCACCCATGTACCACTGAAGAAGGAAGCAAACAAACCAATAATGCCTGCAATGAGCCATAGTTTCCCGCCTAGCTGATGTGTCTTATTCCATACCTCTTCATCTGCCAGCGTCCAGGGAGTTCTTATTCCTACAAAATAATTATGGCGAAGCTTACCCATAGCACTTCCAAATGCAATGAGCATCACAGGAATCACAGCACTCCCAAGTCTATCCATGTTCACCTTATATCCTAATGCAGAATATGTGGCGGCAAAGTACAATATAGATAAAATAATTACTAAAACAGCCTTATCATCCTATATGCCCCGGCGAACTTACTGTAATTAGCTTTTTTAGGGTCAATCAGAGGAACAAATACCATCAAAAAATATATTACAGTGATAACTGAAGGTAAAATAAAGACATCCTGCTTTGGACCATAACTATCTACTTGGCCAGAAATATTCCAGTGCATTGGAATTTTATCCGGCAGATGCCCAAAAACAGCAAATGTAAAAATCCATATCAATAGTATAATTCCAATTAGCCACCAATCTTTTTTCATTTCCTGTTTTACATCATAATTTTCATGCATAATATTTTTACTCCTTTCTTATATAGTTTAAAATTTTTCTTTTTTATGTTACTCTTAAAAGTAAATACAAAGTTAACATTTCACATCAAGGAGGCAGTTTAATGCAGACTTTTCTATCATCAGTTCAAGGGGTACTTACAATTGTATTTATGTTAATCCTTGGCTATTACCTGGCAAAAGCAGGGTGGTTTGATAGAACAATATCTGATTTATTTGCTAAACTTGTCGTCAATATCACTTTGCCACTTTCTATGATAGTAAACATAACATCAACTTTCTCAAAAAAGCAATTAGAACGCTCAGGAAGAGGACTTTTGATACCTTTTTTGTCAATATTGATATCCTACTTGATTGCATACATACTGGCTGAAATTTTTAAAGTCAAAAGAGAAAGAAAAGGAGTATTTACAGCAATATTTTCACTATCAAATTCCATTTTTGTAGGGCTTCCAATGTCTCAAGCTCTTTTTGGAGAAGTTGCAACGCCATATACTCTTTTATATTACATGGCAAATACTACAATTTGGTGGACATTAGGGGTTTACGGTATTGCTCGGGACACAAACGGCAAAGATCAAAAAATATTAACTTTAGATACGTTAAAAAGAATATTTAATCCTCCTCTTATTGGTTTTATCGGAGGTGTAATATTGGTTTTTGTCAATATTAAACTTCCAACATTTATTTTTGACAGCTTCAAAATGATAGGAGGACTTACAACACCCCTTTCAATATTTTATGTTGGTATAACTATTTACGAAATGAGTTTTGACAAATTTAAGCTTGATAAAGATGCTTTTATGGTTTTTATTGGAAGATTTTTGGTAACTCCTGCTTTGGTATGGATATTAGATTTATTTATACCAATTCCAAAGCTTATGAGAGATGTCTTTATAATAATGTCTGCAATGCCTGTTATGGTAAACTCATCAATAATAGCAAGGGTTTATAAAGCAGATTATGAATTTGCAACAAGTATGATTACATATACAACAATCTTTAGTGTTGTCATAATGCCTTTTTTGATGGTTCTGATAAAGGTTATATAAATCAGAGGATATTTTTTGTGTCATAAAGGTTTCTTAAAAATTAATTATTTGTGAATTTTTAAGGTTCGTTCTTATTTCCCTTTCGGTTTTAATGGTTGTAGGTTTTCTGTTACAGATATAAAGAGTATATTAACTATTCCTATACCTCCAACAATTAACGTAATTGCCGCTATAACCAAAAGTACAGCCGAGACTACAGATAGTACCCTATTTATAACATCTTGGATATCTTTCATTGTATGTGCAATGTATTTGTCTTTATAACTTTAAAAGTTGAGGAAAATTCACTCAATTACCCCATCTTTTATTTTAATTATCCTATCGCTGAAGGATGCAGCATAATTATCATGAGTAACCATTAATACTGTTTTATTATTTTCTTTACTCAAATTATACAGAAGCTTTAAAATTTCTTCTCCCGCTTTTGAATCAAGATTCCCAGTTGGCTCATCCGCAAATATTATTTTAGGATCAATTATCAGCGCTCTTGCAATGGCCACTCGTTGTTGCTGTCCTCCCGATAATTGATAAGGAAAATTCTGCTTTTTTTCAATTAATCCGACCCTTTCTAAAATTTTATCAATATTGCTATTATATTCTTTCCTATTTATTCCTTCAAACTCTAAGGGGAGTGTTATGTTTTCTTCAACGTTTAAATTAGGTATCAAATTATAAAACTGAAATATAAAACCAAATTCTCTTCTTCTCAATTTACTCAATTTATCATCATTTAACAAAGTTAAATCTTCTCCCTTAAAAAAGATACTACCAGAAGTAGGTTTTTCTAAACCACTAAGTACATACAACAAAGTACTTTTCCCTGAGCCAGACGGTCCCATAATAGAAACAAACTCTCCTTCATTGATTTCTAAATCAATACCATTAAGAACTTTTGTCACATTTCCTTCCACATTGTATTCTTTAAATAATTTTTCTGTCTTTAAAATAACCATTTTAGTCCCTCCCTATATTTTTATTTTTTTACCTATTCTATTCCTTTTATTGCTTCTACAATATTAATCTTCCTAATTTTAATAAAAGGATAAATTGAACTTATAAAACCAATAAAAATCGAAGATAATAATAAAATTAAATACACTAAATAATTATAACCAAAAGATAAATCTCCAACATAATAAGACAAAATTTTCACAATAAATAGATTCAGGCAAAATCCAAATAATAAGCCAAAAATTCCTCCCTCAAAACCTATAATAACCCCCTCGCCTATTATACTAAATAACAATTGCTTTAAGGACATCCCAACCGTTCTTTTTATTGCAAAATATCTAACCTGCGTCAAAACATTTATAATAAGATTATTATTTAAACTAAAAATACTTATAAACACCGATATTAAAAATAATGCATTTACTATTAAAAACAATCTATTATTATCTTCAGCATTTAATTTTTTCATTTCTTCAAGTGAATTTATACTATAGTAAGCTCCTTTACCCAACATTTCTGTTATACCATTTTCCACTTGGCTAACATCGTAATTCTTTTTGATTTTTAATAAATATAAAGTGTAGTCATTAGAACCAATGTCCTTTATAAAATTGTCCTTAGATATAAAAAGAACTTTACCCATATTCTCAAAACTACTTACAACTCCAATAACTTTATATTTTTCTCCCTTCTCTTTTGTTTTTGATTTAATTTGAATATAATCACCAACTTTAGTATTTGTGTTCTTAGCAAATGTATTTGTAATTATGATATTTTTTCCATAATTTAATTGCTTAAATAATTCATCTATTGAACCATTTTTATATATTTCAAAAGAAAAATCTTTATATTTCTCTGGATCAATTCCTGAAATTTCTACATCCATATCTCTGATACGTTCCTTTACCCTTAACTGCGAAACAACTTTATCAACCCTGAAATAGAGGATAATTTTTCATCTAAGGACCCCATTGAAGAATCTGTATTAATAACAATATCAACACCTTTATATACCTTATCTACACTTTCTTTGACCAAATATGATAAAGTAAAACTAAGATATGCTATTCCAATTATTATACTAATAAGTATTATAGATTCCGCTGATCTTGAAAAGTCTCTTTTAAATTCTTTATTTAACAATCTTGCTTCCGGTCCCAGTAAATTTATAAATTTTAATAAAGTATTATTAATTAAAATATGTAAAAACTCTATAAGCAAAATAAATGAAAACGAAAATAAAATAATTCCAGAGATAAGATAAAAAATACCATTATCCATTTTCTCACTTAAAATCAATAATATTATAGACACAAATATCATCACTGCTCCGGCATAATTTTTTAAGAATATTTTTTCTTTTTGGTATGTTTTTCCACATTACCTTTTATGATATCTACTACAGAAATTTTAAATATCCTCAAAACTGACAAAATAACACTTAATAAGCCTGTAATCAAAAGCATAAAAAATACTAACATAAACTTTAGAATGCTAAATTTCATTATAATTTCATCTTCAACTATCAATTTAAGAATAAAATGCAAAAAAGGAAAACCTACAATTAAACCAATTATAGTGGAAATTGTAATAATTATGAAGCTTTCTATATATGTACTTATAAATATTTCCATTTTAGTTGCTCCTAAGCTTCTTAAAGTACCAATTTGTGAAATCCTCTCATATAGTACTGTCTTGAAAGTAGAATATGTTAAAAATAAAGTTATGAAAATAGTAAACGCACTAAAAATACTCAATGCTATGCTTATCGTTCCAACATAAGCTTTATAACTTTCTATATCATACCTTTCTTCAACTATGTACCCAGAGCCAATAACTTTTCTTATATCATTAGCAACATCAGAAATACTGTCGAGATTTTTTAGTGTAATACCAATAGAATACACCAACCCTTCTTTTTTAAATAATCTTTGTGCAGCATCAATATTTACAAAAACAATATTACCTTCTTGAAAAATTCCTTTATCCTCTGCAATTCCGCTAACTTTAAATTTTATTTCATTATTTTGAGTAGATAATAAAATAACATCTCCAATATTCAATCCATACTTTTTTGAAAACACCTTGCTCACAACAATTTGATTTTCAGAAGCAGGTAGTTGTATGTGATTAATATAATTGAATGAATAAACTTGTGATTGTTTATTAAAGTCGACACCAACTACATTTATTTTTTCATCTTGATATGCAGCAACACCTCCACATCTTTCAACAATATATTTTATACCCTCAATATTTTTTATTTTGTTTAATACATCCCCTGGCTTAAAATAAATATCTCTATCATTTGAAGAAAGTATTACTATTTGACTATTTAATGTATTATTTCTAAGCTGTTCTTCTCTGGATTCAATAGCCGCATCTTTAAAAAATATAGCTGCCATTAAAGTTACGGCAGATAAAACAAAAGTAAGAAATAATATAAAAAACCTTACTTTTTTAGCAATGATATTTCGCAAAGCCAATTTAAAAAGAGCTTTCATTGATAGCACCTCACTGATGATATTTTTTATTAACATCTAAAATCATATAACTTGTTTTAAATTCTTGTTGTTTAAGACAAACTTAGAATAAAGACCATTTTTGCAAAGATTTTTCCTCAGGCACCCGTGGGGAATTTTTTTGTTAACTTAACTGCTTCATCAATGATTGTTTCATCCGATAGCTTTGTCCATCAAAGATTAACAAATAACAGTAATGTATTAAACGGTCTATTATCGCTGCGGTCATCTGCTCATCATAGAATATATTCACCCAGGAGCAGTAGAGTAAATATGTTTGCCACTATTTAGACTGAATTTCCCATAAGCAGCGGTACCCCACCGATATGTTCAAATATGTTCTTAAGTCCTTCAAATAAACATTCCTGATTTTCTCCCTTGAAAAGCTGTGTATAACCTACATTGCTGTAGGGGAATGATAGATTCAAATAAAATCCATGATACAATGTTCCATTTTCATAAAAATCAACTTCACCAAAATCTACTTGAGCCTCTCCTGGTAGCAGTATGCCTTTGTTTTCCTCGGGCTTTTTTGTCTTCTTCAAGCCATTGATCTATATCTTCTTTGAAAGGCTCAAGTTTTGGAAATACCTTTTTCGCTTTGGTGTCAGTTGAAGCATTCCAGTCTTCATGGTAAACATATTTGCGCACCGTTTTCCGGTCAACTTTAAATTTCCTTGCTATTTCACTGATATTTAACCCTTTAAAAAAGAACGCATTTCTGATATCATCTATTTGGGTCATTGTGAGCATCCTCCATTCCTCCCTTGCAGTTAAGAGTTTCCCTAACTACAAGGATAATGGTTTTTATGGGTGCCTGCAATGACCCTTTGCAAATCTGGGGATTTTTGAGTTGCAAAAGTGGGGATTTTTCTTTGCAACTTTGTCCATTTTTATTTTACAATAAACATCTTTAACCTTATATTAGCGCAACTGCCGCATTATAAGCCCAATGAAGCAAAACACAAGGATGAATACTTTTCGCTCGTGTTGCTATTAATGCCAAGATTAATCCAAGCGGAAAACGAATAAATAAATTAATTTTTATATCTTCATTAGCATGAAATACAAATGCAAAAATTAAAGCATCGATGACTATCGAAGAATAAACATTAAAAATTTTCTTGAGTTCTGTTAATATCACACCCCTTACAAGAATTTCTTCTGATAGTCCTACAGCAAAGTTATGTAAAACCAAAATAAAAAAAAGAGTTTGTTCAATGCGGTAAATACTTAATATTGAAGCAAGTAAAATTGCAAACGAAACTAACATCCAGAAAATATAAATTCTATTTCTTCCATATACCAAACCAATGTTATAAAGTGACTCCTTTTCATACACTTTCTCATATAAAACTGGTAGTACCCCTAAGAAAAATATTACTGGAATGGAGAAAAAACTTATTACATCCTTTAGAGAAGTAACTTTATTTATGTCCAATATAATTGGTCTATTTAAAAATATAGAAGTTATAAATAAAAATGCAATAAGAAGAGTAATAGGAATTGCTATTAGACCAGATATTTTTACGCTTTGTACAATTAATAAATCCCAAAACTCATTAGGCAATATTTGAGGGTTTACTAAAGTTTTCTTTATTTTTCCTTTAATCATTGTATATAACCTACCTTTTTAGTTCTTTATCTCCATTCTTGAAAAATAATATAATGTTACAATCAAAACTATTACGATATATATACCAAGAAATCCAATATTTTGCATAACTTTTATTAAAAGTTGGTATTCTGTTTTATATATATTCCCCCATGCATTTATATCGGCCAAGTAAGTTGGAATAAATCCTTTTATCTTATCTACTTTCTCTAGAACTTTCATTAAAATTATTAAACCTATTGACAGAAGATTGGTTTTATAAATACCAAAAAATAACGACAGCAACATAGTAACTGCAATTATCAAAATAATTTCAAATATTGAAAGAAGAGGCATATATAAAAATGTTAAATATTGTCTACCTAAAAACTCATTAGTTGCAAATTTTGTATTGTAAAGGAAAATATAATAACTGATTATACCAGAAAGAACAACAAAAATGATAAAAACCATTAGAACAGTAAGGAGAGCAAGCACCTTTGACAACATTATTTTTACCCTGTTTTCTGATCTGACAAGCAACAAACTTAAGTTACCCTTCTCTAATTCACCTGCAAATGTTGAAGATGTAAAAATAATAAACATAAAATAAAATAAAAACAAAGATTTTAAGAATCCAAACATCATAATAGCGTATTGGAAAGCAGAAAATTTTTCTCCACTTATCGTTAATATATCACTTTCTGTTTTTGCAAGTAATCCAAAAAGCAGAGGAACAAAAATGGATATCAATAATGACCAAAAAACATCTTTTCTCTTAAATAATTTATATAATTCTATATAATAAAATCTCCTCATTGCTTTCACTGCCCCTCTATGTAAAATAATTCTAATAAACCTGCTTTTTTGATATCAATGTCTAAAATATCAATATTTTGATCATAAAGTTTTTTTAATATGTTATTTAAAATTTCCTGTTTTCTTACAATTAAAACATTGTCTCTTAGATCAAGATAATTATTCATAATTTCATGCTCAAAAGTATTTTTATCAAACTTTTTATTAGATAAAATTATATAGTATTCTTTTTGTTTTACAGCTTCTTTAGGAACACCATCATACAATACAACTCCTTCTCTTAGCAAAATTACTTTATCACATATTTCCTCTACATCTGGCAATTGATGGCTTGAAAACAAAATACTTACTCCCTTATTTTTACTTAAATAACAAGTTTTTCTTTAAGTTCATTAACACCAATTGGATCAAGTCCTATCGTTGGCTCATCGAGAATTAAAAATTGAGGGTCACTCATTAATGCTTGTGCCAAGCCCAATCTTTGTTTCATTCCAAAGGAAAACGTAGTTACATATTTATTTCTTACTTCCCACAAACTCACAAATTCCATTACCTCTTGAATTTTCTTGAGATTATAGTTATTACTTGCTATCATTAAAATTTTTAAATTTTCTAAGGCAGTCAAATAATCGTAAAAGGCAGGTTCTAAAAGTAGACCAATATCCTTTATCACTCTACCATAATTTTGAAATAGATCATAGCCAAACAGTTTTATACTACCTTCTTCAGGCCTTAATAATCCAGTGATGCATTTAATAAATGTTGTCTTTCCTGCACCGTTTGGTCCTACTAATCCTACAATTTCACCTTTAGAAACTTTTACACTAATATTACGCAGTACAACTTTTTTACCATACTTTTTTGTTAAATTTTCTACACTGAGTACCTCCATCCTGTTTTGCCTCCCAAATCAATATCTACCCAATTTACCGCTTTTTCTTGCGTAATTATACATACTTTTATATAAAATGTACCCTAAAAAACTCCAAAATAAAGTGTTAAAGATAGCAATGAAAAGAGTTGTAAATGTAATATTTGTACTCATACCCATTAGTATCACACTGCTAAACGGAATAAGGCTTCAAAAATACACCTACCCGAAGAAATATATTTAGATGGAATAACAAATTCAATCAAACTTAATAAATATACTAAATTCAACAAAGATCCTACCTTTCTATATATCATTGTTAACCCACCAAGTATCATCCTATACTTATTCCATTAAGTAAGGTAAGTAAGATAGTGAAAGGTGATAAAAAAGTATTAGTATTTATAAAAATCCTCACCAAAATTAAAATAATAGTCATTGGGAAAAAAGAAGTTATAAAGCTTATTAACGATCTGCAAATTAAAATTTCAGCAATGGTATAATTACTATTAAACACCTGCTCAAAAGTTCCAATTTCTATATCCTCTCTCAATGAGCTACTTGGTGTTCCTATTAAGGCCAATAATAAGGGATATATAATTAAATTTTCAACATTATCAACATTACTAAATTTATAAACCCCAAAAATAATTGCTGTAATTGCTATTATAAATGAAACAGTATTTCCTATAACATCTAATGGATAATTTTTTAATAAATTTATTAATTTTGTTATTTCAGCAATAAAAAGAACACTCATTTTATTTATGTATGACACTATTTATCCTCCTTAGGAACTATAGATAAGATTTCTACTTTTTTATTCTTTACAGCTTCCGCAGCCAGATACAAGAAATCATAATCATTCATTTTAAATTGTATTGAGTAAATACCTTTTTTATTATCAATAACCTCATAGCAGTATTTTTTTAATGATTCTCCTATGGCATAGTCTAGTATTTTAAAATATACTCTTAATTCCTTGCTAACAAAATTAGTAGGAGACGCGATTACAAGTTTTTTATCTTTAATTATATATTTAATATCACAAATTTCCTCTAAAAAATATTTATCATGACTTGAAATTATAACACTTAACCCTTTTTTAACAAATTTTAAAATAATATCTTTTATAAGCAAACTATTTTCAAAATCTAATCCATTTAATGCTCATCTAATAAAAGTAACTTAGGGCTACCCAATAACGCTATTAAAAACATCAATCTTTGTTTCATACCTTTTGAATATGATTCCACTTTCTTATATACAAAACTTTCCATATTCAACTCTGATATAAGTTCTTCTATAATTTTATTCCTTTCTCTTTTATTATAAAGACCTTTTAGGATAGCAAAATACTCTATATTTTTATAGCCAGATAAATTCCAATACAGACTTCTATTTGTATCAGGCATAATACTTATTATTCTTTTTACTGCCAAAAATTCTTTTTGAACATTCAATCCGTCTACTAGTATTTCACCACTATCTGGAAGAATCATCCTGAGAGCAATTTTATAAAGGTAGTTTTTCCGGAACCATTTGGTCCAATCAACCCTATTATTTTATTCTTTGGCATTTCTATGCTCAAATTTTCAAAAATTATTACATTCTTATAAACCCTTACACAAATTTTTAACTGAAATTATATTATCTGTCACTGCCATTTCCCCTCTATACTATTTTATTCTTTTCCCTCTTTAAACTTTTAAGCATATTCACCACATATTTATAATATTCTGTATACATGCTGCAATAACTATCCTTTCCAAAAAGAGTATGAAAAGAATAAAATGCATTTGCCCTACATCCACCACCACATAAATATCTATACTTACAATTTTTACATTCTTTAAAATCATCAACATGCAAATCTCTAAATCTTCTGGCATTAGAAGAATTTAATACTTCTTCTAGGGATGTATTTACAATGTTACCAAAAGAAAATTCTCCCACATGCAACATGTGACAAGGATAAACATCTCCATTTGCAGCAATACTGATTAATTTTTTCCCTGCCTCACATGATCTCTTTACTTCTACGCTTATATTTTCCACCGAAATATCATTCTTCCCAATTTTATCTGACAAATATTTACCAAGATATATTAATTCACTCGTAGAAGGAACAAAATCTTTACATTCTTTTAAATTATTAAAATTACACGTTAAAAGACTAAAACTTACAGACACATTGAGACTTTTTGCCAGTTTAATATATTCCTCAATATGATAAATATTTTTCTTATGCAAGGTCGGCAAAATATTCACTGATATTCCTGATGATTTTATGAGTTTAATTGTCTGTATCACCTTGTTAAAAATACCGGAATCTCTTAAATAAGTAGCATTTTCTCCATTGAAACCATCAATTGAAACGGCGATATAATCAACATATGGTTTGATATTGTATAATACGCTTTCTTTTATAATAGTACTATTTGTAATAATAACAACTTTTTCTACCATTATTTCTTCTTTCGCATATTTAACAATTTCATCTAAGTCATTTCTTAAAAATGGCTCTCCACCAGAGATAATTAAATTTTTTAACGAATACTTTTTTAATTCTTCAATTATATGCTTTATTATCTCTAGTGAAAGGTCTTCCTCTTTATTCCTCGCGTTATCTCTTGAGTAACAGCCTATACAATGTAAATTACACTTGTTAGTAATATGTAAATACGCACTATCTATTTCATTTTTGCCTTCTATATGATTTGAATCATCATGAACTATTTCATATTTAAACAAAGCCTTCAATAACTCAATATCATCCGCATCAAGATCTTCCATGAGAATAGACTCGCCATTTAATGCTTTTCTTATAAAATGAAACCCTTTATCACTAAGTCCAACCATAGAACCAGTTTTGTAATTACCAATAATATCTATCCCTTCAATATTAAAAAGAATCGTAGTTGGATAAGGTACTACTTTAACTCTCACATTTATTTCCCTCCTATTCTAACATTAGCCAAATCAAAATGGCAAAAATCTTTTAAAACTTCTTTTAAATTTATAAGCAGCCTCTCTATCTAAGAAATATTTCCCGTTTGGCACCTATTTAAAACTCCATATTTTAATAACTTTCTAATAACAAAGGGAACAAAAGGCTTTAGCAAAAGTTTAACAATAGCATTTTGTGTGTATTCAATTTCATTGAATGCTAAAGCTTTTTCGCAAGAATCAGCACCTTTTTTCTTCAAAAAATTTTATACATCTGTTCTGTAAAAAAATAATAACTTCTACACCACCAGAAGAAGACATCATTACTCTCCTTTTTTTTCATAAGATTTTTTAATAAAATTACCAATTTTGCTGCCAATAAAACTAAACAAAGCAGCAATTATTATAAATACAAACAGTCCAGTTATTACATTACCGGTTTCACTAATATGTATCTGAACTGCCGAATTCTGAGACATTGAATTTAATCTATCAATAAACTCTTTTGAAGAAAAAGCTGGAGTAAAAATCAACACAATTATTTCTATTGCCAAAACAATAATAATATTAAATCCTACCACCTTGATTAATCTTGTCGGATTTAATAATCCATTAATAAATGATATTATAGCAACTGTCACTAAAGGGCCAACAATAGTTAATAATATGAAAGCTAAAAGAGTTAAAGAGTTTTTCATTAATGCACCTATTGTTAAAAGAAGTGTTATAATTAGTATAGCTACTATTCCTATAGCATAATTACTTCTTTGCATTTTCTAAAACCTCCATTTTTATTTATGGAGCACGCTCCCCTTTTTGGGGAGCATGCCAATGAGGTAATTTAATATTTATTTTCTGACTACCACCTAAACAATTAAATGCTCCAGTTGTTATAGTTATAACCTATGTTTACACAAAAAACTACACCTACACTTATGCAGCCAGCCTTTTTATTTCCTCCAGCAAATGCAAATAACATTAATCTTTACACCTCCTTTTCCTTTAAATTTACTCCTTGGCATACCTTTAAATTCAAACCCTACTTTAATTCGAAAAAAGTTTTTTAATGTCTTAAGTACGTGTGCTTTTTCCTTCATTTTTAATTTTACAATCCATTTTTTCCAATGTCTACTATATCTTTGTATAGTTTTGGCGAAAAAATAAAAAAACTATACAAAAGTATAGTCCAAATTTAATCTATCAAATTAAGCCTAATGGCTTTTGCAATAGCTTGTTGAAAGTTCTTTACTCGCAATTTTTTAATAATTTCTTTTTTATGATACTTTACCGTAGCTGGTTTTAGTCCGAGTTCCATCGATATGGCTAATTCTGTGTATCCTTTTGCACACTTTTTTATTATTTCAATCTGTTTATCTGTCAATTTTTCAAGGTCTTCCTGTGATTCTAAATCCATTTCTCTTTTATATTCGTTGACAATTTTATATACTAATAAATCTATAAATCCTATCATTTCATCTGCCATATTATGTTTTATTGTTGATATATCCAAATAGCCTACTATATTATCATCAATATCAAGAGGCATGGCTATACAGTAAGTACCATTGTTTGAAAATATCACAATAATGCTGTCCCTGTCCCTATGTCTGTTTTTCAGCTCTATTTCATATTGGATTAAAATCTTGATAAAACTTCTAAGATTATTTACCCTTTATTTTTTCTAATATATCCCTAAATATAACAATACAGCCTATAGCCTGCTTAGTATCCATTACTATTTGATTATTATCTTTTATAAGAATAAAATTTTTATGCTCATCATCAAATTTTATAATCATATCCATGTTTTATATTCCAATGTTATCATCCCTACCTATACCTAGGCATAATATACACCAAGGGTTATAGCCTTTGTCCAGTTTTAACCCATCTATTATTACATCTTTTCTAATTGCCCCTACAAAACATGTCCCGATTCCCATTTCATGTGCAGCAATAATGATGTTTTGTGCAGCAATAACCGAATTTTGACAACTAAATATATTTACAAACTCTCCGTTATATTTCTCTTCAATAATCGAATCATTACATCCAATTAAAAAAATATGTGGTGCTCTTAAAACATGTTTCTGATAATAAGTTCCTTTATAACAAATGTATTTTTCTTCGCTATTACTTACCTCTTTTATAAAAACACACCTTAGTCCTCCTGAGACAGGTCCACTATATCCGATTTCCATTAATACTTTAATTACATCCTGGTCAAGACTAACATTCAAATAATTCCTAACGCTTTTTCGTGAACAAAATTTATCTCTTACATCATATAGATTGTCCCACATTTTTCAACCCTTCTTTTTAATAGTTTAAAGATAAAGACAGATATAATCATCATAATAATCACATAAAAGAAAACCAGGGTTAATTCCATAATTGGCTCGAATATAGTATTGCTCCTAAGTATAGAATGCCTAATTAAATCAAATATGTAAGTTGTTGGCAACACCTTTGAAATCATTTGTATTTTCGGTGGAAGCACAGAAATCGGGAATGTAATTCCACTTAACAACGGCACGGCTCCTGTTATTAAAAATACAAAAGAATCTACCTGCTTTATGTTTAGAGTAATACTACATATGATTATCCCGCTACAAATTGAAACAGCTAATAACAGCAAAACTGATAAAACTAACAATGGTAAACTATAAATACTAAAACTTATATTTAAGTATATAAATATAAACTTTAAAATTATTGCTGAAGCAATAGTATACAATATTGCCTTTATAAAACTAAAGAATATCCACTAATACCAAATTAATTTTTTTACGGGAGAAATCCAAATTTGCTCTAAAGTGCCCATCCACATTTCTTTAGATAAAACATAGCTTGTTTGTTCTTGGATAGAATTAAATATAGAAAAAACAATACCAATACTAATAAAAATAAAATAATTATTTGTTCCTGTAACTTTCTCAAAACTTTTAATATGGTTAGATGATGTTAGATATATTGCTAGAAATATAGCAGGTAACATATTAATCACAGGTAAAAGTATTTCAAAAATTATTTGCATCGGATATCTAATTAGAAAAAGTAATTCCTTTTTTAAAAATACATATGCTTTATCAAACATAAAACACATCCCCATTTTTCATCACTTTCTTCTTAAAATAATAAAAGACGAAGACAGCAATTATATTCAGAACAAATCCATAAATAAATATATATATCAATTGACTATATATTGCTAAAAAAGATGCAGAACCAATTACAACTCGTCTAAATGTATAAATCATTTTTTCAAAAACTATAAATCTACTTAATTTCCCTAAATTGTAAGGCAGGAATGTTGCAGGTTGGCTTACACCACTAAAAATAAGCAAAACTCCACTTATAACCTGTAAAAATGCAAATATTTCTTTAAATTTTAATACTATACCAGATATTACATACGAAAATCCAAAAACAGACGGCATACTGATTAATATAACTACTACTATTAAAGCGTAATTAATCCGACAATCAAATACATATCTAATCAACAGCAAACCTACTAACAATGTCAAACTATTAATTCCAACAGTGACTATACTTTTTCCTAACATTATGTAAATCAGATTAGAAGGTGACATTAAAATTTGCTCTAATGTGCCCATTTCTTGTTCCTTTCTAAGTGAAAGACCTATAGTCCATAGTGCCTGAGATATATACATCCAAAATAGGCTTCCAGATAAAATCCACAAATACTGTGTTTGTTCAACGTTGTAAATTTTTGCAATATAAAATAATGGTAACAAAGAAAAAAGAGCAGCAATTATGTTATAAAATAAATTCAGCGGATATCTACTTAAAATTAAAAACTCCGACTTTGCAGCTGCTAATATATGTCTCATATTAAATAACCCCTTCTTCAAAATAATTTGAAACTATATCCTCTAAAGTAACCCCTTTTACCTCTAAAAAAGTTAATTTACTTTGAGAACTTAATAAACTAATGATTTTTTCTCTATATATACTGCTAGTCCTTACTTGATATGTAAAGTAATTATCCACAGATAATTTGTTTATTGAACCATAATTTAAAATCTCCTTTTCTAAATTATCATCTATCTCCGTTTTTAACTTAAATTCGACCACTTCTTCCATTTTATTTTTTCTCTTCAAATAATCAATTGTTCCCTCTTCAACAATTCTGCCACCCTTCAATATACCTACTCTGGAGCATAACTCTTCTGCTTCATGTAAATAATGAGTAGTTAATAATATAGTCAAACCTAATTCTTCATTTAACCTTTTTAATAATTTTCTAAATTCAAATGCTACTTGTATATCCAATCCAACTGTTGGTTCATCCAAAATTAAAACTTCAGGATCAATTATTAAGGATTTAGCTATTAACAGTCTTTGTTTCATACCTTTAGAATAGGTTTCAACTAAATCCTTTTTATGTTCACCTAATCCAACATAGTCCAAATATATTTCTATATTTTTCTTAAGCTTTTTCTTTGGGACATTATATAAAGTCCCAAAAAATTCTAGATTTTCTTCCGCAGACAGTTTCCAATATAAGGAGCGATCTCCTCCCATAACTACACCTATCTTGGATTTAATTTCTTTTTCATGTTTATCATGTCTCATTCCAAATATTTCAACATTTCCCTTATCTGGCAATAAAATGCCTGTTATAATTCGAATAAGGGTAGTTTTACCTGCTCCATTAAGCCCTAGTAAGCCGTAGATTTCACCTTTTCTTACTTTTAGATCTAAATTTTTTAATACATCATTTCTTTTTACAACTTTAAACCATCTCTTCTTAATATATGATTTATATATATTTGTGCAATTAATTATAGTATCCATTTTTATCACCTTAATAAATTATTTTCTTGTGCCTTTATAATTGATTTTATTTGCTCTCTAAATTTCTCATTATTTTCATATACTTCCGCTAAACATCTTGAACTTTTGCTGCACATTTTTAGTATAACATTATTTTCCCATATATCGATTAAGTTATCTTTAAATATATTTCCCAATCCTATTTTAAATTCACTACATGACTGAACATCTCCATTAGCTGTTATAGCAAAAAATAATCTACAATTCTCATTATTTTTATCTATTTTAATCTCTTTACTCATTTCTAATTCTCTCTTAAACATAGCAGCTCTACCAACTAATATAAGCCTTCTTATAATATGCGGAATATTTTCTCGCTCTAATTCTTTATGCAACTTTCTTACAGATACTTCATTTTCACCTGTTATTACTGAAGATACTGAGATTCCTATACTACTACTTTTTACGATCTCTATACTCTTTCTAATGAGATTATATACATTACCACCCATTATACGATTATTTATATCTGGATCTCCTCCATGCAAACTAATTTGAATCCATTTTACTCCTAACTTTTCAAGTGTTTTGATATTATCTGAATTAATAAAGGTTCCATTAGTTGTGATGGTAACCTCCAAATTTTGTTCTCTAAGTTCATTGACAATATCAAAGAATAATGGATGACTCATAGGTTCTCCACCACTTAATGATACATATATGCATCCAACTTCCTTAATTTTTTTTGCTACCTCTTTTATTTTACTAATGTTAAGTTTTTCAAAGTCCTTTTGATTAGAAGAATTCATACTACAAAATGAACATTTTAAATTACAATAGTTTGTTATATTCCATTCGCAACTAACAGGTCTCTTCATTTACTTTCTCCCCTCTCCAGCACAATGGATCAGATGCATTTATGTCCCAGTTATAAGATATGCACTAGCCCTGCATCCACCTCTGCACTCATTGAAAATATCGCAAGAATTACACTTACCTTTTAACTGTGGAACTTGTCTCCATATGGAAAAACCTTCACTTTTGTTCCATATGTTTTTTAAACTATCATTCCTAATATTTCCACATACCCATTTTTCATCAGTTAAAACTCCACATGCTGTCACATCTCCAAATGGATTAATATTTACACTATATGTGCCTGCGCCACAACTATTAATCAAGAAAGAGCCTCTACCAATATTAAAATTTTTCTGCCCTATTATAGTTGGGATAAAGCATGGCAATACCAAATCAAACTTTTTTTGCTTAATAAGAGGGTGTTCATAAAGTTTATAAATTATTCTCTTTATATTATCTAAATCAACAAATAGTTTATCTAAATTGTTAATAGCATTTCCTTGTGGCAATAGAAATTGTAATCTCATATTTGATACTCCAACACTATTTAAAAAATCGATTAATGCATATAAGTCATCAACATTTTTCTTATGGACTAAAGTAGCTATTAATACAGGGACATTAGCATTCTTCAAATGATAAATTGCCTCTAAGGTTCTCGAAAAAGTATCTTTGCCTCTAATAAACTCATGTTGCTCTTTACTAACTCCATCTATACTAATTTGCACTCCTCGTATCCCTATCTTTTTCATTTTTCTAGCTGCATATTCATCTATATACAACCCATTAGTAGCTACAGTTGTAACGATATTTTTTCTGCAAATATACTCCGCTAATTCAAAGAAATCATTTCTAATCATAGGTTCTCCACCAGCAAATTGAAAAGATATCACTTTTAAATCCGCTAATTCATCAAATAACATTTTAGCGTCTAATGTTGTAAGTTCTTTATCTATACTCTCACTATTGTTCCTATCTCCAAAACAACAATGCAAACATTTTAGATTACATCTATAAGTAGCATCCCAACAAACATGTAGCGGACTGGAAAAAATTTTATTCATCTAACAAACCTTCCTTTCTTGCATTTAAAATAAATTCTTCCAAAAGTTCTTCTATCTCCTCTTCAAGGCTATCTGGATAGAGGCACTTTAATTCTTTTATTATCTCCATTTTTGTTTTGTTGTTTAAACGTTTCACAATTTCATTAGCAGATTCATTTAGTTCAATTAATTTACCTTTTTCTGTATCAAAAATAACAGCATCTTCTTCTCTATAAATTAAACTTTCTTTTAATTTCATTTTAACCCACATCCTTTCGCTTTGCTCAAGCACAAATTGTCATGAAAGTGTGCTTTTGAGCAATATTTTTGATATAATTTCTTTAAAACATATAGATATACTACAAAGCACGGAGGAGGGAGTGGAATTATTTCTCCCACTCATTGGACTCAAATCCGCATTTTAACATGTGTAGAATATCTTTTCAAGCACAAATAAGTGTGACTTTGATCACGTACACTAATCATTGTATAAGCAATTCCTTAGTGTTTTTGTGCTGGATATTCAGTCAATGTCTATATATTTTAATTTTTTCTCTTTTGGAGGGTTGTTTATGTTGAAAATTGTTCACCCTATCTGCTGCAGCATAGACGTCCACAAAAAATTCCTAGTTGCAGCTATTGCTATTACTGATTCTAACAATGTTACTACTTACGTTAAAAGGCGCTTTTCTATCTTCAACTCTGACCTTATTAAGTTAAGGGATTGGCTTCTTAGTTACAATTGTTTCGAAGTTTGCATGGAATTCACCGGTAAGTATTGGATCCCTATCTTTAATGTCCTTGAAAAATCCTGCCATGTTGTTATTGCTAATCCTAAGTATCTCCGTGCCATTAAAGGTCAAAAAACCGATGATAAAGATGCTACTTGATTGCCGATTTGTTTAAATTCGATATCGTCCCTTCTAGTTTTATTCCTCCTAAAGATATCCGCATGTTACGTGAACTTGTTCGCTATCGTTTTAAACTTATTGGTCATCGCTCTAGTGAAAAAAACAGGCTTCAAAATGCCCTCACCGTATCCAACATCGCTTTAGTCTCTGTCCTGAGTGATTCCTTCGGTAAATCTACTTCTTCTATCATTGAATATATCTTAACTTGCGATACTTTTGACCCTGAATACTGCAAGTTACTTCTACACAAAAGTCTTTATAAAAAGGCTGATGAAATCACTCAGTCGATTATTGGATACGAATTGAAGGTCGATCAATCAGTCAAGATGAAGGTTTGTAGAAAACACTATGATTTTATTAATCAACGTGTTTCTGATCTAGATAAAGCCATTTCTCAATTAGCCAAACCTTATCAAGACTTGATTGATATCGCTGTTACTCTCCCTGGCATAACCGAAAAATCGACAACTTATATCATCGCTGAAATCGGCACGGATATGACAGTTTTTAAATCTGACAAGCACCTTTGCTCTTGGGCTGGTCTTTCTCCCCAAAACAACGAAAGTGCAGGTAAGAAAAAATCTGTCCATGTCTCAAGAGCAGGTGTTTATTTAAAACCTCTCTTAATACAGTGTGCCAATGCAGCAATTAGGGATAAAAAGTATTCTTATTTTAGGCTTAAATATGAACGTATTAAAAAGCGTCGTGGTCATAAACGGGCAATTGTTGTTATTGCTCGTATGATCCTTACTTGTCTCTATCATATGCTTTTGAAAAGGGAACCTTTTAATCCTTCTGACGCCGATTACATTAATATGCCAGAAAAACTTTATCAAAAGCATAAGCAACAATATATTAAGAAAGCTATTAGACTTTTAGAAAAAGAAGGTTGTACTATTATCCCTCCAAAAATTACTTAACATCATTATATATTACCATTATCTGGATTTTGGACGGCTTTTTTTGGTGCCCTTTTTGTCATGCCCAAATTTCACTATTTCACTTTCACACTACTTCCCTCCAATACTACATTAATATAGTAATTAAATAAATTTAATAATTTCTAAGCTAAAAACAAAAGATTAAAATTCAAAAAACTACCATAAATTTTGTTTTCTGAATTATAATATTTTAAAAAATGCTAATATAAATCTTTTGCCTAAACCTATATTAAACTATCAAGTTTATATCAACATAATTTAAAACAAGCGTATAAATTATCAACTTTTAATATATAATTTGGTAATAGCAGGTTAACATTAAAACCTGCTATTACCTTCCAAATTACTTTATTACTGCATTAATTTAAAGAAATTGTCGGGCAACCCGTTTTACTCATACAAACAGTAATTTCTAATACTGTTAAATTTGGTTTTGGCATCTTTTTACTTTTATTCATATTATCCCCTCCTTTCGTGTTTAGGTATTTAGTCTATTGCAAAACCCTAAGATTAAGAAAAATTAAGGGTTTGCAACCATTTCTTTGAATGATATCCCATAGCTTTTTTATGTCAATCCTTCCTTCAACGTTTCTTTAATTTCTTTTGTAAAATTTGAAATTGATGCTCTAACAATTCTACTTCCTTTACCTACTGCCAAAATTCTCCTGTTATAAGCAAATACTTTATCAGGGTTATCACTTGTCCAATCAGCAATATTGGTTACATACTCAAATGTCCCATCGTTAAAACACAACGAAGATATCATATTAGGGTAAATCTTTAATAGATTGAAGTTCTTTCTTATTTTCTATTTTACAATCCATTTTTTCCAATGTCTACTATATCTTTGTATAGTTTTGGCGAAAAAATAAAAAAACTATACAAAAGTATAGTCCAAATTTAATCTATTAAATTAAGCTTAATAGCTTTTGCAATCGCCTGTTGAAAGTTTTTTACCTGTAATTTTTTAATAATTTCTTTTTTATGATACTTTACTGTGACAGGCTTTAGCCCAAGTTCTCTTGATTCGGTTTTAAGCTCACTATTTTATTGCTATTCATATCTCAATGCCTCAATCGGGTCAAGGTCTGCAGCTTTTTTAGCTGGATAAACGCCGAATATTATTCCGAGCACGATTGAGCCTAAAAACGCCATAACTACAACTTTAAAATTAACTGTTGGAGGAATTTTAATAAGATGCGCTATAAGCATTCCTCCAAGTATGCCAAAAATAATGCCTATTATTCCTCCTATTCCTGTCAAAATAATTGACTCTGCCAAAAACTGCATTATTATATCTCTTTTTTGTGCACCAAGTGCTTTCTTTATACCTATCTCTCTTATCCTTTCCGTTACAGATACAAGGAGTATATTTACTATGCCTATACCTCCAACAATTAATGTAATTGCCGCTATAACTAAAAGTACAGCCGAGACTACAGACAGTACCCTATTTATAACATTTTGAATATCTTTCATTGTCTGCACAATGTATTTGTCTTTGTTATGGTGCTTAAGCTCAAGAACTTTTATTATTTTGTCACTTATTTGTTTTAGGTTATCTTTTTCTGTTGTTGAAAAATATAGTACATCTACTTTATTTCCAGTACTGGACATATTCTGAAGTGTAGTTAGCGGTATAAACAATGTTGCAGGAAAATCATCACTATTTACTATACCTGAAAGAAAACCGTTATCAGATTTAAGTACACCTATAATCTTAAAATTATTAATAACTCCTGAAGCAGTTTTTACAGTAATTATATTTCCAATAGCCACTGTGTTTTTAAAATATTTTTTTGCAAAACTCTCATCTACAACTGCCACATTCTTTTTGCCCGATACATCAAAATCGTTTATAAACCTTCCGTCTGCCATCTCAACAGGAAAAAAACTCTTGTATTGAGATGTAACTCCAATTATGTTTGCAGTTCTTGTTTTTTTATTTATTTCAATTTCGCCTATAGCTTGTGATTGTGCATATACGTTTTTTAGTTCAGGCACTACTCTTTTTACAACATCCATATCATCAAGTGTTAACCAATCGCTTTGCGGAACTACAGCCTGTCTATATTGAACCATAATTACATTTGCACCTATTTTTTCAAAAGACGAATTCATATACGCTGTTGTCGCATTGCTAATTGCAACAATAGTTACTATTGAAAATACTCCCATTATTATGCCAAGTATTGTAAGCATTGAACGCAATTTATTTGTCCTTAAGCTATCTATTGCCTGTTTGACGCCTTCGATAAAGCTCATTTCTTAACCTCTTCCTTTTCGGTATTTATAATATTTACTCCCGCCCCATCTGTATAATTTGGCTGTGGGTCAACAACAACAAGGTCACCAGCTTTTAAACCACTAATTACTTCAGCTTCAAAATCAGAGATAATCCCTAGTTTAATATTTCTTTTGTACATTGCTTTACCTTTTTCGTCTACCACAAAGACATACTGATTACCATCTTTATCTTCCATAAGCATATCCATAGATACAATCGGAACACCTGTCTTATTAGCCGTAAGTATATCACATGTTACATTAAGCCCCGGTCTTATTATTGAGTTAAGTTTCTCAACCGATATTAAAGCTTCTATTACAGTTTCTTGACCTGCGGCTGTCATTATCTTTGTTGCAACAGGTGCTATGCTTAAAACTTTACCGGTTATATTATCTTCTTTGCTTATAGCATCGCCATAAATTTTAACACTCTGTCCCACTTTCACATTTTTGAGATCGGCTTGTTTTAAATATGCTTTGACGTTCAAATTATCTATATCAACTATTTTAAAGGCTGGAGTCATATTATTTGTATACATTCCTTCTTTTATATTTATTTCAGTTATAACACCGTCAATAGGGCTTAATTCACTGTCTTTTATCATTTTTATCTGCTTGTCATTTCCTGGGATATTCGCATTTATTTCACTTAAATCCAAATCAACAAGCTTATCTCCCTTTTTTACCTTTTGTCTAACTTGGACTTTGATTTTCTTTACTTTTAATGGGGCATTAAAATATACATCTGCACTATTTACTGCAACAACTTCACCATTTACAGTTACAATAGATGATATGCTGCCATTTTCTATCTTTTTTACTTTGACATTGAATACTTTGCCCCTTTGCACTGCAAATGAATTTTTACTGTCTTTATTTAAAAATATATTGCCTGCAATTATGGCTATTATTAAAATTGCAATTACAGCACCTATTAGATATTTTTTCATGATTACCTCCTAAATTTTACATTAATTTTAGGCTATTTGCTTGTAACAATATCTGACCTATGTATACTAAAGCTACAATACTACATGCTTTCGCTTTGCTAATTTTACTGACAAGACTAACCCCTATTGCTATTACAACATAATACCAAATGTTAAATAGATCGATACTCCTCATAATTCCGTATATATAGCTTCCTTTTAATGATTGTGCAAATAATCCAAGAGATGAATTTATAGTAAGTTCACCTGTAAAGAACGAGACAACTAGTGATAAAAGTATATAAAGAAGAGTAATTGTATATGCATATCCTGTTATAGATAAATACTGTTTGAAACTCCCCTGCCCTTTAAATAATTTAATCAATCCAAAAATAATTGCCGTACTTATGAACCATGTTAAAAGCTGGTTAATTGGAGTAGAAATCATGGCCATATATGGTGCCATTTTTACTGCTGCATCAATCTGTTCTTGTGTAAGTGAAACGCCTGACTGCGATAAAGTCATCTGAACATTATTTTTTATATATTCACTAAAAACCGGAAATCTTATTAAATAAAGAAGAACCATTCCAAATACCATTGCTAAAATTGGATATAATATGCGTGGCTTTTCCATAAGGTTTTTCATAGTCTCTGTTGGCGATATAATAATGCCTATGACTCTTTGCATAAAATTCATTTCTTTTACCTGTTCTTCATTCTTTAATTCTAAATTTTCCATTTTGTTCTACCTCCTAAATTTTTATAAGTTACTGGGCTGACTTTTTTAATGCGAGAATGTCATCAGCCAAAAGAGGATTGTCTACTTTCTCATCTTTTATAATACTTCCGTCTCTTAAGGTTATTATGCGCTTTGCATGTTTGGCTATGTCTAGCTCATGGGTTACAAGCAGTATTGTCACCCCCTCCCTGTTAAGCCTCTGGAATACTGCCATTATTTCTTCACCTGAAATACTGTCAAGATTACCTGTCGGTTCATCTGCAAGAATTATTGATGGATTATTTACAAGCGCTCTTGCTATGGCTACTTTCTGCTTCTGTCCCCCTGAAAGTTCATTCGGTTTATGATTCATTCTGTCAACAAGATTTACTCGCTCAAGTGCTTTAATTGCTCTTTTTCTTCTCTCCTTTGCAGGCACTCCTGCATAAATCATGGGAAGCTCGACATTTAGAAGAGCTGTCATTTTAGGTAACAAATTAAAGGATTGAAATACAAAGCCTATCTTCAAATTTCTTATTCTTGCAAGCTCGACATCATTCAATTTTGATATGTCCACGCCATCAAGTGCGTAATAACCGGATGTAGCCTTATCAAGACATCCAATTAAATTCATCAAAGTTGACTTCCCCGAACCAGAGGCACCCATTACAGCAACAAATTCTTCTTTGTCCACTGACAGATTGATATTTTTCAATGTCTCTACCTCTATAATTCCAGTTTTATATGTCTTGTAAATATTTCTCATTTCAATAATCATATCAATCTCTCCATTAAATTATTTTCATAGGTATTTTACACTATTTTAGAAATAATTTCTACTATACTTTTGTATAGTGCAGTAGCTTTTTTATAGGCAATAGAAGGTCTATCTCTTTACACAATCTATAAACTTTCTTTTTATTAATTTTTTATAGCCATAAAAAGGACTTTTTTCAGCTATGTCAAAAAGTATAGTTTTATATTATCGCAAAGATATTGTCCATACATTGTTCTTGAAAAACTATGTATCCATTGCTCTCTTTTTGAAATACTACCTCATACTATTTTCATTTCATCATTCCTTATGTTTTTCTAAATCGCATTTAACAAAATCATTGAGTTTCTTTTTGAGTACTATACATGATAAGCAAAAATTATTCAGGATACAATCATCACATGTTGGGTTTCCCAAAGATCTGTCCTCCCAAACTTTTTCCAATTTAATTATCAGTTGAGAAACTTTTGTATCTTGTTTAAGAGGACCAAAATTATATTCAGAGTGGTTATAAAAAGCTACACATGGATAGATATATCCTTCTGGAGATACGTACATTTTAAATTGGAGGCATTTGTTAGGTTTCATGAAGGAATTGTTAATAGTTGGTTTTATAATATTATTTTGAATTGAATACAACGTATTTTTATATGGGAAATTCCAAATAATAGATTTGTTATCTATCTGGCCTAAAATACTTTCATTTGGGAGATTAAGCACAACGTTAAAAGGTATATTATATTGCTTTAGCAAATGCATTTTAGAGCTAATCTTGCTGTTATATTCAATATTATTGCTAACAATTTGAAGTAGAATCTGCAGTTGATATTTGCTCAAGATAGAAATTTTTCTTCACTTAATAACATTCCATTCGTGATGAGTGAAAAATTAAATTTATATTCAGAAGCAATGTTCATAAATTTTAATAACTCATCAAATTTTATCAATGGATCTCCTCCTATGATAAAAATCTGATTACAACCATGTTTAGTTAATTCAAAAAGAAAATTTCTGATTATATTTTTATTCAGCAAGTGATCTGGAATATTTAAAAATGACAATTTTGCACAACTTATACACGGAAATAATCTGGGTTTTTCACATATCTCACAGTCAAGCGAACAAGTAGAAGCTAAATTTATATATACTGCTTTTATCTCTGAAATGTTGTCAAAATCAATTGGCACAGAAGTACCTGCAATCCATTCATCATGAAAATATTCAACATGAGGTTTTTCTGTAAATCTTATAAGTCTATTAGATATAAGAAAATTTAAAACTTTTTCCCACTTGTCTTTATATATCTTTTCCATTTCATTACATCCAAAATTTTCTAAAGCTTTTTTTTAAAACCTCTATATTTTCCTTTTCTACTATAAAGATCCTAGAATTTAGAAAATCTAGAATTAAACCTATATCTCTGTTATGAATAAATTTCACTCCATAACCCAAACTAATATATTGTTTCATATGCTTACCTCCCATGGAAAATTATAATTAGCAATTGAAGCAAAATACTTTTTGAAATAATAAACTATTTTAAGCTAAAATCTCTCCCATGAAATTGGATAAAATCCATAGATCACATTATACATGCTTCTTATAAACCTTTCCATTGTTCCCCCTTACAATATTGGGTTCAAAAGGTAACAAACAGAATTTTATTTGGGTTACTAAACTCAAAAAGATAGCCCTAATGCAAAAGAAAAGTCAGTAGAAAACAACGAATCTTCTCGTTCCACATTGATAGAAAGCACCATTATAGCCTGAAAATGTCCAATTTTGAGTTAAATAACTCACTTTCATAAACGTCTTTAACTTTCAAAGACCGAAATCTAGAAATATCCCGAAGCCTTTGATTCAAAGTTTCTTTTTCACCGAATCTTTTGATTCAAAATTCCTAGCTTTGAAAAGGATCCTGGAAATTAATAACAATATAAATCTTCATGATGAAAATTAGCATTCTTATTCCTTGAATATTTATTCTTGAAATAGTTTGGATTATGTATAAGTACCTCGATCAAATCTTTCAATGCCTCTTTCGTAGATTTTATTCTACTTTCACAAAAACCTTTCGGTATTTCAAAATATCCATTCGCAGCAAATGTGGCATAACATGTTCCACATATCCTACTAATTGGGCAATTTCTACATTTTGACAAAACTTCCTCGTTATATTTTTCTATTATTTCGGATATTTTTCCCAAATCCAAACCATCGTAGACATCTCCTATAAAGAAGTTGAAATTTATCTTTTCGCAGATGTGAAGTCTTCCTTGCGTATCCACATATAATTTATCTCCTGGAATACAACTACCTGTAAATGAGTCAAAGAAAACATTGTTAGCATAAAACTTAAATCTATTGTACAGCGAGAAAAAAAAACGTCCCAAACATTAAATCAGAATAGCGAGATGGCTTTTTATTAGATTTAATATCTTCTATATATTGTTTCTGTTTATTGGAATAATTTTTTATGAAATCATTTTTCTCTTCAATACTAAAACGTTGATAATAAGATGAAAACAATGGTTCAACCATGCTAACTCTTATAAGTGGTGGTAAATACTCATTTTCAAAAAAATTTCTGCCTTAGTAATATCAGTATAAAAATCATAACATGACAATAAATTTAAATTTTCCCATAAAGAAGGGTATAACTTATTTACTTTCACTAAATTTGCATATATTAAATCGAAAGTTCCTTTATTGTTAGGAAAAATTCTATTTCTATCATGTTCTTCTTTAGGGCCATCTAAGCTTATTGATATATAAAAATCTTTTATATTGTTTATATATCGAAGAGTTTTATCTGACAATAATGTACCATTTGTTGTCATATTAAACATGGGATTATAAGTTCTATATTTGCTCAGTATATATTCAACTATATTTTTAATAATTTCGAATTCAAGTAATGGTTCACCTCCATAAAAAGTAAAAATAGGACGTCTTTTGGGATAGTAATCATAAACTTTTTTAAAATAATGCATATATAAATCTATTGCTTTTTTTGCAATTTCAAATGTTATTGCTTTATCACTATAACTATGATGGTATGGGTAATGATCAGAGTATATACAATATTTGCAACGTAAATTACATTGCTCAGTTATATTGAATATTAATTGTTTCATTCCATAAGTTTCTATATGTTTTTCAATATCCTTTACAGTATATTTTTTTCTACTCTGGATACTAATTGACTTTTGCATCCCAATATATTTTTTAAAAAAGAAATCATAATATTCCAAATTATAGTTGTTATAAATCTTGTTTTCTGAAAACCCATCTTTTCTAATTTCATTTAGTAACATTAAAAATGAGTTATCTATATTAAAAATGAGACCAGTGTCATTATCATAGATATAGGTATCTTTGTTATCTCTTTCAAAAACAAAGACATTATTCATCTTTTTCAACCTCCTTACAATGATTTGCCATCAAATGCATAATTTTATTACATACATCATCAAAATAGTCAGAGTGATCTATTATTATACATATCTTGTCATTCAGTTCTTCTTTTATAAACTTCTTGATCAATTCTCTTGTATCTTTATCCAAATGTGCCGTCGCTTCATCAAATATGAAGACATCAGAATCGGATTTCATAATAGCACGAGCTATTGCTAATTTCTGTATTTGACCACCGGAGAGTTTCACCCCATTTTCTCCCACCAAAGTTTGATCCTTCAAAGGCAAACTCTCTACAAAATCTTTCAATCCCGATTTGTTCAAGGCCATTTTATATTTTTCATCATTGACATTACCTACTATTTTTATGTTGTTCTCGATTGTATCGTTAAATAAGAAAATCTTCTGTGACACTATTGAAACTTGGGTTCTTAGAGATTTTTTTGATAGCTTGTTCAACTCCAGTCCATTTATCAAGATTTCCCCCTCGTAATTTTCATAAAATCCTAAAAGTAATCTTATTACCGTTGACTTCCCACTGCCGTTCGGTCCTTTTAAAAGTACTTTATCTCCTTTTTCTGCCTTTAAATTGAAATTTCTTAAAACGTACTCCTTCCCATCGGGGTAACAGAATCTCACTTTTCTCATTTCTATTTCACTTATCTTATCTATTTTTATATTGTCAGACCTTTCATCTTCTTCAGGATATCTCATAAAGAAATCTCTGATCCTTTCTAAAGCCACAAACGCTGGTTTGAAAGTATACATGCTTAAGCTCCAATTAACCACAGGTGCATACAGTTTTCCAAAATATCCGGTAAAAGCCATATAAGTCCCTATAGATATACTTTCTTGAATAACTGACTGTCCTCCCAAATAAAGCAAAAGAACACTTACAAGGGAAGAAAGAAGCATGATCGCTTCAGAGCCAAACGACAACAAAATGCCGTATTTTATCGATGATTTCACGTATTCCTTGGTAACTTCATTTATATTCTGTGCTTCTTTCTCCTCTAAAGCCATCCTTTTTATCTCTTCTGCTCCACTTATGGATTGTTGGAATTTTCCGTGAAAAATAGCTCCTTTCTCCATTGTTTCGCTAGTAACTTTGGCAAAGGCTGATTCAAAAGTTCTCGAAACTAAATAGAAAATGGGTATTACTAGAATCAACAACAGAGTCAATCTCACGTTCAGAGAAAACATAATCACCATAGCACCTATGAATTCAAAAATACTGAGGATTAACTTGAAACTCTGTAAAGAAAACAATGAACTCAAAGAATCAGCCTCTTTGAACCTCGAAACAATGTATCCACTTTCGCTGTTTGAGAAAAACTCTAGTGGTAGTTTCAAAATGCGATTTGTTAAATCTTTTTTTATGTCAAAGAGTGTATTCTGACTGAGAAGTGTAAAAAGTGCCGAACTTAAGTAGTTTAAAAAACTCTTCAATATGTACACCCCAATAAGTACTAAGACATATTTGGTCAATAAATTTAGATTTCTATTCATTACCCCTTCATCGAAAGCAAGTTTGGTAAGATAAGGTGGTAAAAGAGAAATCAACGATAACGCTACTAAAAAAGTAAAAGATAGAATAAAGAGTTTTATTTTAGGCTTTACATATTTAAAGACAAGATGCAGTAGTTCCAGTTCTTTTGCCTTCATGCTCTTTTAACACTCCTTTCAAAAGAGGAAGGGGAGAAATTATTTAACTATTACTCCCTACTCCCCTTCCAAAACTTAACAGTAATTAACATTAAACTCATAATTAAACAAAAGAAGCAGCAGCTAAACTGGTCTTAAATCCTGCAGTACTCCCTACTGCATCAGCTATAGGTACTGGTCCATCCGAGATACATACACTACACACGGCTGCACATCCTAAACCACAAACTATCCAACATCCCATACCTTCTGGAGATATTTCTTTCACAATATTCACCTCCATTTTTCAATAACCTAAACCTTACTTGCAGCAGCAAAAATAGCTCTTGCAGCAGAAGTAAGCCCTACAGCATCAGCAATTGGAACAGGTCCATCTGAGACACATACTAAACATGGTAGTATACAACCAGAACAAACAACGCACTTTAGTCCTTCAGGTTCAGCGTAAAGTTCCGTCATATTATCCCTCCTTTCTTTCTGATTTTTTAGATTATTTTAAAAAAATATAAATTATACCTTTTTATAATAATTTTTCCATTTTTAACGACTCTTTATATGGACTATCATCGTTTACTTTCTAATACGATTTCTTTTGCTTATCTCACGGAATTAATATTAATTGATTAGAAATAAAGCTGTAACATATTGAAATTTCTCTTCATTTTTATTTTACAATCCATTTTTTCCAATGTCTACTATATCTTTGTATAGTTTTGGCGAAAAAAATAAAAAAACTATACAAAAGTATAGTCCAAATTTAATCTATCAAATTAAGCCTAATGGCTTTTGCAATAGCTTGTTGAAAGTTCTTTACACGTAATTTTCTAACAATTTCTTTCTTATGATACTTTATAGTCTCAGGTTTTATCCCCAATTCCCTTGAAATAGCCATTTCTTTATATCCATTTGCACACAATTTTATTATTTCAATCTGTTTATTTGTCAATTCTTCTAAATTTTCCTGTCTAACTTCTTCTCGCTTGTATTCATCAACAATTCTATATGCCAGTAATTCTATAAGAACCAGCATTTCTTCTGCCATTTCATGTCCTATAATTGAGATGTCCAGATACCCTATCACTTCATTGTCCACGTTAAGAGGCATAGCTATGCAATACCATCTTTTAAAAATATCACAATAGTGCTCTTCCGGTTTTAAATAAACTGTATCTTTTAATTTCATTGCCAATGAAATGGCATTTGTACCACAGCTTTCTTCTTTAAAAGAAGTACCTTCCCTAATGCCTAAATTATCTATGTTTTTGTATACCCTTTTATCGTAGATAATATCTAAAAGATACCCTTCAATATCTACCAACAAAAAAATATATTTCTTTTTTTTGAATTGGTTGTATGCTCTATTAACACATTTTCTAAAAGCATTAATAAGTCTTTTATTATTTTTAAGTGTTATTCGCAATTCTTCTTCCTTTAAAAATATCAACGGAGCAGCTATTGACTTTGTAAGCCCTATCCCTAAACACTTTTTCTGAGAAAAAAGTATTTCATTAGATTTTGAATCTCCCATAAAAATACACCTCTTACGCCTCTTTTTTTATAGTTTCAATCTCTTCTATCAAGTCTTTTCCGTTTATATTTGCTGCACCGCCGGTGGCTTAACATCGTCGCCAGTATCACCGCAATTAATCGTTCCTTCCTCACTTCAGCTCCAACCTCTCAAATATATAATTTGCAAAGAGCAAAAACATTCCCGCTTCTAAAAGCATTATTATAGAAGCTGATAAAATGCCTATTCCCATACTTTTTGTCGCAATACCCAAAGGAATGGAAACTAATCCTACAGGTATAAGCACAAATAATAATCCAAACAACCTAAAAAAAGGTATTGCTATTTTAAGGTCTTCTTTTGATGGCATAAAAATAAGCAAAAAAGCGTAGGAAAAATTCTGTAAAACCGAAAGACTTATTATAAACAGTATAGCTGCAATAGTATTAAGCAAGCCGGGTTTTATAAAAATTGAAGCAGGTACTATAAGAAGTATCGCTGTTATAAACGATTTTAAAAGAGGTACAAAGTTTACTGCAATAAGCTTTTCTATGCCTTCTCCCGGAATTATGTAAATGTACATTCTATTTAATTCTGCCCCTATTGCTGAGACCATACTCAAAAGCCAAGCCATATAAGCGTACATAAAAGCCAAAACAAATATTATAGTGCTATCATTTTTAGGAAGAAAATATCCAAAAGCAATTGAAATTACAAGCAAAAAGAGGTTATAAAAATTAAAATATATAGAGCCTATCTGTCTTTTATTTTCTACCATTTTAAGCCATATAAAAGCCCATGGACCTTTTGGTGAAAATTTCACTTCTACTTTTCTTTTTTTCTTTTTTATATTTTCTTCCGTACCTGACAAGTCACCTTTATCGGCCTTTTCTCTTATCTTTCTTATCTTTTCATTGTAAGTGACAACTTCCTCATAATAGTCTGTCGCAAAATAAAGTCCTATAAATACAAGCAAACCTATTGTTACAAATTGTAAAATTATCTGTATTATTGCGTTGTGAGAATTACCAGTAAAATATGAAAGTATAAGTCCTTTTGAAGGTCCTATAATAGGAACATAATCCCATCCTTTTAAGTCAAAATATTCAATAAAACCATAAATGTTTTGCTCTTTATAGGCAAAATACACTGCAGAACCGAGAAGCAAGACTAATACACTCCATAAAATGTATTTTATTATCTCTTTTGCATTAAACTTCATTGAAATGGAGTAAAATAAAAAGCTTAAAGGACTAAGTGCAAGATAAAAAGTAAATACTCCGAGGTATCCCCAAATTAAGTTCTGTGAATATTTGAAAATTTCCATTGTAACACTTAAAAAAGGCAGATATATGATAAATAGAACAGCAATAAATAAATTTTTAAAAATGCTCCTTACCATGTACCAGAAAAATATCATTCTTTCTCTTATCGGGGAAGACAACAAAAAAGCTGTATCTCCTGGGCTCAATATAATTCCCGGCTGTCTTAAGGAGGTAAATAAAGAAGCAAAAACTCCCAAAAGCATGACCGCTATCAAAACTGCATTAAAAACTTCAAATTTTATCGTACTTATTTCATTGAATGTCTTTCCCCTGTTTGTTATCACGGGTATTAAAATGAATACATACCAGATAAATTGAAGAAGATATATAAATATTCTTTTGGGGTTTTTGATTATATCCTTCACAAAATTTTTAAATCTTAATAAGTCCAATGTAAGCAAAGCCTTTATTTCTGTCATTTTGTCACCTCCAAAAAGAGGTCTTCTAATGTGCCATTAGGTCCTGCTTTTTCCATAACCTCTTCAAGAGTACCTTCATAGATGAGCTTTCCCGCTTTTAAAATAAGCACTCTGTCTCCAAGATTTTGAACTGAATCTAGCATGTGTGTACTCAAAAGAACAGATTTGCCTTCTTTTTTAAGTTCGCGTATGGTATCTTTAAGCTCTCTAATCGCCTTAGGGTCAAGCCCTACAAAGGGTTCATCAAAAAGCATTACCTCAGGTTTGTGCAAAAGGCCGCAAATAACCATCACCTTTTGCCTCATGCCTTTTGACAGATTTGCCCCTAATTCATCTTTTTTATCCAAAAGGTCATAGGCTTCAAGATATCTCAAAGCCTCTTTTTCCCAATTGTCAAGGTTGTAAGCAAGAGCAATAAACTTCATATGCTCCCAAACTGTAAGCATTGGGTATATGTCAGGAATTTCAGGTATGTAGGAAAGCTTTTTTCGCGCCTCTTTGTCTTTATAGTCATAACCGCATACCTTTATCTCTCCCTCTGTCTTCCTCAAAAGTCCCATTATAGTCTTTAAAGTAGTACTTTTACCTGCCCCGTTTGGACCAATAAGACCCACGACTTCACCGGGATAAAGTTCAAAAGTAATGCCATCAACCGCTTTTATTTTGCCGTAATACTTTTTTAAATTTTTAATAGACAATACGCTATTCATCGTAACCCTCCATTTTAGTGTGAATTTTTAACTGTTGTGGTAACAGTATTCAGTTGTGTTGAGTCAATCTTTGTGATAGACGATATCTCATAAGTTTCTGTACTCTGAGATTTTTCAATTGTAAATTCAACTGTACCGATTGGCTTATCATTTTCAAAAATATCATACGTTAATCTCTGATAATCTCCCCACGGAATCTTATCAATCTCCATAGATTCTGCATTCTGTGAACAGCCTGCAAGAATTATTAACAAAAAGCTTCAATAAACATATGATAAAATATCGCAACAATAAAATATATCAAGAGACTTACCTCCATCGTAAAAGTTATTAGACAAGAAATTTTTAATACAATATTATAAATTCTACAAATTTCCCCAAAATCCTTCTTTTATTTCCAAGTCATATCAAAATTTTACATGCTTTTAACAAATCATTATCAGCTTGCCTCTTCATACTTCTAACTATTTATAATCAAAAAGCTCATTATTTTCGCATAAAAACATACAATAGAAAAATATTAAAAAATAAAAGTATAGCCCCTACCGTAATATCATATGTCCCATGAAAAATTTTCTTTTTACCTTTTGCTTGAGGATATCTCATTACAATATAAGAAAACAACTGCAATATAGGCATAAAAAATATAAATTCCAACTTAGATGCAGCATAATTTATATTCCCAAAAGCATCTCTCTGAAGAGGTATACTCTTAGGTAAATATTTGTGTGCGAAACATTTATAATAAAGGTTATAACTGGAAATATACAATCCCACTTAAACAAATATTCAACTACTCTTTTTCGCATTTTCACTATATCCTCCCCTTTAATTTACTTGTTTTTACTGTTAAAGTCTACTATACTTTTGAATAATCTATTCCCTAGACATGCATAAAAGGGACGTTTCTCTGCCCGGATTAGTCTAGGCAGAAAAACCGTCCTCAAAAAACACAGGTTAGTCCCCCTACTATTAACACAACCCTAACTCCAAAAATCTTTGCTGCAAATTCTGGTTACTTTTTACATATTCTAACCTTTCAATACATGAAATTCTACCTATTTAATGTCTTTCTTATATTTCTCTTATCTTCACTTTTCTCTACTATCCTCTCATTATTACTAGGCTAACGCTGCATTTGCCGGCTCGGAGAATACTAACCCAAGAGGTTAGCAGCAGCCTAAAAAAGCAGCAAAGGATTAGAAACTTTGCTGCTTTACTTTTACTTAACAATAAGATAGTTTTCATAAAAGCCGCTTTAAAATATTTAGTATGCGTTTATTATTTAAATAACCAGTTGTATTTCCTATTTTTAAATCTCTATTTACTCTTGCCTCATATTCAGCAATCCAATCCATTCTACCATTACTATCGAACTGCGTCAGGAAAATATTTGGTTTTATTCTTTGAGGCGATTCACTTGGGTCAAAAGTTAAAATTCCGTAATCCAATAGGGAAATCTGTCCTGCTTTATACAGCTCATAAGAAATATTCTTAATATCACTAAAAGAAGCATTTCTAATGTTATATTTACCCGATAACTCCTTCCAAATATCTGAAGAATTATTTGCTTTATCATTATTTTTTATCACAAATGTATTAGAAATTTCTTGTCTCTTATCATGTTTAGTAATTTCACCGTCATATCGAATCTGCTGTTGATAACATAAAGGCATTATCATCATTTCTATCACTTCCCTAAATAAATTATTTAATCGTTTTATTTTATATGTATAAAATCGGACATTGTATTCCATGGATAGTTTGAAGAAGTATTCTGGTAAGTAAAATCACCACTATCATAGCCACTAGCATCCCACCAATAAAACCAACCATCTATAATTGAATCGTTATCTAAATCAATTGGTTGCGATTGAACGGAATTCAAAAGACTTCCATTCATTTTTGCAAAGCGCAGATGTCCATATCCTATTTCAATTGTTACTATATACATCTCATCTCCTCCATGATCTTCAACGGAAGAAAGTTGATTTTCCGAAAAATATTCATATGTTGGATGTTGAGAAGAAATTACAGCATATACCTGTAAATATGTTAATGGCGGAGCTGCCGCGAAAGACTGAACTGTCTTCGATTCCAAAATTTCTTCTTCATAATTTTCCTTAACTGTTTTTAAATATTCACAAACTTTTTCATCAATCCTCATTGGAGATTTTATTAGCAAAGATGAATTAAGTGAATTTTTCTCATTTCCCCTTTCTAACTCTCTAGCCTGAACAGGAACCGATAATACCAAAGTAAAAAGCGCTATAATTGACATTATTATCACAATCTTTTTCATCATCTCTCCCCTCCTTTCATAATCTAATGCATATACTCCTAAGTTTTATTAAATTTTTTATGCCTAAACATTTAACTTTAAATAACATCCAATAACTCTATTTAATTCCATTTTACTATATTGTTCTAAAATTGTCAATGAAAATCGAAAATCTTGTTACAGCCCGTTATCGGCATATAAAGAATTTCTCGGGAATAATCTTTTTCCAACAGAAATAACATTCACCACTCTAAAATTCATTTTTTCAACATTTACTTCTGTAGGCATAGAAATAGTCCTCTGGTAAGTAATGCAGTTTTATTACTGGCTTTAGAAGCAACTGTTCTAATGTACCTACTTGTTTTTCAAAGGATATCGATACAGATACCTCACTTATTATGTTAGCCGCCAGAAACCAATATAAAAAGCCAATGTAATAACTGTCTTTTACAGCAGCATAATTTCTAAATTCCAAAAAGAATCCTGCAAAAAATATATAAGTTACAATCATATTTACTATATATAATTTTCACTAAATTTAGTTTGGGCCACTTTTTAATATTTGACTTTCAGAGGATATTTATGATTTTTTAGCTACTCTTTTGTCTTTTCTTATCCCTGACTATTTTCTTTGTATTTAATTGTCAGTTTTGATTATTATATATTTTATATCATACATACTTTGTTTTTTAATTCTGATTATTTTAATTAACTTTGCACAATAATAACATTTCTGCACTTATTTTTTATTTTCATTATACAATGAAACTAATGGCATGTCTACTATATTTTAGTATAGGTTTTATTACATTTCCAGTTAATGTTTACATAAATAAGCAAAAAAATCATACTAAAGTATAGTCTCAAACTTTAATCTACATCTATTAAACCTAACTTAACTGCTCTTATAACCGCCTCTTTAATGTTTTTTACTTCAAGTTTTTCTGCTATCTTTCTCTTGTTATACTTCACAGTCACAACTTCTATTCCCAGAGCTTCTGCTATGTCTAATTCTCTGTATCCCTTTGCCTCTAACGTCAGTATTTTTATCTGGTCGTCATTTAATTTTATCTTTATCTCATTTATCTCTTTTTCTTTTCAATATCTTTTCATATTCAACTGCTATTTTCTCAGCCAGCAGTTTTATTACCATTGATACTTCATTTGTGATTTTTTTATTAATAGTTGATATATCAACATAACCATGATAATAAATTCGCTCATCTTCTTTACTCTTTGAAGTGCTTCATACAACACTTTTGCTGCATTTGTTTAAAAATACGGATTTATAGCAGTAAAAATCATAAAACTGTTTATACCCGGTGTACCGCTTTATTAATATGTACCAATAATCCATTTTTTCTAGCGTACCTACTACTCATGTCAAAAACTACCTCAAAGCCCTCTGGCAGATATTTAAACCACCCAATAGTCCTGCTTTTTTCAAGACTTCCACCAGTTCTTCCTCTATTGTCTAAAGTACTCAAAGGCACAGCTCTTTTTCTAATCCTATTGCCCTTTTAAAAGGTATACTGGAAATTAAAGCTGTAATTAAAGATAAGAAAAGTGCAGCATAAAGACCCTTTTTGTCACTTAAGATTCCAAAGGAGTAAGTACATAGAATTGTAGAAACACTAATAAACAAACTATATATTGAAATAATCGTTGCACGCTCTGAAGAAGGTATTAACTTATTAAAATAAGACATAAAAATCGGAGTGTGTGCAGAATATACTGCTGTATAAATAATATAAGGTATAAATGAATACTTGGGAATCGCATACATCATAAATATAAACAATGCAGATGTAATACTGACAATCATTAGTGTGCGAGCTGCCCCTCCGAATCTTTCAGCTATCCTGTCAGCATAACGGGGCACAAAAATACTAAGTACCATCGTTAATGCTAAAATAATACCAAACAATTCTACAGGTATGCCTGCCCTTTCGAAATAGGGCTGCCACAACATTGACATGATTCCTGACGAAAAAAAGAAGAAAAAAGACCCGACTGTAATAGATAGCAAAATCCTGTGTTTAAATAGATACACAGTTCCTTTAGCAATTTTATTAAAATACTCTCTGTAACTGTATTCGTCCGTTTTTTTCTGTAATTTAGCTTCTTTGCCCGCTAAAAATACGTAAATAAAAACCAAAAAAATCCCTATACCTTCTATTAGCCAGATTTCTCTAAAGATATTATAACGTACTAAAACGCTGCCTCCTAAAAATCCTATCGTACTACCTAAATAGTTAAAACTTGTAAGACGTCCCCAGTATTTTGTCAGGTCCATTTCTTTTTGACCGAAAAGAAACGAATCAGCAAACCAAGATTCAAAGGCTCCAGAATTAAGAGTTGCTCCAACTCCTGATAAGAAATATAAAAATAATAAAACTGTAAAAGAGGTGTTGAAATATATCCCAATAGAAGTTAAACTGCCAATCAATAAAGATAAAAGGACAGAAAATTTACGGCTATATGTATCAGCAAAAGCACCCGTAGGTATTTCGAATAATATGACCGCTATGTGGTTTATTATTATGAGGAGTGAAATTTGTGAAAAATCTAAATTAATTTTATTAAAATATATTACCCAAAATGGTGCCATTAAAGATGTAAAAAAACTTGAAAACAATGTTACCGTCAAGAAAAATCGTTCATTCCTTTTTAAATTTTGCATTTATTTAAATCCTCCTCTGAAGGAATAAATTTACCAAATGTTAGGAAGTTTTCAGCAATACAATAATTCGTAGAACAGAAGCGAGCAAATTCACATTTGGTACACAGAAATTTTTTGCTTAATCTTTTGGAATAACTTCTTATCCTTTTTGCTTTCTCACTATTCCATATTTCAAAAATATCTTGTGATTTTATGTTGCCTAGAATTATTTTATCATCTACTCTTTGCTCGAAAATCCGGCATGGAAGTACATTCCCATCAGGTTGAATTTCAAAACCGACGTTTATATTGCAACCTGGAACCTTTTGGTCTTCAATAGACTTGGGTACATCTCCCATTATTTTAATGCCTTTATATTTTCCTTCTATATTCCAAATTTTTTCGTTAACTTTCTTTATTTCCTCCTTATTTGGTACAATGTTTGACAATTGTTGCCCCCAATCCCAAGGTTTCAAGCGTGCAAATTTAACTGAAGTAACTCCCAAATCGCTTAACAATTTTACAATTTCTTCTATTTGCATCATATTATGTTTTCCGTAAATTACTTCAACGTCCACTTGAAATGCAATTGAAAATTTTTTTAAATTTGAAATTGAAGAAATAACCTTTTTAAATGTCCCCTCTCCCCTGATAAATCATGAGTCTCGCTATTACTTCCTTCTATTGATAAACTATAACCTACTACGTGATAAGAATTCATTATCTCAATCTTTTCTTTCGATAAATTTATACCATTAGTAACTAGTTCAATAGGGATTTTGTGTTTATTAAATATTTCCAAAATTTTAAAAAAATCCTTTCTAACTGTTGGTTCGCCACCATTAAGAATTATTTTGAAGATCTCGTATTTCTCCATTTGTTCAGCCAATTTTTTTATATCATCTAATTCTAATTCTTTTATTTGGTAATGTCTTAAACTCCCAACCAAACAGTGTTTACACTTTAAATTACACTTATAAGTTAATAGTAGTGATAATACTAACGGTGATTCAAATTCATAAATGTGGTCAATACTATAGTTTGTATTATTTCCTTCTCTATTCTCTCCAATAATTATTTTCTGCAATTGAGTTAAATAATGATCTACTTTTTTCTTTTGCTTTTAAAAAAGATATTTTGTTATCTTCCGAAATTATTTCTACAATTTGTTCAACACTGTAATTCTTAGAAAGCATTTTCAAAATTAAATACAATAATAGACTGTTACTACGGTAAAATAAATTCTTTCGAATGTTATATATCACAATACCATTTTTCTCTCTTTTAAATTTAATCCAGTAAGGAATTTCTGGTAAAAGTCCTAAAACAAAAAATTTTAGCCCAACACCCGAAATAAATTCTTTTCTAACTATGTCATTTATCCATGAAACGACTGTTATATCAGAAGCCAAATAAATTATACGTTTTAATGAAATAAAGAATAGTATTATCAAAATAAAAAACAGTGCATAGAGTCTGGAAAAAGATGATACTTCCCTATTTTCCCATAATACCTTCGCATTCATAGAACCCCATAGCTCCTTTTTATAATTTTTTCAAACTTATACACTAAAAATTAAAAACTGTATACTTTTCTTAAACATATTGGTTAAAAATAAAAAATTCTGTTGAGAAGGTAAATTACAAATCCAAAAATATTTTTATGCCCTTCAATCATTATTTATAATCACATACCTCCAAATTCTCCATTTTTTGGGTAAAGAGTTTTACTTCAATGCCGAACAAATAGATACGTACTTACAGTAGCTTTTGATTATTTAATCAAAAGCTACTGTAAGTATTAAGTAATCATATTTCTAACTAATCATGCGTCTTGGTGCAGAAGGATGACAACCCACATCAAGAATAGTTTCTACTATATCAATTTCCGAATCTATTTCTTTTCTAATAAGTTTCTTAATATTTGACTCTAACGTCAACTCATTACTTATTTTTAACCCTTTTTTAACAGGCTTTTCAATGTTTAACCATATTTTAGATAATTTTGTAATTTCTTTCATCTTTCTCCCTCCTTTCTCTAAACAGTCTCCTTTATTGCAATTTCCCATTGCAAAAAGTTATCACCTCCCCTCAATTTTCTATTTTAGACTTGTGTATGATTTAAAAAACCTTAATTTAAGCCATTCCCAAGTTTTACTTTTTTCTATCACTCTTAATTTTTCATCTTTTATGGAGGATTCCCTCTTTTTTGTCGAATTATTATATATACACCACAAAATACTTATAAGAAAGAAAATCCTATATGTACAACTTCCAATTACTCTTAAATATTCCTGAATTCTTTATTCTTTAATTATTAATATCAAGTTAATTAATCCCAAGTCTCTTTCCTAAAACGATTTTTTAAAATAATTAATCCTTATTGATAATAATTATAGTATTCAACCCTACCCTGCTCCTGCTGCCCAATATGATAAGCTCCACCGGAGCTACAAAAATCATATATTGGTTGTATCTTTTTTGGCCTTCCAAACTTTTCTACAGCTATTATAATATACATTTTTCTCAATGTCTACTATATTTTAGTATAGTTTTTATTACATTTCCAGTTAATGTTTACATAATTAAGCAAAAAAACTATACTAAAGTATAGCCCCAAATTTTAGTCCTCATCTATCAAGCCTAACTTAATCGCCTTTGCTACTGCTTCTTTGATATTTTTTACCCCAAGTTTTTCTACTATCTTTCTTTTGTGATATTTCACAGTCACAACCCCTATCCCAAGAGCTTCTGCTATGTCTAATCCTCTGTATCCCTTTGCCTCTAATGCCAGTATTTTTATCTGGTTGTCATTTAATTTTATCTTTATCTCATTTAGCTCTTTTTCTTTTACTATCTTTTCATATTCACTTGCTATTTTCTCAGCTAGCAGTTTTTTTACCATTGATACTTCATCCGCAATTTTTTTATCAATAGTTGATATATCAATATAACCCATTATTTCCCCATCTTCTACTATTATAGGTGAAGCAATGCAGTGCCATTTTTTGAATATGTCACAGTAGTGTTCTTGGGGTCTTATGTAACTATTCGTTTTAATTGCATTGCCATTGAAATCGCATTTGTACCACAGCTTTCTTCTTCAAAGGATATCCCTAAGCGAAACCCAGAATCTTTTATACATCTTTCTTCTTTTATACTACACTTTGTTTCTAATAAGTATCCTTCAACGTCAGTAAGTAAAAATAGATATTCTCCTTTTACCCAATCCTCTTCTACACTCATATGAAAGGCTTCTATGAGTTCTTTATTTTTATGTATTTTCTTTTGCAAATCTTCTGGATTTAATATCACCAATGGCAGAGTTATTGAAGGGTCAATACCAATTTCCCTACATCGCTCATATGAAGAAATTAGTTCCTCCTATGGACATAAAAAATTCATTTTTTATACCCCCAAAAAGATTGAACCGTTTTTAATATTATACAATATTTAGAGCAAAATTTGTGAAATTTGGAACGAAAGTGTCATTTGGGGGAATGAAAATGCATTTTCCGCCTAATATTTTACAATTAGAAATAAAAATTGAGGAGAATAACCTCCTCTTAGGCTGTAAACAAAGTCAAATTGAAAAATTTCTGCTTAATTGCCAGTACTTGAATAATGCCTTAAAGCCAAGTTCCAAACTTTGTATGAAATTAAGAAAAAGAGGATCGAAACTACAGGAGTTATTAATACTAGCACCAAACCATATTTATAATTTGCTATATAAAACAAACTGGGATAAAAAGCTGTAAAACCAATTGGAATCAAAACTGTAAAAACAATTTTGAGGATATCGTTGTATATTGTGATTGGATATTTTGAAAATTCAAAAAAATCCATTACAAGATTGGATATACCTGTTTCGCCAATTGTAAAAAAAGAAATTGAAGAAGATATTAGTCCCAAGGAAGCATATATTAAGCTTCCTGAAAGAAGTAATACAGGCAAAAAGATTAATTTTATTGACACTATTTTCAGCCTAACAATGGCAATTGTAAGAACAATTATGCCAAATATTAAATCTCCTATCCCATCTTCATCAAAAGAGTCTGCCATTATCTGAAATATGACATCAACCGGTTTTAATAAAAAACTATCTAATAAACCTGTCCTCGTATAGAAAGGCAGTGAAATAGTATTTATAAAAAAGCAGTGCCAAATTGCAAAACTTGTACTGGAAAAACCGTATAAAAATAAAATTTGATTGAAGTCCCATCCTTTAATATTATCAATAAGGTGAAATATAAAAAAGATTATTAAAAGGTTTATCAAGTTCTTTAAAATCAAGGCAACAATTCCAAAAAGAAAATCAGCATCGTATTCCATAAAAGAGCTTATATTTATCTTTGTAAAGTGAATATAAAGCTTTATGTACCTCAAAAGCATATTTTTCATATATTAACCACCTTGTACCTTTATTTTCTTTAAGGCATTTCTATAGACAAGAACATACAATAAAAGCAATAAAGCAATTGATACAGTTTGATATTTTACTACATTACAAAAATCATAATTGGCTTTATTCATAATAAACTCTATGGGTGTAAAATAAATTATTCTAAAAGGAAGCCAATCAACTATCTTTCTAAAAACAGGAGGATAGAGAGATATTGGCATCAATCTTCCTGAAAATATTCCCACTATGACATATTTAAAGCTTTGTATTCCCCAAGTACTGGTGTATAAAAAGCTATAATCCCCATCAGCAGTTCAAAAAAGAACACAAAAACATATGACAGTAAAAGTATAAGTGCAAATTGAAAAAATCTTAAAACTGTCAGTTCTAATTTATAAGGAAGAAGAACCAACAGAACTATAAAGATGAATCCCCCATTTATTAATAACCTATATGCACTTTTGCCCAGAGATTCATAAAATAGCTGTGTTTCAATTTTAACTGGTTTTAAAAGTAAATGAATGATGTCTCCTGTTCTAACATGAAAAGCTATTTTACTACTTACATCCGTTGGAAACACGTAACTTATAATCTGGGCTAAAAAGATATAAAAAATAATATCATTAAAACTATACTGTTTTATATCGCCGGAATGATATATAGCCTGCCACAAAAAATACTGCATAATTAAGTAAAGCAGACCAGATAAAAAACTAAAAAAGGTACCTAATCTGTAAATGTATTGGCTTTCAAAACCTATTTTTATCAATTTAAAACCCAATCTTGCCTTTGTAGAGATTGTCTCCATTTTTCCTGCCCCTATCTTTATTTTGAAGATAAATTTGTTTTACAATATCTTTAAAATCAGGATAGTTTATTTCTACTCCTAACACAGTATTGTAACTAAATACATCTGTAAGCACTTGAGGCACTAAATCTTTAGAAACGTTGTCGACCTTTAAAAAGTTTTTAGATATACTAAAAGGCAAACTTTTTACACTTTGTGGTATTACTGCTTCTTTGTTTTTCAGTGTAAAGATGATTTGGCTTCCAACTTCTAATGTGTTTAAAACTTCATCTTTTGAAGCATCAAAGAGAATTTTACCTCTATCCAAAATTATTATTCTATCACTTACCTCTTCAATGTCAGATAAATCGTGGGTAGTGAGAATAATTGTAACTTTCTTTTTTTCCTTGATTTCTTTTAAAAAATGAAGTAAGGCCTCTTTGCTAAAAATATCTAAACCTATGGTAGGCTCATCTAAAAACACAACCTCCGGCCCGTGTAGAAAAGCAGCGCATAACTCAGCCTCATCTTTTCACCTAAACTCAATGTCCTTACTGGTCTATGCATAATTTTTTTTATATCAAGCACTTCAGAAAAATAATCAAGCCTTTCTTTAAAAACTTTATCATCTACATTATAAATTTCTTTCAACAAGCCGTAAGACTCATAAGCTGGCAGGTCCCATCTTAACTGGGTTCTTTGTCCAAATACTGCCCCAATTCTATAATTGTTTTTCATTCTATGTTTTGAAGGAATATTGCCAAATACTCTGACCACGCCCTCTGTAGCTCTAAAATCCCTGTTAAAATTTTTATGGTTGTGGATTTTCCAGCCCCATTTACTCCAATTAGCCCTACACTTTCACCCAAATCAATAGAAAAGCTGACATTATCTAATGCTTTAACTTCTTTTACACCTTCCCTACTCCATAGTCTTTTAAAAATCCTTCCAAGACTTTTCCCTTCATAAGCGCAATAAACTTTTGTTAAATTCTTAACCTCAATAACTCTCATTTGTATCCTCCAACTTTTTCAAATTATAATTATCATTTCATGTCCATTAGGCATAACCCGGAATAAAAGAAATAACCAGAGATTGGCTTCTACCTTTCTTTGTTTTTATATCTCTATCTTTATTTCATAGTAATTAGCTAAAGCATGCCAACAGCTAAGCACTTTTCCTCTATTAGCAGTATTAGAGTCTAAATCGTATTTTTGTATAACCAAAGTAGTATTACCAACTTCTTCTACTGCTTTAAGCGTTTAAATTCTACTGGATATTTTTTTACTCCCACCTTTCATTTTAGCCCCTATTAGTTTTTATTTTAACTAACCTAGTATACGATTGTCCAGATAGATTAATGTGCAGATTTTCTTAGGAATTTATCTATAATTTTTGCATGATATGAAAATATTATTGATAATCGTTTAAGTATCTTAAATAACTTTCAATAATTTTATCAAAAGAATAACAATTACCTTTAAACAAGTCTCCCTTCCTTAGTATAGCTTTATAACTACATCCTCCCCCACATATATACTTAAATTTACATTTTATACAATTAGAAATAGTAGTAATATTTCTGTTTCTCCATTTATTTATTCTATTGTCATCTAATACATATTCATTACCGAATTTTTCGCCTATTTTAAATTCATCTCTACCAGCTCCCCACCAGCAACTATAAATATAACCTAATGCATCAAAAACATATTGATTTCTACACGCATCGCAAAAAACAAATTTCAAAGGAGGAGTTTCATTACCTCTTAGAGCATCAATAAATGATATGCCATGGAAATCCAGTCCAAATAATCTATTTTTTTGAGGCATACTTTTGAAAATTGACAAGACTTTATTAAGTATCTCACACTCTTCCAGATAAATTTTATTGGGATTATGACCACTAAAGGAAATAGGATATAGGTAAATGTGGAAATTTTTAAAATTATTCCATTTTTTGCTAATTACTACCTCTGATAATTCAGGCAAATCATTTATATTTTGTTCATCAATGTTAACTCTAACATAAGTATAGATGTTATTTTCTAATAAACAATCGATTGATTCACACACTCTTTCAAAACTATTGATAGTAGTATCAATTGGTATCCTACGCTTATTATGTGTTTCCACACTACCATCCAATGTTATTTGACATGTAGTAATTCCGTATTTCTTTAAATTTTTAATATATTTTTTTATTTCCAAACCATTTGTTATAAAATTCAATTTATAAGAGACGGAAAGATTTTGTATATTCTTAAATAAGTAATCATAAAATTTCATATTTCTTTGCATTATAGGCTCTCCACCTAATATATTAAATTCTATATCTTTATTTCTTTCATCTTTTAAAATTTCTTTCAATAATTTAACTATTGCTTCAGCATAATCGATATCCACAATTTTTTTAATTCGTTTCAAATCACCTTCATAACAATATTCGCAATTCATGTTGCACAGATATGTTGGTATTATTGTGAAATTTATTCTATTGCTGATTATTCTCTGCAATTTTTTTTGTAATATATTGCTTTTCTCCTCATATAAATGTGAAAACTCTTCGTAAATTTCTAAATTGGCACTAGTCTTACTTATGTAATTTATTTTTCCAACAAGAAAATCGACAACTGCTCCTTTTTTCTCACTGATATCATAATAACTTTGATACTGATTAAGAATAATCTTGTCCATTGAAAAAGCCCTCCAGTTCTAATTCAACCAAAAAGTTATTTAAAGAATTCTCTATATCTAGACAATACGGAGAGTTTATATCTCCATTAACTGCTAAATTTGAAACCAAACAACCTCCATTACACATACCAATAAATTTACATTTTAAACATTTTTCATTGTCTAATACCGAATAACTACTCCAGTTCTCTTTTTCTTTATAAAACATAAAGTAAGGATAATATTGCCCAATAGCATAAGATACATCTCCAGCAATTTCATCACAGGGATAAATTTGCCATCCGGATAAAAAGCAAAAACCCCAGGATATATAGCTTTACATCCCTTCAAATTTGGGATAGCTATTTCTTTTTTAAGAAATTGTCTATAAATTTTACCTAAAATACTAACTTCACTTCCTATCAGCATTTCATCTGTTATTCTTTTGTCTTTTAGTTTTGTTCTTAAAAGAACCGGATAATATTCTGTGTAAGGTAATTCATTTTTATAAAAATTATTTTCTGGATGTTTTCTTGACTGTATTCTACCAAATTCTATCCTACAATTTTGTTTGCCTAAAATATCGTTAATTTCTAATTCGTTAAATAAATCTGAAATTGAGTCACAATTAAGTTTATCAAGTAAAAAATTTATTATCACTTGAATATGATCGTACTTATTCAAGACATACCTTATATTATCTGTAATTATTCTAAAAGTATCAAAATTAGAGTTATCTCTTATAAAATTATGAATTTTCTTAGGACCGTTTAAAGTAAATCTTAATATTTTTATCATTTGTTTATTTGAACTTAAAACATCGTCATATTGTTTTAAGTATATCCCGTTAGTAACTATTTCAACAGTTGCATCTATAGTCTTAAACCTATCAAACATATATTCTATTATTTGCTTATTCTGAGGTAGTAACGGTTCCCCTCCAAAAATGACTAAATGCTTATTTTCTTTTTTACTTAGTAAATCGATAGTGGTAACTACTGAATCGACATGCTTTTTAGAAATTGTAATATTTTTACTTTTATAATCACGTTGGTAACAATAAGGACAATTCAAGTTGCATTCGGTAGTTACATATATGAAAAATTGTGGTTTTAACCTCCCTTTATTTCCTAAAAGAGTTATTGCTTTATTTAAAAGAGCTTCATCGCTCCCTTTATCTTCCACAATAAATAATTTAGAAATTAACTTTCCTAGTTTTTTATTGCTTATAAAATCAAATTTATTTTTTTCCCACAAAACAATATCTTCTCCAGTTAGAATCTCATAACTAAATGTCAAAGTATGAAAAAGTAAAAGCTTACTATTTATAAAACACTCATGAATATACTTTGATTTAAACATTATAATTCTCCTCCACATATAATCATTTCTTGACCTATTATCGAAATACTTAATAAATCTAAAAATCTAAGAACTACATCACTCACTAGTAAGAGAAGAGTGATGTAGTTCTTCTAACATTTGAATCAAAATTACTACGTAACTTAACTACTTTTGTTTAACCGTCTCCGATTGTATTTTTTCTCCCATACATACAATTACAAACGTCAGAAATTATTTTTAATTCTTCCTCAGTTAAATCTAACCACGTTTTTACATCTAAATCTTGTTTCTTAATTCGTGTTTTAACCCCTTCATCTTGTCTTTTAACTTTCATCCCTTTCACCTCCTACTTGTTAAAAAGTTTATCGCAAGAAAGGAAAACCCTTCCTGCTGGCGTAAATAACAGGAATTAGATTAGAAAACCTGAATTTTTTAGAAAAAGCTATCGCTCTCAGTTAGTTTAACTGTCCCTGAAAGAGACCCTCTCGAAATAAAGATATAGCTCCTTACAATTACTAGAGAAATGGTACTTTTAGTATCGCAGTTAGGTAAGTTTAACTATTACACTGCAACTTACAATATCTAAACCACACTGGCAAATTGTTTTCTATCTTTTTAACAAGCGATAATTCCTTTTTAATATTTCCCTAAAAGCTAAACTCTTGCTTTCACTATTCAATACTCAATAACTATAAACTTGTGCATAATTTGAAAGCCTTAATTTAAGCCACTTCCAAGATGTACTTTTTTGCTATTGTAAAAGTCAATATATTTTGTACAAAAAATGGAATATAATTTTGTACAAAAATGTACTAAGATGCATTCGAAGAACTGTTAAAATATTCAACTTTTGACTTTAATCTATATGAAGGCCCTTTTATTGATATAACATGCGAATGATGAAGTAATCTATCCAATATTGTATTGGCTAATGTTGCTGATCCAAATACTTCTGCCCAATTAGAAAAGGGCTTATTAGTTGTAATAATAGTACTATGCTTTTCATACCTTTTAGATATTAGCTGAAAAAATATATTTGAAGCATCTGTGTCTATTGGTAAATATCCTATTT
>NZ_BAZY01000013.1 GCF_001310975.1 Thermoanaerobacter thermocopriae JCM 7501
AGCTCGTTCGGTGATTTGTCAAGGGGCAGGCTTCGCCTGTACTTTAACCCTTGACAAATCACGACCTTCGCTCAATTTGTTAACTAAGATGGGCTTAAGGTTATATATGATTTGTTCCAAATCCTATATCTACATGATTTTCATTAGGTGTTGCATTTAATATTGCAATTCATATAATTTTTTTATTTCAAAAGACTTGTTGACATACTCAGTAATTAACGTTATAATTTTTATAGCATTTTTAGGTTTTAGGAGGTGTACCAATGCTTCGCACTTATCAACCCAAAAAAAAGACGTAGAAAAAAAGTACACGGTTTTAGAAAGAGGATGTCTACCAAAAGTGGTCGTAATGTTTTAAAGAGAAGAAGACAAAAAGGTAGACATAGGTTGACAGCGTGAGGCCTTTGGGGCCTTTTTTACAATCCGGAGGTATAAATGAGTAATAAGGTTGTAAAAATTAAAAAGAGTTATGAATTTAAAAAGGTTTATTCAAATGGTAAATCTACTGCTAATCAGTTTGTTGTAATGTATTATATGGAGAATAATTTAGGCTTTAATAGAGTTGGCTATTCAGTGAGTAAAAAAATAGGTAAAAGTGTGGTAAGAAATAGAGTTAGAAGGCTTTTACATGAAAGTTTTAGACTTTTAGATATTGAGATAAAAAAAGGGTTTGATATAATTTTTGTGGCGAGAGGAAAAATTGTTGAGGCCGATTTTCACACTTTAAAAAGTTCCATGAGAAAATTAATTATGAAAACACCTCTTTATGCGGGGAATGAAAAATGAAAAATGTTATTATTTTTTTAATTAAGTTGTATCAAAGATATATTTCGACTATGAAGCCAAGGAGCTGTAGATTTTACCCAACTTGTTCTCAATATTCTATAGAAGCAATATCAAAGTATGGACTTTTGAAGGGTGGAATTATGTCAGTTTGGCGGATTTTAAGGTGCAATCCCTTTAATCCGGGGGGATATGACCCTGTAAAATAAATTTTTGGAGGTATATTATGGCAACAATTGCTATGTATTTAGGAGAATTATTAGAGTTTATATATAAATATGTAGGGAATTATGGCATTGCTATAATTATTTTCACTATTTTAATTAGGATACTACTTTTGCCTTTTTATGTGCAGCAAATGAATACGATGAAAAAGATGAAAGAAATACAACCTCTTATACAAGAACTTCAAAAGAAGTATGCTAAAGACCCTCAAAAATTAAATATAGAAACAATGAAATTGTATCAAGAGAAAAAAGTAAATCCTTTTGGTGGATGTTTACCTATGCTATTACCTTTGATAATATTGTGGCCCCTTTTTGCAATGCTTCGAACTTATCCAGCATTTTCGACTGCATCTTTTTTATGGATGCATAGCCTTGCAGAAAGAGATCCTTATTATATAATCCCTATTTTGGCTACGGTGACTACTTATATATCTTCTGCAATGGTAGCAACAGACAAAAGTCAAAATTCTATGAATATAATGATGTCAATTTTTATAGGATGGATAACTGTTTCTTTGCCGGCAGGGATAGGAATATATTGGGTTACAAGTAATATATTTCAGATAGTGCAGCAGTATATTTTTATGAGAGAGACCAATACCGCTAAGGGGGAATCATAAATTGAAGGAGCTTATAAGGACAGGCAAGACAGTGGAAGAAGCTGTAAATCTTGCCTTGCAGGAATTTGGTGTGCCGAGAGAAATGGTAGAAGTGGAAGTGTTGGATGAAGGGGGTAAAGGTTTTCTGGGCCTTATAAGCAAACAGGCAATAGTTAAAGTGATTTTAAAAGATGTAATAAAAGAAAGTGCTAAAAATTTTTTACAGCAAGTAATTGAAGCAATGAAGCTCGATGTGAAATTTGACATAGAAGAAAATGAGAATACCATAAAGTTTAATTTACATGGAAAAAACGTGGGATTGCTTATAGGACATCGGGGAGAGACATTAGATTCATTGCAATATCTTGTAAATGTTGTTGCCAGCAAGTATAGAGGGTATGATAGATATAGAAGGATTATATTAGATGCAGAAAATTATAGAAAAAGAAGGGAAGAGGCTTTAATTAGGCTTGCAAAAAAATTAGCCAAAAAAGTAATGGAGACAAAGGAAAGCGTTGAGTTGGAGCCCATGAGTCCTAATGAGAGGCGAATAATTCACATGGCTTTGCAGGACCATCCTTATGTAGAGACGTATAGTGAAGGAGAGGAGCCTAACAGAAGAGTCATAATAGCTTTAAAATAATACTGTCAAGGGGTTTTTTTATATTTTGATTGAAAAGCCAAAAATATTGGTATATTATTTTATAAGATAATTTTTTGGTTGGTGATGAAAATGGCTTTTGATACAATTGCAGCTATTTCTACTTTTCCAGGGGAAGCAGGAATTGGAATAGTTAGAATAAGTGGAGATGATGCTTTAGAGATAATTTCAAAAATTTTTAAACCCTATAAAGCTAAAGATATAAAAAAGGTAAAAAGCCATACTTTACATTATGGACATATAGTAGACCCTGAAACACAAGAGATATATGATGAAGTTTTAGTATCTATCATGAAAAAACCAAATACCTATACAAGAGAGGATATAGTTGAAATAAATTGTCATGGAGGAATAGTAATTACCTCTAAAATTTTAGAATTAGTGTTAAAACAAGGTGCTCGTTTAGCCGAACCAGGGGAATTTACAAAAAGAGCTTTTTTAAATGGGCGAATTGATTTATCTCAGGCCGAAGCAGTGATAGATATAATTACTGCTAAGACTATGCTTGCTAATAAATACGCTCAGAAGCAGTTGGCTGGATATGTTGGAAGTAGAATAAAAGAGATGAAAGATAAAATTATGGGGCTGCTAGTCCATCTTTTAGCTTTAATAGATTTTCCCGAAGAGGATGTGGAGGAACTAGAAAGAAAAGAAATGTTAGAAACTGCCAAGGAAATAGTGGAAGATATCGATAAGCTCATTGTATCTTCTGAAAGTGGAAGGATTATAAGAGAAGGACTTAAAACTGCCATAATTGGTAAACCAAACGTTGGTAAATCCTCTCTTTTAAACGCCTTATTAAAAGAAAATAGAGCTATTGTCACAGATATACCAGGGACCACCAGGGATATTATTGAAGAATATATTAATGTAAAAGGTATTCCAATAAAGCTTATTGATACAGCAGGAATTAGAGATACAGACGAATTAGTGGAAAAAATAGGAGTTGAGAGAAGCAAAGAGGTTTTGGCTGAAGCAGATTTGATATTGTTTATGCTGGATGCTTCACGAGAGTTGTCTGAAGAAGACTACCATATTTTTGACATTTTAACAGAAAAAAACATTATATTTGTGTTGAATAAGATAGATCTACCTAAAAAAATTGACGAAAGTAAATTAAAAAGTCTTATTAAAGATGGTATAATAATAGAGGTTTCAACTGTTGAAAGAATTGGATTAGAAAAATTAGAAAACGCCATTTATGATTTAGTTTTTAGAGGAGACATAAATTTAAGAGAAGAAGAAATAATAATAAATTCGCGGCATAAAGAAGCCCTTATCAATGCTAAAAAATATATGGAAAGCTGTGTTAAAGCTATCGAAATGGGGTATAGTGAAGACCTAATTACAATTGATTTAAATGCAGCTCTTGACCAATTAGGTAAAATTACTGGTGAGACGGCAACTGAGGATTTAATAAATGAAATTTTTGAAAGATTTTGTGTAGGAAAGTAGGTGAAAGTATGAGTTTTATTGCAGGTGAATACGATGTTGCAGTGGTTGGGTTGGGACATGCGGGCAGTGAAGCTGCTCTTGCCTGTGCAAGGTTGGGTCTTAAAACAGTAGGTTTTGCTGTAAATTTAGATTCTATTGCTTTGATGGCTTGCAATCCTTCTATTGGAGGCCCTGCAAAGTCTCAGTTGGTGAGAGAAATTGACGCTTTAGGTGGGGAAATGGCTATAAATACAGACAAATCACTACTACAAATCCGCACTTTAAATACTAGTAAAGGTCCTGCTGTAAGGTCTTTGAGGGCACAAGTTGACAAGAAGCTTTACCAAGCAAACATGAAGTATACTTTAGAAAGACAGCAAAACCTTGATATAAAACAGGCGGAAATTGTAGACATTTTGGTAGAAGACAATAAAGTCACGGGAGTTGTGACAAAATTAGGCGCGATATATAAATGTAAGGCTTGTATTATTACTACAGGTACCTTTTTAAAAGGAAGAGTTATAATTGGTGATGTAAGTTTTGAAAGTGGACCTAGTGGGCTTTTTCCGGCTAATGAACTTTCTGAGACTTTAAAACGATTGGGCTTTAAATTGATGAGATTTAAAACGGGTACTCCTGCAAGAGTTGATAAAAGAAGTATTGATTTTTCCAAAATGGAAATGCAGCCGGGGGATGAAGTAATTACTCCTTTTTCTTATATGCATGATAAAATTGAAATAGAGCAGTTGCCCTGTTGGCTTACTTATACTAATAAAAGAACTCATGAAATAATCATGGCGAATATTGACCGTTCTCCTCTTTTTAGTGGTGAGATAACAGGTGTAGGAGTAAGATACTGCCCTTCTATTGAAGATAAAGTAGTAAAGTTTCCTCACAAAGAGAGGCATCAAATTTTTATTGAACCAGAAGGATTAAATACTTATGAAATGTATGTACAAGGCATGTCTTCCAGTTTGCCTGAAGATGTACAATTGGAATTTTTGAGGACTGTTCCAGGCCTTGAAAATGTAAGAGTGATGAGGCCAGCTTATGCTATTGAATATGACTGTATAGACCCAACGCAATTAAAAGCTACTTTAGAGTCTAAAAAAATTGAAGGGCTGTACTTTGCAGGACAAGTCAATGGCACATCTGGATATGAAGAAGCAGCTGCTCAAGGTTTAATGGCGGGAATAAATGCTGCCATGAAGCTTTTGAACAAACCTCCTGTAATTTTGGATAGGTCTCAAGCTTATATAGGAGTATTGATTGATGATTTAGTAACAAAAGGTACAAATGAGCCTTATAGAATGCTCACTTCGAGAGCAGAGTATAGACTTCTGTTAAGACAAGATAACGCAGATTTAAGATTGACAGAGTTAGGTTATGAGATAGGTCTTGTAACAGAAGAAAGATATGAAAAGTTTTTAAAGAAAAAGATCCAGTTAGAAAAAGAGATGAAAAGACTTGCTGGAGTTGTGATAAAGCCTTCTGAGGAAGTCAATAATTTTCTCATATCTAGAGGAAGTACTCCTTTGGTTACAGGAGTTGACCTTTATACTTTGCTAAAGCGACCTGAAATTGATTATAAGTCTACTAAATTTTTAGATAAACAAAGACCCGATGATATTTTAGAAAGTGTGGCTGAACAAATAGATATAAATATTAAATATGAAGGATATATATTAAAACAACTAAGACAAATTGAACACTTTAAAGCTTTAGAAAACAAAAAGATTCCAGAAAATATTGATTATTATCAAATTCCTGGTTTGAGCAATGAAGCAAAAGAGAAATTGACAAAAATAAGACCTACTTCAATTGGACAGGCTTCGCGTATTTCAGGAGTTTCGCCGGCTGATATTTCTGTGCTTTTAATTTACATGGAGCAGTTAAGGAGAAATAAAAGCGATGAAAAACAAATCGGTTGATATGCTAATTGATGGGGCTAAGAAGTTAGGTATATTTATGGAAATGTTCCATGTGGAACATTTCATAAATATTATTCTCTTTTATTGGAATGGAATAAAAAAATGAATTTAACAGCAATTACAGAAGAAAGTGAAGTTGTGATTAAGCATTTTTTAGATAGCTTATCTGTGGTTAAGAGTGGTAAAATAAAAGGAGAAGAAAAAATTATAGACGTTGGTACAGGCGCTGGTTTTCCTTCTATTCCTTTAAAAATTGTGTTTCCTAAATTAAAAGCTACTCTTTTAGATTCTTCTAAAAAAAGAATTACTTTTTTAGAAGAAGTTATAAATAAATTGGATATAAATGAAATAGAATTAATTCACGGAAGAGCTGAAGATATAGGAAAAGACATAAAATATAGAGAACAATTTGATTTATCCGTGGCAAGAGCTGTTGCACCTTTAAATATTTTATTGGAATATACTCTTCCTTTTGTAAAAGTAGAGGGTTATTTTATTGCTTTAAAAGGAAGAGAGATTGAAGAGGAAATAGAAAATACTCAAAAAGCTTTGAGAGAATTGAAAGGGAAAATCGAGGAAGTTATGGAAATCAGACTTCCTTATAGCGATATAGTTCATCATTTGATAATTATTAAAAAAGTAGATAAATGTCCGACAAAATATCCTAGAAGAGCAAATGCTATACAAAGATCTCCTTTATAAACTTAAAGGAGAAAATTTCGGCGACTAAACATAAGCTTCCCATCGGACTCCGTAGCGTCGGTCACATTCAGCGTCCTTGCCTTAGTGGCTTCTCCGCCCTTTTTGGCTTTGGACCTACCTCCGTCCCTCGGCCTCGCTAAGTTTAGTTGCTACTTTTAACAAGTCACTTCATAAATGCAAAATGCCTCTTTTATATGAAAAAAGGTTTGTCAACAAACTGCAGTCTAAAAGTAATTTTAGACTGCTCAGACTGTAGACAAACTTTCGTAAAGGAGATATTTTGCATAAGGAGCGACTTGTTACAAAGCGGTAACAAAACTTAGCAAGACCGAGGGTGGAGGCAGGGCCGAAGCCATGGATGGCGAAGGCGGGCACCTGAGCAAAGAGGCCGATTGTGCCCGGTACCCTGCCGGAGCCCGAAGGTCGAGCTTTAGTTTTGTCGCTTTGGAACATCGGAGCGACGATGCAAAATATCTCCTTTGAATATTTTTTAACTTTGTCAACAAACTGTGCAGTCTAAAAGTAATTTTAGACTGCTTTTTTATTTTTATAAAATTTTTTGTGGTATAATTTTAATATAAATATCCTAAATAACTTACCAATTTTGGAAATGAGGGAAGGAAAATGTTAAAATTTAGAGCGAGCTTTTTAGTTGCGAGAGTGGTCATTGTTGAAGAAGGAAAAGTTCTCTTAGTAAAACATCAAGATGGGGAGGAAATAGCATGGGTTTTTCCTGGAGGCAGGGTAGAAGAAAATGAGTCAGTAGCAGAAGCTGCTATAAGAGAATGTAAAGAAGAAACAGGTTATGACATTGAACTTAAAGGTGTCTGTTATATTCAGGAATATGATATTTACTATGTGACGTATTTTTATTCTTCTATTATTGGGGGAAATTTGACCTTAGGAAGTGACCCTGAACTTCCTAAAGAGAAACAGATTTTAAGAGAGGTAAAATGGATTGAACTTAAGGATTTGAAAAGCTATCAAGTTTATCCTCAAAAATTGGCAGAGCTTATACAGCAAAAAATTTTTTTAATAACCTTATTCCAGTGCCCGAAACTTTTTTATAATTTTTAACAATATATTTGAATTTAAGGAGGAATTTTACATTATTTGTCGAATATATATTGTAGAAAAATTTTTTAATTGTTTTAAGAGCGGGGTGTGTAAAAGTGGTATCGAGCAAAACACAAGAAATTTGTTATTTGCCGATTGATTCAATAAGGCCTAATCCCTATCAGCCGCGAAAGAACTTTGATATAAAGAATTTACAAGAATTAGCAGAGTCCATTAAAGCTTATGGGGTATTGCAACCTATTACTGTAAGAATGGTGCACAATAATTTTTATGAGTTAGTAGCGGGGGAAAGGCGGTTAAGGGCTTCTAAATTGGCAGGTCTTGCGGAGATACCAGCGATAATTATAAACGCGCAAGATGAAGACTCGGCTGTTTTAGCTTTAATTGAAAATTTACAAAGAGAAAATCTCAATTTTATTGAAGAGGCCGAAGCATATTATAATTTAATAAACGACCACCATTTAACACAGGAACAATTAGCAAGAATTCTGGGTAAAAGCCAATCAACTATTGCTAACAAATTGAGGATTTTGAAGCTTAGCAAAGAGATAAAAGAACAGCTATTGGAAAATGATTTAACGGAGCGGCATGCTAGGGCACTTTTGAGACTTCCTGATGAAGAGCTACAAAGAAAGGCACTAGAAATAATTATAAAAGAAAAAATTAAACGTGAGTCAAACAGAAAAATTGATACAAAGTATGATAGACAAAATAACAAAGCCACCGGAACAAGTTAAAAAAGAAAACAAAAAAATGATGAAATTTTATAAGGATATAAGAATTTTTGTAAATACAGTGAAACAAGCTGTAGATTTGATGAAAAAATCTGGTGTGCCGGCAGAGTATATTGAAAATGATAAGGAAGAGTATATAGAGTTTGTAATCAAAATTTCAAAAAAGTAAAAGTTTTTTCACCCCCTTGATAATGTTCCATGTGGAACATTGATATAAACAATGATATAATAAACATATAAATTGATAACTCTTAAACATGTATTGCATGCAAAAGGGGGTGAAAAATGGGCAAAGTTATTGCCATCGCAAATCAAAAAGGTGGGGTTGGTAAAACTACCACAACTATAAACTTAGGATATTCTTTAGCAACACAAGGGAAAAAAGTTTTATGTATAGATATAGATCCTCAAAGTAATATGACAAGTGGGTTTGGGATAAACCCGGCTTCTTTAAAGCACACTACATATACGGTGCTGATTGAAGATGAAGATATAAAAAGTGCAATAATACCTTTAAAGGATTTAAAAGTTTCAATTGTTCCATCTAGTATTCAATTGGCAGGGGCAGAGATTGAATTAGTTCCTATGCTTTCGCGAGAATATAAATTAAAAAGTGCAGTAAATCCAATTAAAGATGAATTTGATTATACATTAATAGATTGTCCTCCATCACTTGGACTTTTGACTATAAATGCTCTTACTGCTGCTGATTCAGTAATTGTTCCGATTCAATGCGAATATTATGCTTTGGAAGGACTTACCCAACTTATGAACACCATCAATCTTGTAAAAAAGAGTCTAAACCCTCAACTCGAAATAGAGGGTGTAGTTCTCACTATGTTTAATGCCCGGACAAACTTATCTATACAAGTGGTGGATGAGGTGAAAAAATTTTTCAAGGAGAAAGTTTACAGAACAATTATTCCTCGAAATATTCGCTTGGGGGAAGCTCCAAGTTTTGGAAAACCAATTTCTATATATGACCCTAATTCCAAAGGAGCAGAGGCTTATGAGGAATTGGCATTAGAAGTGATAGAAAGGGCAGGAATATAAAAAATTTACAAAGGTGGTGATAAAATGGCGAGTAAAAAGGGATTAGGCAGAGGTTTGCAAGCACTTATACCTGAGTATCAGGGAGAGGAACCTCAGGGTGTAGAGACGATAAATATTGCCTATATTCATCCTAATCAATACCAACCGAGAAAACAGTTTAATGAAGAAAGTTTAAAAGAGTTAGCAGAATCTATTAAACAAAATGGAATTATTCAGCCAATTATAGTAAGAAAAGTGGCTTCTGGATATCAGATAGTAGCAGGAGAAAGACGTTGGAGAGCTGCTAAAATTGCGGGACTTTCTGAAATACCAGCAATTGTGAGAGATTTTGATGATTTACAGGTTATGGAAATAGCTTTGATTGAAAATTTGCAAAGAGAGGATTTAAATCCTATTGAGGAAGCAAAAGCATATAAAGCATTAATAGAGCAATTTAATCTCACACAAGAAGAGATATCTAAAAAAATTGGTAAGAGCCGCTCAGTAATTGCAAATAGCATGAGACTTCTAAATCTTGACGATAGAGTACAAGCAATGTTAGTAAAAGGGAGATAACAATAGGCCATGCAAAAGTTATACTTTCTTTGCCAAGTAAAAATTTACAGTATGAGGCAGCAAAAAAAGTTGTTACAGAAAATTTAAACGTAAGAGAAACAGAAGACTTGGTGAAAAATCTTTTACGCAAAAATGGGAAAAGCTCTCAAAAAGGAAAATCAAACAGAATAGATATACATATCAAGGAAATAGAAGATAATTTATGTAGTTTTTTAGGAACAAAAGTGAAAATATCTCAAAGAGGTAAAAATAGAGGAATTATACAAATAGAATATTATAGTGACGAAGATTTGACAAGAATTATTGAACTTATTTATGGAAAGGAATAAAAAGTATTATAGACTCAATATAAAAGTCTCCTATTTATATGGAGGCTTTTAATTTTATTAAATCTAAAACAATGAACTTAGAGAGAGGTCAGACTTGAAGACATGTATGCCGGAGAACGATCCCATAGGTACGATGCTAAGGCCGGGAATCACGCAGAACCCAAGCAAGCTTTCGTTTAGCTTGCTGGACGATGGTGCATCCCAGCAAAACAGTTAACATTTATTAATGGGACACCTACAGAACTTAATACGAACTTTAATAGTTTTTTGTTGCTAATGAAAAAAAATAAATATAAAATATAGATAAGAACGCAAAAAGGAGGTTTACATATACTAATATGAGGAGATTTAATTTAAGGAGATAGGACTATGATTTATTTTGATAATGCTGCTACTTCTTGGCCTAAACCCGAGGAAGTGTATAAGGAAGTGGAAAAAACCTTAAGAAATTGCGGAAACCCTGGAAGAGGCGGACACAAAATGGCACTTGGAGCAGGAAGGGTTATTTTTGAGGCTAGGCAAGAGATAGGTAGCCTCTTTAACATAAAAAATCCTATGAGATTGGTACTTACATCTAATACAACAGAAGCTTTGAATATTGCCTTAAAAGGTGTTTTGAAAGAAGGGGATCATGTAATAACTTCTAGCATGGAGCATAATTCTATAATAAGACCTCTTATGACGCTAAAACAAAAGGGAATAGAAGTTACAATAGTGAAAGCAAATGGGGAAGGAAAGATTGACCCTGAGGATATAAAGAAAGCAATTGCAACAAACACAAAGATGATTGCCATAACTCACGCTTCCAATGTTACTGGTACAATAATGCCTATTGAGGAAATAGGAAATATTGCCCGGGAAATGAATTTGATTTTTTTGGTGGATGCAGCCCAGACGGCGGGTGTATTGCCTATAGATGTGGAAAAGCAAAATATTGATCTTTTAGCTTTTGCTGGCCACAAAGGATTGTACGGCCCTCAAGGTACAGGAGGGTTATATGTAAGAGAAGGCATAGAAATATTGCCTCTTGAAGAAGGGGGAACGGGAAGCAAGTCTGAGTCAATGTATCAACCTGATTTGATGCCAGACAAATTAGAAAGTGGAACTCCTAATACTCCAGGAATTGCGGGTCTTAAAGAAGGAGTAAAATTCGTAAAGTCTGTAGGTGTAGATAGTATTCGCCGGCAAGAAGAAAAACTTACAAAAATTTTAATAGAGGGATTAAAAGAAATAAAAGGAGTTAAAATTTATGGGCCTCAAAGGGTGGAGGAAAGAGTAGGAGTAGTTTCAGTGACACTAAAAGATAAAGATGTGGGAGAAATTAGTTATATTTTGGATAAGGATTTTAATATAGCTACTCGAGCAGGATTACACTGTGCTCCATTAGCCCATTCAACAATTGGCACACTAAAGACTGGCACTTTGAGATTTGGAATTGGATATTTTAACACTGAAGAAGAAGTAGAAAAAGCTATAAAAGCTATTGAAATAATTTCACAGAAAACATTCTGATGAATTGGAGGAGAAACTTATGCAAAATTTTTTAGGCATTATTTCTCAAAATGCTACACTGATTATCTTGTTTTTATCAGTTTTATCAATTATAGAATTAATTTTCATACTTATAATTAATGGGAAATTTTTAAGATTAAACAGGACTTATAATAAGGTGATTAAAACATTGGAAAAAGGAGATGTTTTTGATATTTTTTCTAGAATTCTTACCGAGAATGAAGATATAAAAAGCAAACTAGATAAGTTAAGAATAGATTTAAGTTCTTTAGATAAAGAAACAAAAACAGCAATTAAAAAAGTGGGGATAGTTAGGTATAATGCCTTTCCTGATGTAGGATCTGATTTAAGTTTTTCTATTGCCCTATTAGACAGCAATGACAATGGTATTGTTTTGTCTGGAATATACGGGAGGAATGAAACGGCCACTTTTGCAAAACCTATTGAAAAAGGGCAATCCAAATATCCCCTTTCTGCTGAAGAAATACAAGCAATAGAAAGAGCCAAAAGGAAAGCTTTGTGAAAAAACAAGGAGTGAAGGGATTGATTGCATTTATTGTAAATCTAATGGCAAGTGGAAGAAGGGCTTATAGAAAGATGTCAGAAATTAGAAGAATTATAAAAAAATTAATCGATTACAAAAATTTTTATAACAAAATATACAGGGGATGGAAAAGTACGAGTAAGGAAAGCAGCTCTTAGTGGTTTTAAAGTTATAGCGGCAATTGCTTAGTTCTTTTGGGAACCCATACTAAACTTGAAATTGCAGAAGTTTATAAAGCGAAAAAAGTAGAAATAGAGGCAAATCGAGAAGTACCTGTTAGTGTCGATGGCGAAATGTTATATATCAAGAATCTGGAAATAAAAGTAGAAAAAGGATGCAATAAAATTATGTACTCTGAAAACATAATATAAAGTATATTGAGTTAAACTCTCAGGAATAATAAATTATGAAACCTGAGAGTTTATTATTTTTGGAGGCGGATAAATGGAAGAAGAAGTAAAAGGCAAGTTAGTTATCATAGGAGGAGCAGAAGACAAAGAGGACAAGTGCGAAATACTAAAAGAGGTTGTAAATTTAGCCGGGGGAAGAGAAAGTAAAATAATAATAATGACAACAGCGACAGAAAAACCAATGGAAGTCGGTAACTTGTATATTTCTATTTTTAAAAAATTGGGAGCACAGGATGTAAAAGTTGTAAATATAGATTCAAGGGAAGACAAGGAAATAAACTATGCAAGGGATGTACTTAAAGATTGCAGTTGTGTTTTTTTTACAGGTGGTGACCAATTGAGGATAACCAGTATTTTAGGAGGAAGTGGTATAGATAAATTGTTAAAACAATTGTATAAAGAAGGAACTTTAATTGTAGGTACAAGTGCAGGAGCTTCGGTGATGTCACAAACTATGATTGTGGAGGGAAATGATGAAGATTCTCCAAGGAAGTGCACTATCAAAATGGCTCCTGGATTAGGTTTATTAAAAGACGTAATAATTGACCAACATTTTGCACAAAGAGGGCGCATCGGAAGGCTTCTTGCAGCAATTGCTCAAAACCCAAACAATCTCGGAATAGGGATTGATGAAGATACAGCTATAGTTGTGGAGAAAAATAGCTTTAGAGTGATAGGTTCAAATGCTGTGACAGTAGTGGAGGGAAGAAAGTTAGAACACTCTAATGTTTCTGAATCAAGTCCTAATGAAATTTTAGCCCTCACCAATGTTATACTTCACATATTGCCATCCGGTTATGGTTATGATTTAGAAAAATGGATACCCAAAGTCAAGCTCAAGGAGGATAAAGTATGATTATTAAAGATATAAGGTATATCGAGGGAGAAATATATACAGCCATAGACCTGTAATAAAAATGGCAGTAGATATAGAGAGATTAGATATCCCTACAAAAGATATACCCAATTTTAATGAGAAATTAATAGAATCACTTCCTGGCCTTTCAAAACATAGTTGTTCTTACGAGCATGAAGGGGGATTTTTAAAAAGATTAGAGGAAGGCACCTATTTGCCCCATGTGACAGAGCATATAATTTTGGAACTACAGAATATGCTAGGATATGATGTAAAATTTGGAAGAGCAAGAACTATAGAAGGGAATCTGTATTATATAGTTTATGAATATGGATTGGAAGAGTGTGGGATAAGAGTAGGGAAATTAGCGGTTGAAATGGTAAATAAATTTGTACAAGGGGAAGAATTTAATTTAGAAGAGAGATTAGAGAAAATACGCAATATAATTGCTGAAATAGAACTGGGGCCTAGTACAATGGCTATAAAGAACGAAGCTCTAAAAGCAGGAATTCCAGTTACAAGGGTAGGAAATGGTAGTATCTTACGATTAGGTTATGGGAAATATCAAAAAATGATCGAAGGCACAATTTCACAAAATACCAGTTGCATTGCAGTAGACATAGCTTCAGATAAAATCTTGACAAAACAGATTCTAAAAGACCATGGATTTCCTGTGCCGGAGGGAGATGTTGCTTACAATGAAGAAGAGGCAATTGCTATTGCAGAAGAAATTGGATATCCTGTCGCTATAAAACCTTACAACGGAAATCAAGGCAAAGGAGTTCATTTAAACATAACCAATGGAGAAGAAGTAAGTATAGCTTATAGAAACGCCAAAGCTTACAGTGACCTTGTTATTGTAGAAAAACATATAAATGGTAAACATTACAGAGTATTGGTTGTAGGCGAAAAAGTAGTAGCGGTAGCCGAAAAAATTCCTGCCCATGTAATAGGGGATGGGATTCACACTATTGAAGAGTTAGTGGAAATAGAAAATAAAAATCCTTTAAGGGGAAAAGGCCATGAAAAACCCCTTACAAAACTTACAATAGATACTATTTCTAAATTGACTCTTAAAAAACAAGGTTTTGATCTACAAGATGTTCCTAAAAAAGGTAAAAAAGTATTTTTGAGAGAAAGTGCAAACTTAAGTACAGGAGGAATTGCGATTGACAAGACGGATGAAATTCATCCAAACAATATAGAAATTGCTGTAAGAGCAGCGAAAGCCATTGGTCTTGATATAGCTGGTATAGACATTACAATGGAGGATATAAAAAAACCTCTAACTGAAAAAAATGGAGCGATAATTGAAATAAATGCATCTCCAGGAATAAGGATGCACCATTATCCTAGCAAAGGTAAACCGAGAAATGTAGCAAAGGCGATTGTAGATATGCTTTTTCCTAAAGGAAGCAAGGCCACAATTCCTATTATATCTATTACAGGCACAAATGGAAAAACTACAGTTACCAGAATGACAGCTCATATTTTAAAGACCTATGGCTATACTGTAGGAATGACTTGTACTGACGGCATTTATATCGATGACACCTGTGTCTACAAAGGTGATAATACCGGCCCAAAAAGTGCAAGAACTTGTCTAGCTGATAAAAACATAGATGCTGCAGTATTAGAAACAGCAAGAGGAGGTATTATAAGGGAAGGCTTAGGTTATGATTTGGCAGATGTAGGTGTAATAACCAATATTTCGGAAGACCATCTTGGCATTGATGGAATAAAGACTTTAGAAGACTTGGCTTTTGTTAAGTCTTTGGTGGTGGAAGCAGTAAAAGAAGACGGCTACAGTGTTTTAAATGCTGACGATCCTATGACTCCTTATTTGGCTCAAAGGGCTAAAGGTAAAGTAATATACTTTTCAATGTACGATAATAACCTCACTGTGAAAAAGCACGTAGAAAAAGGCGGAATTGCAGTATATGTTAAAGATGGTGTCATCGTTATAGCAAATGGACAAATAATTCCTGTTGTAAAGATAGAGGAAATTCCTGCAGCTTTGTCAGGGAAAGTTTTGTATAATGTGGAAAATGCTCTTGCAGCTATCGCTGCTTCTTATGGTGTAAAAGTGCCTATAAATATTATTGCAAAGGGTATAAAGACATTTTACTGCGATACTACACACAATCCAGGTCGATTTAACTTATTTAATGTAGGTAATTTCCGTGTATTAGTAGATTATGGCCACAACATAGCTGGAATAAAAAGTGTAATAGAAGCAGCACAAAAACTTGATGCGAACAGGCTCATCGGTGTGATAGGAGTTCCAGGAGATAGAATAAATTCTAGCATATTAAAAGTAGGAGAGATTTGTGGTGAAGGGTTCGACTTTATATATATAAAAGAAGACGTGGATTTAAGAGGCAGAAAACCCGGAGAAGTAGCGAGAATATTAGAAGAAGGTGCAATAAAAGGAGGCATGGATAGAAAAAAAATAAAGACTATTTTAAAAGAGACAGAAGCGTTAAAGGCAGCTATGTACCATGCTGAGGCGGGAGATTTAATAGTAGTCTTTTATGAAAAATATCAGCCGATTATAGATGTGATAGAAGAGTTCATCAAAAACAAAGATTTGAAAAATAGTGAAATGAAATTAGTAAGGGCTTAAAACTAAGCCCTTACTTTGCTTTCTTCATATATTTCATTTATTGTCTTGTATATTCCCACAGAAATAATGTCTGCCATTTTCATTACCATTCTAAGTCTGGTGTTTTGAAGCACCATGTATTCCATAAAGCCAGAGACATTAACAATTCCTGTAACAAACATATCTCCTACAGGCGGTAGATCTTTTAAAACCCCTGCTCCAGGCTTTATAGGTCCTTTTCCAACAGAGATGTGACCTACGTGGTTTAAAGATCCCAAACAGGCGTCTATAGCTACTATAAAAGGACGCCCATAATTTAAATTTATGTATTTTAAAACCTGATGTATGTTTTTTGCATGTAATGGCTCTTCTAAAGTACCAAAGATATGGGCTTTTCCTTTAAGAAGAGGCTTTAGTTTATGACCAATTAAAGGTCCCAAGCTATCCCCTGTGGACCTATCAGTTCCTATACACAGCAAAACTATTTCTTTTCGATAATCGTATAGTTCTGTCAAGCAGTTAGAAAAAAATTTATAAAAATGCCCCAAAGCATTTTTGTCTTCTATATTTATAAGCTCCATATGATTCTCCTTTCTTTAGGTGATGAGTCTTTCAAATATATTTTTGGCAACTATGTAAAATTAAATACAGGTAATTTCCGGTTTTTAATTGTTGAAAAACCTTTCTTACTTGTGTAATATATAAAATATAAAGAAGGTAAAGCGGGTGATATGATGGAGGCAATAGTCCAACTATACCAAAAATTTTTAAGTCTTTACGATATAAAAATATTAAAAGTAACTTTCGATATCATAAAAATTTTAATTATATCCTTTGTAGGTATAAAAATAGGGGACATACTTATATCAAGGTTTTATAAATTACAGGCAAAAGGAAAAATACAGCTTCCTGAAAGAAAGATAGGCACTTTAATGTCTCTTACCAAAAATATATTGAGATATGTCATTTATTTCATAGCAGCTGCTTCAATACTAAAAATTTTCAACATAGATATGACATCAATATTGGCAGTTGCCGGAATTGGCAGTTTGGCTATAGGTTTTGGTGCTCAAAATCTAGTCAAAGACGTGATTTCGGGGTTTTTTGTAATATTTGAAGATCAGTTTGGAGTTGGGGATTATATAACGATAAATAATTTTTCGGGTCTTGTTGAAGAAGTAGGACTTAGAACAAGCAAAATAAGGGATTTTTCGGGTGATTTACATATAATACCAAATGGAGAAATAAAGACTGTAACAAACCATACACGAGGCAGTATGAGAGCGCTTGTAAATGTAGGTGTTCCTTACGAAGAAGATGTTGATAAAATAACAAATGTGCTTAAGCAAATTTGTGAAGATATAAAAAAATCCAGAAATGATATAATAGACGGTCCTACAGTTTTGGGAATTACGGATTTTCAAGATTCACAAGTTTTAATAACTATTGTTGCAAAAACAGAGCCTATGAAGCAATGGGAAGTTGAGAGGGAGATAAGATATCGGATAAAAAAAGTATTTGATCAAGAAAAAATTGCATTTCCATATCCTCATAGAGATATTACAATAAAAAATAATGATACATAACTTAGTTAGCAACGTTTGCAAATGTATTAGTTTATTTGATTTGGAAATTGAAAAAATTAATTGAGGTGATTGCTTTGCCAAAAGAACTCCACGTTGGAGATATTGTAAAGATGAAAAAAAACATCCTTGTGGCTCTGACGAATGGGAAATTTTAAGAGTTGGCATGGACATTCGCATAAAATGCCTAAAATGCGGAAGAATGGTTTTGATGCCCAGAGCTAAATTTGAAAAAAGCATCAAAAAAATTTTAAAAACAGTTGAAAATCCCTCTGGACAATGATAGAATAGGGTTATAGATTGCCGCCTTGCCCTTTTTTGGGCCGTTTAGTCCAAAAGGAGGTGAAAAAATGAGGTCATACGAGACAATGTACATTCTCTCTCCAGATTTAAGTGAAGAGGAAAGAAAAGGCTTAATAGAAAGATTTAAAAACCTCATTGTTGAAAATGGTGGAGAAATAACCAATTTTGATGAATGGGGTAAGAGAAAGTTAGCATATCCAATTGACAAAAAACCTGAGGGATATTATGTACTGATGAACTTCAATAGCGACTCAAAGGTTTCTCAGGAATTGGAGAGAGTTTATAAAATTACAGATGGCGTTTTGAGATATTTAATAATTAGAACTGACGAATGATCGTTTATTAATATAAAAAGGTGGGTTAAAAATGTTAAATAAGGTTATTTTAATAGGCCGCCTTACAAAAGACCCTGTGATGAGGTATACTTCTGAAATGGTTCCTGTTACCACATTTACATTAGCGGTGAACAGGAATTATGTTAGTCAAAGCGGGGAAAGGCCTACAGATTTCATACCCATCGTAACTTGGAGAAAACTTGCAGAAATTTGTGCTAACAATTTAAAAAAAGGTAGGTTAATAGCAGTAACTGGAAGCATTCAAACCCGAACATGGGATGATAATAGCGGCAATCGGCACTGGGTTACCGAAGTGGTAGCAGATGACGTAAGATTTTTAGAGCCAAAATCTGGTTTTGGCAGCAGTAACGATGCTGAAGAAAATAAAGACTTGGATGAATACTTTGATAGCGTATTTGAAGATGTACCGGAAGAATTTGAGGGTTTTACACCTATTGAGAGTGAAGATGATTTACCTTTTTAAAAGGAGGTTGAAGGATGACAACAGCTAATACTACTGCAAAAGATAATGCGGCGACTACCAAGAAAAAGGGCAGAAAAGCGAAAAAGCGCGTTTGTGCTTTCTGCACAGATAATATAGATAAGATTGATTACAAAGATGTGGCCAGGCTACGTAAGTATATTACAGAAAGAGGGAAAATTCTGCCGAGAAGAATAACGGGAAACTGTGCAAGGCATCAAAGGCAGCTTACAAGAGCTATTAAAAGAGCAAGACAAATAGCACTACTACCATATACAGTAGAATAATGATATAATTATAAGAGGGCAATGCCCTCTTTTAGTTTACTGTTTAAAAAAGCTGTCAAAAATAAAGGTGGAATGGAAAAATGAAAAATAACCTTGAGATTGCCAAAAATATTATGAACATTGAAAATTTAAAAATAAACCTCTTGGGAAAAGTATATTCTCTTTTTAAAGCTTTTAATGAAGATGAAGATGGAGAAGTGTTGAGAGACAATCTTTGTGATATTTTAATTTTTGCCTACTTATTAGGAGAGAAATTGGGCTATGACTTTGAAGAAATGGATGAAGCGGTGATAAAAAAACTCAAACTTCAAGTTATTGATAAAAATGAAGGTGAATATAATTTTTCTGGACTACAAAGATACATAAATAGTAGAAAACGGGAGTGATTTAATGGATTTACGAAAACTTACCAATGCGGCAATGATGACAGCAATTGCTGTAATAATGACGTTAATAGGAGTGTATATTCCACCACTATTCGTACTGTTTTTTTTAATACCAGTTCCCGTTGCTATAACTTGTATAAGAAGCTCTAAATCTTATGCTATTGCATCATCTTTTGCAGTATTTATTGTAAATGTAATTTTTGTAGATATAGCTACAGCTTTTATAAGTTTATTTTTTGCCTTTCAAGGACTTGCTATGGGCTATTTAATATTGAAAAAACGTAGAGCTAGTGAAACTGTTATTGATACCTCTATTGTGTCAATATTTGGGATAGTTATAATATTGTACTTAACAAAAGTAGCCTTCAAAGTAAATGTGTTTGATTTGTTTTTTAAGACAATTGATATAAGCACAAAAGAAGTATTATCTATTTATCAAGGGCATCCAAACTTTTCGGCTATAAGAAGCAATTTATTAGCGGTTCAAGAAATACTAAAGATGACTTTACCTGCATCCATACTAGTTACAGTTGTGGCTGTTATTTTAGTTAATTATATAATTATATCCAAAGTCTTAAAAACTCAAAGGGTCTATATAGAAGCACTTCCTCCTTTTGAAGAATGGAAAATGCCTTATATAACAGGATGGATTTTTATTGGAGTGTTGTTATATCAATATTTTCTAAAGCAACCGGAAGCAATAACTACTAATATAATAGCATTGCTCTCTCTGGGTTTTACACTAGGAGGTTTGGCAGTAGTAAGATATTATTTAATTCATAGATTGAAGATGAAATCATTGGCTGCTAACTTAATCCTTGTATTTTTATTTCTTTTTCCTCTTACCTCTTGGTTACTTTTCGTAATAGGTATTGTGGATACTAGCTTGAATTTAAGAAAATATATGAATTAACAAGTTAAAAAACGAGAGGTGTTTTTGTGGACAAGAAATTTTATAAAGTAATTTCTTCTGTCAATGTGGTAAATATTTTGCTATCAGCTCTCTTAATAGCCATAATGTTTTACTACAACAAGATAATTGCTTTTATTTCATTAATCATTTTTCTTTTGGTGCTTTTACGTGATTACTACGAAATAAAGAAAAAACGTTTAGAGTTAGATAAATACATAGAAAATATATTTTTCAATGTTGACAAAGCATCAAAAAGCCTTTTAGCAAGGATGCCAATTCCTGCTGTTGTGTTAAATAGTAAGGGGGAGATCCTGTGGTATAACGTAAGCTATTCTCAGGCTTTTAATGAAAATGAAGAGATAAAAAAGCTGGTAAAAAAATACACAGAAGGCAAAGCAGATGAGAAAAAGAACCAAATAGAATTCAACGGTCGCTACTATTCTGTGTTAAAAATAGATTCTCAAACAAAAAGAAAAAAAAGAGAAGACTTAAGTTGTACTCTTTTGTTTCTTGATAACACTGAATACTTTAGGCTTAAAAAATCTTTAGCTTCCGATAGACCCGTGGTAGGGCATGTAATAATTGACAACTATGAAGAAGCGATGATGGCAGTAGAAGATATTAAAAAAGCGGTGGTTTCTTCAGAAATAGAAAAAAAACTTTCAGAATGGGCTTTTTCAATAAAAGCCTTTATGAAAAAATATGATGATGATAAATACTTTGTTATATTTAAAGAGGAAGGATTAAAGACGTTGGAAGAAAATAAATTTGAAATATTGGATAAAGTAAGAGAAATTGGGGAAGAAATAAAAATTCCTTTAACTTTGAGCATAGGAATTGGAGCGAATGCCAATGACTTTTTAGCCTTAAATGAATACGCCTCTAGTGCTTTAGACTTAGCATTAGGGCGAGGTGGAGATCAAGCAGTAATAAAAAGAGGAGATAAAATTTCATTTTATGGAGGAAGAACACAAGCTGTTGAGAAGAGGACAAAAGTAAAGGCGAGAGTAATTGCTCATGCCATAAGAGATCTTATAAAAGAATCTTCTACGATTTTTATAATGGGACATGACTTTATGGATTTCGACTCATTAGGGGCTGCGATTGGCATGTATAGAGCCTGCATGTCTTTAGGTAAAAAAGCCTATATAGTATTAGATAAGTCTAATGTAGCGATAGATGAATTGGTAAAGAAAATACAAAACACAAAAGGCTATGAAGATTTATTTATAAAAAGTAGTGAAGTTAAAAATACGGTAGACCAAAACAGCCTTTTAATAGTGGTTGATACCCATAGACCAAGTCATCTTACTTATCCCGAGATTGTAGATATTATAGACAGAATAGCTGTAATAGACCACCATAGAAGAGGAAAAGAGTTTATTGACAAAGCCTTGCTTGTTTATTTAGAGCCTTATGCTTCTTCTGCTAGCGAATTAGTCACAGAAATTTTGCAGTATATAGTAGACAAGATTGACATAAAACCTATAGAAGCTGAGGCTTTAATGGCGGGAATATCGGTGGATACAAAAAATTTCACCTTCAGGACAGGCTCTAGGACTTTTGAAGCAGCCTCATTTTTGAGAAGAAAGGGTGCAGATACAACCTCTGTTAAGCAGCTTTTCCAAAATGACATAGAGTCTTATATAATAAAATCTTCGATAGTGAAAAATGCCGAGATACTGGATAATGGCATTGCAATAGCAGTTAGCCCTCCAAATGCCAACAATCTCATCATAGCCCAAGCTGCTGATGAGCTCCTTACAATAAAGGGAGTACAAGCCTCTTTTGTTCTTTTAAAAAGAGAAGAAGATGTAGCCATAAGCGGACGCTCTCTTGGAGACATAAATGTTCAAATTATCCTTGAAAAGCTCGGTGGAGGAGGACATTTAACTGTTGCAGGAGCTCAGGTCAAAAAACCTATAGAAGAAGTACTGCAAGACTTAAAAAATGCTATTAAAGAATATTTTGAGGAGGAAGGGGAAGATAAATGAAAGTCATATTAGTGAAAGATGTTAAAAATATAGGTAAAGCAGGAGAAATTGTAAATGTCAGTGACGGCTATGGGAGAAATTATCTTCTTCCAAGAGGACTTGCCATAGAGGCTACAGAATCCAACATAAAAGTGCTTAATGAAAAGAAAAAGGCGGAAGAGAAAAAGAGACAGCAAGAATTAGAAGAAGCAAAAAAATTAGCTCAAGACCTTTCAAATATTAGCCTGGTTTTAAAAGTAAAAGCAGGAGAAAATGGCAAACTCTTTGGCTCTGTAACTTCGAAAGATGTAGAGAAAGCTTTAAAGGAGAAAGGCTTTGACATTGATAAGAAAAAAATATCTTTTGACGAGAGTATAAAGACTACAGGTACCTATTATGTAGACATAAAACTTTATCAAGGAGTCACAGCAAAAATGAAGGTAGATGTTGTGGCAGAGTAATTAAAGCAAGGGGGAATAAAGGATGGAGTGGAGCAAAATCCCTCCCCAAAACATAGAAGCTGAACAATCTGTCTTAGGGTCAATGCTTCTATCTAGGGATGCCATAATAGACGTTTCTGAAATACTAAAAGCAGAGGACTTTTATAAAGAGTCTCACAAAAAATTATTCGATGTAATGATGGAGATGTTTGAAAAAGACATCCCCGTTGACCTTGTGACAGTGGTTGATGAACTTAGAAAGCGTAACATGTTAGAAGCTATTGGCGGAATTGATTATATAGCAAGTCTGTCTTCAAATGTCATCACCACTGCTAATGTATCTTACTATGCAAAGCTTATAAAAGAAAAAGCTACATTGAGAAGACTTATTGAGGCCTCATCAGAGATTATGGAGTTAAGTTACGAAGGAGATGACGTAGAAACTGTCCTTGACATAGCAGAACAAAAAATATTTGATATAGCTCAGGGAAGAAACACTACTAATTTTTCACCTATAAAAGACGTGTTAATGAATACCTTTTATAAAATAGAGGAACTTTATAAAAACAAAGGACAGCTCACAGGTATTCCCTCTGGCTTTCCTGACCTTGACTTAAAAACTGCTGGCTTTCAGCCTCTGACTTTATATTAGTCGCAGCAAGACCTTCAATGGGAAAAACCTCTTTTGCTTTAAATATTGCTCAAAATGCAGCTCTTTTGACAGGCCTTCCTGTTGCCATATTTAGCTTAGAGATGTCAAAAGAGCAGCTGGTAAACAGGCTTATCTGTTCTACTGCCAATATAGATAGCCAAAAGCTTAGGACAGGAAATCTTGATGAAGACGACTGGATGAAACTGGCGGCTGCGATGACTCCTCTTTCTAAAGCTCCTATTTACATTGACGACACTCCTGGAATTGGCGTAATGGACATAAGAGCGAAGTGCAGGCGCCTCAAACTGGAAAAAGGATTAGGGCTGGTGATGATAGATTATCTGCAGCTTATGCAAGGGAGAGGAAAGGCAGAAAACAGGCAGCAAGAAATTTCAGAAATATCGAGGTCTCTTAAAAGTTTGGCAAGAGAATTAAATGTTCCTGTAATTACCCTTTCACAGCTTTCCCGCGCACCTGAGTCTAGGTCAGACCACAGACCTATTTTGAGCGATTTGAGAGAATCTGGAGCAATAGAGCAGGACGCTGACATAGTAATGTTTTTGTACAGAGATGATTATTATCATAAAGATTCTGAAAAGAAAAACATAGCAGAAGTTATAATTGCAAAGCACAGAAATGGACCCACAGGTACAGTTGAACTTTTATGGCTTGCACAGTATACAAAATTTGTAAGTCTTGATAAATATAGAACGGAATAATCTTTAGTTTGCTTTTAAGAAGGGATGAAAGTCATTATGTCCGATTTTGATTACCTTAAAAAAGTCCCTTATTTTAATGAACTGGAGGATAAGTCCCTTGAAGAGATACATAAGATCTCTATCATAAAATCTTTTAAAAAAGGTTCTATTATTTTCATGGAGGGGGAAAAGGGAGAAGCTATATATTTTGTAAGATCGGGCAAAGTTAAAATATCAAAAACCTCTTCTACGGGGAAAGAGTACATTATTAAAATAATGGAAAAAGGAGACATATTTGCTGAATCTGTCCTATTTGTTGGTGGAGAATATCCTGCAACTGCAGAGGCTATAGAGGATTCCGAAGTAATTGTACTTAAAAATCAAGACATAGAAAATTTAATACTGAAAAATAGCGAAATAGCCTTAAGCATTATTAAACTTATGGCAAAAAGGTTAAAAAATGTAGCTGTGATAATAGAAAATCTTGCTTTAAGAGATTCCATCGGCAGAACGGCTTCTGTGCTTCTTACATTCGCAAAAGAGAGAGGAATAAACACAAAAGAGGGAATTTTATTAGATTTAAATCTCAATAGGCAAGACCTTGCTAACATAGTCGGTACCTCAAGAGAAAATGTCACAAGGATTTTAAGTCAATTAGATAAAGAGGGGGTAATACGCCTTGACAGGCAGAGAATATTAATTAAAGATATAGAAAAGCTTAAAGAGATGCTGTAGTGATATTTTTCCTTCCAATCACTAAAAAAATAACTTACAGGCACTTCAAGTTTTTCAGCTATATAAATAAGTTGCTCTAAAGAAGGCAATGTTTTGCCATTTTCAATTCTGCTTAAGACAACCCTCTTCATAAATATCACCACATAAAGTTCATTTCAAGACTTTTTTGAGGATTTTCTGTTTTTTTGAGTATCAAAGAGATATTCATTAAAATTCTAACTTCCATATCACTGTAAACAAAATCAGCGTAATTGGAAAGAGCAGGGATAGTAACTTTCATTGCTTCTTCAAGCTTTTTCATAGCCTTTTCATAATCTTTATTGACAGTTTTTTCAAAAACAGATTCGGCGAGAAATAAAAGTTGTTTTTTCAATTTTTCTAAGAGTATCCCTATTAATAAAACTATACTCAGAAACATCAATTTGAGAAAGGCCTAAAGATTTTCTTATATTTTTCAATTCTTCTCCGAAGCCTTCCAGGTCGTAATAGAATCCATCCATTTTTTAACACCCCATGCAGATTCAAATCGGCTTGTAATTGTTTCTTTTACCATGTATTATATAAATAAGGAAAGAAAAAGTAAAGGGAAGTGAGGATGGAATGAAAAAGAATAGGAGATAGAAAGGTAGTACCATTAGGAGAAGAGGATGCAATAGACTTGCATTATGTAATTCCAAGGGGAGTGACGTAAGTTTACACTAAAATTTAATTTTTAGGGCATTGATCATAAAATAGAAAAGACAAGAGATTAAAGATTCGATAAAAAGAATGGAAGGTGTCATATGAGAGTGAATTGTTACTTAAAGCTTAGTTTTCTTGGATAAAAGTTTTAAAAAAATGTAATTATAGTTTTACTGATTAGTATTAATATTATTCCAAGTTTTGCTACTTTTACCCAGAATTATATACGTCATTATGCATGGTCAAGCGATTGGGGCATGAAAATTTTCTTTTTTACGTAAATTACAGTGCTTCTAATTACATTGATTACCCCATGAAGTCTATTGGTGATCATTATGTTGCTGCTTTTAACAACTTGCCAAATCATCCTGAAATAGGTAATGGCAATTGTCACTTGGTAGGTGTTGATGTTGTTGATGCTAGTTCTGGAGTTTTAATTGGTACAATAGATACTTCAAAATTCGTAAAAAATCCGAATGGTTCGATTTGGAATCCAAATACATTAATATATTTTGATTTGTATAGTTCTTATACAATCAATTATTATTCTACGACAACAAAAACTGTTAATTCTACTGCAAAGACCCTTTTCCAATTAGATCCTAGTTGGATACCGAGTAGTTGGACTGACTATACGACTTTAACATTTAGCTTTTGAGGAGGTGAATTGAAGTGAAAAAAGGAAAAACTTTAATTTTAATTAGTTTGAGTATTTTTCTGATATTTATTTTAGCTATTGTTGCTTTTTCATTTTCAGAAGCAAATCCGCAAGAAAAAGCAAATGAATTACAATTTAATAATGTTGTGGAAAAAGTATCTGCCTTTTTTAAAAGCAACAAGGATAAATTACAGATTGATAAAGGTGACATGATTGCAGAAGTTAATGGTATACCGATATACAAAAATGAATTTGAATTACGGAAGGAGTTAACATTAGCACCAGGAGTACAAACAGATAATTTAGATGATTATATATTGCAAAAGTTGATCAAGGAAAAAGTACAAGAATATCTGGCAAATAAATACAATGTAAAAGTTTCGCAAAATGAGATAAATGCATATATAGAAAAAGAAAAAAAGGAATTTAACGAGTATCCCGAAGCAAAGAAAAAATTAAACGAATTGATTGCTGCAAGCGGTATGACAGAAGATGAATATTGGAATACTTATGAAAAATACAATGCAAAAAGGATATTGCTGTTTAGCAAATTGAATAATTATATTATAGAAGAAGGAATAAAGAGCGGGAAATTGAAAAAGGCCGAAGAGATGACAAACGACGTGCAAAATGAATACAAAAGGTATGTTGACAGTATAATAGATGAATATCTAAAAAGTGCTAAAATATCAATTAACAATAAATATAAAGATATGTTTAAAGACTTTTGAGAACATTGCCCAGACGCTGGGGACGGTTCCTTATGTATGAAGACAAAAATCCCTCCTTAAAATGGGGGATTTTCCTTATGTTGCCTATTAGAAAACTGTAATCCACACAGTTCACGTTGAGAAAGCTTCTTTTGAAGCCTTAAAGACTTTATTTTAGTGCCAATAGGAATATTCATAAATATTACCACATAAAGTTTAAATTTTCAGATAATTTATTTCAAAAAATTTCCTTTATTCTTTTTAAACTATTGATTTTACTATTCTTGAGGTTTTTTCTAAAATTTCTGTCATGCAACTTAAAGTTACAGTTTATCATTTTTTCAATGGCGATATATGAAAATGTTTAAAAAATCAAAGATGAGAGAGGTAAATTTAAGTAACCGGCTGTAAAAGATTCTTATCAATATTTTCTAATATTATATCACTTTTACTTGAAAGTATAAAAATGTTATTATGAAGGTAGAGGAAATGTATGGGGGTGAGAAAAACTGAGAAAAATTATAGCATTGTTGAGTTTAGTGGTGCTACTTACAGGTGTGTTTAGTTATTTTAAGGTAAATATAAGTCCTGTGCACAATAACACATCCTACAAATATTTTATCGCAAATGAGAAAGAGCCAAGAGTTCATGGAGAAGAAAGAAGTGATTAGTAATTAAGTAGAAGAGAATTATAAGTAAAGGAGGGTACCCATATAAAAGATGTAAAAACGGTACAAAAATATTTGGTAGCGGAAGAAAGAGAACCAACAGAGAGGATAAAGTATTAGAGTATTTTCAATTATTTGTAATGATTTTTATCTCTGGGATGGGTTGTGAAAATAAATCAATAAATTAGGTTGCTTTCTTAAGGAGTAGTAAAAATATTTGCAGAAAAAATAGGTATAAGGGAACAATAGGAGAAAATGTAATCCAGTTACTTAGGTGAATGTTAAGCCAATGATGGAAAAAATGAGAACTTCATATTTTGTTGAGGTATTTATTGTTTCTGCAAAACATTGTATCCGAAAGGATTGAAGTCCTGAACCTTTATTAAGTTTATAAATTGAACCGTAATGAGAGGAGGATAGTAAATGAAAAAATTTTTAGTTGTAATTACCATTCTGTGCTTAATATTAGGGATGGTTACAACTTTAGGAGCACAAGAAAGTAATAAAGAACAGAATTTTATTGTTGTAACATCCGATAGAATTCGTTACGAACCAAATGCAGATTCTTGGAATCTAGGATTTTCTTTGCTTACGGTTTCAGATTTAAAATCTAAGCCAATTTTAAAATCTATATCTGTAAATGGTGTAGATATAAAAGAATCCCTAGCAGTTGTACCGTCTGAATTTCCGATAAACAAATTTAAAGGATTAACCACGAGCCAGCTAAAGCGTTGGAATGAACTTCGTAAGGCCTACCATAAAGGAACATAGTCCTCAAAGAGGCATTGATAATATATGGGGAAATTCAAGCTTATCTTCTGCAGCTATTGCTCATCCTACAGGGAATCCTCCGTGGACTGACTGGTCTGTTGTCAGATACTCGGGTATCGAACTGATGTCGGGATATTTGCAGCTCAAATTTGATGATGGGGCAAGCCCAATGGTTAGATGGCGTTCGGAACTCACGAGGCTTTTGCCTGATGCCTTTAATTATATCTATCGCCCTTCTGCTCGCACTGGAGACGATTGGCATGCGGAATTCTATGAGCCCAATCCAGAGGGTTATGTGACTTTTATTAATACCTCAGGTTCAACTAGCAAGTTCGCGGTAGATTCAGCATTGCTCAGAGGTAAAACCGTGGCAAGCCGAGATGGAGGGCTTGGCTATTTCTACTTTGAAAGAAATGGGACAACAAAGCATATCGGTGAAACACTTACTGGAGTTCCTGCTAATTCAAGAATTAATATATATTTGACATTCAAACCTGTTAATTCTGGAAGTTACACCATAAAAATTTATAAAGATAACAAAATCTCTGAGATTTTTAGCCAAACAGGTTCGTATTCTAGTGGTGTTACCTATAATATGTCTGGTTCCTTTATATTTGATGGCGGGCAACACTATTATTACCTTTATATCTCTGGACCAGATTATATATATTCAACACCAATTTATGTGTCGAATTAGACTTAATTTATTAAAAAAATAATTTAATATAAAAGAAGAAGGTGTTAATCCACCTTCTTCTCTTGTGTGCGCTCATTATGGGCGATAACTATGCGGTGAAAGTGCACTATGGGCTTGGTAGTGTGAACCATTAGCCAAAGGCAAGGGCGTCCATCGTGAGGTGGAATCTGAAGGAAGTCGGCAGCAGAATTCCGGGCTGATGAACAAAAACCACATATGAGGTTGACTTGGAGTGGACGAATTTGTACATCAAAACGAAATCCAACACTGCTTGAGCTCCGAGCATTAAAAGTGGCGGGTATATGGGAGGAAAGTTATCGTTTTTACCTAGGGGGGTCTCAAGGAAAAGTCAGGAAAGAAGACTCTGAAATGACAACCCATGCAGTGAGGTATGGCTGAACCTTGAGAAATCAACAGAGGTTTTCAAAGAAGGATTTGACATTATCACAAATATCTGCAAGTGATAATTGCTTAGTTTTGATTTTCAAAAAGTTTCCTTCGGTTTGTTTTGAAGTCTAATCCTCTATATAAAAATTTGACGACCAAAAACAGCGAAATTCAGTTGAAAATTATATAGCGGAACCCATGAATTTTTAAGGCTTTTGAGGCTCTGAAAGGCCTAATCTTTTTACAGAAAGGAGAGATGAAGGTTGAAGTATAAGAAAATAATATTTTTAATAGGTTTGCTATGGGGATTAATATCTTTTGGGCTTATCGAAGTCGCTGGAAGAAGGGGACAATTTTCTATGGGAAATTATTTAATGGATTCTAAACCTTTTATTGCTGTAGTTGATATAATTAGAGCCGACAATTTAGTATGGCTGCTTAAGCTTCTTCTTTTACCGTATGCTGTTGGATTAGATTTATCTATATGGACTATTGGATTCATAGGATGTATTTTTAAATATGGCAATTCGTCTTTTCAAGCATTGGGTAAAGTGTTTGTGAATTATCCGATTGTAGAATGGTTTATACTAATTATTTACACTATATTAGGAGGAGTTATACTTGTAATACTGCCTTATTATTTGATAAGCTATGCGGTTGCAAAATTGCTAAAAATATAAATTTCTATAAAAACAGGTATTTTTAAAAAGTCTAATGAAAGTTTAAAGTGAATTATCATACACCAGAGAGAGACAAAGAGGACAAGAGGGACGGTTCCGTGCGCTTAGAAAAGCTCATGCGTTAGAACAGGTGCGAATCCTGCCCGATAAAGCCTAGCCAGCAACGGAATAGCAATGCTTTCTCGGGGTCATAGGCCTTGACATGTTATACAATATTAACGCATAGGGAACTCAGGAGGTCTTGTAACTCCCAGAAAGAGTACGATAAACAAGTGTAAAATACAAGGATATCGGAAGGTTAGCAGGAAGTCGGATTACGGCATAGTACTGATAATCTCCATACTGCTCTAAACATATGAAGTGTAATTATGGGGTATGGGATCATGTAGCAATGTCATGCCCAGACGCTGGGGGCGGTTCCTCACGTATGAAGATAAAAATCCTCCATAAGATGGGGATTTTTATTATGCTGCCTATTAGAAAACTGTAATCCACACAGTTCACGTTGAGAAAGCTTCCTTTGAAGCCTTAAAGACTTTATTTTAGTGCCAATAGGAATATTCATAAATATCACCACATAAAGTTTAAATTTTCAGATAATTTATTTCAAAAAATTTCTTTTATTCTTTTTAAACTATTGATTTTACTATTCTTGAGGTTTTTTCTGAAATTTCTGTCATGCAACTTAAAGTTACAGTGTATTATTTTTTCAATGACGATATATGAAAAAAGGAGAAAAAGAAAGAAAAAGTGAATAACTTTGCCAAAACGAAATATTGGGATAGTTCTTCAACAATTTTGACATTTTACTGGAAGAGGCAAGAATGGTAGGATAAAATTGAAAAAGGTATAGCTTTATTGACAAGAGTAACTTTTCTGCTTGGATACTGACATATGTTAACGTAAAGCTCGCCTATATAAATGATAAAAAAATAATGCAACCGTATTATTATCTACAGTGATAATAATTAGGCGTGGACATAATTATCCAAAACAATTAAATTTTAAAAGACAAGGGGTTGGAAGAATGAAAGAAAAAGAGCAAAAATTTAAACAAGTCTTGTCTTTATTTATAATCTTTGTATTAACTTTTATAATGACCTGTGGTTGTTCCACTGAGGAGAAAAAAGAGAAGGTAAAATTGAATGGAAGTCCTTTTGCAATTCTTGAGGAGGAAGAAGAGGAAGTAAAAGCGAAGCTTTATTATTGGGACCTTGAACACAAGAAAATAAAAGATGAATCAAAAATCATGCATACCATTCTAAAGAAAGAGGTACCAAAAGAAATTTACAAGAAGTCTCCAATTTCATGGGATGGAAAAGGACATTTGGTAATTCCATCATATGCACAAGTTTCTCAAGAGTATCAAGGAAATGTCGAGAAAGTAGAAATTCCTTTGCAAGAAAGAATAATTTGGGGGAAAGATGTAAAACTGGTCAGTAAAGAAAAGGAGAAATACATTTTGGTTTTTACTGAGAATAGTAAGGATAAAGAAATAGAGTTGGTTATTCCTCCACACTTTTTTAAAGGGAATGACGGTAAAGAGTACAGCGTAGGAGAAACAGGCACTGTAGCAGGAATTATCAAAAAGGGAGATGAGGTATTTATACTGTACTCTTGTTTTATACCAGGTGCAGGGGAAATCTATGCAAAACTTTTCATAGCAAAATATGATCTTAAGGCAGAAAAAATAGAATGGGGAGAAGTAGAGATTCCAGAAAATGCAGAATTATCACCGGCGTTACCCCCTTTACCAGACAATACAACTTCTATTGAGAAAAGCTTCTTTATGCCTACTCTTACAGTTCCTGCAGAAGTAGATATTGATAGTATGAAACTTAAGCCAATCAACAATATCATAGAGTATCAGAAGAAATATGCTTCAGAAACATTGAAATCAGCCATGCCGGTTAATATAGAAATTTTGGGGAGCTATGAAGATATTTTATTTGTAGGTATTCAAATGGTGAAGCCCACCGAGCCTCCAGAACTCTATGTTTTTGCGCTAAAAGATGGGCAAATGATGGGACTTTTGCGAAGGACAGAGAAAGGGATAGAGCTAATAGACCAAGAAAATAAGGTAGTGGAAACATACGACATACCTAGAAGCAGTAGTTTTGGCGGAGAAAGGAATATCATTTTCCCAAATACAAGCGGGACAAATAGTATGATGGAGTAAAAATTAAAGTTGTAGGGTTGGAGGGGGATTTTATTAATTTTTTAATTTCTTAATTGCAATTACAGCCGTTTTTTGTGATTGGCCTTTTAATCTTTGATATAGCAGATAAAAACGCTATAGGAATGTATTAGGAATAGTTGAGGCTTTGTGGTAGAATTTCAAATGTTCTAGAATCAAAATTCACAACTCTTTCATCACGACCATACCATTTTCTTTGGTAATTTCCAACTTATAAAGTTTTTTACAGGACCCTATGGTTATTTTTTTAAGCTTATCCTGACCAGTTATTAATAGTCCTAGAGGTTTGTATAAGCAAGAAAATATCAAGCATATACCTCTTACTCAATATGCAAAAGAACTTAATGCTCAAAAGTCTGATGAGATAAGGACTATGAGTATATCATGGATAAAAGAAGGGGATATAAATATATGGCTTGTAGGAGATTTTAAAATTGGTCAATAAAAAACAGTAACCGGGAGGTGAAATTTATGGCAAAGAATTTTCAGAACCCTTATAAGAGATATTTTTCTCTTATAAGCATTTTTTTTATTTTAATATTAATACTGCCAAGTTGTAATATTCACAAAAATAATGATGAGCCAGAAATTGCAAACAGTATAAAAACGAAAATAGGCAATAATCCTCCAAAATTTGATTTTATTAATAAAGTAGTTATGGCTGAAAACAATAGCGATATGATACAAAAAGCAAAAAAAGATTATCTACAAGCATTGAATCTTCTTAAAAGAGTGGGTAATGATAAAAAACTTCTTTATTTACCCGATCAAAATAAAAATTTAGAGCTAGTTGCGCAGAAAATGAAGGATGCTGCAGAAAAAAATGATAACTGGGTTGAAACTTGGGAGTATGCAAAAGAAGTGTTGGTTGATGGGTATTATGTCTTGCCATTTAGTTTGTCGGACAATGACTTACCTAGCCTATATGGTGAGGCTTTGGATATTTACAAGACACTCACATATGAAGTAGAAAAGTTGTCTCAAAAAACATTAGAGTATGAAAATAATAACAAAATAAATTTTGAGAGCTGGCTCAATCTATCGTATGTAGAAAATACTATTGAAGATGTTAGAACTAATTTGCTTAAACAGGTAGAACAACTTTTATCAGAATATGCAAAATTAAGTCGAGAAAGTGGTACAGATGAAAAGACACAAGTACAAAGGGCTAGAGCTTTAGGTTCAACGCTTTCGGTTCTTCAAATGGCAAAAAATCAAATTGAATGCAGTCAGATAATTATTGATACCATAAAGATAGGACAACATTCTGAAGAAGATAAAAGAGAAATTTTGGACTTATACAGAGAAAGAGCAGGAAAAGTAGTAGAAGCTATATCGGCCAAAATAAAAAGCAAATCGTGGGGTGAAGAACTTTATAAATATTCTGTAGGAAATTATGACACTGCAAAAAAATTAGAAAAAAATAATTTTTATTCATTGGCTCTTATTAAATACCAACTTGCCTATATATTTGCGACACTTTCAAAAGATTGGATGGAATACCCAGATATAATACATTATGGAGACTTAAAAGCTAATGATGTTTCTGTAGAAAATATAATTAAAAGCTGGAATGATAGCGTAAAAGAATTTGAGGAGATTGATAAAAAACTTGATCAATATGAAAAAGAAGGGGAGGTCTTTTTAAATATAAGACTAGTGACCAACATTTTTTATAAGAGTTGGTTTAATGTTGGCGATGGTTTTCTTAGGAGATTTATAGAAACACAAAGTAACTGGAAGGAAGTAGGTAATATTGCTTATATGAATATAGGACCTGTTCCTTTTGCTTTGAAAATAATTGAAGAGGATTTAGAAAATTTATCAAAAGTGTTTGATTAAGAGGCCATTGACAACTTTCCTTGTTCATGATAATATACTAAAAGAAGCGAAAGTGAATAAAGTTGGCCTTTAAACTGGTCCTGTGAGGCTAGTAAGGCGAAGAGGGAATTACGTAAAGAAGAGAGAAAGCCTTTCTCCGCCTGATGGGAAAGGCTTTTTTGACGAGGAAAAGCCTCTGCTACTCACAGCAGAGGCTTAATTTTTGAGAGGAGGAAAATTATGAAAGAACTTACTGTAGGTACAAAAGAATTGTCAGGTCCGATAAAGGAGGGAGACAAAATTTCACTGCTACAGCTTCTTATTCTAGGATTACAACATACTTTTACGATGTTCGGTGCCACAGTATTGGTACCACTGCTTACTGGGCTTGATGTGGGAGTAACTCTTTTTACTGCAGGGATTGGGACTCTCTGGTTTCACTTGGTTACAAAAAGAAAAGTTCCTATTTTTCTAGGTTCTTCCTTTGCTTTCATCGCACCAGTGGCACTAGTGGTAAAACAGTGGGGAATTCCGGCGGCTCAAGGAGCATCATAATAGCCGGATTACTTTATGGATTGATGGCGCTGCTAGTTTACTTTTTAGGGCGAGAATTAATAGAAAACCTTCTGCCCCCTATTGTAACTGGTCCGATAATAATGGTTATAGGCCTTAATCTGGCACCAGCAGCAATTAAAAATGCCTCTCAAAACTGGACGGTTGCCTTGATAGTGCTTACGACGGTAATACTTGTTAGCGTGTACGGCAAAGGTTTTTTCAAACTGATACCGGTACTGGTAGGATTAATTGTAGGGTATGTGATGAGTTTGATTTTGGGAATTGTAGATTTGAAACCTGTGCAGGAGGCAGCGCTATTTGCCATACCGGCTTTTACAAAACCCGAATTCAACCCAGTGGCGATTGGTCTTATCGCGCCTGTGGCGATGGCTACTATAGTAGAACACGTGGGCGATGTGCTTTCCGTAGGAGCTACTGTACAGAAAGACTTCATAAAAGACCCAGGCTTCATAGGACATTAATAGGTGATGGTATAGCCACATCTTTAGCGGGCTTATTTGGAGGTCCCGCCAACACTACCTATTCGGAAAACACTGGCGTTTTAGCGTTGACTGGGGTCTGGAAGCCCGAGGTGATGAGGGTGGCAGCAGTCATGGCTATAATACTTTCTACCTGTCAGAAACTTACTGCCCTAATAAGAACAGTGCCGGAACCAGTGATAGGCGGTATATCTATAATCCTGTTTGGCATGATAGCCAGCATTGGTATTAGGACTGTCGTGGAGAATGCTTTAGATTTCAAAAAATCAAGAAACCTTATAATATCTAGCGCTATTCTAGTCTTTGGCATAGGTGGTGCTGTAGTGAACCTGTGGGGTGGTATTCAGCTGGGTGGTGTAGGTCTGGCTGCTATTATCGGTATAATATTGAACCAGGTATTGCCTAAAGAATAATTTTGAGCGGGGGGAATATATTTCCCTGTTTTTTATTTTTTGGTATGATATAATAAAAATTGATTTCCTATGGGTGTGAAATTACCGTATTATTTTTAAGTATTGATTCATTATTTTGACTTTTTTTTATCAATATTGTATAATACCGTATGTATAAAGGCATAATATTAAAGCAATATGTTACACTTTTAGTACAAGCAGGATTTGATATTACATACATCATTGTAAAGAAATAATTTTTTCTTACCATGGAGGTGGCGGATGGGTGAAAGAAATCCTGGAGGATATCAAAGATGCAGAAAACAGCGCCAGGGCAATGGTGGAAGAGGCCGAGCGTGAAGCAAGGTCTATATTGGCTGAAGCCAACCGCGAAGCTGAAGAATTGATTTCACAGGCCCGCAAAAAAGGGGAAGAAACTTTTAAAAATATTATAGAAGATGCGAAAAGGGAAGCGCAAAAAGAAGTTGTGGCTTTGAGGGAACAGTATGAAAACGAAATTGAAAAACTTCGGGAAAAGGCGGAAGGCCGTATCCAAAAAGCTGTAGACTTAATTGTGGAGAGGATAGTGACTTTCCATGGCAATTGTTAAGATGAAAAAAATGTACCTTTTTGGCCTGAACGAGGAGCGAGATAAAATAGTTGGTGCCCTGCAGAAACTAGGAGTAGCTGAAATTGCAGATTTGAGAGAAAAAGATATTGACATAGACATTACAGAACATCAATTTTCGGAACAAGTAAATAGCGAGCTATCGAAGATTGAATTAAAGCTTACTAGGCTGAAATTTGCTATCGATTTTTTGAAGCCTTATGGCAAGAAGTTAAATCCATTAATCTACGGTAGACCCAAAGTCAGTATGAAAAAGTTGCAGGAGCTTCTTAACCGGGAAAGCGAAGTTTTTAATGTCATAGACTCACTATCTGATCTTGACCAGAAGTTTTCAAGGCTTAAGTCGGAAGAATCCAGAATAAAAACCAGGTTGAATTAATGAAACCATGGGAGCGATTGGATATACCCGTAGAGGAACTAGGTAATGCCGGCAGCGTGGAAGTAAGGGCTGTGGTAATCCCAAAAAAGAACTTCAAATCCTTCAGGGATAAAATGGCTGAAAAAGAACTACCGGTAGACATAATCCCGGTAGGGAAGGTCGGGAAGAGGAATTTTTATTAATAGTCTATCATATTTCGGTAAAATCAGATATTCAAGAGTTATTTAAGGAGTTTTCGGTTAATACAGAAGAATTTGAGGGATTTACAGGAACCCCGTTGAAGATAATTGCCGGACTTCAGGAAAGGTTGAAAAACATCGAAACCGAAAGGCAAGAAATAAAGACAGAAATTTCTAGGTTAGCGAACTGGCTACTGGACATAGAGGCTCTTTACGATTACTGGTTTGTAGAAAAAAAGAAAAAAGAGAACTTCATGAAAATGGCAGGTACTGAAAAAGTCTTCCTGATGAAAGCCTGGGTTCCCGAGCCTTCGGTGGGAGCCGTAAAAGAAGCGATTACCTCTGTCACCAGTGCTGCCTACATAGTTTTTACCGAACCGTCGGAAGATGATGACATACCGGTGGTTTTGTCAAACCCGAGGTTAGTGCAGCCTTTTGAGATAATAACCGAGCTCTACAGTCTTCCAAATCCAAGGGAGATAGACCCTAATGTGTTCATGGCGCCTTTCTACTTTGTGTTCTTTGGTATGATGGTTAGTGACGCGGCTTATGGTCTGGTGCTGTCCCTGCTGTCAGGCCTTGCTATCTGGAAGCTCAAATTGAAAGGGATGGGTAAAAAGCTGGCGGAGCTTTTGTTCCTAGGAGGAATATCGACTTTTATCTGGGGGATGATTTTTGGTAGCTGGTTTGGTGACCTTATTAAGGTCAAGCCGCTCTGGCTGAATCCTCTTGACAATCCGTTGGCTGTTTTGTTTTTGAGTTTTGCTTTTGGTCTGATACAGATATACACTGGTATAATCTTGAGCGCCTATAAAAATATAAAAAAGGGAAGGGTAGCCGATGCTTTCATGGATCAGGGACTGTGGCTGGTGCTACTGACAGGGCTCGTGATGATGGCTTTTCCGAATTTAGCAGGAATAGCAAAATATGTAACTGCCGCCGGCGCAATAGGCCTTGTGCTGACGCAGGGGAGATCTCAGAAAAATATTTTAAAAAAGTTCATGTCGGGGCTTTTAAGCCTTTACAATGTCACTAGTTATTTAAGCGACGTGCTTTCTTACTCCCGTCTGCTGGCGTTGGGCCTTGCAACAGGCGTTATAGCTACTGTCATCAATACCATGGCGAGAATGCTAGGAGTAAATATATTCGGGTATATAGCGATGCTGCTGGTGTTGATAGGAGGTCACCTTTTCAACGTCGCAGTAAATGCCTTGGGCGCTTATGTCCACAGCAGCCGACTGCAGTATATTGAATTTTTCGGTAAGTTCTACGAGGGTGGAGGCAAACCCTTCCAACCTTTGAGGATAGACACGAAATATGTGGATCTAGAAGATATTGGTAGAGTTAATTTAAAAAATCAAACTTTTGAAGGAGGAGTTTAAATGGAAGTTACACTTGGTCAAGTTCTTGCACTGTTAGGAGCTGCTATGGCGGTTTTTCTGCCAGGAATTGGTTCAGCCAAAGGAGTTGGTATGGTGGGTGAGGCTGCCGCGGGAGTAGTTACCGAAGACCCCAGTAAATTTAGCCAGACTCTGATATTACAGGCATTGCCTGGAACCCAAGGAATTTATGGTTTGCTTACAGGTTTTGTGGTGATGCAAAGGATAGGAATCTTGGGAGGAAATTTGTTGCCTCTTACCACCTATCAAGGACTGCTAGTTTTTGCAGCCTGCCTTCCTATAGCTATAGTAGGCTTGCTTTCAGCTATTTCCCAGGCCAGAGCTGCGGCTGCTGGTGTAGGAATAGTAGCCAAAAGACCTGAAGAACTAGCTAAAGGTATAACTTATTCTGCTATGGTGGAAACTTACGCGGTGCTGGCACTGCTCGCTTCGATACTAATGCTCTTCGGTTTAAAGTTGGCATAAGGAGTGCTTATAATGCAGGGTATTGCAAAGATTAAGGAAAAGATTTTTGAAGAAGCCGCAGAGCAAAAAAAAACGGATAATTGAAAATGCAAAAAAAGAAGCAACCGAAATCCTAGAAAAAGCGGGGAAACAAGCTGTACAACTAAAAGCCGATGCTGAGGAAAAGGCCAAGAAGGCGGCCGGGAGGAAAAGAGGAAAATTTTATCTATTGCTGAACTGGAAGAGAGAAAGCGTTACTTGGAAGCGAAACAGGATTTGATAAACGAAGCCTTCGTCAGGGCGGAAAATAAACTTCTAAATCTAGAACCAGAAAAGTACAGGGACTTGGTCTACCACATGATTTTGGCCGCTACCGTTGACGGTAATGAGGAAATTGTTGTTTCCGAGGATGACAAGGGAAAGATAACTCATGAATTGCTTGCGAAGGTTAATGAAGCCTTGAAAAGGCAAGGCAAGGCAGGCAATATTAGGTTTTCAGGAGAGAAAAGAACTATAAAAGGCGGGTTTATATTAAAATCGGCGACGGTAGAGGTCAATTGTACTTTCGATTACCTGCTTAAGGCCCAGAGGGAAGAATTGGAGACTGAAGTGGCCCGAATACTTTTTGAGGAGTGATAGCGATGGTTATAGAACAGGATTTCCTATACGCATCGGGCAGAATAAGGTCTCTGGAAAACAAGCTGTTGAGCCGGGCCATTGTCAAGAGGATCCTTGAAGCAGAGAACATGGATGCAGTCATGAGGTCCTCAGTGAGACCGATTATGCTTCAGATTTTGAGGATTTAGAAAATATATATGAGTTTGAAAAGGCTTTAGAAAACAACATGAAAAAAACTTTGGAGATGATAAAAGACTCTTTAAAAGACGATAGAGTTGTAAGGTTTTTTACCTTAAAGTACGACTATCATAATCTGAAAGTTCTTTTAAAAAGTAGAATACTCGGTATTGATGTGCCGAAGAATCTTTCGACCTTGGGAGAAGTCCCTGTCGAAGAGCTTTTAAGGTTGAATAAAGGTGAGAAGGATGTGGCTCTCCCGAAGTTGATGCGGGTCGCTTTTGAGAAGGCTGTAGAAGTTTACGAAGAAACCCTGGACCCGCAACAGGTAGACCTTATAGTGGACAGGGCTTTATATGAAGAACTCAATCGTTTGGTCCAGAGCATAAGCCACGATTTTCTTAAAAATTATTTGGCTGCGATAGTTGACCTCACCAACATAAAGACTATGGTTAGGTTAAAATATATGGAGTCAGATTTGAGGACTCTGGAGAAATCTCTCCTGCCGGGTGGCAGTATTGAACCCGAGTTTTTCGAGGAAATGTTTCAAGAACCAGTGCCAGTGCTGATCGAGGCACTGGCATCTTCCAAGTATTCTATGGTTGTTAAAGAAGGCTTAGAAAACTGGATGTCAACCAGTAGTCCAGCGGCCTACGAGAAGTTGGCCGACGATTTCCTACTTAATATGCTGAGAAGGGGGCTATATAAGCCTTTTGGATTAGAAACCGTTGTGGGTTATCTTGGGGCCAAAGAGAATGAACTCAAAATATTGAGGATTTTAATTGTGGGAAAAATCAATGGAATTTCTCAAGACATGATAAGGGAAAGGCTGAGGGATGTCTATGTATAAAATAGGAGTAATCGCGGACCACGATACGGTGCTTTCATTTAAGTCAACGGGTATTGATACTTTCCCGGCCATTGACGAGGTGGAAGCAGCGGACACACTCATGAAACTTGCTCGGGAAAATTATGCTGTTATCTTCATAACCGAACATTTAGCAGAAAAGATAAGGGAGAAGATAGATTTTTTCAGGGATAAAATATTGCCCATTATTACGTTGATTCCCAGCAACCGGGGTACGTTGGGAATCGGGATAAATGATGTGAAAAAATCTGTGGAAAAAGCTATTGGAGCAGATATCATTTTTGAAAGAGAGGGAAGGGAATGAGCCAGGGTATAATAACCAAAGTTTCCGGTCCCCTTGTGGTAGCTGAGGGACTTCCTGAAGCCAAGATGTTCGATGTGGTAAAGGTGGGTAATCAAGGCTTATAGGTGAAATCATAGAAATACGTGGAGAGAGGGTATCAATTCAGGTATACGAAGAAACTTCTGGACTGGGCCCTGGGGACCCTGTAGTGTCGACGGGAGAACCTCTCAGTGTCGAACTGGGACCGGGAATGCTAGAAGGTATTTTTGATGGAATCCAGAGACCTCTTGACGTTATAGAAAAAAAAGTTGGCAGCTTTATTACAAGAGGCATAGACGTTTTTGCATTAAATCGCGAGAAAAAATGGAGATTTACGCCTAAAGTTAAGTCTGGCGATAAGGTTAGTGGAGGCGATATTATTGGCACAGTGCAGGAAACAGTGATAGTTGAACACCGCATAATGGTTCCTCCTGGTATTTCGGGTATTGTCGAAGACATTAGGGAAGGCGAATATACAGTAACCGAACCTGTTGCCAGAATAAAAACCGATTCTGGAGAGATAGTGGAAGTCACGATGATGCAGAAATGGCCGGTTCGAAAGGCTAGGCCATACAAGGAGAAGCTACCTCCTGAAATTCCGATGTCTACTGGACAAAGAGTTATTGACACCCTTTTCCCGGTTACCAAGGGTGGTACAGCGTGCATACCTGGACCTTTTGGCAGCGGCAAAACTGTGGTTCAGCACCAGCTAGCTAAGTGGGCCGATGCTGAAATAGTGGTATATATCGGATGCGGTGAGCGGGGCAACGAGATGACCGACGTACTCCTTGAATTCCCAGAGCTCAAGGACCCCAAGACAGGGGAACCACTCATGAAACGAACGGTGCTTATTGCCAACACTTCCAACATGCCTGTGGCAGCCCGTGAAGCTTCGATATACACCGGTATAACTATAGCGGAATACTTCAGAGACATGGGTTACAGTGTGGCCTTAATGGCTGACTCAACGTCTCGCTGGGCCGAAGCTTTGCGTGAAATGTCCGGAAGGCTTGAAGAAATGCCGGGAGAAGAAGGCTATCCAGCCTACCTTTCAAGGAGGCTTGCCGAGTTTTATGAGAGAGCAGGCAGAGTCATATGCTTGGTAGTGACAACCGGGAGGGAGCCTTGACGGTGGTAGGTGCTGTATCCCCACCGGGGGGCGATTTGTCAGAGCCGGTTACTCAGGCAACTCTTCGCGTGGTGAAGGTGTTCTGGGCTCTGGATTCGGAGTTGGCCTATGCGCGCCATTTCCCGGCCATTAACTGGTTGACGAGCTATTCTCTGTATTCCGATGTTGTGGAAGATTACATGAACAAAAACGTGAGCAGTGACTGGGGCGAATTGCGCAGCGAGGCTATGAAACTACTACAAGAAGAAGCAAACCTTCAGGAAATCGTAAGATTAGTAGGTATCGATGCTCTTTCTACTAGAGATCGCTTAGTATTAGAAGTTGCCAGATCTATCAGGGAAGATTTCCTACATCAAAATGCTTTTCACGAGGTAGACACTTACTCGTCAATGGAAAAGCAGTATAGAATGCTTAAGCTTATAATGATATTCTATCAAGAAGCGCAGAAAGCTCTTGAAAAAGGTGCCCCGTTCTCGGAAATAGAAAAGCACCCGGTGCGCGAGAAAATTGCCCGTGCTAAATATGTCGAAGAGTCGAAGTTGGCTGTATTCGACGAAATAGAGAAGGAGATAAAGAAGGCTATGCAGGACCTCACTGAAGGAGGTGCAGCCGATGCTTAGGGAGTATAAAACTGTTAGAGAAATTGTCGGCCCGCTAATGCTGGTTGAAAAGGTGGAAGGCGTCAAATACAATGAACTGGTGGAAATTGAGACCGGCTCGGGGGAAATCCGTAGGGGACAGGTACTGGAGGTCAACGGTGATAAAGCACTGGTTCAGCTGTTTGAAGGTTCTACGGGGCTTAACATCAACGACTGCAAAATAAGGTTTGTCGGGAAAAGCATCGAGCTCGGGGTTTCTATCGATATGTTGGGGAGAGTTTTCGATGGTTTGGGCCGTCCGAGGGACAAAGGCCCCATGATCATACCGGAAAAGCGGCTGGATATAAACGGCAACCCCCTCAACCCGACGGCCCGCGATTACCCTTCCGAGTTCATTCAAACAGGAATATCTGCCATCGATGGGCTAAATACTTTGGTAAGGGGGCAGAAACTCCCGATTTTCTCGGCTTCAGGTCTACCTCATGCCCAGCTAGCAGCGCAGATAGCAAGGCAGGCTAAGGTACTTGGTACTGACAGTAAGTTCGCGGTAGTATTTGCGGCAATGGGCATAACATTTGAGGAAGCTGACTACTTTATATCAGATTTTAGGCGTACCGGGGCTATAGATCGCACTGTACTGTTTATCAACCTGGCTAACGACCCGGCTATCGAACGTATAGCTACTCCACGTATGGCCTTGACTTGCGCAGAATTCTTGGCATACGAAAAAGACATGCACGTACTTGTTATCATGACGGACATGACTAATTACTGCGAAGCTTTGCGAGAAGTCTCGGCCGCGAGGAAAGAGGTTCCTGGCCGAAGGGGCTATCCCGGCTACCTATATACCGACCTTGCAACGATATATGAGAGGGCAGGTCGGATTAAGGGAAGGGAAGGTTCGATTACACAGATACCTATTTTGACCATGCCTGAGGACGATAAGACCCACCCGATACCTGACCTCACCGGGTATATTACTGAAGGTCAGATAATTTTAAGTCGCGAACTATACAGGAAGGGTATATATCCGCCGATAGACGTGCTTCCGTCTCTGTCGAGACTTAAGGATAAAGGTATTGGGCATGGCAAGACTCGGGAAGATCACGCCGACCTTATGAACCAGCTGTTTGCCTCCTACGCTCGCGGCAAGCAGGCGAAGGAGCTGGCGGTAATCCTAGGTGAGGGTGCTCTTTCCGATACGGATAAGCTTTATGCAAAATTCGCCGATGAGTTTGAGGCAGGTATGTGGCCCAGAGGGAAGACGAGGACAGGAGCATTGAAGAGACCCTCACGATAGGTTGGGATCTATTGACAATCCTGCCAAGAGCCGAGCTCAAGAGGGTAAGGGACGAGTATATTGACAAATACCTTCCTGTAAAAGGAGAATAGTGAAGATGATACATGTAAATCCTTCACGAATGGAACTTACCAATTTGAAAAAAAGGCTTGTAACCGCAAAGCGTGGCCACAAGCTTTTGAAAGACAAGCAGGACGAGCTTGTGAAGAAATTTTTGGACATGGTAAAACAGAATAAAGCTTTGCGGGAGGAGGTTGAGGCTGAGCTCATCAGTGCTTTTAGAAGTTTCACCATGGCAAGAAGCCAAATGCCAGCCAACGTGGTGGAAGAGAGTCTCATGATTCCTTCGGCTAAGGTCAGTATAAACGTTAAAAAGGAAAACATCATGAGCGTCAACGTACCCAGGTTAGAGATATCACAGCAGGAGAGTAAAAATCTCTACCCTTATGGTTTTGCGAACACGTCGGCGGAAATGGACGCGGCCATACGTACTTTGTCGACCATGCTGCCGAAGATGTTAAAGCTAGCTGAGATCGAAAAAGCTTGCCAGCTCATGGCCGATGAGATAGAAAAGACTCGCCGCAGGGTAAACGCCCTAGAATATGTCTTAATACCGCAGCTTGAAGACACTATAAAATACATCACGATGAAGTTGGATGAAAATGAACGTTCGAGCCGCACAAGGCTTATGAAGATAAAAGAAATGGTGATGCAAGGATAAAAAACGTTTCTTTGTTAAAAATCAGGGTGGGTAGTTTTTGAATGCCCGCCCTTTATTTTAATTTTATACTTTCCTTAGTTTTCAAATTTTTACATATAACACTTATTCTAATACTCTTTTTTTATATTAAGTTGTCATCTTCAAAAGTTTGGTAAGATGAAAAATTGTCATATAATTATAATTGATTAAAAGAGATATTATAAAAAAGGATGTGATGACCTTGAAAGGGAAAATAAAAAAGCTGGAGCCAAGAGAACTTTTTCTCATGTTTTGGGCTTTTTTTAAAATTGGTGCCTTTACATTAGGTGGAGGGTTTACCATGATACCCCTTATGAAAGAAGAAATGGTAGATAAGCAAAAATGGATAAAGGAAGAGGAATTTCTGGATATAATTGCTGTAACTCAGTCGGCCCCCGGGGCAGTGGCTATAAATACTTCCATATACATAGGTTATAAATTGTATGGTCTTGTTGGCTCATTCATAGCTACCTTGGGGACTATACTTCCTTCGTTTCTGATAATAGTCTTTATAGCTTTGTTCTACGACAGCTTCAAATCCAGCATCTATGTAAAAAAGGCCTTCAAGGGGATATACCCAGGCATAGTTGTGCTCATATTGGCATCTGCTTTTAACCTTCGCAAGGCTGCCTTTAAAACTCCTGTTGGCGCCACAATAGCAGCTATTTCTCTCACAGCCCTTCTTATCTTTGACCTTCATCCTATAATAGTGATCCTGACATCGGGAATAGCTGGCATGTTATTACAAGACAGACTTCGGGATCCAGAGGAGCGTGAGGGTAAATGATATATTTAAGCCTTTTTTGGGTGTTTTTTAAAATAGGAGCTTTCAGTTTTGGCGGCGGTTACGCGATGATTCCTCTCATTGAAAAAGAGATTATAGATATCCATCACTGGCTGTCAGTGGACCAGTTCCTGGATATAATAGCCATTTCACAGATGACTCCTGGTCCCATAGCCATAAATGCGGCTACCTTTGTAGGGTATAAAATAGGAGGATTTTGGGGGTCAGTAGCAGCTACTATTGGAGTTACAGCTCCTTCTTTTCTGATTATAATCATTCTCGCACTTTTGATAATGAGGTATCGTCACTTACCTTGGTTAGATGACTTTTTTAAGGGAGTCAGGCCGGCAGTTATCGCACTCATTATCCAGGCGGCTAATTCCGTAGGAAAAAGCTCCTTTGCCAGCATTAAAGATGTGCTGGTAGCAGTGGTGGTGTTTGTGGGGCTGTATCTTTTAAAAATTAATCCTCTCATAATGATAGTTGTAGCTGCGACCCTAGGTATTGCTATGTATTAGAATAGTTTGTAAATCGAAAATAGTCATATGAGGTTTTTTCATTTAAATAAGCATGTCCCTGGCTCTCGTATAAATAAGCATGTCCCTGGCTCTCGTAAGCTGGTAAATCATGTATCCTGCCGAAAAAAGAAGTAGAAGGGAAAGCACAGGCGGCACCGTTATTAAAAAGCTTGCAATCTGTGGAGATTTTCCTGTTGTTTGTACAGTTTCTGAAAGTACCGCCTGGTAGTCGATTAGTACTCTGTATCCAAAGCGCAGCCACATAATTGATACTGCGAAAGATAGAGGTGTTATTAGCATTGCTATGGTATAACCCAAAGTGTGCCTTTTTTTAAGTGCGTTAAGCCCCAGGAAGATAGGTATCAGAAAGGCCAACGAAAAAGCAGCTCCCAAAAAAGCTGGAGAGAGGGCTATGAACAAAGCGGAAGTCAAAGCATAGAAGCGGATCCCGATATTCAGCGGGGCTAGAGCGCTCATGAAATCAAAATAAGCTGCATTGGTATATCGTAAATAGGAATAGACCTCATCTTTTATTTCGCTTTTTTTGAAGTTTAGCTTTTTCTCTATTTTTTCACCTTTTTTTATAACGGCTTCGTAGACTTTTTTTTGTTCAGTGTTTTTCATTTTGCTGGGATCGAAATTCTCATAACGGGCTTTGGCTTTTACAAGCTCTTTGTTAATCATGGTACGAACGGAGGCTGGGATGTCGGCGGACTTTACCCATTTTTCGATGGACATCAGCATTTTAAATATTTCTCTTGCCACATTATTACCTCCAGCTTTTGTGAATTTTTCATGGTAATTTATTATATCATATAATAAATTTGTTGGGAAGCTTTTAGTACTTTTTTACTAATATGACAATATCATAGAATAATAACAAATGATTATTAATGTATTGACAAAAAAATTTTTTTAATGTATAATGGCTCTAAAAAATTTATAAGGGAGGGTTTTTATGCCAGAAAATAGAGAAAACTGGGGGACTAAAATTGGACTCATTCTTGCTATGGCTGGGAATGCGATAGGTTTAGGTAACTTTTGGAGATTTCCCTACCAGGTTGCCAAAAACGGCGGCGGCGCATTCATGTTACCTTATTTTGCTGCACTTTTACTCCTTGGAATTCCCCTTATCTATGTAGAATGGATGCAGGGCCGCTACGGTGGAAAATATGGTCATGGTACCATTGGTTGCATGACCTACCTGCAGGCTAAAGAAAAACTCGGACATTCTTGTGCAGCAATTATAGGAGCTCTTATCGGGATGCTAGTATTTTCTGTTACAGTTCTTGTAAATGCATATTACACACAAATTACTGGGTGGACCCTTGGCTACAGCTACCTTTCCTTGACTGGTGGTTATATGGGCACTGTGCGGTCTACCGCCGAAGTTTTTGGGAGCTATATCCAGAATCCGAGCCTGTCGATTACTTTCTGGCTAATAACACTTGCTCTCTTGGCGTTTGCTCAGTCGTGGTGTCCAGAAAGGTATCGAAGCATGGGCTAAAGTCATGATGCCGCTACTTTATGTATTTGGCTTTATCTTAATCATAAGGACACTGACCCTTGGTTCTCCCGTGAATCCGGACTGGTCGCCTATAAAAGGCCTTGACTACATTTGGAGCCCCAAGTGGAACGAATTGAATTGGCAATCAGCACTGGCTGCTGCGGGCCAGATATTCTTTACGTTATCTTTAGGAATGGGTATTATCCAGAATTACGCATCCTATCTAAAACCTGATGAAGACATTGTTCTTTCTGCTACTACCACGGTATTTCTAAACGAATTTGCCGAAGTGATCTTGGGGGGTACTATTGCTATTCCGATAGCCTACACCTTCCTCGGTCCCGAAGGCGTAGCAAGCGGTGTTGGACTTTCCTTCATCGCTCTTCCCAATGTGTTCCGAATGATGACAGGTGGCCAATTTTTCGGTGCCTTATGGTTCCTAGTATTGTTTGTTGCGGGATTTACCTCAGCAATAGCGATGTATAACTACCTTATAACTATTCTTCAAGAAGACCTCAATGTACCGAGGAAAATAGGAGCTGTGGTGGTGTTTGGGTTCTACATTCTTGTAGGCCTGCCGTCTGCTTTAGAACCCATCTTAACCAAGACTAGTGAACTAATTTTCCTTACTGAGCTTGACAACTGGGTGGGTAACTACTTCTTAGTAATTGTGGGGCTCATCGAAGCTGTGGTGGTGGGTTGGCTGTTTGGTGAAAAGAAGGCTAAAGAAGAAATCAATAGGGGCAGTTATTGGAAGGTACCTTCAGGATTTTTCAATGTAATGGTTAAATTCATAACACCGCTATCAATTGCGGTATTGCTTATTTTCTCCACAAAAAGCTATATAGATGATGGCTATTTCAAGTGGATTCCTAGTTTTGTGGAAAAAACTCCCGAGCTCATTCCATGGGTGCAAGGTGCTCGCTTGTTGCTTTTGACAATACTCATCATAGGTTTTGCTGAAACCTACTACACTATCCAAAAAAAATTTGGTAATGCTCGTGTTGAAAAAAGTACGAAAGCTTAAAAGGGGGCGTAAAATATGTCTGGTGGAGCATTGTTTTTCATGGTATTTGCCTGGGTTGTAATACTGGGAGGAGTATATTATACCTTAACAAGTCTTATAAAATACCAGGCAAAATAATAAAAGCTGCGAATTTTCGCAGCTCCTTTTTGAGATAAATAAAGATGTTACTCTGAAAGGCCTTTGTGAATAAATAAAAGACTTAAATTGCAAAGGCTTTAAATTTTCATACAAGTTTTACCTCCATCCATTTTTCAACATTTTACCCCGAATTAAATCGGGTTGAATTTGCTTTCTTTACCATATATTATATTAAGTAAGTAAAGAATAATTAAAATTGTATGCGATGAAAACTGTTAACATTTTATAGTGCTGTCTCACTGGGAGGCATTATTGCAACATTTTTGTAAGGATATTATAATTTGTTACATGTTTAAAAAATATTAAAAGGGGGAAATTTTGTTGAGTACGCAATTGTTAGAAAGAAAAGATGTAGATGAAAGGTTGACGTGGGATTTGTCGGGAATTTTTAAGACGGAAAAGGAGTATGAGGAGGCAGTAGAGGAGGCTCAAAAACTTGCAAAAGAGTTAGAAGAAAAGTTTAAAGGAAAGCTTAAAACTCCTCAGATGATTAATAGCTGCTTGGATAGGTTGAAAAAGTTGGTTCAACTAATGAATCTTGCAGGTTCTTATGCATATCTTGCTGTTTCAGTTGACCAGGCGAATACAGAAAATTTACAAAGACGGGCAAAATTTTCAAACATAGCCTCTGATATTGAAAGCCGGATAAGTTTTATAGAATCAGAGATTACAAAATTAGATGAAGAAATAATAAATCAAGCTATAGAAGAATCAAAGGAAAATGCAAATTACCTCAGAAAAATAATCAGAAAGAAAAAACATGCTCTTCATCCAGAAGTAGAAAAAGCATTATCTGCTCTTTCAAGTGTTTTAGAAGCACCTTATCACATTTATAACATGGCGAAATTAGCGGATATGGATTTTGGCACCTTTAGAGTTGACGGGAAGGAATACCCCTTAAGTTTTGCATTATTTGAAGGTAAATGGGAATATGAAAATGATACAAAAATTAGAAGGGCGGCTTTTGAGGCTTTTTCTAAGAAATTAAGAGAATATCAGCATACTATAGCTGCGGTTTACCAGGTGCAAGTGCAAAAAGAAAAGACAATAGCGACTTTGAGAAAGTTTGATTCTGTCATTGACAGCCTTTTATTTCCTCAAGAAATAGATAGAGAATTATATGATAGGCAAATCGATTTGATAATGGAACATTTGGCACCTCATATGAGAAAGTTTGCGAAACTTTTACAAAAAATACACGGCTTAGATGAAATGACTTTTGCGGATTTAAAATTAGAAGTAGACCCTGCGTTTGAACCAGAAATAACGATTGAAGAGGCGAAAAAGTACATAGAAGAAGGATTATCAGTCTTGGAGAAGATTATCGAGAAATGATAAGAAGGGCCTTCGAGGAAAGGTGGATAGATTTTCCTCAAAACAAAGGTAAATCTACAGGTGCCTTTTGTTCTACTCCCTATGGAGCTCATCCTTTTATATTGATTAATTGGACTGATAGGATGAGAGAAGTGTTTGTACTATCTCACGAATTAGGGCATGCAGGGCATTTTTATTTAGCTCATCAGTACCAAAATATATTTGATTCAAGGCCTTCTTTGTACTTTATAGAAGCTCCTTCTACTATGAATGAATTACTTATGGCAAATTATCTAATGAAAAATACACAAGATAAAAGGATGAGAAGATGGGTACTTTCTACTTTGATATCTCGCACCTATTACCATAATTTTGTGACTCACTTGTTAGAAGCGGCCTATCAAAGAGAGGTATACAGAATAATTGACAAAGGTGGCTCTGTTCAAGCTCCTACTTTAAATAAAATAAAAAAGAGGTATTAGAAAAATTCTGGGGAGACGCAGTAAAAATTAATGAAGGAGCGGAGCTTACTTGGATGAGACAGCCTCATTATTACATGGGCTTATATCCTTACACTTACAGTGCAGGGCTTACTATAGCTACACAAGTAAATAAGCGATTTTTGGAAGAAGGACAAAAAGCATTGGAGGATTGGAAAGAGGTACTGAAAGTAGGCGGAACCAAGACACCAGTTGAACTGGCTAAAATGGCAGGTGTAGACATAACTACAGAAAGACCACTATTGGATACAATTGGGTATATTGGTAGTATAATAGATGAAATAATTAAGTTGACAGATGAATTACAAAAATAAATATATCGTTATTAGTTGTTATTATGATAAAATTTGATTTTGTGACTGATACTCAAAGTCGGGTATCAGTTTTTTTACAAAATTTTACTGGTAATATAGAGAACTTTAGGAATTTTTATAGGACATGTTAGATAAATATGTAAAAGTGTATATTGAAAGAAAGTGATTTAAGCTAAAGAATATCTTTACCTATACAAGGGATCATTTGCAGATAGAAGTAATTAGACGTCTGACAAGTGACAAAAAATTGTGATATAATATAAAATTGGTTAAAGTAAAATAATAAAAATACCGATAAAAATAAAGTGAGGTGTTAATGTGAAAGAAACATTGCTAGCATTGGTTACTGGATTGATTGTTGGATTAGTTTTTTCGTCTTTGAAATTACCACTTCCTGCTCCAAATGTATTACCAGGTGTTGCTGGCATTATAGGAATTTATCTTGGAGGAGTATTGTTTGAATACCTTCTTAAAATAATTGGTAGGTAAAGTGTAAAATAGCAGGGTGGTAGGGTTAAGAGTAATCTATAAAGGGGGAACGCGTATGAAAAGCATGTTGTGGCGGCTTATTATTTCGTTTTTTATAATAGCGGCTATACCGGTGGGGACTATTTATTATTTTGCGATTGATGACAAAGCTATGCATGTTTTTATTACAGTAGCAAGTGTTAGTTTTGCTTTGTCATTAATTTTGTCAATAATTATTTCATTAAATATTACAAGGCCTATTAAAAAATTGATTGACGAACTTAAAAAAGCGCAGGAGGGAGATTTTACAGTTACGGTAAATTTAAAAAGAAAAGATGAAATTGGTACATTAATAACGACTTTTAATAGGACGATGGAAAAGGTAAGAGCAATTTTACAAGACGTTTCTACTTTTGCCCAAAGCACTAAAGATACAGCGAATACCCTTTTTAAATCGATTGAACAGGGGAATGTGACTTTTGAACAAATTTCTAAAGCAGTTGAAGAGATTGCAAACGGCGCTTCTGAGCAAGCAAAGGATACTTCTAATGCGGCTGATATGGTGCAGAATATTGGCAACAGTGTTGATAATTCTGCTAAATTTTTCAAAGCCGTGGAAGAGTCTACTATAAATGCTGATAAACTTAGCCAAAATGGCATGCATACAATAAATTCTTTGAAAGAAAAAACTGACGTTACAAAAGAGTCAATTGACGAAGTTGTCAGTGCAATAAATGAATTGCAAACAAATTCTCACCATATTGAAAAAATTATAGAAGTGATAACTGGAATTGCAGACCAAACTAATTTGCTTGCCTTAAATGCCGCTATTGAGGCAGCAAGAGCTGGGGAGGCAGGTAAAGGATTTGCAGTTGTTGCAGAAGAAGTTAGAAATCTAGCTGAACAATCAAGACAAGCCGCAAGTGAAATAGCCAAGATTATAAGTGAAATAGAGCAAAAGACAGACATGACAGTAGAAAAAGCAAATCTGGTAAAAGAAATTGCAGAAGACCAAGCCCAACAAGTGGAAACTACATATGCTGCTTTTAATGAGATTAAGAATTCAATAGATACTATTACTGAAAATATACAGATGTTAAATAATGCGATGATGGAACTTGCAAGGTATAAAGATGAAATAATAGAATCTATAGCAAATATTACAGCAGTGTCAGAAGAGACTGCTGCTTCTACCGAAGAAGTTGCCGCATCTACAGAAGAACACATGAAATTTATAGAGGAGATAAAAGAAAGTTCGGAAAATCTGTTAAAGTCAGCTAGTACTCTTGAGAATATATTGTCAAAACATGTTGTCTCAGTATAAAAAAATGATTAAGACAGAGCTAAAAAAGCCTGTCTTTTATTTTTTTGCTGTTTAACAAGCTCAAAAGTGAACTTTTAATATAATTTTATAGATAAAATTCGTATTTTAATTGATTTATGCTTTTTTTTCTGATAATATATATAACGGGCTTTTGCTTTTCACATTCTAAGTAAAAGGGGTTATCTTTATGAGGATGTACGATGTCATTATCGTTGGAGGAGGTCCTGCGGGACTTTTTGCCGCATTGGAACTAATCGATAAAAAAGATGGATTAGACATATTGCTGTTAGAAAAAGGGAAAGATATACAAAAAAGAATTTGCCCTATTAATGCCTATGGTTCTAAGTGCGCCAATTGTAAACCCTGCGCTATTACTTGTGGAATAGGGGGCGCAGGGGCATTTAGTGATGGAAAACTAACTTTGACGTCAGAGTTTGGTGGGGTTTTAGATGAATACATGCCTAAGTCGCAGCTTAACGATCTTATAAATTATGTTGATAGTATATACGTAAAATTTGGAGGGACAACAGAAGTTCACGGTACAGATAGAGAAAAAATCAGAGAAATAGAAAAAAGAGCTCAAGCTGCAGATTTAAAATTGATTCCTGCAGTGATAAAACATTTGGGTACAGAAAAGTGCTTTGACATTATAAAAAACATGAGAGATTATATTGGGCAAAAAGTGGAGATAAAAACAGAGACACCTGTTGCTGAGATAATTGTAGAAAATGGAAAAGCAAAAGGAGTAGTTACAGAAAAAGGAGAAGAATATTATGGGAAATATATAGTTGTTGTACCTGGAAGAGAAGGGGCTGAATGGTTCAAAAGAGAAGCTGACAGGTTAGGACTAGAAACAAAAAATAACGCTGTCGATATAGGAGTGCGAGTAGAAATTCCTGCTGTTGTCATGGAAGATATAACAAAAGAGATATATGAATCGAAGTTTATATATTATTCTAAGTCCTTCGATGACAGGGTAAGGACTTTTTGTATGAATCCTTATGGTAAAGTTGTGATAGAAAATAATAACGGAATTAAAACAGTAAATGGACATAGCTACAAAGATATAAAAACTGATAATACAAATTTTGCAATACTTGTGAGCAAAGAATTTACCCATCCTTTTAATAGACCTATAGAATACGGCCGTTATATAGCAGAACTTGCCAATATGTTAGGAGATGGAGTAATTGTACAAAGATTAGGAGATTTACTGGCGGGAAGGCGTTCTACCCCAGAAAGGATTAAGAGAGGCCTTGTGGAACCAACTTTAAAAGATGCAACGCCAGGGGATTTAAGCTTGGTGTTACCTTATAGATTTTTGCAGTCAATAATTGAGATGTTGCAAGCTTTGGACAAAGTATCTCCAGGGGTATATTCTAAACATACGCTTTTATACGGTGTTGAGGTAAAGTTTTATTCCTCGCGAGTAAAGCTTACTGACAAATTTGAAACGCAAATCCAAAATCTATTTGCGGCGGGAGATGGAGCAGGAATTACAAGAGGATTAGCACAAGCCTCTGTATCTGGCGTTGTAGTTGCAAGAGAAATATTGGAAAGAGTTAAGTAAGGAAGGAGAATAATTAATTATGTCAACATTAGTTATAGTTGGTACCAATGGGAGATGAAGGAAAAGGGAAAATTACTGATTATCTTGCAGAAAAGGCCGATGTAGTTGTAAGATACCAAGGGGGGAATAATGCGGGGCATACTGTTGAAAAAGAAAGTATTCAGTATAAACTTCATTTAATTCCTTCTGGAATATTGTACCCCGAAAAAATTTGCGTAATTGGTAATGGCGTGGTAATTGACCCGGCATCTTTGATTGAGGAGATAGAGAATTTACAAAAACAAGGAATTAGCGTAGATAATTTAAAAATAAGCGATAGAGCATATCGTTTTCCTTATCACATAAAGCAAGATGAACTTGAAGAGATTTCAAAAGGGAAAAAGATCTAGGGACGACTAAAAGAGGAATTGGCCCTTGTTACATGGATAAGTCAGAGAGAATAGGTATAAGGGTTTGTGACTTTATAAACCCAAAAGTTTTTGAAGAAAAACTTAGAAGAAATGTAGAAAAGAAAAATAAACTTTTTAAAGAGATATATGGAACTGAAGAATTTGACTTTGAAGAAATATACAAAAAATATTTAGAGTATGCTGAAAAAATAAAACCTTTTGTTACTGATACAACCGTGCTTTTATACGATTTGATAAAAAATGGTAAAAGAGTTTTATTTGAAGGAGCACAAGGGACACTTCTTGATTTAGATTTGGGCACCTACCCTTATGTTACTGCTTCCCATCCTATAGCAGGCGGTGTTACAATTGGTGCCGGTATAGGGCCTACAATGATTGACGAAGTTATTGGAGTTGTGAAGGCGTATACTACGAGGTTGGCAAAGGCCCATTTCCTACCGAGCTTTTTGATGAAAACGCTGAATTTTTAAGAGAAAAAGGCCATGAATACGGTACTACAACAGGAAGAGCACGAAGATGTGGCTGGCTGGATGCTGTGATTCTTAGATACTCGGTAAGAGTATCCGGCATAACACATTTTGCTCTCACAAAACTTGATACCCTGACAGGGCTTAAAAAAATAAAAATTTGTACAGGATATAAATTTAATGGCAGAATAATAACAGATTTTCCCGCAAGTCTTGAGGATTTGGCACAATGCGAGCCTGTTTATGAAGAATTTGACGGGTGGGATGAGAATATACAAGGGGCCAAAACTTTTGAGGACCTACCTTATAATGCTCAAAAGTATGTAAAAAGAATAGAAGAGTTAATGGGTATTAAAGCAACAATAATATCTGTAGGACCGGAAAGAAATCAAACAATTATTTTAAAAGATTTTTGAAAAATAAAGTGAAGATGCTTTTCTAGAAAAAATTTATGAA
>NZ_BAZY01000014.1 GCF_001310975.1 Thermoanaerobacter thermocopriae JCM 7501
TTAAGAAAATTATTTCAAAAGGATTATCTCAAAAATAGTTTAATAAAAATAATCAGCGAAAGCAAAAAGTTTTATAAACTTATATAAACTTGATGATTTTCTTTACATATTATATGATTATGATAGAAAAATTTACAAAATTTATTTTAATGGTGGTGAGTGAAATGCTCATAGCTATTGATCCAGGTCACGGAGGGAAAGACCCGGGAGTAGTGGTTGGAAATTATAAAGAAAAAGATATAAATCTAGGTATTGCTTTAAAATTAAGGGAGATTTTATTGGACAAAAATATAAGCGTGGTCATGACAAGAAATAAAGATGAAACTGTAGATTTGCAACAAAGGTGTAATATTGCTAATAAGAACAAAGCAGATTATTTTATTTCTATTCATTGTAATAGCTTTACAGTTCCTTCCGCAAATGGTACGGAAACTTACGCGTATCCCAGAAGTTTAGCAGGACGAAATTTAGCCCAATATGTACAAAATGAAATAGTAGAAATGTTAAAAACAACAAATAGAGGAGTAAAATATGAAAGTTTTTATGTACTGAAGCGTACTGTAATGCCTGCGATACTAGTTGAAACAGCTTTTATGTCGAATCCACAAAATTTAGATTTGCTTTTACAAAAACCTGAAGTTTTTGCTGAAGCAATTGCAGTTGGTTTAATGAAATTATTGCAAGGTACAGATTACAAACAAGTAGATGATATTGAAAAATTGCAGATGAAAGGAATTATAAATAAACATTATGACCCTAAAAGTTTTGTCACATGGGGTGAATTTGCTTCTGTTATAATAAAAATATTGGAGGGAACAAAATGAGAGATTTGATTATGACAATTTTGACTGCTGGTGTTCAACTTGTTATAATGGTCGTGCTTGGATATTTGATCGATTATTTAAATACTAAAATTGGCATGGAAAAAATAAAAAGATATTACGAAATTGCAAAAACTTTTGTGCAAGCAGTAGAACAACAAGTAGGGCCTGGCAAAGGACCAGATAAGAAAGCAGAAGTTTTTAATTTATTAAAGAAAGTGATTGGCAATAAGTTGACAGATGAAGAAATAGATAAATTAATAGAAGCGGCAGTTTTTGAAATGAATTATATATTGAAATTAAAAGGTCTAGAAAGGCGGGCTGCGGAGAATCAGTAAAAGCGTTCCATTAGGAGTGCTTTTATTTTTATCACCTATTACTAATCAAAATTGCAAGAATGCGATTTAAAAATTTCATTAATGTAAAAGATTACAAAAAGTATGTGTGTAAAAAAAGCGATATTATAATAAAAAGTTCGGAATAGAGATACATACTAAAAATTATTTTGCAGATTTTATTATTCAAATTGCAACTCACTAAAATTTTTTGTATAATATTCTTATACTTATTATTGTGAGGTGGTATAAGTTGGACTTTTCTCCCATTATTGAGAAGGAAACGATGGAAGCTATAAATAAAATGAGACTACCAAAAGAAATAGAGGAGATATTAAAAAAATCTCATAAAATAACAATTCCAGAAAGTAGACAACATCTTCTTGAAATTTCTGTTGGAGGAAATAATGACTTTTTTGAAGTTTTTTATGATGTTCCAGGCAAAGGAAAAGTATTAGAAGCGACTGTGGCAAGGTGCAAAAATGGATTAGCAGTTAATTATCCTGAGCCTTATATGAGAAGAAGAGAGCCAGACTGTCTCGTCGTTGCCGATAATGGGGAGACAGATAAGCCAAGATTTATGGAAAGATATGGGTATGATTTTGGCGAGTTAAGACAGAAAACTTTGGAATGGTTAAAAGCTCAGAATCTAATTGTTATGCCTTTTATGTCCGGCGGTGAAGAATACGGTTATCCTTCGCTTTTATTGGCACCTGATAATGCTGGATTTTTTGCTACAGCTCTTGCAGATATCCAAGGATTTATACCTAAAAAGGAAATACCGGAAGGTTTTACTCCGAAAGCAATAGTATATTTAGCTCCTCCCTTTAGGCATACTCATTTTAATGGGAAGCAAGTGGTTGTGCACAACCGATTAGAAAATCTTCATGAACTTTTTTCGTATAACTTGTATCCTGGACCGAGTGCAAAAAAGGGAATATATGGAGTACTTTTAACAATGGGAGAAAAAGAAGGGTGGATTACTGCTCATGCTTCTGCAGTAAGAATAATTACTCCTTATGATAATATATTGACTATTATGCATGAGGGTGCTAGCGGTGGCGGAAAAAGTGAAATGTTGGAACAGATTCATAGAGAACCGGATGGTTCTATAAAGGTAGGACGCAATTTAGTAACAGGGGATGAAATATATGTAGAGTTGAAAGAGGCTTGTGAGTTGCAGCCTGTGACTGACGATATGGCCTTATGTCATCCCAAATTGCAGCAAGGCAAAAAGTTGGTTATAAAAGATGCAGAAAAAGGTTGGTTTATACGTGTAGATCATATGAATGAGTATGGAACGGACCCTCATTTTGAAAAGTTATGTATCTATCCTAAAGAACCTCTAATCTTTTTAAATATAGATGGTGTACCTAAATCCACTTGTCTTATATGGGAACATGTTATGGATGCGCCTGGCAAACCTTGTCCCAATCCTCGTGTAATTATGCCAAGAAGGTTTATGCCAAATGTAGTTGATGAAGCGGTAGAAGTGGATGTGAGGAGTTTTGGCGTGAGGACTCCCCCCTCTTCAAAAGAAAAACCTTCCTACGGTATAATAGGCATGCTACACTTGCTGCCTCCTGCTCTTGCTTGGCTGTGGAGATTAGTTGCACCGAGAGGTCACGCTAATCCAAGTATAGTAGGAACCAGTGGACTGGAAAGCGAAGGTGTAGGCTCTTATTGGCCTTTTGCAACGGGTAAAAGAGTAATTCACGCTAATCTTTTATTGCAGCAGATTATAAATACACCGGGTACTCGATACATTCTCGTTCCAAACCAATATATAGGGGTGTGGAAAGTAGGATTTATGCCCGAATGGATAGCTCGTGAATATCTTGCAAGAAGAGGAAGCGTGAGATTCAGGCCAGACCAAATTACACCAGCGAGAAGTAGTCTCTTAGGTTATGCTTTAAATACATTAAAAATAAACGGAAGCTTTATTCCTCGTGAATTACTGCAAGTGAACAAGCAGCCCGAAGTAGGGGATGAGGGATATGACAAAGGTGCAGAGATGCTAAATGAATTCTTTAAAAGAGAATTAAAGCAATTCTTAGTTCCTGAACTTGATCCTCTTGGTAAAAAGATTATTGAAACATGTTTAGAGGATGGAACTTTAGAGGATTATATAAGACTTTTAGGAGATTATAGATAAGTGAAAGAGCCTGTACTAAGTTGTATGGGCTCTTTTTTGTTGGTAACTTTGTATTATATTCTTTTAAAGGGAGGATAAGAATTAACAAAGAGGAGTATTGGCTTATTTTGATATTGAATCTTTTTATCTTTTCTGTTGTAGTCAGGTATAATCAAACTATAGAAATATTCTTGTTTAAGTTGCAGGACTAATACCTTAAAAGACGAAGTTTCCAAAACCTATATTTATACTGCCTACTACTAATTTCAAGAATTAAAAAATGACCCTAAAGAAGTAAATTTTTAAATTATATTCAACTATTACAAAAAAATTTTAAGAATTACATTTTCTTTAAAATGAATGATAATACTTTTTTGTCAAATAATATATTTGAGTATATGAATGCAAGTTCAGAATTGATGAGGAGGAAACATATGAAAAGGTCAATGAGGACAATGGACGGAAATACAGCTGCTGCCTATGCCTCTTATGCTTTTACTGAGGTTGCAGCAATTTACCCTATTACGCCTTCTTCTCCGATGGCAGAAAATGTTGATGAATGGGCTGCCCACGGCAAAAAGAACATATTTGGACAACCCGTGAAGGTTGTTGAAATGCAGTCAGAAGCAGGTGCTGCAGGTGCTGTCCATGGTTCTTTAACTGCAGGCGCTTTGACAACCACATATACCGCATCACAAGGACTTCTTTTAATGATACCAGACATGTATAAAATAGCAGGAGAGCTTTTGCCGGGAGTTTTTCATGTAAGTGCCCGTGCTATTTCTGCCCATGCACTTTCTATATTTGGTGACCATCAGGATGTGATGGCAGTAAGACAAACAGGTTTTGCACTTCTTTCTTCTTCAAATGTCCAAGAAGCTATGGATATGGGTTTTATAGCACATCTTTGCGCGATAAAATCGAGAGTACCTTTTTTGCATTTTTCGATGGTTTTAGAACCTCTCACGAAATGCAGAAGATAGAAGTGGTGGTATACGAGGATATTGCAAAGCTTTTGGACTTAAAAGCAGTAAAAGAGTTTAGAGATAGGGCACTTAATCCAGAACACCCTGTTGTAAGGGGTACTGCTCAAAATCCTGATATATACTTTCAAGGAAGAGAGGTAGCTAATAAATTTTATGAAAAAGTTCCCGAAATAGTGAAGATTACATGAAAAAATTTAAAGAATTGACTGGAAGGGAATATCATCCCTTTGATTATTATGGAGCAAAGGATGCAGAGTACATAATTGTTGCGATGGGGTCGGTGTGTGACACAGTAGAAGAGACGATTGATTATTTGATGAAAAAACGTGAAAAAGTAGGCTTAATTAAAGTACATCTTTACAGGCCTTTTTCAGAGAAGCATTTTTTTAATGTTCTTCCTAGTACAGTAAAGAAAATCGCTGTGTTGGACAGAACAAAGGAACCTGGTTCTATAGGTGAACCGCTATATCTTGATGTGGTAAAAGCCTTTTACGATAAAGATAAAAAGCCTGTAATAGTAGGAGGAAGGTATGGCCTTGGCTCAAAAGATACTACTCCTTCTCAAATTATTGCTGTATATGAAAATTTAAAGAAAGACTATCCAAAAGATCGTTTTACAATAGGAATTTTAGACGATGTGACTTATACTTCATTAGAAGAGAGTGAATTTGTGGAGACAACTCCTGAAGGTACAGTAAGTTGCAAGTTTTGGGGATTAGGTTCTGACGGCACAGTTGGTGCGAATAAATCGGCTATTAAAATAATTGGGGACAACACAGACTTGTATGTGCAGGCATATTTTCAGTATGACAGCAAAAAATCAGGAGGCACCACTATTTCCCATTTGAGGTTTGGTAAAAAGCCGATTAAATCTTCTTATTTGGTAAATCATGCTGATTACATCGCTTGTCACAATAAGTCTTTTATTTACAATTATGATGTTTTAAAAGGACTTAAACATGGTGGGACTTTTGTATTAAATTGTCCTTGGAGTAAAGAGGAGCTGGAGGAGAAGTTACCTGCTTCAATGAAAAGATATATAGCTAAAAACGATATCAATTTTTATACAATAGATGCCATATCAATTGCCCAAGAAGCAGGTTTGGGTGGCAGAATAAACATGATAATGCAGACAGTGTTTTTTAAACTTATAAATATAATACCTTTTGAAGAAGCAGTTGAGTATTTAAAAGATTCTATACAGAAGGCCTATGGCAAAAAGGGTCAGGATATAGTGGATATGAATTTAAAAGCGGTGGACAGAAGCGTAGAAGCTCTTGTAAAAGTAGAAGTGCCTGAGGAGTGGAAAAACGCAAAAGAAGGGCAAAAAATTGTAAATCCAGAGCCTGATTTTGTTAAAAATATACAAAGGCCTATGGAAAGAAATGAAGGAGACCTGCTTCCTGTAAGTGCTTTTGTAGGAATGGAAGATGGAACATTTCCTACTGGCACGACTGCCTATGAAAAGAGAGGAATTGCAGTATTGATACCCGAATGGCAAATAGACAACTGTATACAGTGTAACCAGTGCTCTTATGTTTGCCCCCATGCAGTAATACGGCCATTTTTATTAACAGTGGAAGAAATGAAAAAAGCGCCTCCAACTTTTAAACTGAAAAAAGCAATAGGAAGAGGATTAGAAGGGCTTTGGTATAGAATACAGGTAAGTCCTTTAGACTGTACAGGATGCGGCAATTGTGCAGATGTTTGTCCAGCACCTACAAAAGCTCTTATAATGAAACCCGCTGAAGAACAAATAGAAAAAGAAGCGAGAAATTGGGAGTATGCTGTAACTCTTGATGTCAAAGATAATTTAGTAGATAAGACGACTCTAAAAGGCAGTCAATTTGCAAAGCCTCTGTTTGAATTCAGTGGCGCATGCCCTGGCTGTGGTGAGACTCCTTACATAAAGCTTTTGACACAGCTTTTTGGAGATAGGATGATGATAGCAAATGCCACAGGCTGCTCATCTATTTATGGGGCAAGTGCACCCTCTATTCCTTATACTACTAATAAAGAGGGAAAAGGGCCTGCGTGGGCTAACTCACTTTTTGAGGACAATGCCGAATTTGGCTACGGCATGTTTTTAGCAAATAAGCAGATAAGGGAAAGGCTTAGAGATTTGATGAAAGAAGCTATAAATATCCCTATTGACGATGAATTAAAAGCTGCATTCCAAGAGTGGATTGATGGGATGGAGGATGGAGATAAATCTAAAATTGCTTCTAAAAAGATTTTGGATATTATAAATAGAGGCGGGTATACAGAGAATGAGATAATAAAAGAGATACTTGACAAAAAAGATTTTCTTGTAAAAAAATCTCAGTGGATAATAGGGGGAGATGGATGGGCGTATGACATTGGCTTTGGAGGGCTTGACCATGTTATAGCATCAGGAGAAGATGTAAATGTACTAGTGCTTGACACAGAGGTGTATTCCAATACGGGAGGGCAATCCTCAAAATCTACGCCATTAGGGGCAGTTGCAAAATTTGCGGCAGCAGGTAAGAGGACAAGCAAGAAAGATTTAGGTTTGATGGCTATGAGCTATGGATACGTGTATGTGGCACAAATTGCGATGGGAGCAAATATGAACCAGACGATAAAGGCTTTTGTGGAGGCAGAAAAATACAAAGGGCCTTCACTTATAATAGCATACGCTCCTTGTATAAACCATGGCATAAAGTCAGGCATGGGGACAAGTATAATGGAGGAGAAAAAAGCAGTGGAGTCTGGTTACTGGCACCTTTATAGATTTAATCCAGAGCTTAAAAAAGAAGGCAAAAATCCATTTGTACTTGATTCTAAAGAGCCGACAAAATCTTTCAGAGAATTTATTGAGGGGGAGATACGATATTCCTCACTTAAAAACGTATTTCCTCACATTGCGGAAAAACTTTATCAGAAGGCAGAAGATACTGCAAAAGAGAGATACGAAAGATATAGAAAGCTGGCAGAATAACGATTCCGGCGTATGCCCGGAATTGTTATTTTTTGTTTTCTTCTACCCATTCTTTTGCATTTATTACTTCATTTTCACTTGGGATAGCACATTTGATTCTTCTTTTACATTTTGTATATTTGCCCAGGAAGCAGTCTTATGATTTTCTATTGGCACTTTGTGAGGTTTTTTTGGTTTTTTAGTCATACAATCACTCCTTTAAATGTATTATTTTCGATAATTGAAGAATTATGACTATTATTGTGATAAACTGAGGGATGTAAATTTCTTTTCTTTCTTAGGTTACAGTTCAAATTAGCAGTATAATTATTGTTGTAATCCTGGGATGAGGAGAGATTGAAATGGAGATAAGAGGACATCATTTTTTATGTATATTAGGTTTTAGAGGGCTTGGTTATGATGAAAAATTTGTTAAAAATATGGATGAAATTATTAGAAAATTGAATAATGAACATGATATGTTGATAAAAGCTGTGGATAGTGTGGATAACATTTGCAGCATGTGTCCAAACAATGTAAATGGAGAATGTACAGAGGAAGAGTATCCAGGAAGTGTAAAAGGAAAAGATAGGGCAGTTTTAGAAGTTTTAGATATAAGGCCAGGGGAGATATTGAGCTATAGGGAAGTCACAAATAGAATTAAAGAGAAAATGACTGAAGAAAAAATGGAAAAGATATGCAGTAACTGTCAATGGTTTAGTCTTGGGTATTGTTTGGAAGGGTTTAAAAAGTTAAAAGGCGGTGTGTGACCGCCTTTATAAGTCTCTTTGTGAAAAGCGCTTTGCACCGTAATAGAGGAGAAATACCACGTAGAAAAAGATGTATATGAACATGTAAATACTGGGTTGAGACATGCCCCCAAAGAGTCCTTGTGTCATAAAACTTATCCCACTACTTTGTGTCAAAAGCTCTGCAGTCATTTTTCTATATATGACATCTGTAGGAAGGATGAGACTTGTAAGTATCCCTGCATTTATAAGACTTTCTCCGCTTTTTAAGCCAAAGGCACCGACTTGACTTTGTTGCATTGCTGCGCCTATTTGTTCAAGCACACCTCCGACGAGGGCAATTCCATAAGCCATAATAGAGATTATTCCTGTGTTTACAGTCGAAAAAATTGAGCTGGAAGCTATTATAAGGGCTAAAAATACAATCGGTCCTAAGTCGAAGAAAAAAAGTCCTCTTAAAATATTGCTTGCTTCAAAGGTTATTTTAGACCCCATAAAGATGTTTAAACCTACTACAGACAAAAACATGATGGAGCTGTATATTACAATCATAGCGCCTAAGCCTATAAATTTTCCCAACACCAGTTCATATCTTTTTATAGGTTTCGATAAAACGGCGTATATGGTGCCATTTTCTATTTCTCCTGATATAGCATTTACTGATGTCAAAACTACAAGAAAAGCCACTATGAAATTTGCGAAAAATAGACCGGCAGACAAAATTTCTGATTGAAAGATGATGTCATATATAGAATCGTTGGGACGCTCAAATATTTTACTTAAGCCAAAAGCATATATGGAAAGGTAGAGGAGGGACAAAATAGAGACTAATAGAAAAGCCCGTTTTTTAGCATCTCTTTAAAGGTATATTTTATTATAGTTATCACGACACCTCATCCTTTCCAATTAAGTTTATGAATAAGTCTTCCAATGAAGAAGTTTGAGTATTTAATTGATATAACTTGGCACCGGCTTCTATTACCATTTTAGCTATAACTGGTATTTTTTCTCTGTCTTCTACTTTAAAAGAGAGCTTACCTTCTTTAAATTGAAATTCTTTTGATAAGCGAGAAATTTTTTCAATCAACTCTGAAGTATAGTCTGATACAATCATTTCTACATGGGTGTGTTCTTTTAATAGCTCTTCCAGTTTTCCTTCGGCTATTATTCGGCCATGGTTTATTATGGCTACTTCATCGCATACCATTTCCACTTCACTTAAAAGGTGGCTGTTTAGAAAAACAGTTTTGCCTTGCGATTTTAATTCTTTTATGATTTCTCTTACGTCAATTCGCCCTACAGGGTCAAGAGCTGAGGTAGGTTCGTCTAAAAATACTATTTCGGGGTCATTTAAAAGGGCTATTGCAATGCCAATTCTCTGTTGCATTCCTTTGCTGTAATTTTTGATAAGTTTACTTTCATGACCTTTCAATTTTACCAATTCTAAAAGTTCATCAATTTTTTTGCCTGGATTTTTTATTTTATAAAGCTCAGCATGGAAGCTCAAAAGCTCTTTTCCTGTCATCCAGTCGTGGTATCTAAAATTTTCAGGTAAAATCCTACTTTTTCTCTGAATTCTACAGTACCTATGGGTTTCCCTAAAATCCAAGCAAAACCAGAGGTGGGGTGTAAAAGCCCCACCATTGTTTTTACAAAAGTGCTTTTTCCAGCACCATTTGGACCTAAGAATCCAAAAACTTGCCCCTTTTCTACAGAGAGAGTGACTTCTTTAAATCCGCCTTTTCCATTAAACTGTTTTGTGAGATTTTGTGTTTCTAAAACCATTTGATCACCTCATTGAGTTTGCGATTTGGATTAATGTATTTATATTTTGCTGTGTTATTAATTCATCATTTATTGTTTGTTTGTCTGTAGATGGTTCATAGGTCCATAGATTGATAGACTATACATTACTCCGTTTTCATTCCATGCTATAGATGCCATATTTGGAGAATATTTATTTGTTAGAATAATAGCTGTATTTCCTCTTATATTTATTTCTTTAACATTTGTAGATTCATCCATTGGTATAGGTAATGTCTCCTTCCAGTCAGTTACACTTGCAATTTGTTTTTTTAAATTGTCGGGCAAAAATGGGAGGTTAGCCAAGGCATCAATTACCTTATCTATATTTGCCCCTTCTGGTACTACAATCTCAGGAGTTTTATTTATGGTAAGATAAATACTTTTTTTGATATTTTCTGTATCATTATTATCCTTTTTTTCTTTTATATCAATATTTATAGATGTGCCAACATTTATTGTAATAGGCTTATTGTTGAGCTCTTTAGGGAAAAGATGTGTGCCGCCAAATGTTTTAATTAATTCATTTATTTTGTCAACATTAAGTTTAAACTCTAATCCATCACCCTTTGATACATATATATGGTTAATTTCAAAATTTTCGTCAGTTGGCAGCTTAAATTTATAATCTACATCGGACTTTAGTTTGTCAATTTCATTTATTGAAACTTCATATCCTTCATAACTTCCAGACCTTAATATTTCACCATATTCTTTTAAGTCAATGTTCTTTATGTTTCTATTATAGAACTCATTTTGAATTTGTGTAATGTCATCAGGTGTAATAGTTATAATCTGCATTTTGTTAAGTCTCAATAAATTTAGAATTTTAGCCTCTGCATTTTTAAGGGGCGGGAAAAGCATTGAGGAAACTACAAATGCCACTACGACTAAGGCGGCAATAGCCTTTTTGTACTTTGTAAACATGGCAAACATTCCTCCTTTATTATTATTTTTACTCAATTTTTCATTTAGAGTAGCCCAAGCTTCATTTAAATCTATATTGCTTGCTTTTAAAGCTTTTGAAGTGAATTCATTTATGGATTTTAGTTGTTCAAGTTTTTCTCTACATACATCGCAAGTTTTTAAATGTTCTTCTACATTTTTTGCAGTGATTTCATCCAGTTCACTGTCTAGATATGCTTGGAGTGTTCCTTCATCGTAGCACATACTTACACCTCCTTTTCATATAATTCTTTAAACTTTTTTTGTGCTCTTGCTATGGTTGTGCCGACGGAGGTTTTCTTAATTCCCAATGATATTGCTATTTCTTCGTAACTATATCCTGAATGTTTAAGTATTAGACACATCATATCTCTTTTACTCATTTTTAGGAGAACTTCTTTCACTTTAGCTCTTTCAAACCTTTTAATTGCTATTTCTTCAGGGTCTTCAAAAAATTCCTCTTGCGTGTTTTTAAAAACTTCCAGTTCTCTTGTTTTTGTGTTTTTTTCACTGCGGATATAATTTAAGGCATGATTTATTGCCACTTTGGATAACCAACCTCCTATATTTTCATTGTGACGGGGAGGATTTTTAAAATACTTTATAAAAACTTCTTGAGTAATGTCTTCCGCTTTGAATTCGTCTTTTATCATCCAAGAAATTTGATTTAAAACTTTTGGATAATATTTTTCAAAGATATCTTTGAAACTTTCCTCTATTTTGAACACCTCCCCTATGTCTTTTCACTAATAATAACACATCTAAAGCCAATTTTGTGACAAAAACTTTTCAGACGAAGGGGACGGTTCCTCTTGTCTGAATTTTTCAGATGAAAAGAACCGTCCCCTTCGTCTGGATTTTATTTTTTGTGGAAAGTGCTATATAATTATATCGGTGTTTTTAAAAAGGTGCGGGGGTGTTAAATTTGGAGAGGATAAAGAGTTATTATCCTTATTTAGCAGGAATAGGAATGGCATCAATTTTTGGATTTTCTTTTATGTTTACCTCTATGGGGCTTGATGTAGCTTCTCCTATGGAGCTTATAGCCTATCGTTTTTTACTTGCAGCATTTATGATTACTCTTTTGTGGGTATTTGGAATTATTAAACTTAATTATAGAGGGAAAAATCTGTGGCCATTGTTTTTATTGTCTCTATCAGAGCCTGTTGTGTATTTTATATTTGAAACATATGGTGTAAAATATACATCCTCTTCTCTTTCTGGTTTGATGATAGCTTTAATTCCTGTTGCTGTTACCGCTTTGGCGGCGGTATTTTTAAAGGAAAGGCCTTCTTTGTATCAGCTTTTCTTTATTCTTTTGTCTGTTACAGGAGTTGCTTTTATAATTTTTATGACAGGTGTTGAAAGCCGTAATACGTCAATTATAGGTTTTGTATATCTTTTAGGAGCAGTCTTATCTGCAGCTTTTTACAGTATTTTAGCAAGAAAGTCTTCTTTAGAATTTTCACCTATTGAGATAACCTTTGTCATGATGTGGTTTGCCGCAATTTCTTTCAATTTTTTAAATTTAATTGATAGATTAGCAAAAGGCTATCCTATTTCTGACTATTTCAGGGATTTAACTGATTACAGAGTACTTATTCCTGTGCTATATCTAGGTGTTTTATCTTCTGTTGTAGCGTATTTTTTAAACAATTACGCTCTTTCAAAATTGCCTGCATCTCAAGCTTCAGTTTTTGCAAATTTGACCACAGTAATTTCGGTAATAGCGGGGATCACCATAAGACGTGAAGCTTTTTATTGGTATCATATAATAGGAGCTATTATGATATTGATAGGAGTATGGGGGACAAATTATTTTGGAAAAGTGTCTCAACCGATTATTTCTTCAGAAGAAACACACTGAAATTCTGTATTTACATTACATAGAGAATGTGATATACTTTTAACGTAACCTATACCATACGGGGGCATATATTAGTCCAAAAAGGATGCGGTATAAAAATACCGCATTTATTATAGAGGAGTGATTTTATTAGTACTTTAATTAGTATAGCATGTTTTTGCGTTTTATTAAAGTACAAAAAGAGAGATAATAAATATAAAAAGTTTTTGAGGTGAAACTATGGAGAGAGATATAAAAGAAGCTATGGAAATGTTGGGCAGAGGAAATGGAAAAGCTCTTGATATTGGTACAGGACGGGGACGAATGGCAGCGGCTTTGGCTGAATACGGATATCAAGTTGTGTCTTTGGATGAAAGTAAAGAGGCTTTAAAAAGAGCAGAAGGCCTTTTGAAGGAAAGTGCAACTTTGGAAAATATCTTGCTACTTCATGGAGATGCTCACAATCTTCCATTTTTAGATGAAACTTTTGATGTTGTGGCTACATACAATGCTATGCATCACATGAGGGATTATAAAAAGGTACTGGATGAGATGGTGAGGGTCTGTAAAAAAGGCGGTAGTATTCTTATATCCGAATTAAACGAATATGGGAAGAAAGTTGTCGCTGAAAGGCATAAAGAAAGAGGAAGCCATCATGAAGCAAATATAAGCATTGAAGATATTGCAAAGTATTTAGAAGTCGAATATGCTTTAATAGGAGAAATAAAACAGGGAGAGAGGACAGATATTTTTATATCCAAAAAGTGACAAATATTAAGGAAAAATTTATCGTTGACAAGACATAAAAATATGATAAAATAGATAATGTCCTTTGTGGCCCCGTGGTCAAGTGGTTAAGACACCGCCCTTTCACGGCGGCAACACGGGTTCGAATCCCGTCGGGGTCACCATTTATATTTTGAGAAATAAAATGTCGCATTGGGATGCGATATTATTTTTTATGTCGAAAGAAAAATTACAAACATATCAAAAATTAACAAATAAAACCATCACCTTAATGGTATAATTTAGAAAAAACAAGAGGTGGTGGTTTTTTATGCAAAATATAAATATTTTACCTTATAAAAGAGTTATAAAAACTCCCTTGACAGAAAATACACCAAGAAATCTTTATAAAAATATTCAACAAATTATATTATTGTCAGTTATAAGCTTTTTTATAGCGCGAGCTGTTATTTTCAATAGTCTTTTGCCTTTCGGCATTGCTTTTTTTGCAACTCTTTTAATGTATAAAAAGCGATATTTTTTAAGTGGAATAGGAGTATGGTTGGGGATATTGACTTTGCCCGATGTCAATAGTTTTAAATACCTTTTAGCCCTTATTTTGGTTTTTTTAGTGGAGGGGCTTTTAAAAGTTAAATCTCAAAATATTATTAAGGCCTCTTTGATAACTTTTATTTCACTTTTTAGTGCAGGCCTTATCTTCAGCTATATATACGACTTTTTGCTTTTTGACATTATAATGAGTTTATATGAGTCTATTACTGCAATGTTAATGGTTTTTATTTTTAACCACGCTGTTTCATTTATTTTGAATATAAACAGAAAAATTGTTTCCAATGAAGAGTTGATATCTTTGAGTATATTTATAGGGCTATTTATTCTAGGAATGAATCATTTGAATGTGTGGAAATTTACTCTCAATGGGATATTAGGGATATTTATAATACTTTTAGCTTCTTACATAGGTGGGGTGGGAGTAGGAGCAAGTATCGGCACGACTATAGGACTTATTGGGAGCTTATCTTTTTTCAAATGCCAGTCTCCATAGGACTTTTTGGATTTGCAGGCTTGTTGGCTGGCAGTTTAAAAAATTGCATAGAATTGGAGTTATTATAGGCTTTTTGACTGCCATTTTTATTATTACATTTTATGTAACTTCAAGTATAGATATGCTTATAAATCCTTATGATATTGTTTTAGCTTCTTTAATGTTTGCAGCGCTTCCTAAGAAATACATAGTAAAAGTAGAGGAAATAGTAAAAGGCAATAAAAAATTAAACAATAGAAATTACAATGAAAAATTAAAAGAGGTAGTGACAGACAAATTAAAGGAGTATTCTCAAGTATTTGAAGAGCTCTCTAAAAGTTTTAAACAGGTAAATGAAAAGATACTAGACCACAAAGATATTTCTTATTTGTTTGAGGAAATTGCCAATAAAGCTTGCACTCAATGTGTTATGTATAAATCTTGTTGGGACAAGGAATTTTACAATACTTATAAAAGCCTGTTTGAATTAATAGAACATCTTGAAAAAAATAGTAGCATTGAAGACAATAAAATTTATAGAAAATGTATAAGATTTTCTGAGCTTATAAGTACGACTAAATATTATTTGGGTATTTACAAAATAAGCATGCAATGGAGAGAAAGGCTAAAAGACGCTAAAGGTCTTATTGCTACTCAGTTGAAAGGAATTGCTGATGCAATATCTAATATGGCCAGTGATATTAGCATGAATGTCACTTTTAAAGACGAATTAGAACAAATAATGATGGTGGAATTGGATAAAAAGGGTATACCCGTAGAGGATGTATTAATTTATGACGCGGGAGATGGAAATATTAACGTAAAAATATACAAAAGGGCATGTATTGCGAAGGAATGTGACAAAAAGATTGCTCCAATTGTGTCTGAAATTATGGGGGAAAGATATGAGAGAAAAAGTAGGTTATGTGCAATAGACCACAATGGAAGGTGTGTAGTTACCTTTACAAAAGCAGAAAGTTTACAAGTTTTGACAGGTATAAGCAGAGTTAGCAAGTCAAAAAACAAGATTTCTGGAGATACTTATTCTTTTATGGACTTAGAAGATGGAAAATACATGGTAGCTTTAAGCGATGGAATGGGGATTGGATATAAAGCGGCTGCAGAGAGCAGTACTACCATTTCTTTGCTAGAAAAATTTATTGAAGCAGGATTTGATAAACATTTAGTTATTCAAACGTTAAATTCTATTTTGGCTTTACGGTCTGCAGAAGAAATGTTTTCTACCGTGGATATAATGTTTTTGGATAAATTTACCGGAGAGACAGAATTTATCAAGATTGGTTCTTGCGCTACTTTTATAAAAAGGGGAAATGAGGTGGAAATTATAGAATCCAGTTCTTTACCCATTGGAATTTTGGAAGATATCGAAGCAGATATCCATGAAAGAAAATTAAAAAATGGAGATTTTGTGATTTTGGTTACTGATGGAGTGTTGGAGTGTTTTGAAAAAGATAAAGAAATAGAATTTTCAAGGTTAATCAGTGAAATTGACACGAAAAATCCTCAGGATATGGCAGAAGCGTTGATAAAAAAATGTTTGGAATTGTGTGATAATACGCCTAAAGACGATATGACAATTTTGGTTTCAAAGATATGGAAAAAGTATAAAAGTTAATAGAATGGAATAACCCTTCCACAATGTGGAGACAATATATCGAGGTGATTTAGGGAAAGGCTTTGTGGAAGGGTTTTTGTATCTGTAATTATCTGATGTAGAGGAAAGTTAGTTCTTTTTTGAAAAAGAGGTTTGATTTAAAAATTAAGATGTTATATAATCATTATATAACTTAAGTATATATCGCTTAAGGGGTTAAGAAATGATTGATAAGGTTATTTCAACAGTTAAAAGATATAAAATGATTAAGGAAAATGATAAAATTGTAATGGGAGTTTCCGGCGGACCCGATTCTTTATGTATGCTGGATATTTTATACAATTTAAAAGATTTATTTAATCTTAAATTGTATGTAGTACATGTAAACCATATGATAAGAGGAGAAGAGGCTCGAAGGGACGCGCAATTTGTTGAAAATATATGCCGCAAATTGAAACTCCCATTTTTTATTTGAAAAGGATGTAAAAAAAATAGCCAAAGAAATGGGATATTCGGAAGAAGAGGCTGGACGATATGTGAGGTATCAGGCTTTTGAGGAAGTATTAAAAGAAGTTAAGGGTAATAAAATAGCAGTAGCTCATAATAAAAATGATGTAGTGGAAACGGTTTTTTTAAATTTAATAAGGGGTGCTGGAATGACAGGCCTCATTGGAATAAAACCGGTAAATGGGAATATAATAAGGCCTCTAATTGAAATAGAAAGAAAAGAAATAGAGATATACCTTAAAGAAAAAGGCTTAAAACCAGCACTTGATTTTACAAATTATGAGGATTTATATAAAAGAAATAAAGTAAGGCTTAAATTAATTCCCTTTATAAATGAAACTTTTGAAGTGGATATAATAAAAAATATCTATAGGATGGCAAAAATTATTTTAGAGGAGAATGATTATTTAGAAAAAGAGTGTGAAAAGATTTTTAATGAGGTTTGTTATTTTAATCAAGAGGAAATTTTTGCTGATATAGAAAAACTGAGGGTACAGCACCCCGCTATACAGCGGCGCTTAGTAAGACTTATGTACCAAAAATTAAAAGGAGATATTTATGGACTAGAATACATCCATGTAGAGGATGTTTTAAGCCTTTTAGACAAACCAACTTCCTCAAAAATTAATTTGCCCTTTGAAATTGGGGCTTTAAAAAGCTATAATAATCTTATAATGAGAAAAGTAAAACAAAAAGAGGTCAAGACTTTTTGGGCAAAATTAAATATTCCCGGAATCACTAATATAGATGGCATTGGTCAATTTAAAACTACTGTTTTAGGGATTGAAGAAGTAAAAAAACTTGATATAGGGAAATACACAAAATTTTTTGACTATGATAAAATACAGAAAGATGTAGTAATTAGAAATAGGCAAGCAGGTGATGTTTTTTCCCCTCTTAATATGGGGGGAAGTAAAAAACTAAAAGAATTTTTCGTTGACGAGAAAATACCCCGCGAAATAAGAAATAGCATTCCTTTATTGGCCATAGGCAATGAAATCGTATGGGTGGTAGGGTATAGAATGAGTGATAAGTTTAAAGTAGATAAAAACACAAAAAAAGTCCTTGTTATAGAATATACCAAAGAAGAAAATAAAAAAGGAGGTTAACTTTATGTCGAGTATAACACAAGATATACAGGAGATTTTAATTACGGAACAACAATTAAAAGAAAAAGTAAAAGAGTTAGGACGAATGATTACAAAAGACTACCAAGGGAAAGACCTTGTTCTTCTTGGGGTTTTGAAAGGGGCAATAATGTTTATGGCGGATTTGTCTCGAGCGATAGATTTACCTTTATCAATAGATTTTATGGCTGTTTCCAGTTATGGTTCTTCTACTCGGTCTTCTGGAATAGTAAAAATAATTAAAGACCACGACATAAACATTGAAGGCAAAGATGTGCTCATAGTGGAAGATATTATAGATAGTGGTTTGACGCTTTCTTATTTAAGAGAGACTTTATTAGGAAGAAAGCCCAGAAGTTTAAAAATATGCACTATTTTAGATAAACCTGAAAGAAGAGAGGCAGATGTCAAAGTAGATTATTGTGGCTTTAAAATTCCTGACAAATTTGTAGTAGGGTATGGATTAGATTTCGATGAAAAATACAGGAACCTTCCCTTTATAGGGTTTTAAGCCGGAGCTATACAAATAATTTGGTTTTTTAAAGGAGAGATGATATTATAGATTAAAGGTAGTTGGACTTGTTGGAAGGAGGGGCTTTATTTGAAGGATAATAACAAAATAATTAGAAGCATAGTTCTCTATTTATTAATATTTATAGCTATTTACGCAATGGTACAATTATATTCTCAAAGCGCCGAATCAATAACCGATATTGATTATGGACAGCTAATAAAATATATTAATGCCAACCAAGTAAAAAGCATTACCCTTGTGGGTAATGATGTCAAAGGGGTATTGAAAAATGGCACCGAGTTTAAAAGCCGTGTGCCAGATGTAACAAACTTTATGAACTTTGTTAATCCCTATATTTTACAAGGGAAACTGGACTTCAAAAGTGAACCGCAGGTAGGCCCGCCATGGTGGGTTCAAATGCTTCCTTCCCTCTTTTTAATCGTAATTTTCATTATATTGTGGTATATTTTTATGCAACAGGCACAAGGCGGGGGAGGAAGCAAGGTTATGTCTTTTGGAAAGAGCAGAGCAAGGATGGTTACTGATAAGGATAAAAGAGTGACTTTTAATGACGTGGCGGGAGCAGATGAAGAAAAGGAAGAGTTGCAGGAAATTGTTGAATTTTTAAAATATCCCAAAAAATTTCTTGACCTTGGAGCCAGGATACCAAAAGGAGTTCTTTTGGTAGGACCTCCAGGTACTGGTAAAACTCTGCTTGCAAAAGCTGTGGCAGGAGAAGCGGGAGTACCGTTTTTTAGCATAAGCGGTTCTGATTTTGTAGAGATGTTTGTTGGGGTAGGTGCTGCAAGGGTAAGAGATTTATTTGAACAAGCCAAAAAGAATGCACCTTGTATTGTTTTTATTGATGAAATAGATGCAGTAGGAAGGCAAAGGGGTGCAGGTTTAGGCGGTGGACATGATGAGAGAGAGCAAACACTAAATCAGTTGTTAGTTGAAATGGATGGTTTCAGTGTAAATGAAGGCATAATTGTTATTGCTGCAACAAACAGGCCAGATATATTAGATCCTGCACTACTGCGACCAGGAAGATTTGATAGACACATTACTGTAGGTATTCCTGATATAAAAGGAAGAGAAGAAATTTTGAAAATACATGCTAGAAATAAGCCTTTAGCTCCAGATGTGTCATTACAGGTATTGGCAAGAAGAACCCCTGGCTTTACTGGGGCTGACCTGGAAAATCTTATGAATGAAGCAGCGCTTTTAGCAGCAAGGAGAGGGCTTAAGCAGATAACTATGGCGGAGCTGGAAGAGGCTATAACGAGAGTAATAGCAGGACCTGAAAAGAGAAGCAGGATCATGTCCGAAAAAGACAAAAAATTGGTGGCATACCACGAAGCTGGTCATGCTGTTGTTGCGAAACTTTTGCCAAATACTCCTCCTGTTCATGAGGTTACCATAATTCCAAGAGGCAGAGCGGGAGGATATACTATGCTTCTTCCTGAAGAAGATAAATATTACATGTCAAAATCTGAAATGGTGGATGAAATAGTTCATCTTTTAGGTGGACGCGTGGCAGAAAGCTTGGTGTTAAATGATATAAGTACGGGTGCACAAAATGACATCGAGAGGGCTACAAGTATTGCAAGAAAGATGGTTACAGAGTATGGCATGAGTGATAGATTAGGGCCTATGACCTTTGGCACTAAAAGTGAAGAAGTGTTTTTAGGGCGTGATTTAGGAAGAACGAGAAATTACAGTGAAGAAGTAGCTGCAGAAATTGACAGAGAGATAAAGAGAATAATTGAAGAAGCCTATAAAAGAGCGGAATCACTCTTAAAGGGAAATATTGAAAAGCTCCATAGAGTGGCAAAAGCTCTTATTGAAAGAGAAAAACTTAATGGAGAAGAGTTTGAAAAAGTATTTAACGGTGAGGATATAGAGGGGGTGCAGTTTGCATAAAATACCAAATAATGTATAAGTCTTTGGGCTTATACATTATTTTTTTAAAAATTTTTAGTTAACAATAAAAAAATTATTGATAAGAAGGAGGATTTTTCTACTTTAATGTCTAATTATATTAGTGGGCCTAAGGGTTTTGAACGAAAGATGAGGGAGACAAAGGGGGACAATCATGAAAGCGAACAAAACTTTTGCTACAGATAAAAATTCCTTGCAGTGGATATGCAACCTTTTAAATAATGCACACGATTTTTTTGTCTTAAAAGATTTAAATGGTAAGGTAATTCATATAAATAAAAGACTCCTTGAAACATTAGGTTATACTGTTGATGATGTAGATGATTATGATCATTTTTTTATCACATATTGAAATACAAAGAAATAGGACCTTATGAAGATGGGCTTATTATAGAGCTTACGGCAAAATACAATTTAAAAATGTCTTTTAGCATAAAATTTAGTCCTATAGCTAACAGTGTGGGAGATAAAATAGCTTTTTTAGGATTTGTTAAACTTCGAAGCTATCAGAAAGAAAAACCCGGCGATTATATTGATTTTTTCAAACATTCAACAGACATAATGGATATGACAGAAGAGGGTGTTGTGATAGTTGATAATAAGTTTAACGTGGTCTACGTGAATAACAGAGCATGTGAATTATTTGGTGTTAAATATACGAAATTCATAAATGCGAAGTTTACGGACTTTTTGAGAAAATACAAACCGGATGCTTCAGAAAATAATTTAATTAACGGAGAAAAAATTGTAATTTCCTCAAAGGGAAATTGTGATGAAAGAGTGCTTTTACTAAAATACGGAAAGTTAAACGGTGGTCATTGGAAAACTATCATTGTGAAGGATATAACAGAAGATTTAAAATATCAGAAGTTAATTGAGCAAACTGAAAAATACACAATTGCTGGTGAATTTGCTGCCACAACCATTCATGAGATAAAAAATTCTTTAACTTCTGTAAAAGGTTTTATACAACTTTTACAAGCCAAACATAAAGAAGTTCTACTTATTATGAAACTATTTTAGACGAAGTGGATAGGATATTAGTTTTAATAAAAAATTACCTTGGTATAGTAAGAAACAGTGAAGAAAAAGGAGAAACTGAAATAGACATTAATGGAGTTATAAACCAATATTTACTTCTTTTTGAAGCAGAGACTGTACACAAAAAAATAAAAATAGAAAAGAGGCTTGGCGATATTCCTCCTATAAAAATGGATAAAAATCATCTGAAGCAGCTTATTTTAAATGTAGTTCAAAACTCGCTTCATGCTATTGGAGAGAATGGTAAAATAATATTAGATACAAGATATTACCCTCTTAAAAAGAAAGTGGTAATAAGAGTTGTCGATAATGGAGGCGGTATAGAGAAAAAATATTTAAAAAAAGTTACTGAGCCTTTGTTTACAACTAAAAAAGAAGGAACAGGACTAGGACTTGCTATTTGCAAAAGTATTGTGGAGCTGTACAACGGGGATATTAAAATTTTTAGTAAAAAAGGCAAAGGTACACTCGTAAAAATAATTTTAGGTGAAAGATAAAAGTAAAAGCTGGAGGGGAAATTTTATGAAGTCTGATATTGAAATAGCTCAAGAAGCGAAAATGTTACATATAAGAGAGGTTGCAAAAAAGTTAGACATTGATGAAGACTATTTAGAATACTACGGAAAGTATAAAGCAAAAGTTTCTCCTGCTTTATGGGAAAAGATAAAAAATAGAAAAGATGGTAAGCTTATTCTTGTCACATCTATAACTCCCACCCCTGCAGGCGAGGGTAAGACTACACTTACGGTAGGATTAGGCCAGGCTCTTGCTAAAATAGGTAAAAAAGCTATGATAGCTTTAAGAGAGCCTTCGTTAGGACCTTGTATGGGAATAAAGGGCGGAGCAGCTGGGGGAGGGTATTCTCAAGTTGTACCTATGGAGGACATAAATTTGCACTTTACGGGAGATTTACATGCGATTACTGCTGCTCATAATTTATTGGCTACGATGATAGACAATCATATTTACCATGGTAATGAACTCAATATTGACATAAGGACTATTACATGGAAACGGGCTATGGACATGAATGATAGGGCTTTAAGAGAAGTAATAGTAGGACTTGGAGGAAAGACAAATGGATATCCGCGGCAAGACGGATTTATAATAACAGTAGCTTCAGAAGTAATGGCGATTTTGTGTTTAGCGCAAGATTTGATGGATTTAAAAAGAAGAATTGGTGATATAATAGTGGCTTATGATAAAAATGGTAATCCAGTAACTGCAAGAGATTTAAAAGCTGATGGAGCTATGGCAGTCCTATTAAAAGATGCTATAAAACCTAATTTAGTGCAAACTATTGAAAACGTTCCAGCATTTGTACATGGAGGACCTTTTGCAAATATTGCTCATGGATGTAATAGCTTAATTGCTACTAAATATGGTTTGAAATTGGCAGATTATCTTGTAACAGAGGCGGGATTTGGTGCGGATTTAGGGGCTGAAAAATTCTTTGATATAAAGGCTCGCTTAGGAAGATTAAAACCCAATGCTGCTGTTGTTGTTGCAACTGTGCGTGCCTTAAAAATGCATGGTGGTGTAAAAAAAGAAGATTTGCAAAAAGAAAATGTTGAAGCAGTGAGAAAGGGAATTGAAAATCTTGAAAAGCAAGTTGAAAATGTAAGAAAATTTGGAGTGCCAGTTGTTGTAGCACTTAACAGGTTTATCTTTGATACAGAGAGAGAAATTGACGAAGTAAGAAAGGCTTGCGAAAATATAGGTGTAGATATGGCGGTAGCAGATGTTTGGGAAAAAGGAGGAGAAGGTGGGATAGAGTTAGCTGAAAAAGTTGTTAAAGCTTGTAGCATGCCTTCTGACTTTCGCGTTTTGTATGATGAGAATTTACCAATCAAAGATAAATTACACAAGATTGCCACAGAAATATATGGAGCGGATGGAGTAGAGTATACAGCTTCGGCTTTAAAAGATATTGCTAATATTGAAAGATTGGGATTAGATAAGATGCCTATAACTATCGCAAAGACTCAATATTCACTTTCAGATGATCCTAAACTATTAGGCCGTCCAAAAGGATTTAAGATAACGGTAAGAGAATTGAGGGTTTCAAAGGGTGCGGGTTTTATTGTAGCGCTGACAGGAGATATAATGACAATGCCAGGACTTCCAAAACATCCTGCTGCAGAAAATATAGACATTGATAAAAATGGAAAAATAACAGGGCTGTTTTGAGGGAGGATAAATGAAAAGAGAAATATTGGATATACAAAATTTATCACAGGCAAAAAAAGAACTTAGTCAAATAAAGGCTGAAGAAGTTTCTATAGATATTATGGCGCCAAAAGCTGTTTTTAGAGTTGTCAAATTATTTGATGTGCATCCAGCTGCTGCTAACATAATAAAGCAGGAGATGCTAGCGATAGGAGGAGAAACAGCTGTAGCGAGAGGTTGTGTCAATATGAGCGTTGAAAAATCTGATATTATTATAATGGGAACATTAAAACAATATAAAAAGCTTTTGGCGAAACTTAAAATGCAAAAAGGTTATTTTGGGCTTAATGAAATTATAGAAGAATTAACAGACATTATTGAGGAAATGTCTAAATAGGCGGCAAAGAGATATTCTCTTTTGCCGCTTTTTAATAAGGAAAAATTTTGAAACCTGCATAAAATTTTGCAGATTATATATGAAGTTTTATCTAAGTTTCCAGAGTGGAAAGAAAAGTTTATAACTTTTTCTAGGGTAGAGATTAAGGGATTAAATTTATTGTGTATTTGGAAAGTATGTGGTATATTATTTTAGTAGGTACTAATAATAACTGCTGCTAGTTGATATAGTAAAGTTTAAGGAGGAGTTATATGAGTGTTCATGATATGATAGAAGAGCTAAAAAGAAGAAAAGAGAAAGTTTTAGAAGGTGGGGGAGCTAAGAGAATAGCTGTTCAGCATGAAAAGGGTAAACTAACTGCAAGGGAAAGGATACATAAGCTTCTTGATAAGGATAGCTTTGTAGAAATAGACCCTTTTGTAGAGCATCGCTGTTATGACTTTGGACTTGAGAAGCAAAAATATCCTGGAGAAGGAGTTGTAACTGGCTATGGTACAATAGATGGCAGATTAGTTTATGTGTATGCGCAGGATTTCACTGTACTAGGAGGGTCATTAGGGGAGTACCATGCTAAAAAGATAACAAAAGTTATGGATATGGCGATGAAAATGGGAGCGCCTATAATAGGGCTTAACGATTCGGGAGGTGCTCGCATACAGGAAGGTGTTGATGCGCTTTCTGGTTATGGTAACATATTTTACAGAAACACTTTAGCTTCCGGTGTCATACCGCAGATATCAGTAATAATGGGGCCAAGTGCTGGAGGTGCCGTGTATTCGCCCGCATTAACAGATTTTATTTTTATGGTGGATAAAACCAGTCAAATGTTTATAACTGGTCCACAAGTCATAAAGGCTGTAACTGGAGAAGAAGTGACTCTTGAAGAGCTAGGAGGTTCAATAACTCACTGTAGAGTAAGTGGCGTTGCCCATTTCAGAGGTCCAAATGATGAAGAAGTTCTCAAAATGGTGAGGAATTTGTTAAGTTATTTACCTTCTAACAATTTAGAAGACCCACCACAATACCAAACTGGAGATGACCCCAATAGAATTTCCCAAAAACTTATGGAAATAATACCAGATAATCCCAATAAACCTTATGACATGAAAGAGTTAATAAAGGAAATAGTTGACAATGGGGAATTTTTAGAATCACAAGAGATGTACGCAGAAAATATTATTACAGCTTTTGCAAGACTTAATGGAAAGACTATAGGAATTGTGGCTAATCAGCCAAGAGTATTAGCAGGAGTACTTGACATAAATGCTTCCTATAAAGCGGCTAGATTTATTCGCTTTTGTGATGCTTTTAATATACCTATACTTAGCATAGTGGACGTGCCTGGATTTTTGCCAGGGACAAATCAAGAATATGGTGGGATAATAAGACATGGGGCAAAAATGCTTTACGCTTATTCTGAAGCAACTGTTCCTAAAATTACTTTGATTGTAAGAAAAGCTTACGGGGGAGCTTATCTTGCTATGTGCAGCAAGGATTTGGGAGCTGACATAGTATTTGCATGGCCTACGGCAGAGATTGCGGTGATGGGTCCAGAAGGGGCAGCAAACATTGTCTTTAAAAATGAAATCAGCGAGGCAGAAAATCCTGCAGAAGTGAGGCAACAAAAGATAAATGAGTACAGGAATAATTTTGCAAATCCGTACAGAGCAGCAGCCCGCGGCTATGTAGATGATGTAATTTTTCCTTCGGAAACAAGGCCAAGACTCATATCAGCTTTTGACATGTTATCAAGCAAAAGGGAGAGTCGCCCTCCTAAAAAACACGGTAATATACCTCTATAGGGTGGTGTTTTTATGGATTTTTTAGATTTTTTGAAAAGAACGTTTAATAATGAAAATAACAAAGAAGAAGAGAAAGTAAAAAAAGAAAAAAGAACAGACAAATATGAAAAAAACGAAGAGGAAACTGAGCTTGTTGCTGCAATTACAGCGGCAGTAGCTTTGTATTTACAAGCTGATACCAGCACTTTTTACGTAAAATCCATACTGAGACTTCCAGATACTGCTTCCGTTTGGTCTAAAGTAGGACGATTGGAGCAAATAAGGACAAGATTAAATTGAGGGAGGAATTTTTGTGAAAAAATTCAAAGTCACTGTAAATGGGAAAGTGTATGAGGTTGAAGTGGAAGAGATAAAAGATAAAGAGGAAACTCCTAAGATAACTCAAACGGCAATTCTTTCACAACCTAAATTAACACAAACTCAAGAGATTTCACAACCGGTTTCGAAAGCAGAAGCTTCTTCTATACCAAAAGGTTCTAAAGTAATTTCTGCTCCTATGCCAGGTACTATTCTTGATGTGAAAGTTAAGGAAGGCGACAGGGTAAAGAGGGGAGATGTTGTAGTGATTTTGGAGGCTATGAAAATGGAAAATGAGATAATGGCACCTGATGAAGGGGTTATAGTGAGCATACATGTTTCTAAAGGTTCTTCTGTAAACACAGGGGATATGCTTGTGACTATGGACTAAAAATTTATTGATGAGTGAGGCTTTATTTGGTAAAATTAAGTTGCAGGTATCGTCTTCGAACCTGACAATTAATAAAAATTTAATATTGTTAAGCGTTCGGAACGGTATCCTGTAAAGGAACCGGAACGGAGGTGAGGAAAGTGCAAATTAAAGTGACTAGAGAAAGGAAAGTAGCAAAAATTTCTTTGAGACAGATAACTGTAGCAGGAATGCTGGCTGCGATATCCATGGTTTTATCTACCAGCGTTTTAGGATACATCCCTTTAGGCATTGCTAATGCTACTACAATGCATATACCGGCAATTATAGGAGGAGTATTAGAAGGACCTATTGTAGGAGCCTTTATAGGCTTGATTTTTGGATTGACCAGCTTCATAAGGCAAAACACTCCTCTTTTTGCTGACCCTGTAATTGCAATATTGCCCAGGGTTTTTATAGGGGTGGTAGCACATTATTTTTATAAGTTGACTAAAAATATTGGTATTGCAGCAGCTGCAGGGACGTTGACAAATACCATCGGAGTTTTGGGACTGGCAGTGCTTCTTAAATATCTGCCGTTTAAGGTTGCATTATTTGTAGCTTTAAAAAATGGTGTATTTGAAATTATTGTGGCTGTAATATTAACAACAATAATAGTAAAGCCTTTGAAAAAAATGCATGGTAAATAAAAATTAAAAGCAGTTCATTTGTCTGCTTAATTTTAAGAAGGTGATGATTTTGCTTTTAGCCTTTGATGTAGGGAATACTAACATTGTAATGGGCATTTATAAAGGGAAAAAGCTTCTACATTCTTTTAGAATATCCACTGATAAAAGCAAAACCTCTGATGAATACGGGTTGTTGATAAATCAGTTATTTGAATACAATGGTTTCAAGCTAAAAGATGTAGATGCTGTAATAATTTCTTCTGTTGTACCTCCTATTATGCACACACTTGAAGCAATGACTATAAAGTATTGTAATACCAAGCCTTTGATTGTGGGTCCAGGGATAAAAACAGGCATAAATATAAAGTACGATAACCCCAAAGAAGTAGGAGCAGATAGGATTGTAAATGCTGTTGCTGCCTATGAAATTTACGGAGGACCAGTCATAGTAATTGATTTCGGCACAGCTACTACTTTTTGTGCAATTTCTAAAAATTGTGAATATTTAGGGGGAATAATTGCTCCTGGATTGGCAATATCTGCCGATGCGCTTTTTCAAAGGACTGCTAAACTACCTAAAATTGAGCTTGTAAAACCGCCTACTGTTATTTGCAAAAATACAGTAGCTAGTATGCAGTCAGGCATTATATACGGACATGTTGGAATGGTGGATTATATTGTGGGCAGAATGAAAGAAGAATTTGCGCCAAACGCTTATGTTGTAGCAACAGGTGGTTTTGCAAGGATGATTGCAGAAGAGTCAAAAACTATAAACACAGTAAATGATATGCTCACTTTAGAAGGTTTAAGAATAATCTATGAGAGGAATGTTGACTGATTCCTCTCATTTTATTTTTCTGATTTTTGCAATGATATAAAGAACTATAGGGAAAAATAATTCAAACCAAAAGGCTTCAAAAGGGAAACATCTTTGTATGTAAGTGTACAATCCATCTAAATTTTCAGATACATTTTCTGCTAATGGGATTAACAAAGTAGCAAGAGGTAATAGAATAAAGCGATAGTCTGGAGTTTTTATTGTTTCAGCTAATCCTTTTGCAAAGAGATAAGTAAATATTACAATTTTAAGATAAATTCCCATTAACCACATTGCCATTACTAATGAATCAAACCGCTGTATGTAATCGCTAATTCTTATATTTCTCACCATTTCCAAAGCTGTAAATTGAAAGTTTGATGCAGTTTTTGCACCAAAAACTCCTATTGCTAAAACTCCCAACATCATGTTAAGAACTAATATTCCAAGGCTTATTATTCCGCCTTTTAAAGCCTTTTCTTTTTTAGAGATATAAGGAAATATAAAAAGTATTATTACCGTTTCAAGCATGTAAGCGGTAATGAGGAATGAGCCTATTAGGGGAGGTTTTATCCCGTTTTCAAGTATTGGGAGAAAATTTGTCATTTTAATTTTTGGAAGATTCAAAATAGTAACAAATGCCACAAGGAACATTCCAAATGGAAATAAAAGTTCATTTAATCTAACAATTGCTAAAAAACCTTTTGATATAGTGTACATTACTGATATTATCAAGACTACATAAAAAATTATTGGAGGAGTATGAGGCATAAAAGCATTGATCATAATCTCTATTAATTCTCTCATTACTAAAGAGATACCGTGTAAGATAAATAACAAATAAAGCGAAGCTATTATTTTTCCTATAAATTTTCCTGTTATTTTATCTACGTAGGAAAATAGCATTTCTTTTTTAAAGGTCATTGCCAGTTTATAATAAAAAACAAAGACAATGCTAGAGGTGAAAAAAGATATCACCACAGATATCCAAGAGTCTTGTTTTGCGACTAATGCTACAAAAGAAGGCAAAAAGACGTCTGCCGTTGATAGGACGATTGTAACTAATAAAAATATCAGTTGTTTTGTAGAAATTTTCTTCTCTGAAGTCTTTTCATATTGTCCTGTTCCTTTAAACATATCCGACTCCTAAATGTGTTTTTTTTTATTATTTGTCTAAAGCCAACATAATATTCTAAAAAAACTTGAAATAATAATATCTGGAGGTGTTTAAAATGCCCCATAAGTTGCCTGATCCGCAGTATGTAAAAGAAAATTATCAATATATGACTCTTAGCAAAGAATTAGAAGAAAATATATATATATTTCAAGTGTTTTTAAAAGGGAATAATGACATAGTTTTTAGGCAAATTAGCATAGGAGATAAAAAAGTTAAAGCTTTTTTAGTGTATGTAGATGGAATGGTAGATAAGTTGTTAATTACTCGAGATATTTTAGAGCCAATAATGATAGAGACAAGAAAGCTGAATAAAATCATATATACTAATGACCAACTCTTTAATTATATAAATGAATGTTTTATAACAATTTCAGAAGTAAATGTAAAAGATAAAATTGGAGATATAATAGACGACTTACTTTCTGGAGAGACAATACTTTTAATTGATGGAGTGGAAAAAGCCTTAATTATCTCTACAAAAGGATGGGAAGGGAGAAATATAGCTGAGTCTACTACAGAATCCTATGTAAGAGGTCCTAAAGAATCTTTTGTGGAGACTTTAAGAATAAATACTTCTATGCTAAGAAGGAGAATAAAACACCCTGATTTTGTAATTGAAAACATAAAAATTGGAAAGTATTCTAAAACAGATGTATCTATTGCCTATGTAAAAAGCATTGCTGATGATACAGTGGTACAAGAAGTTAAAAAACGACTTAAAAAAGTTCAAATTGATGGGGTTATTGATAGCGGCTATTTAGAAGAATTTATAGAAGATAATCCTTTTTCTCCTTTTCCACAAATAGCTCATTCTGAAAAGCCAGACAAGGTGACTGCAGAAATTTTAGAAGGGAAAGTGGCAATATTAGTTGATGGTTCGCCTTTTGCACTTACTGTTCCTGCAGTATTTGTACAATTTTTTCAGGCTGCCGAAGATTATTATGAGAGGTATTTCTTGTCATCAGCTCTTAGAATTTTGAGAATTGTTGCAATGGTGATTGCTCTTTTGTTTCCCTCTATATACATTGCAGAAACTACTTTTCATCAAGAAATGATACCGACGCAACTGGCTATTTCTATTGCTGCTCAAAGGGAAGGAGTACCTTTTCCAGCACTTTTGGAGGCATTATTCATGGAAATAACCTTTGAAATTTTAAGGGAGGCGGGTATAAGACTTCCTATGCAAGTGGGACAAGCAGTAAGTATAGTAGGCGGTTTGGTAGTTGGGCAAGCAGCTGTTCAAGCAGGACTCGTGTCTCCTGCAATGGTGATTGTAGTTGCAATGACAGGAATAGCTTCCTTTTCAATTCCTGCTTATAACGTTGCGATAACTTTTAGACTTTTGAGATTTATCATAATGATTGCAGCAGGAACTTTAGGCTTTTTTGGGATAATAATGGTGGTGATGATGATACTCGTCCACATGGCCTCATTGGAGTCTTTTGGAGTACCATACCTTTCACCTTTGACTCCAAGTAGGACACAAGAATTAAGCGATGTATTAATGAGAATACCTTGGTGGGCGAAGATATTAAGGCCCAAAACTATCCAAAGGAAAAATATTGTGAGGCAGGAGGATAAAAGAGGATAAGATGAAGAGATTTGTAATATTAATTTTGGTGGTTGCCATTTTACTTGCAGGATGTTGGGATAAAAGAGAAATAAATCAATTAGCTTTTGTACAAGGTTTAGGTATTGAAAAAGGGAAAGATGACATGATACATCTCATTGTGCAAATTTTAAAACCGGGTCTTATGGCAGCAGGAGGTGGTGGAGGTGGAGGAGGCTTGGGAGGAGGTAGTGCTATTGGTAAGCCCTATGCTGTTTTTCAAGCCAGTGGTGTAGATTTTGCAAAGGCTTTTGCTAACTTGAATAATAAATTGCCAAGGTTTCTTTTTCTGCAATATAACGAAATAATATTTTTAGATGAAAACTTTGCACGTTCGGGGATATACAAAACTTTAGATTTTATGACAAGAAATCCTGAGTTTAGGAGGACAGCTTATATATTAGTTGTAACTGGAGGAAACTTACAAGAACTCTTTGATTTGCCAAGTAGTGAGCAGCTTGAAAGATATCCTTATAGAGAAGTGTTGGGAATGATACAAAACCAACAAAATACTTCTTCTTCGTATGTATGTGATCTAAATGAGTTTATTGAGACGTTGGAGATTCCCAAAAAAGCGCCTATAGCAGGGCGACTGGAAATAGTAAAGAAAGATGGCAAAGCGACAGGACTGAAGATGGTAGGGTCTGCAGTCTTTAATAAAGACAAGTTAGTGGGATTTTTAGAGGAGCAAGATACAAAAGCTGTAATGATATTAAAGAATAAATTGAAAAGAAGTACATTGACTTTAGACAAAGGATTAAAAAGAGAAAAAGCACATATTTCTTTTGTAGTTACTAAAGCCCATACTGATATTATTCCTAAAGTGAAAAAAGGCAAAGACATTTCTTTTGATATAAAAGTTAATATAGAAACCCATATGAATGAGCAAGACAGCAAATATGATTTGACAGAGCCTAAAAATCTTGAAAAGCTTCAACTTTTAATAAATGGAAAAATAAAACAAGAGATAGAACACGCGCTTTTTGTACTTCAAAAGAAGTATAATGCGGATGTAGTAGGATTTATCAATATTTTGCACCAAAGGAATCCTAAACTATGGAAAGAAGTTGAAAAAGACTGGGATAAAATTTATCCTGAGGTGAAATTTAATGTGACAGTGAAATCAATTGTAAGAAGGACAGGTTTAACTTCTAAACCTATATATCCGAGGTGATTTTATGATTAAAATACTTGTTCTAACATTGATTTTTGTGATTATGTCATTGGCTGAAGTACCAGGTCTTGTAAGACAAAAAAAGATTAAAGAAGTTATTGTGTTTTTTGCCTTTTTGATTGTCGGCTACATATTAAATTTGCTCTACCTTTTAAATATACAAATTACCCCTACTAATAAAATAATTCAGTCTTTATTAAAACCAATTGAAAAATTTTGGGGACAATAAATCCAGAAAAGTATTTTATCTGGATTATTTTTCTTTTTGGTATTGAAATTTTTTTAAAAAAGTATTAAAATTGTAATTAATGTGAGCACAAAATGTGCACACTGGGGGTTGTAAATAAATGAAATTCATTAAAATTGGTGATAAGACTATAAATTTAGAGAAATTGCACGGCATAATAGATAAAATGATTGAAATGAGACAAAATGGGTTTTCACAGCAAGAGGTTGCTTCACGTTTCAAAGTTGACAGAAGTTTTGTTTCTAGACTAGAAAGTTTAGGTGAGGTTAGAAAAGGAGGAAGTATTGCTGTAGTAGGTTTTCCTATAAAGAATAAAGAAGAGTTGGAGATGCTTTTTAGAGAGTGGGGAATTAATTTTACACTTCTTTTGTCTGAAAAAGAGAGATTGAACTTGGCTGAAAATATGAGTGGTGTGGAGCTTTTTAACATGGTAATGGATTTAATTGCTAAAATTCAATCTCACGACGTGATAATTTTTTTAGGTTCAGACAAAAGGAGCCAGTTGGTAGAGGCTATATTTGACAGAGATATCATAACTATAAATATTGGACATTCTCCTTTGACAGAAGATGTATATGTTGACCCACAAATAGTGAAAGAAGTCTTAAGTTCTTTGAAAGGGTGAAAATATGAAAAAGGTGGTAAGCATAAGTATAGGTTCTTCTACAAGAAATAAAACGGCAGAAGCAGAGATTTTAGGAGAAAAATTCGTTATAGAAAGAATAGGAACTGATGGGGATTTAAAAAAAGCTATTGAACTTATTAAAGAGCTAGACGGGAAAGTTGACGCTTTTGGAATGGGAGGGATAGATTTATACCTTTCAGCAGGTAAAAAAAGGTATGTAATAAAAGATGCTTTGCCTTTAAAGAAGGCCGCAAGAATTACTCCGATTGTAGACGGCTCAGGACTTAAAAATACTCTTGAAAGAAAAGTAATAAAATACATACAAGAAAAAGGTATAGTCGATTTGAAAGACAAAAAAGTGCTTATTGTAAGTGCTATGGATAGATTTGGAATGGCTCAAGCTTTTTCTGAATTGGGAGCAAAGCTTATTATAGGGGATTTGATATTTGCTTTAGGTATTCCTATTCCTCTCCACTCTTTAAGGTTTTTATATGCCCTTTCTCTAGTTATTGTTCCAATTGTGGCAAGACTTCCGTTTGAAATGATATACCTACTGGAGAAAAACAACTCACCATAGATAGCAAAAAATACGAAAAATTTTACAAAGAAGCAGATATAATTGCTGGGGATTACTTGTTTATTAAAAAGTACATGCCTGAAAGACTAGATAGGAAGATAATTGTGACTAACACAGTTACACAGGAAGATGTGGAAATGATGAGAGAGAGGGGGTGGAACTATTAATTACTACTACCCCCAACATAAATGGTAGGTCTTTTGGAACAAATGTGATGGAAGGAGTTCTTGTGGCAATAGCTGGTAAAAAACAAGAAGAAATGACACCACAAGATTACGACCAACTTTTGGATAAAATAGGTTTTGAACCAAGAATAGAATATTTACAAAAATAGGGAGGTAATAAATATGCATAAATTTGGTTTTATAATACATCCTATAGAGTACGAAGATGTAAGCCGCAAGTTTAAAATAATGGAGAAATTTCCTAGAAGAGTTGTGGAAGGTTTTACAAGACTTCTTCCACCTATGAAAGTTTCCGAAATAACAGGGGTTAAAAGCAAATATGCTGAGACAGAAGGTTGGTTTGTAGCGGTTCCTTTGACCTCTGAACAAATGTTAAAATTGCCTGAGACTTATGTTTTAAATAAAATAATAAAAGCGGTAAAAATTGCAGAAGATTTAGGAGCTGAAATTGTAGGCTTGGGGGCTATGACCTCTGTTGTAGGAGATGCAGGGATAACAATTGCTAAAAATTCAAACATTGCTGTAACTACCGGCAACAGTTATACAGTCGCTACAGCAATAGAAGGAGCGGTAAAAGCAGCAGAGATGATGGGTAAAGATGTAAGAGATTCTCATGTCGTTGTAATAGGAGCGACAGGCTCAATAGGCAAAGTCTGTGCAGAGATTTTATCTAAAGATGCAAAGTACATGACACTTGTAGCACGAAATAAAGAAAAATTGCAAAATTTTAGAGACTATCTATTAACAAAAACGGGCATGTCTGCTCATATCACTTCAGATGTTAAAGAAGCCTTAGAAGACGCAGATATAATAATTACTGTTACAAGTGCAGTAGATACGGTGATAAAGCCTGAATATCTAAAACCTGGGGCTGTTGTTTGCGATGTTGCAAGGCCTAGAGATGTGTCAAAGGAGGTTGCGGATAAAAGAGATGATGTTTTAGTTATAGAAGGGGGAGTAGTAGAGGTGCCTGGTGATGTAGACTTCCACTTTAACTTTGGTTTTCCACCCAAAACAAGTTATGCATGTATGGCAGAGACGATGATTCTTGCTATGGAAGGACGAATTGAGAATTATTCTTTGGGACGTGATTTAACTGTAGAACAAGTGGATGAGATATCAAAACTTGCTAAAAAGCATGGGTTTAAATTAGCGGGATTTAGAAGTTTTGAGCGAGAGGTTACAATGGAAAAGATAGAATCTGTGAGAAAAAACGCTAAAAAGAGATTACAAGAATGGAATTTTGCATAATTTAGACTTGACTTTATTTGTTAACTGATTTATAATAATCCTCATGGAAAATTACACAAGCACTGCTTTGCAGTGCTTGTGTATTAATATTAACATAAATTTTATTATTGCCACATATGAATAAAATACAATTTTCAATATTTTATAAAAAGGAGAATCGTCTATGAGCAAGCCTGTAATTTTAACTTATGAAGGACTCAAAAAGTTAGAGGAAGAATTAGAATATTTAAAGACAGTCAAAAGAGCTGAAGTAGCAGAAAAGATAAAACAAGCGAGGGCATTTGGAGATTTAAGTGAAAACTCAGAATATGACGAAGCAAAAAATGAACAAGCGTTTATAGAAGGAAGAATAGCAACGTTAGAAGCCATGCTTAAAAATGCAAAGGTTATCGACGAAGAAGACATAAAGCTTGACCAGGTTAGCATTGGATGTACCGTAAAAGTGTATGATGAATCCTATAATGAAGAAGTGGAGTATACAATTGTAGGTTCAGCAGAAGCAGATCCAATGAACAACAAAATATCTGACGAATCCCCCATAGGAAAGGCTTATTAGGCAAAAAAGTAGGAGATGTTGTCTCTGTTGAAGTTCCTGCCGGAATCATCAACTTAAAAATATTAGAAATACGCAAATAAAGGGTGATGGAGGTATAATATGTCTAATTCAAATGAAAACATTTGGAACAACACTGAAGAGCTCAATGAACTTTTGCGAATAAGAAGAGAAAAATTAAATATTCTAAAAAGTATGGGAATAGAACCTTATGGTATCGATAAATATGAAAGGACAAATGTATCTTCTGATATTAAAAACGATTATGAGAATTTTGAAGGCAAAGTAGTAACTCTTGCAGGGCGAATTATGTCTAAAAGGACCCATGGCAAGGCTTCTTTTGCAGACATTCAAGACAGAGAGGGAAGAATCCAGATTTATGTCAAGTATGATACAGTGGGAGAAAAGAATTATGAAATTTTTAAAATCTTAGACATTGGAGATATAATAGGTTTTACAGGCGAGGTATTTAAATCTAAAACTGGAGAAATAACTATTCGTGTGACAGATTTTAAACTTTTGTCTAAATCTCTTCAAATACTTCCAGAGAAATGGCACGGTTTAAAAGACCCTGATTTGCGTTATAGACAGAGATATACGGATTTAATAATAAATCCCGAAGTAAAAGAGGTATTTTTAAAGAGGACAAAAATAATAAAGGCGATAAGAGAGTTTCTTGACGATAGAGGATTTTTAGAGGTGGAGACTCCTATTCTTCATACTATTGCGGGTGGGGCTGCAGCACGACCTTTTATTACTCATCACAATGCTTTAGATATTGATATGTACTTGCGAATTGCTTTAGAGCTTCACTTAAAGAGGCTTATTGTGGGTGGCCTTGAAAAAGTATATGAGATGGGCAGAGTTTTTAGAAATGAAGGAATGGATATAAGGCACAATCCGGAATTTACTCTTTTAGAGCTTTATGAAGCCTATACGGATTATTACGGTATGATGGAACTGACAGAACAATTATTTGCCTATGTGGCCCAAAAGGTTAACGGTACTACGAAAATAGTTTATCAAGGAACAGAAATAGATTTGACACCTCCTTGGAAAAGAATTACTATGGTGGATGCCATAAAAGAATATGTCGGGGTAGACTTTAATGAAGTGAAGACAGATGAAGAGGCAATAGAGATAGCGAAGAAATTAAACCTTGAGACAAAAGAAGGAATGAAAAAGGGAGAAGTAATAGCACTTGTCTTTGATGAGCTAATAGAACAGCATTTGATACAGCCAACTTTTGTCATGGATTATCCTGTAGAGATTTCTCCTTTAGCTAAGAGAAAACACGACAATCCAGAGTTTACTTCTCGATTTGAAGCTTTTATTTACGGAAGAGAAGTGGCTAATGCTTTTTCTGAATTAAATGACCCTATAGACCAAAAAGAGAGATTTTTAGAACAATTAAAGCAGAGGGAAGCCGGTGACGAAGAAGCCATATGATGGATGAGGACTTTATAAATGCTCTTGAGGTTGGTATGCCACCGACTGGAGGATTGGGAATAGGTGTGGATAGACTTGTGATGTTTATGACAGATGCTTATTCTATAAGAGATGTAATATTATTCCCTACAATGAAGCCTAAAAATGACTAAAAAAGCAGTCGAAAGACTGCTTTTTAACTTTTTTGTGAAGACTGGCTTTTTGGAGATAAAAATAATATAATATAGTTGTCAATTTTCTAGACAAAGGGGTATCGTATATGATAGATAAAGAAAAAATTAAAAAAGCGGTAAGAGACATACTTGAAGCCATAGGTGAAAACCCGGATAGGGAGGGGCTCCTTGAGACTCCTGATAGGGTTGCAAGGATGTATGAGGAAATTTTTGCTGGGCTTCATACGAATGTAAAAGACGTTATAAAGATTTTTCAAGAGGATGAACATCAAGAAATAATACTTGTAAAAGATATTCCCCTTTATTCTATGTGCGAACACCATCTCTTGCCTTTTATAGGAGTTGCCCATGTAGCGTATTTGCCTAGAAAGGGTAGAATTTTAGGCCTTTCCAAATTAGCTCGAATAGTAGATATTTTGGCAAAAAGGCCACAGCTTCAAGAGAGGTTGACAAGTGAAATTGCAGATACCATAATGGAGGCTGTGAATCCTTTAGGTGTTGCTGTTGTCATTGAGGCGGAGCATCTGTGCATGACAATGAGAGGTGTCAAAAAACCAGGTCCAAGACTGTTACTTCTGCTTTGAGAGGAATATTCAGAACAGATCAAAAGTCTCGAGCAGAAGTCATGTCTTTAATCAATTCTAAAAAATAAGGGAGGTAAACTATGCTATTTAGGTGTAGGGATAAAAGCTTGGAGATTGGAAAAAGAACTTACATAATGGGAATATTAAATATGACTCCTGATTCTTTTTCAGATGGGGGAAAATATAATACTTTCGAAAAAGGCTTAGAAAGAGCTCTTCAAATGATAGAAGAAGGAGCTGACATAATAGATGTAGGTGGAGAGTCTACAAGGCCGGGATATACTCCAGTGGATGAAGAAGAAGAAATGAGAAGAGTTATACCTATCATTGAAAAGCTTTCAAAAATTTCAAATGTTATTATATCTGTGGATACTATGAAATCGAATGTGGCGCTTCGAGCTTTAGAAGCAGGTGCTCACATAGTAAATGATGTATGGGGACTTCAAAGGGACCCCCAAATGGCGGAAGTAGTTGCAAAATACCATGCAGGCGTAATAATGATGCATAACAGCAATGTAGCAGAATATGAAGATGTTGTTAAGGATATAGTAAAATTTTTACAAAAAAGCATAGAAATAGGAGAAAAAGCAGGAATTGATAAATCTCAAATGGTAGTAGACCCAGGGATAGTTTTGGAAAAACTTTAGATCATAATCTTGAGGTCATGAATCGATTGGAAGAATTAAAAGTTTTAGGACTTCCTGTACTTTTAGGCACTTCAAGAAAATCAATGATTGGAAAAGTTTTAAACTTAGATGTAGAGGATAGATTGGAAGGGACTGCTGCAACAGTTGCTGTTGGGATTGTAAAAGGGGTTGATATTGTACGTGTTCACGATGTAAAGCAGATGGTAAGAGTTGCTAAAATGACTGATGCGATGGTGAGAAGATGAGTAAAGTATATTTATCTTTAGGTTCTAATTTAGGAGATAGGGAAGAAAATTTAAAAAGAGCCGTTTTTGAGTTAGAACACTGGGAAGGCATAATTTTAAAGAAGCTTTCTCCTATTTATGAAACAAAACCTGTAGGATATTTAAACCAGGATATGTTTTTAAATATTGCAGTTAAAGTCGAGACAAACATTAAGCCTTATAACTTACTAAAAGTTGTAAATGAAATTGAAAAAAAGTTAAAAAGAGAAAGACTCATAAGGTGGGGTCCAAGGACTATTGATATTGACATACTGTTGTACGATGATATTGAATTGAAGGATGAAGTGCTGACTATTCCTCATCCGAGAATGTGGGAGAGAGCTTTTGTCTTGATTCCTCTTTCAGATATAAACCCTTTTATAAAAAGAGGGGATGTGTATATCAAGGATTTAATTGAGAAGTGTCCTGATAAAGAAGGAGTTAAGCTTTATAAAGAGAATTGGTACAATGGGGTGTAAAAAATGAAAGTGACAAAAATTTTTACTTTTGACAGTGCCCACAATCTTGTAAATTACAATGGGAAGTGTGAGGAGCTTCACGGCCATACCTATAAGCTGGAAGTTACAGTTGAGGGGAAGCCTGACGGAGAAGGAATGGTAATAGATTTTGTGAAGCTTAAAGAAATAGTAAATGAGAAAGTTGTAAAAAAGCTTGACCATAAGTATTTAAATGAAGTTTTAGGATTTAACACTACTTGTGAAAATATTCTTTTGTGGATATGGAAAGAATTGGAGCCTCTGTTTAAAGGAGATAACTATCATCTTTATAAATTGAGATTATGGGAAACCCCTACAAGTTTTGCAGAAATTACTGAAAAAGATTTAGTATGAGGTTTTTAAAATGGTGATTACAAATCCAATTGTTTACGGGAAATTCATAAAGAGAATCAATAGATTTGAAGCTTATGTAGAGTTAAATAGCGGAGAAAAGACTTTAGTACATGTGCCTAATACGGGAAGGTGTAAAGAGATATTTGTTCCGGGAGCAGAGGTTATCCTTGAAGTAAGAGATAGGCAAGGCAGAAAAACGCCCTACGAGTTGGCTTTTGCTTATAAGGGGAAAAGACTTATATCTATTGATTCACAAGTGCCTAATAAAGTAGTTTTAGAAAGCATAAAAATGGGACTTATCGATGAATTTAAAGGTTATGACATTGTAGAAAAAGAGAAAACTTTTGGCAACAGTAAATTTGATATAAAACTTACAAAAGGAAAAGAGATATGTTATGTTGAAGTCAAAGGAGTAACTTTGGAAGTAGAAGGTATTGCAAAATTTCCTGATGCCCCCACAGAAAGAGGTAGAAAGCATTTAAAGGAGCTCATAAAAGTCAAAGAAGAAGGAATGAGGGCGGCAGTTGTTTTTTTAATTCAAATGGATGACATCAAATACTTTACTCCAAATGACGAACAGGACCCTCAATTTGGACAATTTTTAAGAGAAGCTGTTATGAAAGGCGTAGAAGTTTATGCCTATACTTGCAATGTGGGAGAAAATTTTATCAACCTAAAAAACAGGGTACAGGTAGTGCTGTAGCCCTGTTTTTTACCTGCTTTTAATAAAATCTTATTAAGCCATTAAACACGGCCTGAGCTACTTTTTCTATGTAATCTACATCCCTCAAATGAGCATCGTCTATCCCAACATCTTCCATTGCTGGCACAATACCCACAGGAATGATACTTCTTTTGTACTCAAATTTTTTTTGAAAAATTCCCAAGCTTGGAAGTTACAATTTTTCTTCCATTGCTTTGTTTATATGTTTAGCAAGCTTTAGAGAAGTTTCTTTTTGTTCCTCGCAGTATACCTTAAATCCACTTTCTTTTTTAGAAGACACTTCAGTGTAAAGGCTGATTAGAATTTTACAATCCAAATCTTTTAAATTTTTCTCTTGAGGGTCTTTTTCCCAGGTTATTTTGCTTTCTGCTCAGCAATTACTCAGCAGAAAATTTAACTTTTTTGCCCATTATTGGAATGTGCATTAAGAGTCCTGTAGGGTTTTTAGTTTTTTTACTAAAACCAGGATTTATTGTTATTTTTCTTCCTTTTAATACTTCTATGTCTACTTCTTATCTACTCCTTTTGAGGCGCCAACGCAGTCAGCTTTATGTAAATCATTTGCATCAATTATTACAGCATCCACTCCTGTTTTTTCTTTTATCATGTCGCAAACTTTGTCGGGGTCTTTGGGGCCTAAAACTACATACGTAGAAAAGCTTTTTTTGGACAACCCTTCAGGTAACTCAGAACAACAAACGCCTATTGTGGTTATAAAAAATTACAAAAGCTATACTTTCAGTGGTGTCTGACAGCAGGGAATAAAATATAAAAGGGTAAGAGTTACTCAAAATTTTTCAAGAAAATAGAAATATACTTCAAAAAATTTTCAAAGTCACGCAGATTATTTTGTATGATGTTATATACTTCCAGATTACTTATATCGTCGTAAAAATGAACAATTCTATTGCGAAATTTTGCCATAAGTTTATATGTATTGGCCGAGTCATAAGGTAATATATTGTGTTTAGTGAGAATTTCGAATGTATCAGCATATGTTTTTGGGGGTTCATAATTTAGTCTTGATATAATGTGATTACCAATGTCGATCATTGCTTCTATTACAATTTGTAAATTGTATTTTGCAGAGTCATAATATTTAAAATCTGATGAAAATTCATTATCTGTAAGTTTGGCAAGTTCGCTTAAATTTGTTAAAGCTTTTTTGATCACATTTATTTTTTTTATTATCTTATCTTTATCGATAGTCATTTTTTAACCAGTCCTTCCAAATAATCATCATAAAAGAATTTGAGGGTAATGCCATAATCTCCATAGTATTTAAAAACTTTTTCTTTAAAATCTGATAATTTTACATAATTACTGCAATATAATAATTCTCCAGTATAAATGACGTGGTGTTGAAGGTTTAAAGGAGCTTTATTTAAGTTTATTATATCAATGTCATCTCTTTTGAATATTTCACTTATTTTAACTTCTAATGTAAGTTCTTCCTCCAATAAGACATTTTTGTTGTATAAAACTGCAAAATCAATATCACTGTTTTGGTTTTGATATTCTGTGCCATAAGATCCAAAAAGGTAGAAAGCAATTATATTGGGGTTATCAGACAAATATGATTTCAATTTTTCTAATTCTTTACTAATACTACTCAAATCTCTCATTGTTATTAACCCTCACCTTATTAATAAATATTTTTAATCTTTATTTATTATATCACACTAAGATGAACCAAACAGAGCTAGTAGTCAGCATAGGACATACAACCTTGCCTGTTCCTATTATACATGAGAAAATCATCACTGAACGTTTTTTGCTAAGATTTGCTATTATGTGGTCAGCTCTATATTATAAATTTTCCTGCAACTTTCTATCACCATTTTCTTTAATTTTTCATGACCACATATTTCTAAAAGATATAAAGCCTTTAAAAGAGAGTCCATGTAATTTTCTCTATTAAGCTTAAATTCGGCAATTCCTTTTCTAAAGTATAAAAGTGCCAAGCCATTTAAAGTCTTGTTTTCTGCACAAGTTTTAATACCTTCTTCTGCGTAGTAAAGCGCCTTATCATATATGGAAGCCAGGTGATACGTATAGGAGAGATTGTAATATACCCTAACCCTTTCTTCTACATTGTCTTTCTCCAGTGCTTCTAAGCAGAAAAGGAGCATTTCTATACATTTTTCATATGATTCTTTTTCTCTTAGTATAATAGCCATATTCATTAAAATTCTAACTTCCATTTTTTTAATTCATTTCCAAAAGCCTCTAAATCATAATAGAATCCATCCATTTTTTACACACCACCCAGAATCAATTCGGGTTGAAATTGTTTAATTTACCATATATTATATAGGTAAGAAAAGGAAAAGTAAAGGGAGTAGAGAGAGACATGAAGAAAAAAATTATTAATTATTTTTTCCATAGTTACTCTTTTACTGCATTCATGGTGTTTTAGTGTGATGGGAAGTGTCGAAAGTATAGGACCAATGGGAGAAAAGGATATAATAGATTGGCATTGTCTGGTTGTAGATAAGTAAAAAGATGCAAAGCAAGAATAGATTTCAAGCAGGCTGAAGGCACATTTTAAAACTTTTATGTAAAAAGTTACATAAAAATTCTTTAAGGGGAGAGAGAAAATGAAACCGTCTAGATATAACTTTTTCTTTGACTTTCCTGAAGAACCGGAGAAAATAGTAGCTTATAATTCAAGAACAGGAGCAAGTGGAACAATTTAAGAACCTGCGATTATCATTTATACAAATAACATTAGACGGTCCTCAGGATGTACACGATAAAAGAGACGTCCTTTAAAAAGTGGGCAGGGAACTTTTGAAAAGATACTAACTAACATAGAAGAAAATATTGATATAATGCCAAATGTTTCTTTGAGGATAAACGTAGACAAAGAAAACGTAAGCAGAGTTAATGAGATATTAGATGAGTTAGAAATAAGAGGATTAAAAAATAGACTTAGCGTTTATTTGGGATATGTAGAACCTACAAATGCTTGTTATGTACCAAATAAATGCCTATCTATGCATGAATATTCTAAGGTTACTTATATGTTTGAAAAAGTGTTAAAAGAAAGAGGTTTTTTAAATAATTTAATGCATAAGTACCCCTATTTAAGATACAATTTTTGTGGAGCAGACAGGGTAAATTCAATGGTGATAGACCCGGAAGGATACATATATAAGTGCTGGTCTGATATAGGGATGGAAGAGTATAAAGTAGGGAATATATTGGACGACAAGTCTTAGTTTCTTTAAACATTGATAAGTATATGGAGTATCTTCTTTATGATCCTACGATGGACGAAATGTGTATTGATTGCAAACTACTGCCAATTTGTATGGGAGGGTGTCCAAGGAGGAGAATAGAAAGAATGCCAGAAAGATGTGGAGATTATAAATATGTTTTAGAAGAGTATTTGAAGGATATAGCAAAAGAGCTATTAGAGAAAAAACAGGAAAAGGTTTAAAGCATGATGTTTTAGGGGATTAATCTTGATTAGAATGTGCGCACATTCTATATAAAAGATGAAAAGAAGGGAGGTAAAAGAACATGGAATATTTGATAGAAGGGTATAATAAAGAAATTGGCAATGTGTTCCCTAGTGATATTTTTCCTATAGCACCTTGTTCTTGTTTCACAATACGTTGTGAAGAATTAGGAGTAGGTCCCTGTGTGTGCTGGGGTCCATATTGTTGGGGACAGGTATGCCGTCCTGTAAAATTGGAACCCTATTATGAAGTAAGAAAGTAAAAAGTAAATTGTTGTGTTGATAGCGATGCATCTGGAACTTTTAAGTTTTAGATGCATCGCTACTTTTAAAAATTATAAGTGAAAGGAGGATATATTCTTGAGCAGAAGGTTACTTATTTTAATGCTTACTTTGATATTTTTAGCAATCGTATTCTTCGGTACACATATTTTTTTGAATACACAGCCTAATTTGTATCAGCCAAGGGAACTTACAGAAAAGCAGAAAATAGAAGACTTTGAATATATGTACGACATTCTAAAAGACAATTATGCGCATTTTTATGAAGTAAAAAAGATGTATGGTTACGACTGGCTAGAGCATAAGGAAGAATTTAAAGAAAAGATAAAGAAGACGAAAAATAATTTGGAATTTTATTATGCATTGAATGATATTCTATTAAAATTACATGATGGACATACACATGTTTTAGATCCAGGGCATTATAAATATCTGTTGGAGTCAGGGAATTTAAAACCTTATGAAGATATACTTAGAAAATCGGAAAGCTCCTATAAAATGTGGGAGAAGATCTTTAAAAATGCACATGAAGAGAGTAAACTAGAAGATTACTTTTCTCGAAAAAGAAAAACAGAAAACGTGGTGACAGAAATTTTAGTACCTGGAAAAGTTGCTTATTTGAAAATCTACTCTTTTTTAATTGATTATCACAAAGAAGGAGAGGAATACAGAAAAGAAAGAGAGATGATATACGATTTTTTGAAAAGCATAAAAGATTACCAATATCTTTTCATAGATATTAGCGATAATAAAGGAGGTAATGGTCAATATTGGTTAGAAGCTATAATAGGTCCCTTAAGAGATAAGTTAAAAGGAGTAGAAAACTTATCGATAGAAGAAATTTTTCTTGTAAGAGGCGGTGACTATGTTGTTGAAATCCTTGAAAATTTTGTACCGGATTTAAAAAACAATACAATAGATAAACTTCCTATGTATAACTTGCTCCCGATGGAAGTAAAAAAGAGTTTTAGATATTATCTGACTATGAAGCATACGATAAAAGATTTTGAAAATATCTTAAAGATATAGAGCCTGTTGGTTTTAATGGTAAGATATTTTTGGTAATTAGCAGAGCGACTTATTCAGCAGCAAATGACTTTGCAAAATTTTGTAAAAAAACAGGTCTTGCTACATTAATAGGTGAGAGAACTACGGGAGATGGAAGTCGGTTTATGCCAGAGATGATGCGCCTTCCTAACAGCGGGCTAATTGTGAGATTTGACGGAGAAATGATTATAAATCAAGATGGTACTTCATATTTTGAAACAGGGACTATACCAGATATAGAAATAAAAATGATTCCTAAAGACCCATTTGAAAAAGATGAGGAGCTAAAACAAAAAATACTGCAAGTAATTAAATCGTTAGAATTAGAAAATGAGGAAAAAGGCATTAAATAAGGAAAAAAGGAGTGATACTGTTGAGTAAGAAACTGTCAATTTCTATGATTACTTTGATATTTTTATTGATTCTGATATTTTCAACAGGATTTTTTACCGCTATATATACTTCAAACACTCTATTTGCATCAAAGGAATTAAAAGATTTAACAGAGAAAGAAAAGATAGAAGATTTTGAGTATATGTATAACATTTTTAAAAGACAATTACGCACATTTTTTATGAAGTAAAAAAGATGTACGGCTACGACTGGCTAGCCCATAAGGAAGAATTTATAAAAGAGATAAGAAATACAAGGAATAATATTGAGTTTTATAATAAATTAAATAAAATTTTGGGGAAATTGCATGATGGGCACCTTTATGTAGCAAGTCCTAGCTATTTTAATTATTTTTTAAAGTTAATCGAAGATGAAGCGATAAGAGATTCTGTTCAAATAAAGCCTTTTATAAAAATATTTAAAGATTCCAAGAAAAATTATGAAAAATGGAGTAAATTGCTAGGAAGTGTAAATCACAATTATAATAGTAGCCTTTTTGTTCAAACAAGGAGAGGACAGAAAAATATAAAAACAGAAATTTTAGAAGAGGATAAAATAACGTATTTAAGAGTTAATTCTTTTTTGATAGATAAAGATCAGAACAGTAAAAATTATCGGGAAGAGAAAAAAGAAATATACAACTTTTTAAAAACTATCAAAGATTATCCTTATTTAATTATAGACATTAGTGGAAATGTAGGAGGTTCCTCAGAATACTGGATAGATGCTATAGTAGCTCCACTGATAGGAGAAATGGGGTTAGAATATTTAGAAAATTCTAATGATAAAAGTACATATTTTTATTTGTTATCGCGAAAGGGGAATTATACGAAAAAAATTTTCGGGAGATATGGAATATTTTATGACGAAGATAAATTCAGAAAGAGTCTTGTATACGATAAACTTTCAGAGAGATGAAAGAAGATTTTACAATCTTTGAATTTAAAGAAGATGTATCTAAACAAGATGAAAAGTATATAGAAAAGTTGTTCAAATCAAATGAATATGTAAATTTCAAAGGGAAGATATTTCTAATAATAGACAGAGCGACTGGTTCTGCAGCCACAGAATTTGCCATGTTTTGTAAAGAAACAGGTTTTGCTACATTAGTGGGAAGAAGTACTTTAGGCCATGGTTCACTTCCCTCATATATGAGACTTCCCAACAGTGGATTGATTGTGATATTTGAAACCGGCACAATTTTAAACCGAGACGGGGGTTCATTTTTTATAGAAGGTGTAAAACCGGACATAGAATTAGACGTTCCAGATACAAATGCTGGCTATCCAGAAGTAAGAGCAGAAATATTGAAGCAAGAGACAGTTGAATTAATTAAATCTTTAAAAAAGAGAAGTAATTTCTAAAAAATTCAAGAGAGTTGATCAATATGAAAATATTTAACTTTGTTAAAAAATTCATATTTAAGTACAAAAGCTCCCTGATAGTATTTCTGTTTTTTAGTATCATTGGATGGCTCATGTCAATTATAGTGCCTTACATTACAGGTAATTATATTGACCTTCTATTGCAAAATAAAGATTTCAAAGTAATTTACGATTTTACAGCAAAGATAATATTTTTAAGGAACTAGACATGTATTATATAAGAAGGAAAATTATTGGAGTCACAGAACAGGAACCAAAATTAGTTAATGACACAATTATCAATAACTTAATATATGGGGTGGAGGTTTACGATTATAAAACTATTGATAAACTGCTAAAAGATTTAAATGTAAATATAGATAAATTTCATGAAGGATTAAATACGAAACTAAATGAAGCCTCCAGCAATATTTCAGGAGGAGAAAAATTAAAGATAGCAATTGCCAGGGCATTTTTAAAAGATCCCGATATTATAGTGTTAGATGAGCCCACGTCTGCCTTAGATGTTGTTAGTATTGAGAAATTAAAGTCGATGTTAACAGCACTCAAGAAGGAAAAAATAATTTTAATTGTTACTCATAATCAAGAGTTTTTAAATATAGCGGATGAAGTGATAGATTTAAATAGAATTTCTAAAGAGATGGAGTGTTTGGTGTAAGAAGATGTCAATATAAGTATAGATGGCTTTTACATTTGGGTTGTAGTTGAAATTGTAACTTACAGTTACAAAATTAAAATTTTTCACTGGCGATATATGAAGAAATGAGAAAAATGGAGGAAAGTATGGATAAGTTCACCAAAATGAAATATCAGGAAAATTTATAGACATTTTTGCTATTTTACTGAGAGAGATAAGAATGTTAGGATAAAATTGAAAAAGTTGTGGCTTTATTGATGATATTCACTTTTTTGTTTGGGATACTGACATATATGGCGCAACTTCAGCTTGTATAAAAAACGAGTTGTCTTAATTTAAAAGGGAAAGTTTAATTTGATATTGCAACTTTATTCCAGGGAGGGTATATAAAGGGAGACGATAAAGAAATACATCTTAAAGTATAAGTTTTTAATTCTGGTAAACGCTATACTTATAATTTTTGTATCAGCCCTTAAAGCCTTACAGGCGATACTTTTTAAAATAATTGTTGACACATCAGTTGGAAATTTAAATTACAGTATTTCTGCTTTAATATGGTATTCAGTAGGGTTTTTAATAGCAGTATTTACAGCTGAAACCTTGTCAAAGGCAGCTTCGGCAGCTTTTAACAAGAAAGTGCTGATAGACTACAAACAATCCATTATAGAAAGCTTCATAAACTCTAGAAGAAGAAAAATCACAAGTTCAGAATTGATATCTTTACTTAGCAATGATGTGAGGATGATAGAGAATAATTACTTAACAAGTCTGATTAGCATTATGGAAAACATTTTACTATTTGTTGTGTCTTTATATTTGATACTTCGAATAAACGTTTATCTCACTATAGTCATTTTCATTTTTGGCTGGGTTCCAGTGATTGTGCCTCAGTTTTTCACAAAAATAAATCAGGAACTAAAGGGGCAGTACCTTAAAAAGCTTGAAAGGTTTACCACCAGGATAAAAGAGATGGCTCAGGGATTTGAAGTAATAAAAGCTTTTAACATTGAGAATAAAATTCTCAATATGGCATTAAAAGATAACAAAGATGCAGAAATGGCAGGGTATAAATCCGATGCATTTCAAGGATTTCAAGGAGCTTTATCTATTGTGTCAGGGTTTGCAATGTTTTTTGTGAATATTCTAGTAGCCACATATTTGGTTTTAAGAGGCTACATCACAGTAGGTTCTATGATTGCTGCTGTACAGCTTATGAACTACATAGTGAATCCTTTAATTTCTGCATCTGTATATGCTACAAAGATAAAATCTGTTGAAAAAATAGCAGATAAAATCCAAAAAGAAATAATAGACGTAAGCAAAGAGGAAGTCTCACAGGGAGATAAACCTTTTGAATTTAGAAATTCCATAGAAATCAAGAACCTAACCTTTTCTTATGATGGTAAGAGGAATGCTTTGTCAAACATAAACATAAAGCTTGATAAAGGCAAAAAGTATACATTAGTTGGAGAAAGTGGATGTGGAAAGACCACGCTACTTAGAGTGCTATTAAATCACATTACAGATTATGATGGGCAAGTGCTCATTGATGGAATAGATATAAGAGAATTTGACCCTGCTTCCTATTACAGGAAAGTTAGTATTATACAGCAGAATGTCTTTATGTTTAGCGACACATTAAAGAATAACATTTGTCTGTATAGTGAATGTAGTGAAGAGGAGATAAACGAGGCCTTGAGACAATCCGGTTTGATCCAAGTTGTTGAAAAACTCCCTAAAGGACTTGACACAGAAATAGGAGAAGGGGAAGTAGAGCTATCAGGAGGAGAGAGACAGAGGATAGCAATTGCAAGAGCACTAATCAAGAAAGCGGAAATACTGCTGATAGACGAAGCTACGGCGGCTTTAGATAAAGTTACAGCAAGTGATATAGAGAGGACGCTTATAAATTTAGATGCGACAGTGCTTGCTGTAACCCATAAATTGCACCCGGAGATACTTAAAAGGTATGATGAAATATTTGTAATGAGAGATGGAGAAATCATTGAAAGAGGCACATTGGATGAGCTATTAGAAAAGAGAGGATATTTCTATTATATGTATAATTATGGGATTGATGAGAAAGAAGCAGTAGAGGAAGCTGTATGAAAGGATTCAAAATATAGCATTGAAGCAACTTACAAATGGTTGCCGACAAAAGCAAGTATCTATGAAAGAGTAATAGAGAAGTTAAGTGTTTCTAGTTTAAAAGATAACAGTAAGGAGTAAGTGAAGTTATGCTGTTGGAAGTGCGAAATTTGACAAAAGTGTATAAGAGAGGTAGCCATCAGATTAAGGCAAATGACAATATTAGCTTTTTTGTTGAGCGTGGTGACGTACTGGGGATTTTGGGGCCAAATGGGGCTGGCAAGACCACTTTGATAAAGCAGATTGCAACTTTGCAAATTCCTGACCAAGGAGACATCCTGTACAAAGGAGTATCCCTCCTAAAAAAGCCTGAGATAATAATAGGACGATTTTCTTTTCTCTGGGAAGGCACGCAAAATGTATATCATTACTTAACCGGAGAAGCTAATATTCTCTACTTTGCATATCTTAATCAGGTTCCATCTTCTGTTGCCAGGAGGAGATGCGAAGAACTTTTAAAAAAACTGGATCTGTATGAAGTTAAGGACCAGTATGTATTCACATATTCAGCAGGAATGAGAAAAAAACTTGCAATTGCTACCTGCCTTATAAATGATCCGGAAGTGGTATTTTTAGATGAACCTCTTTCCGGTCTTGATGTGCTTGCTGCTGCCGAACTCACTGAATCTATAAAAAGCTGGGTAAAAGAGATGGGGAAAACTGTCATAATTGCCAGTCATAGAATGGACTTTGTAGAAAAGGTTACTAATAAAGTTTTATGGCTCAAAGAGGGAAAAGTGATTTTAGAGGGTAAAACTGAGGACCTTAAAAACTTGAGCAAAGAAGAAGAATATATTTTATATTTGCGGAATTCTGCAAAAGCAAGGGAAAAGTTGCGTAAATACGAACTTCAATTTGAAATTTTATCGGATGTTACTTTAAAAACAACCTTACGGCTGGGTCAAAAGGAATTGTTTTATTCGGTTTTTTCCGACCCTGATTTTGAAGTGTTAAACTTGGAGAAAAAAAGTCCGGATTTTGAGGCGATTTTTAGGAGGTTATATGGTGAGTGTAGTGAAAGCAATTAAAGCTGAGTTTTTTAACTTTTACTTTGACCTAAAGCGATACTTATTCAACTATATTGTTGGACTTATTTCAACTGCTATTTTTTTGAGTGGGCTCTACTGGGCAGTAAATTCCTTGTTTACGCAGAGTGGGCAGGCAGTAGCTTTTGTTGGATTACTGCTGTGGCTTTTTACCCCATCTGCGTTATCTGATGCCACAAGTCATCTTGCAGAGGAACGATACTTGGGAACGCTGGAACGCATATCTATAACCAAGACCCCATTTATTCATATTTTGATTGCTCGCAATATTGTGCATTGCCTGTTTACTCTGATTCAGACTCTTGTGGTTGGTGGCATACTCTATGTGGTGTTTAAGCCTGACTTAAGCTATATGTCCTCATCATGGAGAGTAACTGCGATGGTAGTAGTTATCGGTATGTTGATAATCCTTACTCTTTATGCCTTTGGATTTTTCATAGCATCTTTGGGGATGATTTTTAAACGGGTAGGAGCAACGACATCTATTCTAGAATATCTTATTTTATTCTTTTCAGGAATAGTCATACCCTGGAGTACCATGCCAGCTTCACTACGAGCTTTTTCTAATATATTGCCTATGACTTGGGGAGTAAAAGCACTTGAGAGCCTAATTAATGGCGGTAATTTTATTGGAAGTTTTGTAGGACTAGTAGTCTATACAGTATTGATTGCCATAATTTCTATAGTAACCTTCCAGTATGCCATGCTGGTTGTTAAGAAAAAAAGAGAATATGCTTTTTATTAATATGCTATCTAAGGATATGTAAGTCCCTGTTTTTGAAGGTAGGAAACAGGGACTTAATTTTGTCTTTGAAAGCCGAATATTGCCTTGATATCAAGGGAAGAAGATATTATAATGAGATAAAAGGCAATTTAAAAATGATATTTTTATTTCACAATAGGAGGTACTGAAGCTTATGGAATTTCTAACGCCTGGAGAAAGAGTCAAAAAAATAAGGAAAATGCTTAAAATGAAGCAAAGAGAGCTGCAGGCTGAAAATATCACAAGAGGTTTTATAAGCATGATTGAAGGCAATCGAACTACTATGAGCAGAGAAACTGCTTCTATCATCGCAGAAAAATTTAATAAAAAAGCTCAAGAACTTGGCGTTGACTTAAACATAGATGGTGACTATCTTTTAATGACCCCTGCAGAAGAGGCGGAGTATTACTGTATTCAGAAATTAAGTCGGATTAATACTATAGAAAATTTGGAGAAACTAAAAGAAATATTTGAAATTGCAGATGAATACAAGTTAAAAAGAGTGACTGCTTTAGCTTACATAAAAATAGGAGATGTGATGTATAAAAATCAACATTATCAGGATGCTTTTATCGATTACCACAGGCCCTGGATATATTATTACTCAACAACATAAAGGAACAACTGCCCTACGTCTACAACATGTTGGGAGCTTGTAAAGTAGCCTTATTAGAGTATTCTGAAGCGATAATGTATTTTCAAAGGGCTTTAGAATGTGCAGAAGAGGTGAATGATATTGAAATAAAAATCAAAGCAAGTTATAACAACGCCTTGTGTTACAGATGTATTGGCAAACCAGCGCTTTCAATTGATTATATTGAGAAATGTTTATCTGTACTAGATAAAGAAAAAGATTTTGAGCACTATGTATATGCAAAATCAATAGAAGCAAACTCCTATAGAGACATGAAAGAATATGATAAGGCTTTAGAAATATTTAAAGGACTAGTCGAAGAAATAAAAGATGATGATAATCCTTTATTGGGGTTTCTTTATACGAACATTGGAGAAATTTATATGGGAAAAAATGATTTTGAAAAATCACTGGAATATTTCAATAAAGCTGAAAGGATCAGGCGCAAAGAAGATAAAAATTTACTGTCCCATACTCTTATTGAAAAGGCAAATCTTTATATAAAAATGGGTCTATATAAGGAAGCGCTTTCTTCATTGGAAGAAGGGCTTGAAATATCTTACAGAAACAAAGATATGGAATATATAGTAAAAGGCAGTTATCTTTTAGTAGAGGTATATAAGAAATTAGGAAACAAACAGGCTATCATAGAAACATATAAAAAGCTGGCAAACATTCTCCAAAATATGGGTAATAGAAAAGAAGCTTTAAAGGTCTATATAGAACTGGCATTGCTTTATATTGAGGATAACGATGTGAGTAATGCTAAATACTTTTTAGAAAAAGCCAGAGAAGTAGCCGAATAAAAAGCAATAAAAAAATAAAAAATATATT
>NZ_BAZY01000015.1 GCF_001310975.1 Thermoanaerobacter thermocopriae JCM 7501
TACCACTTAAAGAGCTAAAAAACTTTAAGTTTGTTTACCTATACGGAAGTTTAATTTTTATACCATTCCTGAACATTTGAATTTAAAGTAATAAATATGAATATACTTTGACAATAAGTTCCTCCATGTGTTGGAATATATGTTATTGCTTCTTGCCTTTATGTTCTAGCTGAACTTTTGATAAGAGTATTAGTAAGGTCATAGAGAGGTATATATCGAAATCAGAACTAGAGTTTGCCCAATCAGGTATTATGAAAGTTATTTCTATAGGATGTGAGGTGTCTGTCACATTAAATGTCCAAATATCGCTGTAATGAGACCCATGAAGTGATGATGAAACGTTTATTTGTTCTATGTTTTTGCTGAAGGTAATTATAACAGGGGATTCTTCACTTTCGGCAATTCTTGCTTCTAAAAGGCCAAAAACCTTAATTTTGTTAAAGTCATTCATCAAAAATTTTGAATTTGAGGTAAGTAATTTTTTGTTGGGAAGAAAATGGGCAAATTTGTTAAGTTGGGCTGAGCCTGGTCACTTAGCGACATCAACACTACAACTAAAATAAGGGTCAGTAAAACATTTAACATTTGTCGACTCTTCATTTTTGTTACCTCCTCAAAAATTAATATTTTTTAAAACTTAAGCCAGCCCTTCTAGTCGCTAAGTGGGTTTTTGCCGATTATTTCTTTTTGTAAAATTTATTTTCTACAATAATATTTAAGCAAGTTTTGTACCAATTCACTGTATATAGCCAAAATTTATAAAAATTTTTAATGTGTATAATTTTTTATACAGTTTTTTATACTCAATTAATTTTTGCCAAAGATAATATACTTGAAAAAGTATTTACACATTGAATCGAAGAAATAGGCAATGCATTTGATCTGTCTTATGCAAATAACATCATAAAAGGATGTAATAACAAGATTGAAGTGCTTAAAAAATAATTATAAAGCTCCATATTTACCTTAATTTTACGATTTTGTTATAAAATTTCTAAAATTAAAGGATGAGTGTTCAGAAAGATAGTAAAACTTAGAACAAAAAGCGGGTAAAAATTAGTATAAATTTAGCGAAATATGTAGAAAAGATCTTTTTAAGAATAGAAGGAAATTCCTTATTTATATCGAAATAGTAATATGAGAAATTAAATAGACTTTGTTGAAAAAGGCAAACTCGTCGAAAGGCGGGGACGCAAAGCCACGGGTCTAAAGCAATAATCTTGCTATGACAGCCGGGCTGCCAACAATTATATATAACCTCCTGCCTTTTGGTAGGAGGTTATTAAGCAAGAAAGTGGTGTTTTATATGACTAATAAAGAAAAAATTTATAATATCATTTTAGAAAAAAGTAGAGAGTTTAACCTTCAAGATTTTCTGATAAGTAGAAAAGGTGGGGTTACTACAGAAGAAGTAGCGCAACTCTTAAAAATAGCTCGACCCAATGTATCTTTTATTTTAAATCGTCTTGTAAAAGAAGGAAAAATAGTTAAAATTATTTCAAAACCTGTATATTATATTGAAAAAAATAGATTAGCTTATTTTTTAGAAGAAAACGTTAAGGAAGAAATGCTTTTAAAAGACTTGATTGATTTTTTGCACTTAAAGGAAGAAAAAGAATGTACTTTTGAAAATATAATAGGACATGATGGTAGTCTCAAAGGGCAGATAGAGCAGGCCAAAGCAGCTGTATTATATCCTCCTTATGGGCTTCACACCCTTATCATAGGACCACCGGGTTCTGGTAAATCTTTTTTCGCAGAGATGATGCACAAATTTAGCCTTCAAAATGGTAGGGAAGGGCCATTTGAAGTCTTAAACTGTGCGGATTATTATAATAATCCTCAACTTCTTATGTCTCATTTGTTTGGTCATGTAAAAGGAGCCTATACAGGGCAGATACGGATAAAATAGGTTTAGTAGAAAAAGCCGATAAAGGGATACTATTCCTTGACGAAGTACACAGGCTGCCTCCAGAAGGTCAAGAAATGCTCTTTTACCTTATTGACAAAGGAGTATATCGAAGATTGGGAGATACTGCTGAAAGAAAGGCTAACTTAATGATTATAGCAGCCACTACAGAAAAACCCGATTCTTTTCTTTTAAAAACTTTTATGAGACGGATACCAATTATCATCCAATTGCCATCTTTTGAGGAAAGACCTTTAAATGAAAAAATTGAGATAATTATTTACCTTTTTAAAGAAGAAGCCAAACGGCTAAACTTAAATATTGTGGTACATCCGGAAGTAATTTCTTTGCTTTTGTCTTTGCAATATGAAGGAAATATTGGGGAGTTGAAATCCCTCCTTCAATTGATTTGTTCTAAAGCTTTTTTAATGAATTACGTGGCAAAGAGGAATTTTTTAAAAATTGATCTTACTTTGTTAAACCGTAGTTATTTGGGACTGGGTTGGGACGATAGAAGCGACAGATTAGTCTTTGATAAATTTTTAATCATTTCTCCTGAAAAAGAAAAGAAAATCGATAAATATGATTTTTATGAATTTATTGCTATGAAATATCATGAATTAAAAGAAAAGGGGATTAAAGGAATGTTACTTAAAAAGGAAATAATCGATTATATTAACAACTTTTTGGAAAGTATTCTTGAAGATAATTTTAGAAAAAATGGAAACCACTTATAGATTAGTATAACTAAGAATATATCAGTATAATATATCATCATAGAGATATTTTTAATTAATAGTGAATTATCAGGAAATATGAAGGGTGACAGGATTGATACAAAAGTTTATAATTGTAATCGAATTAACTCCTGCTATTACGGTAACGGAATAGAAAGGAGGAAATCCGCGATGAAAAATAAAATTTTGAAAATTACTCTACTATCTTTAATGATTTTTATTATGATTTTTGGAGGAATTACTTCGGCATACGCTTACGACAAAATCCACGTTGTTTCAAAAGGTGAGTCGCTATATTTAATAGCTAAATGGTATGGAAGTGATGTAAATAGCCTAAAAGAGGTAAATGGAAAATGGAGTGATTTGATATATCCCGGTGAAAAATTAGTTGTGCCAGTAAACGTAAACACTGCTTATTACAATTATCTTGCTGATAGATATTTAATTGCAAAAATGATTTATGCTGAAGCTCGAGGAGAAAGCTTGGAAGGCCAAGTAGCTGTAGGTGCGGTAATTTTGAATAGAGTAAAAAGTAATATTTTCCCAGATACTGTAGCAGGAGTTATATATCAGTCAGATGCTTTTGAGTCTATAACAAATGGCGAGTTTTTCAATCACGAGCCTGACCTTACAGCTTTTAAAGCGGCAGATTTAGCTTTAGCTGGATGGGACCCAACGGGTGGAGCACTATACTTTTTCAATCCGGCTACTTCAACTTCTTGGTGGATATGGACAAGGACAGTTACTAATGTCATAGGGAACCACTGGTTTGCAATATAGAAAGGCGTCCTGCCTTTCTATATTGCATGTATTTTACATTATAAAATTTTACTTTTGTAAAAGAATAAGAATAGTACTAAAAATAGGAGCTGATCATATGGTATATATTTTTGTAGGAGGAAGTTCGGAAAAAAGTTTGCTTATAAGATTTTTATCCTACTGCGTAAATTCTAAAGAAGCAGTAATAGGACAGTTAAAAAATTATAACGAGAGAGCAGATATTTTGATTATTTCTGATATTTTAAACGAGGAAGATTTTAACAAGTTTAAAAATTATATTTATAGCTTTCCAAGCAGCATTATAATAACAAATGGAGATGATGAGCTATCAAATAAACTCTTTTCAAAAGGAATAAATTCTACCCTTATTACATGCGGTTTAAATCCAAAATCTTCCATTACTGCTTCTTCAATATCTTATGAAGAAGAGGGCTATGAATTTAATTATTGCGTACAAAGGGCTTTTTTTAATTTAAAGGGTAAATTGATAGAGCCATTGGAAATACCTGTTGAAATAAAAGTTTCTGAACAGTATAATATATATGACTCATTGTTTGTAATAACTGTATTATTGATTTTAGGAAATGAAATAAAAGATATACAAAATGTAGTTAAAACCTTTAAAGATAGTGGACAGTGGCAATTTTTTAAAAATTAATTTTAGAAATTACTTTTACTACCTGTCATAAATGCTTTCTAATTTTAATATATATTTTTAGAAGATACATAAGGGGAAGGGGAGAGTGAACACATGGCAGGCAACTTTTTGGAGAACAACGTAGTTGTAGTGGTGGGGAGAATTTTTACTGATTTAGAGTATAGCCATCAACTATATGGGGAAAAATTTTTTTAATTTTATTTTGGAAGTTCCAAGATTGAGTGAGACGAAAGATTATCTTCCTGTCACTATTTCTAACCGTTTATTCGAAGGTATGAATTTAGAGGTTGGTACAAGGATAAAGATTGAGGGGCAATTAAGGTCTTACAATAGGAAATCACCAGAAGAGGGGAAAAATAAGTTGATTTTAACCATATTTGCTCGAGATATAATGGCATTGTCGGAAGAGGAAATAGTAAAAAATCCGAATGAAATTTTTTTGGATGGCTTTATTTGTAAAAAACCTGTTTATAGAACTACTCCTTTAGGAAGAGAAATAACCGATTTATTAATTGCTGTAAATAGGCCTTATAACAAATCTGATTACATACCTGTTATAGCGTGGGGGAGAAATGCGAGGTTTTCTGAGAAGTTGGAAATAGGGGATCGTATACGCTTGTGGGGAAGAGTACAGAGTAGGGAATACCAGAAAAAACTGGGCGATGAAGTGGCTACAAAGGTAGCTTATGAGGTTTCTATTACAAGAATGGAAGTGGTTGAAAAAGAATTGCAAAAGAGTTAGAATGGGAGTAACGGAGGTCAAAAGGAGGAATGAATTTTGGAAAGAGGACTTATACAAGTTTATACTGGAGACGGCAAGGGGAAGACTACCGCTTCTATTGGTCTTGGCATAAGGGCAGTGGGAAGAGGATTTAAAGTATATATGGTACAATTTTTAAAAGGAGCAGATACAGGAGAACTTCATACACTTAAAAATATTGAAAATTTTAAGGTTTTTAGGTTTCAGTCCACAAATAAATTTTTTTGGACATTGACGGAAGAAGAGAAAAAAATCCTCGCGGAAGACATGAAAAAAGCCTATGACTTTGTAGTAGATGTGCTTAAAAACAAAAAATGTGATGTTCTTATTTTAGATGAGATAATGGCGGCAATACATAGCAAGATGTACGCTGTAGAGGATGTGTTAAAATTAATAGATATGAAACCTAAAGAGATGGAACTTGTTTTGACAGGTAGAAGTGCTCCTCAAGAAATTATTGAAAGGGCCGATTTGGTTACAGAAATGAAAGCAATTAAACATCCATTTGAAAAGGGAATACCAGCAAGATACGGTATAGAATACTAAAACACCCGAAAAATCGGGTGTTTTAATTAACCTCTTAAGTCTTCCATGAGTTTTGTTTTTTCACGAGTTTTGTCATCTACTACTTTTACAATTTTAGCTGGAACTCCTGCGACTACTGTGTTAGGTGGTACATCTTCTGTCACCACTGAACCTGCTGCTACAACAGCGCCATGGCCTACTCTTACTCCTTCTAATATGACTGCATTTGCTCCGACAAGTACGTTATCTTCAAGTACGACCGGCACGCTGCTAGGAGGTTCCAATACACCTGCTATTACAGCTCCAGCTCCTACATGGACGTTTTTGCCTATGATTCCTCTCGCTCCTATCACCGCGTTCATGTCTATCATAGAATTTTCACCAATTTCTGCACCTATATTTATCACTGCTCCCATCATAATCACAGCATTTTTGCCTATTTTGACTTTATCTCTAATTATTGCCCCTGGTTCTATTCTCGCGTCAAGATGCTTAATATCCAGTAAAGGAATTGCAGAGTTTCTGCGATCATACTCTAGATGATAATGTTTTATTTTATCTTTGTTTGCCTCAATCAATTTTTCAACGACATCTAGTTCTCCAAAAATAACTTTAAAGTTATCACAGCCATATACTTCTAATTCTTCGGTTTCTTTAATTTCTATATTCCTTGTATGTAAGCTCTAACGGGCGTTGACTTTTTTGCCTCTTTAATGTATCTTGCGATTTCATAAGGATTTGTTAAATTATCATTTGTACTCAAATACTATCATCCTTTCTTTACAAGGTCTTCCATGCTGTATAACCCAGGTTTTTGACCTACTATGAATTTTGCAGCATGTAGGGCGCCATAGCCAAAAATTTCGCGGGATTGGGCAGAGTGACTTATGGTGATTACTTCATCGTGACCAGCAAAAATTACTTGGTGCTCACCACAATTGTGCCTCCCCTTACTGCATGTATCCCTAATTCATTCGTTTTTCTCTGTTCAGTTTTAGTATGGCGTCCATACACGTATTCTTTTTTGTCATTTAGTACTTGGTTTATGCTATCTGCAATCATTAACGCAGTGCCACTTGGAGCATCTTTTTTCATATTGTGATGTTTCTCTATTATTTCTATGTCAAAATCTTGCTGCAATATTTTTGCAGCTTCTTTTACAAGGTTTATAAGAATATTCACTCCAAGGGACATATTTGCAGATTTGAAAATTGGTATTTCTTTTGATGCATGTTTTATGACATTTAATTCTTCTTCACTGAGTCCTGTTGTGGCAATGACTACAGGAAGTTTCTTTTGTAGAGCGGCTTTTACTAAATTAGGTACAGCTTCATGGTATGAAAAGTCAATTACTACATCCGCTTCTTCTTTTACATCTTTTAAATCGCTGTAAACAGGAAAGTCAAGAGGAGAGATGTTTTTATCTACTCCTGCTACTATTTTAAAATCGGGACTTTCTGCTGCTAACTTTGCTACGACTTTTCCCATTTTTCCGTTACAGCCGTGAATTATTATTCTAATCATTAATTTGCCTCCTTCAATAAACCGTATTTTGAAAGAACAGATTTCAGATATTCTAAGTTTTTATCGCTCATTTCAACAAGTGGGAGGCGCAAAGGTCCTACGTTGAATCCCATTAAGTTCATAGCAGTTTTTACAGGAATAGGGTTTGTTTCTACGAAAAGTGCTTTATTCAGAGGGTTAAGTTCTAATTGCATGTTTCTTGCCTTTTCAATGTCCCCATTTAAATAAGCGGTTGTCATCTCATGTATTTTTGCCGGGATTATATTTGCCGTGACAGATATTACGCCTAAGCCCCCTAAAGACATTATTGGTATTACTTGGTCGTCATTTCCTGAGTATATTTCGAAAGATTTACCCATAATACGGGCAATTTCAGCTACTTGTACAATGTCACCACTGGCTTCTTTTACCCCAACTACGTTGTCTACATGTTTACTTAATTCAAGATAAGTTTCTGGCAACATATTAAGAGATGTCCTGCTTGGGACATTATAGATAATAATAGGTATATCTACGTGTCTTGCTATTTCAGTAAAATGAGCCACTAATCCCTTTTGTGTTGTTTTGTTGTAATATGGTGTTATAACTAAAAGAGCATCAGCACCTGCAGATTGAGCATATTCACTCATTTCAACGGCATGGGCTGTATTGTTAGAACCGGTCCCTGCAATTACTGGTATTCTTCCGGCAACTTTTTCAACGGTAAATTTAATTGCCGCTTGTTGCTCTTCTTGTGTCATTGTAGAGGCTTCACCAGTGGTACCACATATGATGATTGCATCAGTTCCTTCTTTGATATGCCATTCAATAAGCTCGCCAAGTTTTTCAAAATTTACGCCCTCTTCATTAAATGGAGTAACAATAGCGACACCTGACCCTTTAAAAACAGGCATAATTATTCTCCTTTCACATATTTTTAATTAAAAGTTCTGCTATTTGAACGGCGTTTGTAGCTGCCCCTTTTCTTATGTTGTCAGCTACAATCCACATATTAAGACCGCTGTAAACTGTCTCATCTCGTCTTATTCTACCTACAAAAACTTCATCTTTTCCTGTGGCATAAGTTGCAAGAGGATAAATATTATTTTGAGGATCGTCTTGTACAACAACTCCTGGAGCATGTTTTAAGACCTCTATTAATTCTTCCATTTCATAAGGCCTTGCAAATTCTACATTGACAGATTCACTGTGAGAGTTTGCAACAGGTACTCTTACTGTTGTAGGACATACCTTTATTGAACTATCTCCCATGATTTTCTTGGTTTCGTTTATCATCTTTAGTTCTTCCTTTGTATATCCATTTGATGCGAAAGAATCAATGTGAGGAATGCAGTTGTTTGCAATAGGATGAGGAAATACTTGACATGGTTCTCCTCTTAAACTTCTTTCAAGGTCATCTACACCTTTTTTACCTGCTCCAGACACTGCTTGATAGGTGGATACCACTATTCTTTTTATTTTATATTTGTCGTGAAGAGGCTTTAAAGGAACTACCATTTGAATGGTAGAGCAATTGGGATTTGCTATTATTCCTTTGTGCCATGAAATGTCTTGGGGATTTACTTCAGGGACAACCAAAGGTACATTTTCATCCATTCTCCAAGCGCTGGAATTGTCAATTACGACTACGCCATGAGAAGCAGCTATTGGAGCGAATTGCTTGCTTATAGTTGCACCAGCAGAAAAAAGAGCTATTTGAATGTCTCTTTTAAAACTTTCTTCAGTAAGTTCTTCTACAATGTATTCATTACCTCTAAATGTGATCTTTTGACCCGCAGATTTGGAAGAAGCAAATAAGTAAAGTTTGTCAACTGGGAAATTTCTATCTTCCATTACCTTAAGAAAAGTCCTACCTACCATTCCGGTAGCTCCTACAATTGCTACATTAACTCCCATTATTATCCTCCTCTAAAGTTCTAAGATTATGACAATATTTCATTTATATGCTGGATTAAAGCAGGTTTATTTAATTTAAAATATATCATTATTATTATATGAAGTCAATAAAATAAGGATTACAGATGAACAAAAAGCCTAAAAAGTAGTTATTACTTTTTAGACTTTGCAGATTTTTCAAGAGATTTTATATCTTGTAGAAGTACTTCTGTCTTTATTTTAGTTAAAACTTTATTTTGAGATTTTATTGCTTTTTGTAATTCGGTAACTCCTACTTCAAATTTGTCAGCTGGATTTTTTGCTTCTTTAGGAAGTTTTGGCTTTAAGGTTTGCCACACAGAATTTATATCTATCAAATCTTTTGAAATTTCTTCCCACTTTTGTACTTCGCTTTTAAAAGCGATATCTTGAGCGTAAAATTTTAATCTTTTTATGTCAGTAGGTGTATCTGTTTGAAAGAGGTCTTCTAAATCAGGAATATATTTATACACATTATTTGCATATATTAAAACATCAATTTTTGATTTTTTATCTGCTACAACGGTAAGGTCATTTATAGCAGCACTCATACTATTTATTAGATTTAAGTTTGCTCCTTTTTTGATAACTAAAGGAGTTAATGAGTTCCAATCTGTATGAATATTTTTTATTGCTTTGTTAATTTCTTCCCAAGATTTATCTTCAGGAGTTTTCTTTAGTGCTTTTTTATCCTCTTCCTTTTTATCTTTTTTTTCTTTATCACTTTGTTTTTCCTGATCAGTTTGCGGATTTTCCTTTATTTTCTGTGCTTCTTTTATTATTTTTTCTATATCTTTTTCTTATTTTAGATAGTTTCTTTTGGTACTTCTGTTTTTTGACTTGTTTGAGGCTTTTTTTGAGGTTTATTTTGTTGTTTATTTTTACAACCTGACAAGTTAAATAAAAGCAACAAAAATAAAAATGGTACATACTATTTTAGAGTATTTTCTCATACTATCACCTCAAATAGTATGTCCATCTTAAATTTTAGTATTCTAGTTAGCTTTTCTTTCTACTAATTGGTCTTTGTACTGCAGCATATATAAATTGTAGTATAAGCCTTTTTTCTGCAAAAGTTCGTTGTGAGTGCCCATTTCTCTGATACGTCCTTTGTGAAGTACAATTATTTTATCTGCATGCTGTATGGTTGATAATCTATGGGCTATTGCAATAGTAGTGCGACCTCTTGTGAGCTTTTTTAAAGCATCCTGTATGAGCATTTCTGTCTCTGTGTCGATATTTGCTGTTGCCTCGTCCAGTACGAGTATTTTAGGGTTAAAGGCCAAAGCTCTTGCAAAAGCTAAAAGTTGTCTTTGACCGGCTGACAAAGTAGAGCCTCTTTCGGTTACTTTTGACTCATAGCCTTCTGGAAGTTTTTTTATGAAATGATGAGCATTTACATATCTTGCTACCGTGTAAATGTCGTTGTCTGTTATGCTTTTGTTGCTTAGTCTTATGTTTGATTTAATATCTCCCGTAAAAAGAAAGACATCCTGCAATACAACAGCTATATGTTTTCTCAAATCTTGTTGCCTTACTTTTCTTATGTCAATTCCGTCAATTAAAATTTCTCCTTTTTGTATGTCATAAAATCGACTTAAAAGGCTTATTATAGAGCTTTTTCCTGCACCAGTTGCCCCTACAAGTGCTACTGTTTCGCCAGGATTGACTACAAAATTTACATCTTTTAATACCCAGTCTTTTCCGTTGTAAGAAAACCAGACATTTTTAAATTCTATTTTTCCTTGTATGTCTTCTAGAGGAATAGGTTCTTCAGGGTCCTTTATTTGTTCTTTTGTATCTAAAAGTATAAAAATTCTTTCTGCTGAAGCCATTGCCGATTGAAGTATATCATATTTTTCTGATATATCAAAAATTGGGTGAAACATTTGTTGCAGATAATTTACAAAAGCGTAAAGTACGCCAAATTCAATTTTGTGAGATATTATATCTTTTCCACCATACCAGATCAGAAGAGCCAGAGTTAAAGAATATATTACGTCCATAAAAGGACGAAATATTGCAAAAATTGTAAGCTGCCTCATGTTAGCGTTATAATAATCTTTATTTATTTTTTCAAATTCTTTGCTTTTTTTATGTTCTGTTACAAAAAGTTGTACAATTTTCATTCCATTTATGTGTTCTGAAAGAAAAGCATTTATTCTGGCAAGGCGAACTCTTACAAGTCTATAAGCTTGCGAAGCTAATTTTCTGTATATGTACATTCCTCCAATAATTAACGGAGTAGTAGAGAGGCTGATTAATGCAAGTTTTACATTATAACTTACCATGGCAATGATTATTCCTAATATTATAAAGATGTCGTTAAAAAGATTTGCTATGACACTTGTGTACATTTCATTTAAAGTGTCTGTGTCGTTTGTAACACGTGTTACCAATCTTCCTACAGGGTTTTTATCAAAAAATGATAATGATAAACTCTGTATATGTTCAAATATTTGTTGCCTTAAGTTAAAAATTATTCTTTGACCTGTGTATTGAATCAAATAAATCTGTCCATAATTTATGATGAAGGCTACAGTTATGATTATTAAATACAAAATTCCTATATGGGTAATGCCATTTATTGCTTCTACTTTAGGAATGTTAGGATTATTTATATAGTTATCAATGGCTTTTTGGACGAGGTATGGTCGTAAAAGGTTTGATGCTGTTACTAAGAATATACTTACAGCTGCTATAAAAATGTATAACCAGTAAGGTTTAGCGTATGTCAAAAGCCTTTTCATTATTTTGATGTCGAAAGGTTTGGTCATTACTTCTTCTTGCTGATATTCCACCTTTATCACCGCCTTAAACTTCTTCTTTTAATATTGCATCTTCCATTTGCTGTTTTTCATAAATACTGTTATAGAGACCTTTTAACTTAATAAGCTCTTCATGGGTGCCTCTTTCAACTATTTCCCCATTATCTAATACTATGATTTCATCAGCGTTTTTTATAGTAGAGATTCTATGAGAGACAATTATAGTTGTTCTATTTTTCATATATTCGCGTAAATTGTTTAATATGGTTTCTTCTGTGTTTGTATCTACAGCAGAAAGGCTATCGTCCAAAATGAGGATTTTTGGTTCTTTTATTAAAGCCCTTGCGATAGCTATCCTTTGCTTTTGACCGCCTGAGAGAGTTACTCCTCTTTCGCCTACAATTGTTTGATATTGCTGCGGAAAATCCATTATATCTTTATGGACATCTGCCATTGTAGCAAATTCTTGTATTTTTTCTAGAGATTCTTCCTTGACAAAGGCTATATTATTGGCTATAGTATCTGAAAATATAAAATTGTCCTGAGGGACAAAACCAATGCTTTGTCTTAGAACTTTTAAGGGTATTTCGTTGATGTCGTGCCCATCAATAAATATGGTATCTTGCGGTACTTTATAAAGCCTTGCAAGTAAATTTACAAGAGTACTTTTACCACTACCGGTTTTGCCTATTATAGCTAGAGTTTTTCCTTTTGGAAGGCTTATGTTTATATTTTTTAAAACAGGAGGTAGGCCTTTTTTATAAGAAAATGTGAGATTTTTTATTTCTATATTTCCTTCAATCGTTGTAATATTTGGATCAGCGTAATTATCTGTTATCTCAGGTTCTTCATTGAAAATTATATTTAGCCTTTCCATGGAGCAGAGCCTCTCTGAAAAATATTTATCACCCAGCCAAATGCCATCATAGGCCAGATAAGCATTCCTAAGTAGCTGGTAAATGCTACAAAGTCACCTAAAGTGATTATTCCTTTTATAACTTGTATTCCCCCATAAAGCAAAGCTATTGTAAAACTTAATGCTGCTAAAAATTGGACAGTAGGGTCAAATAATCCCCAGATTTTAATCATATCCATATTTGCCTTAAAATTTTTTAGATTTTCTTTTCTAAAGTTTTCTATTTCTTCTTTTTCTTGAACAAAAGCTTTAATTACTCTTATGCCAGATATGCTTTCTTGAACTTTATCTGTTAAAGAGGAAAAAGCCTCTTGAACTTTTAAAAATCTTGAGTGAATGACTTTGCCAAAACGAGTAACTATTAGTGCAATAACGGGTAAGGGCAGTAAAGCTAAAATAGTAAGTTTTGGCTCGATTGTAAATATCATTATAAGTATTATAGATATAGCTAAAAATGAGGCATCTACTGACATTATGATTCCAGGTCCTAGTGCCATTCTTACAGCATTGATATCATTTGTAGCATGAGCCATTAAATCACCTGTTTTGTGTTCGTTATAATATTGTGGTGAAAGCTCAAGTAATTTAAAAAAAAAGTTTTTCTCTTAGCTCTTTTTCCAAAAGCCTTGACAACCCCATTATTTTCATACGCCAAATAAATCTAAAAGCAAATACCAAAATAGCTATACCTATTATCCAAAAAGAATACGTTAACAATACCTTTGGAGTTAAGTCTTTACTTTTAAATAAATCAGTTACTGAACCTAATAAATGGGGAACTATCATTTGAAGTATGTCTACTGCTAATAAAAAATTATACCTATTATGTAATTCCACTTGTGTTTTTTTATAAATGGGATAACTGTTGCAAAACTTTTCATAAAATCCCCCCTAAAACTACAAACAGGCATAATTATTTTTAAATGTAATATAATTATAACGTAAATCTTTATAATTTCAAAAAAGGAGGGGTGAAGATGTGGAATTATAAACTTAAAAAAATATCCGTTTTATCGGTTTTTAAATTTACTTTAATTTACGGAATTGTGATAGGCCTAATTCTGGGACTTATTGGTGGCTTATTTGGTGGACTTTTTGCAAGCAGTTTTGGAGCTTTTGGCGCAGGAATAATTGGCGGCCTCATTGGCGGAATAGTTTATGGCATAATTTTTTCTATAGTTAGTGCTTTTGGAGCATGGCTTTTCAATGTAGTTTCTGGCTGGATTGATGGTATTGACATACTAGTAGAGAAAAAATAGAAAAAATTATTAAAACTGTATTGCACTGTGAAAAAAAATGTGATATAATATTTCTTAGTTAAAATTTAATAATGATTTAGAGGGAAGGCAAGGGCGTCTTCAAATGGGTAGTGACACCCTATTTGAGTGCGCCCTTAATTTATTAGAGGAGGAAGATTATGGGTAAAAAATATAGCAAAGAGGATGTTTTAAAACTGGCAAATGAGTATGGAGTGGAATATGTACATCTTCAATTCAGTGACATCTTTGGGGTCATGAAAAATGTTTCTATCCCAGTAGAAGAACTAAATAAAGCTCTCAACAATGAAATTATGTTTGACGGTTCTTCAATTGATGGTTTTGTCAGAATTGAAGAATCGGACATGTATTTAAGACCAGACCCTGATACTTTTGTGGTCTTTCCATGGAGGACAAACTCAGGGGTAGAAGCGAGGCTTATATGTGACATTTACAATTACGATGGGACTCCTTTTGAGGGAGACCCCAGGTATGTTTTAAAAAGAAATTTAGAAGAAGCAAAAAAATTAGGGTATCAGTTTAATGTAGGTCCTGAATGTGAGTTTTATCTCTTTTTGACAGATGAAAAAGGTAACTTCACGACGGTAACACAAGATAATGCAAGTTATTTTGATATGGCACCTGTAGATTTAGGAGAAAGTGCGAGAAAAGAAATGGTATCAACTTTAAAACAATTAGGCTTTCAAATTGAAGCATCCCATCACGAGGTAGGGCCTGGACAGCATGAGATAGATTTTAAATACGACGATGCGTTAATTACTGCTGACAATGTGATGACTTTTAAAATGGTGGTAAGAATTATTGCTCAAAAACATGGGTTGCACGCTACCTTTATGCCCAAGCCGGTTTTTGGCATTGCAGGGTCTGGAATGCATATGAACATGTCACTAACAAAAGATGGTAAAAATGCTTTTTATGACCCTTCTGACCCTCTAGGGTTAAGTAAAGTATGTTATAACTATATAGGAGGAATTATAAAACATGCAAAAGCTATGACAGCTATCACTAACCCTATTGTTAATTCTTATAAGCGACTAGTTTCAGGCTATGAAGCTCCTGTAAATATTGCTTGGTCTGCAAGAAACAGAAGCCCTTTAATACGAATTCCTGCCAAAAGAGGAGAGTCTACAAGGATAGAACTTAGAAGTCCTGATCCAACCAGCAATCCTTATCTTGCTTTGGCTGTTGCATTGGCAGCAGGATTAGATGGTATAAAGAATAATATAACACCGCCACCACCTGTAAATGCAAATATATATCATATGAATAAAGAAGAATTAGAAAGCTTAGGAATTGAAAGACTGCCAGGCTCTTTAGAAGAAGCTTTAAACGAGTTAGAAAAGGATGAAGTTATAAAAGAAGCATTAGGCAATCATGTGTATACAAAATTTTTGGAGGCTAAAAGAGCAGAATGGGATGAGTACAAAATATACGTTACTCAGTGGGAATTAGATCAATATCTTTCTAAATTCTAAGTTAAATTAGAGGTGTCTCGATGAGCCAATGGCGAATTGTTTTAGCTGACAGCAGTGATTTGTCACGGCAGTTTATAAAAAATGTTTTGTTGGCAAATGGACATCTAGTTTATGAAGCGAGAGATGGCGGAAGCGCTATAAGGCTTTGTCGCGCTCTCGCTCCTGATTTAGTTATAGCGGATTTGAATCTTGCCAATATAAATGGCTATGAAGTGGGACGTATTATAAATGAAGATGACATAGCACCTGTAATTTTGATGACTTCTACTCTTCAAAGAGATTTTCTTGATGAAATAGGGAAATATTCTGTATTTTCTTATTTATTAAAACCAGTAGATAGAGGGGTACTTTTGTCGACAGTTGAATTTGTGATAGAAAATTACAAAAAGTTTAGGAACATGAAAGAGGAAATTCAAAAATTAAAGCATGAACTTGAAGCGAGGAAAAAGATTGAAAAGGCAAAAGGATATATTATGAAAGCTAAAGGATTAAGCGAAGACGAAGCTTATAAAATTATGAGAAAGATGAGCATGGATTTGTCTATTCCAATGGAGATAATAGCTGAAATGATATTACAAGAATATAAAGACTAAGAGGCGTGAGACCGCCTCTTTTATTCTTCAAACATGCTTTTTTTTACTATTTTTTTATCTTTTATCATGAATACTCCTTTTGCAATAACAGAATGAATATTTAAATTGCCATCTAATACTACTATATCCCCGTCTGATTTTTCACTGATACATCCTTTGTTTGGATATAAATTCAACACTTTTGCTACATTTTCTGTTATTATTTTAATTGCCTGTTCTATTGGCAGTATTCCTTCCACTATAACTTCTCTTAAATCGCGGTATAGAGTTTGTGCGCTTCCTCCCATAACCTTAACCAATCGCTTATTTTCATCAAATACAGGAATGCTACCATTGCTATCAGAGCTCATAGTAACTTTTTCTATAGGTAATTTGCTTTCTACGATTTTTTTAATTGCTTCTTTTGGAGTTAAAGCAGTTTTTGTATGGGCGTCCGGCTTTATATCAGAAGTAAGGTCAATTACGCCACCCATTTCTATAAATTTTAATCCTTGTTCAAACAACGTCCTATTCTGTTTATATGAGTAGGAATAAATTGTGTAATAGGTATTTCAGTGTTTTCTACTATTTCAAACAAGGGAGATAATCCTCTTATTCCATCTCCAACATGCAGGTGAACTATTCCAGGTTTACCCCCTAAAAGTCCTCCAACTCTCGCTTCTGCAGCAAGTTTTGTCAAGTCTTCAATAGTTGGCTGTGCAGACCTGTGATCTGAAATGGCGATTTCTCCAGTACCTATTACTTTGTCGATTAAAACTAAATCAGACCTTACACTTCCTGTTAAAGTGCGGGTGGGGAGTTCATAAGCACCGGTATATATGTAAGTAGTTATACCTTCTTGCTCTAAAGCTCTTGCTTTTGCAAGAAGAGAAGCCATGTTTCTGGTTATTCCATCTGCTCCCAAGAGGCCTACAACTGTAGTTATTCCACCTTTTGTAATATCAGATAGAGTTATTTCAGGCGTCCTTGTGACTGGTCCTCCTTCTGCACCGCCTCCTGCGATGTGGACGTGCTGGTCAATGAAACCTGGAACTATGGTAAAGCCTTGTAAATCTACAATTTCTACATTTCCAAATTCCTTTATAGGTTTTATTTCATCAGCAATTTTTATTATTTTTCCATTGCAGATTAAAATATCTTTTCTACCTAAAGGCTGAGGAGAGTAAACTTCTCCACCTTTTAAAAGTAAAAACATGATCTCACCTCATTTGGTTTCTTTATATTATTTTTTCTTCCAATCCATTATAATACATTTTAAAATTAGAAAGAATTTTTGTCATAATAATGGTATAATAATTGTAGCGATACAATTTTGTGAGGGATGGATATGAATAAAATAACAATTGATAAAAGTAAAAATGTGCCTTTATATATTCAGTTATACAGTCAAATAAAGAGATTTATAGAGAATGGCAGTCTGCCAAGTGGATATAAACTTCCCACTATAAGAAGCCTTGCAAAGGAGTTGGGGGTAAACAATATTACAGTGATAAATGCTTATAAGCTTTTAGAACAAAATGGGTATGTATATACTAAGGTGGGAAGCGGTACTTATGTCTGTGAAGATATAAAAAAGAGGAGGACCTTGATGAAAGCTTTAAATTAACAGACCAAGGAGAAATTCCATTAAAGAAAGGAATTATAAATTTTGCTTCTTCCTCTTTAAATCCAGAGCTTTTTCCAGTGGAGGACTTTGGCGATTTAATCAATAGAGTATTGAGAAGAGATGGAGGATATGCTTTTGAGTATCAAGACACGAGAGGATATAAACCATTAAGAGAATCTATAAAAGAATTTGTAAAAAAAGATGAAATATTTACTGATGTTGAAAATATACAAGTAATTTCTGGGGGACAGCAAGGTATAGATGTAGTATCAAAAGCGTTAATAAATTTTGAAGATAGCATAATTGTTGAAAGACCCACTTATTCGTGGGCTTTAGCCTCTTTTGAATCGAGAGGAGCAGAGATTTTAGAAGTAGATTTAGAAAAAGATGGAATAAATTTAGAGGAATTGGAGGATAAGTTAAGGAAATTTAAGCCAAAGTTCGTATATACAATACCTAATTTTCATAATCCTACCGGCATTGTCTACAGTGAGGAAAAAAAGAAGAAACTGATAGAGTTGGCAGAAAAATATGAAACTTATATTTTAGAAGACGATTTTGCCAGTGATTTAAGCTTTACTGAAGAAAAGATATTGCCACTTAAAGCTTATGATAAATATGACAGAGTCATTTATATAAAAAGCTTCTCAAAAATATACATGCCGGGTTTGAGGTTAGGTTTTATAATTGCTCCACAAAGGCTAGTAAGCAGTTTCCTAAAAGCAAAATATGTGACAGATTTATCTACTTCAGGTTTGATGCAAAGAGCCTTTGATTTATATCTTAGAGAAAATATTTGGAAAAATCATATTGAGGAAATAAAGCAAGTAATGAAAAAACGGTTTGAAAATATGGGTAATGGACTTCAGATGTTAAAAAATTATGTAGAATTTGAATATCCTAAAGGAGGTTTTTACTACTGGTTAAGGCTTAAAAACAATATTTCTGCTAAAAATTTGTATTCTAAATGTTTAGAGAGAAAATTACTTATAGTTCCAGGGGATATGTTTTTTGCAATAAAAAAAGAGACCAATTTTATGAGATTAAGTTTTGCCTCTTGTGAGTTGGAGGAGATAGATAAGGGGGTAGATATACTGAAAGAGGTTTTAGAAGGAGAATCTAATGAAAACGGGATATATCTTCCTATAATATAAAAAGGCCGTAAGGCGGCCTTTTTATTTTGCTTGTTCATCTTTTTTGCTAAAATCCGAAGGAGAAGACTTTGTCATTTTAGACTTTCCTTCAAAAATAGCTCCCTCTTCAATTATCAAGTTTTGTACTTCTATATCTCCATAAAGTTTTCCACTAGAAGTAAGTTGTAGCTGGCCTTTGGCAAATATATTTCCCTTTACTTCGCCTGAAATGATTATATTATCAGTTTTTATATTAGCTTCTATCTTTGCTGACTCACCTATTACAATATTGCCTTTTGTTTCTATTTGACCTGTAAAATTGCCATCTATCCTTAAAGTTCCTTCTGATTTAATTGTGCCTTCAAAAGCTGAATTTTTTCCTATGACGGTGTCAATTTTGTCAGTATTAATTTCTATAATTTGTTCTTTTTTTTGAAACATATCAATTCTCCTTTGCGAGATATTTCATTGGATTTACAGGATTGCCATTTACTCTAATCTCAAAGTGAACATGAGGGCCAGTGCTTCTTCCAGTATTCCCCGACTTTGCTATTATATCGCCTCTTTTCACACTTTGGCCTACTCTGACAAGAATTTCAGAATTATGACCATATACGGACTTAATCCCATACCCATGGTCTATGATTACTACCTTACCATATCCTGATAACCATCCTGCATATGTAACTACACCTTTTCCAGCGGCTTTTACTGGAGTTCCTGTAGGTACAGATATGTCCATTCCAGCGTGAAATTCAGTTCCAGAGCCAAAAGGAGACTTTCTCCTTCCAAAAATGGAGGTTATGGTACCATATACTGGATAAGCACTGGGTATTGAATCCAGATAATCAAGTCTAGCTGACACTTTTGTAATAAGGTCTTGAAAATCTTGTGTTTTTTGATCTATTTGTGAAATAAGTTCGGCTGTTACTTCATTATCAAAGGAAATGTTAGCATCGGATCTAATGCTTCTTGATATACTGCCACGGCTTGTAGTAGGAGTTGATAATCCAACCATGCGTCTTATTTTTTCTTCTAATTCGTTTAAGTCTTTAATTTTTTCATTGACCAGTTGAGCATTTTTGTCTAAAGTAGCTATTTTTTTGTCTTGTTCTTCTATAAGGGAAGTTAATTGCTCGATTTTTTTTTCTTTTTCCGCTATCACACTGTATAAATAAAAAGTTGTTTTACTAAAATAAACTAAAAAAGCTGTAGCAGCCATAATTATTGAAAAAGCTACTATTACTGCTGTTTTTATAAGGGGAATAGAGATTTTAAAGTTTTTGATTTGCTGAGTTGAATCAGGAATAATCATAATATTGAGATATTTCTCTTTTCTCTTTTTCATTTGTACCTCCACCCTAAAAAATGGACAACTATATTTATTCTATACAAAAGTATCAAAATCCTGCTAAAAAATCAAATTTTAAATTTTTATAATGTTATGATAAATTCTTTTTTAGTTTGGGTAATAATGTAGCTTTTATCTTTGTTAGTTTCTTACTCGGAGAAACAGTTATAGGTATAAAATAATCGATGTGGAGAATACTACTATTTGAATGAATCACAGGAGGTGTTGAGATGGGAAAAAGAATAGCAGTAGAAAGTCAGCTTTCCAATATTAAAGATTATTTAAAGCAAAAAGGATATGAGGTTGTAGAATTAAAAGAAACTCTTTCAGAAAAAAATGATTTGAATGCCTATGATGCTATAGTCATAACGGGGCAAAGTAGAAATATGTTAGGCATAGATGATGTTTTGACAAATATCCCGGTGATAGATGCGACGGGAATGACTCCCTTTGATGTAGAAGAAAGTATAAAAAGACTATAAGTTATAGGTGGTGATTCTGTAGTGAGTACTGAGCAATTGAAAGCTGTAGGAAGAAGTTGTGAGGATTTTGAGTTAGATCCATCTCGCTATGGAAATAATTTGACTATGTCTGTATCTTTACAAGAAAGAAGCTGCGAAATATGTCGACATTGGGATGGGAACAAGAAAATTTGCCGAATAGGAGTTTTTGACAAAGTTTTATCAAGCCTTGATCAAACATAGTATTTTGAAATTTTAAAAGGATTTTTTTAATAATAAATGGGTAAGTGCGGGACTGAAAATAGTGGAAAAATGCGAGAGGAAAAACTCTCGCATTTTTGTTTTATTGCGACAAAGAATTAACGTAAAAATCTGCTGCTTTGGGTTCAAAAGCGTGAGTATGGGTTGTTGCCGTAAAAAAGGGGAGGAAAGTAATAGAGAACGCTACAAGGGTTGCAGCGACACAACTTATAGCAGCTTTGCAGGCAATGGAGTATAGAGAAGGTTTTAAAAAAGGAAATGGAATAGGAAACTTTATATTGACATAAATACTTGTTTTGATATTATAAAAAACAGGTAAAGCATTGGAGACAATTGAAGAGATAGACATAATATTAGAATAAAGGTGATTTTGTGGATAGAATAAAACAGTATTTTAAAGCGAAAAGGGCCAAAATTTATGAAAAAGACTATAAATTTTTAATGAATTTTTTAAACGATAAAGAGTTGGAATACTTTAAAAAATTGCCTGTTTATGAAAAGAGACATTCTTTAGATGTGTGCTATTATCTAATTGATAAATACGGGATAAAGGAGCATGACCTTTTAAAGGCCGCTATTTTTCATGATATTGGGAAAATAAAAGCAGAAATTACTCCTTTCAAAAAAGCAATAGCGGTTATTTTTAATAAATTCCCTCTTTTGGCTAATTTTTTAGAAAGGTACTTTTATTTTCTAAAAATATATAATAACCATACAGAATATAGTGCACAAATCTGTAAAGAAATTGGGCTAAATGAAAGAATAATAGACATCGTAAAGCATCATCATGACAAAATTCCTAAAGACGAAGACATTATAAAACTTCAAGAAGCAGATGAAAGAAATTAAAGATAGAGTTTTTCTCTATCTTTAATCGTTTATATGTATAAACCTATAAATTACCCTTTTATCCCATCCCAAATCAAAGGAACATGGTATCTATCAGAAGTGTGAGTGTTTACAACAGGTATCCCCATAGAATCAAAGCCTGTAACTACTCCAAAGTGAACTATTTCTCCTTTTTCTTCATAGCAGATTAAGTCTCCTTTTTCAATTTCTGCTATAGCTCCTTTTGGATGCTGTTCAGTAGCTTTTACCATATCTATATAATATCCTTTTGCAATTAATTTACCTTTCCCTGTATAAATGAGATAGTTAAAAAGAGAGGGGGCTTGTGCCCAGGCAGTGGAGGAGTCTTTTCCGTCGAAAAACCATACATAATCCATAGGAAGTCCTCCACCTTCGTGTAATACTTGGGAAACGAAATTAGTACAGTCTCCCCCTATTCCGTTATAATCTCTGTATTTTGGATTATATTCATAATTATTACCACTTCCCCAAGCGGCTCCTGCGTATTTATCGGCATAAGCTACTGCTCCTTCCCTGTCATATTTACCTTTCTTTTCAGGTTTTTTTTCTTCTTCGGTTTGTGGGTTTGAAGAAGCAGGAGCAATTTCAGGAAGTATTCCTTCGGCAGGAGAAGCGTCTATATAAGCTGAATCTTCATCAAGAGGGTCATAATACCAATCTCTTCTTATAAGCCATTTTTCATCGACTTTTACAAGTTGTATTGAATGCCTTATACCTAGACCCATATAATTTATTATATCGCTTTTTGCATTGTAGGCATAACCCATTTTCATAGTTTCTACAAGATACACCCAAATTGAACTTTCACCAGCTTTTATGCTTTTTATCCTGTAAAAGGATTCTGCTTCTGTGAACTTAAGATTTCTCTTTTCTGACCATCCTTTAACATATTCAATTCTTCTTCTTTCATGGTCCAATGCCCATTTACCATATGTAGATGATATATCGTAAAAACCTTCTATTTCTTTTAAGTCCCCACTTAATAGTACACTTCCTCTTTTTTTAAAAAATTCATCTAATACTGGTTTTATCTCTTCTTTGTTTTCGGAAACTGTCTGCACGGTTTTATTAAAAAAAGATACAGAAAAATAAGTTAAAAAAAATTAATGCCAGTAAAAGACCAATTGGTTTATGATATTTTTTGATATCCAATTGCTCTCCTCCTCGCTAATGTAATTCAAAATAATAATATGAAGGTTAAAAGTTTTTTAATACTATATTTGTTGGTAAATTTTGAGCAATTTTATGTTATAATAGAAAAGTGAGAAAATGGGGGTGTAAAACTTGATAGAATTAAAAAGTGTTTCAAAATCTTATAACAAAGGTAAAATAAAAGCTGTTGACAACATTGACCTTGTTGTAAATCCTGGTGAAATATTTGGATTTTTAGGCATCTTATGATATAAATATTTTGCTTCCTCTTCCTATACAGCCTTATAAAATAGTTTTGTCAAAATATAGCATAATTTTATTGAATGAATATGTTACGTTGGCATTTTTAATGCTACCAGCAATCTTTATATATGGCATTGGTGCCAGGCAGGAATTTTATGTTACATTGTTTAGCTTTATTTTGCAGAATATCAATGTTGCAAAAATAATATCTAAAAGTTTTCCACCTGCTTTATGGGGAGCCGTATCTATAACGGATTACAAAACTTTATCAGGTTTTTTAAACCTTCTTTTGTTTATCGGTATATCAGCAATATTTACAATTGCTTTGGCTGTTTTTGCGCAAAGAATGTATTTTAAAGCAGTGATTTTAGGGCAGGAAGTTGAGGCCTAGTTTTGAATGGGAAAATCCACAAAAGGCTATGAAGGGGAATTTAAATAATGTACTTTTTAGCATGATAGCAACTATTTTCTTGATAGGTTGCATGTTTGGAATGACTTTGTTTCTTAAAAGGTTTTACGTTAGTGAAGTGATAATTAGTTTGATAGTAGAGATTTTGCTTATTTTGTTAAATATTGCGGGATATTTAATGGCAAAAAATTTTGTAAAAAGATTATATAAAGGAGAATAGGTGAGGAAAAATGAGTAAAAAAGCCTTGATAGGATTGATTGTTATTGGATTGATAATTGTAACTTCAATAGTATCAATGTTTGTTTCAATGCCACAACAGGATAAAGGTGTGGCTACTGCTTCAAATACCATAGGTGTTATAATGATTGAGGGAGTTATAGGGCAGACAACAAACATATTAGGAATTCCACAAAATATAAACGACCCAGTTGAACAGATAAGAAAAGCTCAAGAAGACAATGCTGTAAGAGCAGTTGTAGTTAAAATAAATAGTCCAGGAGGTTCTGCAGCAAAATCAATAGAGATTTATAAAGAGCTTAAAAAGCTTAAAAAAAACTGGCAAAAAAATTATAGTTTCAATGGGAGATGCTGCTGCTTCGGGGGGATACATGGTGGCTGCTGCAGGGGACATAATAGTGGCAAATCCTGCTACTATAACTGGAAGCATTGGCGTTATAATGCAATACACTAACTACGAAGGGTTGTATGACAAATTGGGCTTAAAAGAAATAACGATAAAAAGTGGCCCTTATAAAGACATAGGTTCACCCACAAGAGATTTAACTCCTGAAGAGAAAAAGATATTGCAGGGAGTTATAGAAGATACTTTTCAGCAATTTTTAGAGATTGTATCTGAAGGGAGAAAAATGCCTATAGATAAAGTAAAAGAATTAGCAGATGGAAGAATATTTACAGGAAGGCAGGCACTTAAAGTTGGCCTTGTGGATAAACTGGGGGATTTTTATGACGCTGTAGATATCGCTGCAAAAGAGGCAGGTATGCAAGGTAAGCCTGTATTAAAATATTACGCTACTCCAACTCCATTGAGTATACTTTTTGGAAGCGGTGCAAAAAGCAATTTAGAAGACATAGGAGTTGAAATATTAAGGCTTTTGTTTATTGATAAATACAGTCTGAATTATAAGTAATAACTTTAAAGGATAGTTTACAAATCTCACCTTGAGGAGTGTATGGTATGACTAGATGTTTTGTATTATTTGTTATGTGAGGGGAAGTAAATGTTTTATAAAGTAGATGGTATTTTCTATGATAAAAAAAAGCTAAAAGAGTTTGTTAATAAGTATAATATTTCACTAATATTGATATTTGGCTCCTATGCAAAGGGAAGAGCCCGTGAATCAAGCGATTTAGACATTGGAATAAAATTTGATAAAAATATAGATATGAATCTGTATAGCTCAATATTAAGAGAACTTGTAGAAATTTTCAACAGGGAAGATATTGACGTTGTAGTTTTAAACTATGCTGATCCACTTTTGCGTTTTGAAATTATAACTAGTTGTAAAGTGCTGTATCAAGCTTATTCTGAAGCATATATAGATTTTTATTTGTATTCTGTCAAAAGTTATGATGATGTAAAAAAGTTAAGAAAATTGGAAGAAAATTATTTAAAAAAGGGGATAAAAAATGAATTACAAAGATGTCATCCGCCGCAAATTGATAAGTCTTTCTAATTATATAAAACAACTTCTACCTGCATAAAGATGGGGCATAAAAATGGTACACTATATTTGCGCTGAGGGTATAAAAGCCTTGAGAGATTTAGATTGGGAAGCTTTATTTGAAATTTTATCTTGAAAAGTTCGCTTAGTTATAGAAAAATATTAATGATCAAAGAGGAGTAAATAATGCTTAATAATTTAAAAACTACACAGGATCCGGAAATTTTGAATCCTGTGTAGTTTTATCAAAATGGATGCATGTATATCCAAGAGGTTACTCTTCTGTTTACTTCTTCCCATTTTATATTGTCCATAAAAGCATTTATATAGCTTTTTTTGTCAGTGCCATAATCTATAAAATAGGCGTGTTCATAAGTGTCAAGGACGAGAAGAGGTACACTTCTTGACACTATACCGTGGTTGTGAAGGTCTTGAAGGTAGTTGTGAAGTTTTAAGTCTATAGGGTCAAAACAAAGTACAGTCCAACCGCGGGAGGCCATTCCACAAGCTATGAAGTCCTGTTTCCAGTTTTCGAAGGAGCCAAAGTCAAGTGTAATCATTGATGCTATTATGTCATCTGGGGTACCACCTGGCCCTCCTAAGTTTTCAAAATACAGTTCGTGGAGTTTGACTCCATCTAAATTATAGGTTTCTTCTAATTTGAGTTCTCTGTATTCGCTATAACTGGCATTTGCTTTTGAGCGGTCGGCTGTTTTTAGTTTTTCACGTATTTCATTTGTTTTATCTACATATCTGTTGTATAATTTGTAATGCTCTTCAAGAGTTCTTTGGGATATTCCCCTCAACATCAAGTTATATTTTTTTGCTACAAGCTTATCCATGCTATGCCTCCTTTTGCATATCTAATTTTAATATATGTGAAGATATATGTCATTGGTACATATAAAATTTTAATAGATGCAAAATGTCAACTACTCACACATTTGCTTACAAAATCTGAGACAGATATATCTATAATACTACACTTTCTTTAAATTAAAATGTGTTATAATGATACTTGGATAAGGTTTAGGAGGTGTGGCAAATGGATTTAAATGAAATTTCAAGGCAAACCGCTGAGGTTGTAGAAGAGTTATTGAAAATAGCGAATTTAAGACCGGGAAGCCTTTTTGTTTTAGGAGGAAGTACAAGTGAAATATTGGGCAAGAAAGTGGGAACTGCAGGAAGTCTTGATGTGGCAAAAGCAGTAATGGACCCGATTCTGCAGGCAATACATAAAAAAGGACTTTACCTTGCAGTACAAGGTTGTGAGCACATAAACAGGGCACTTTTGTTGGAAGAAGAGGCACAAGAAAAATACGGCCTTGAAGTGGTAAATGTTATTCCTCATGAGCATGCTGGTGGGTCTTTGCAGTCATATGCCTATGAACAGTATAAAAATCCTGTAATGGTAGAGAATTTAAAAGGATTAGGTCATGCAGGTCTTGACATTGGGCTTGTTCTCATAGGAATGCATTTAAGACCTGTTGTAGTTCCTGTAAGATTGAGTCGCAATAAAATAGGGGAGGCAACAATTGTTGCAGCAAGGACAAGGCCTAAGTTAATAGGTGGAGAAAGGGCAAGATATAAAAAATGTAGCAATATAGAACTGCTAGAAATTACTAGCAGTTCTATATATTTCAGAGGTTAAGAAGGGGGTCTTAAGTAAACTTTTTATAATATTTATATATTCTACATAATTTTATTGCAAAGATAAATCCTAAGGATTTGGTAGAAAAAAGAGCAATATTAAGTATTATTGAAAAATATTAGAAAATCATTGGGTATTTTATCCTAAAAAGGCGATTTTGAAAAAAAAAAGACTTGTATATATTTGATTAATTTTTTGATGAATGTTATTCTAAAAATGGAGAGTGTAAGGTAATTTTCTAGGAATTTCAAGAAAAAAGGGGGATAGTATAATGAAAAACAAAAGGAGTGTTAAAAACAAGTGACTTAACTTTGCTACTGTGGTTTACCACAGTGGCAAAGTTAATATGTGGAAGGGGGGATTATATTGCCTGCTGTTTTAAAAACCGAATTTATTAAGCTTTTCAGAAAAAAAGAGTTTAACATGGTGTTGACATTAGAGATTGTGTTAATTTGTACTCTTTTTGACTTAAGGGCTTTGACTTACTATAAGGCTCCTACTTCGGAGTTGCCTTCTGCTTATCAAATGTGGATAGGATATATTAATTCTAATGTCCGTTTCATAGACTTTAGTTATATAGGAGATATATACTATCTTTTTTTCTCACGCTACCTGCTAGCATAGTATTTGCAGATACATATCTAGAAGATAAAAAAGGAAATGTACTTAACTTCATTATTACACGCTGTGATAAAAGTTTATATGTTTTAAGTAAAGGTATTGTAGTCTTTTTTTCGGGTTTTATTATAATTTTTTTGCCTTTATTATTGGATCAACTTCTTTACATAATTGCTTTTCCTTTATATGCGATTTCTGAAGTAAATGCCGGTAACCCTGTTTATGATAAGTATTATCTTACACAGATCTATTTTAAAAACCTGCATACCTTGAATCCCTATTTACATAACCTGTTATACATTTTTTTAGATGGTTTTTTTGGTGGTACAATCGCAGTACTTTCTTATGCTGTATCATTTTTTAAGAAAGTAAACAGATATATAGTTGTTGTTTTACCTACAATCTTATTTCTTACTCAAAATTTTATATTTGCCCTATTAGGGAAGACGAATTATTGTTTGAGCTATTATTTAAATGTTTCTCCCAGCATAGGAGGATTAGATTATAAGGTATTTGAATACTCAATACTAGGAGTGTTGATAGCAAGTCTGTTTATGATTGTATTAAATGCGAAAGGGGAAGAGATTTAAAGTTGTGGTTTTATAAAATGCTGTTTTCAATAGGGAGGAAAAAGCGTTGATATGTACTGTAAGCGTTGTTTTAAATGTGATAGTTATACTAATAGTTATTTTGTTAACAAATATATTGTCTTTATACATAATGAATACTGAAATATCTCTTTTTATAACTTTACTTGTGTATACTTTTATGTACTTTCCAGCTTTTATTAAATTAAGTGATTCATTGCAACATTTATTGATAAAAATCAATCCTGTGTTACAAGCAGTGTTAGTGTGGCATAATGACGGTTTTTTGCAAAAATATCTTAAACCTTTGGATGCTCCTGTAATACCGGGATTTAACTTTTATTGGTCTTTACTTATATTAGGGATGTATTTGGCTTTGATTATTTTGGCAGGGATAAAAATGATAAAAACGGTTGAGATAATTGATAGGAAATAATTGAAAATTAGGGGGATTATGGATGATAGCTGTGAAAATACATAATTTAACTAAAATAATCGGAGGGAAAACAATATTAGATAATATAAACTTGGAACTTGAAAAAGGAAAAATATATGGTTTTTTTGGAAGGAATGCTTCTGGTAAAACAATGTTATTTAGAGCCATCTGTGGTCTTATAAGACCTACTCGCGGTGAGGTTAAGGTATTTGGCAAAAAAATTGGAGAAGATGTTTCATTTCCTGAAAGCTTAGGTTTAATAATAGAAAATGTAGGTTTTTGGGAGCAGTGGACAGGGTTTCAGAATTTGAAATTTTTAGCTTCTATAAAAAATATTATTACAGACGAAGATATTAAAACTGCCATAAAAAGAGTAGGACTTGACCCTAATGATAAAAGACCTTACAAAAAATACTCTCTTGGCATGAAGCAACGGCTTGGTATAGCACAGGCGATAATGGAGAAACCCCAACTTCTTGTACTGGATGAACCCACTAACTCTCTTGATGAAGAAGGCATTAAACTAGTAAGAAATATATTGCTGGAAGAGAAAGAAAGAGGAGCGACAATCCTCATTGCCAGTCATATTAAAGAAGATATAGAAATTTTAAGTGATGAGAAGTTTAAAGTAGAGGCCGGAAGGGTGTATCCTGTAGGGAGTGTAATTAAAGATGAATAAAATATATGTCATTGTTATAGTCATCACTATTATTATAGCGGTGATTGTTGGGGGTATAGTCCGTGCTTCTTTTGTTGATACTCAAAAAATTAGTTTGGATGATTTAATGGAGTATAAAGTAATGGGAGGACCGTGGTTTTATGAGAAAAATTTCTCATTTTCAGACTTGGTAGAGGATTCAGAAGTTATAGTTAAAGGAACAGCTCTTGAAAGAGAGTTCTTACATCTAAGTACTCTGGTAGGGTTTAGAGTAGTTTCTGTTTACAAAGGGAATGATAGTTTAAAAAATAAAACTATATATATTTTTGAACCATCTTTTTTTAACTTTAAAAATAAGTTTTTTATTATTCACAATGGATATAATTTTATGAAATATGGAGATGAATACATTTTGTTTTTAAAGAAATGGCCATACCTTGAATATATGAAATATAATCCATTTTATAAAAACAAAGACATATATATGTTGACGCACAATGGTGGTATTGATAAATACAACACAAATAATGTCTTTTTTGATAAAATTCTCTCTTCAGAACAAGAATATTATTATAGGGAGATAGAAGAGTATGAAGTTATTGCCTATAGTAAAGACGAATTAAACAGGTATAATGAAATTAAAAAACAAATTTTAGAAAAGTTTTTAAATATCAACAAATGATTTAGAAGCTCTTTGATTTACCTTTGCAGACAAACTATAAGGCACGGAAAGACCGTGCCTTTAAATTATATTTTATCTAATTGTAGGTATCTCACGATTACTGCTGCTGCCTGTGCTCTTGTTAGATGGCCTTGTGGGTGAAAATAACCGCCTGAGCCGTTCATAATTTTAAGGCCTGTAATTATTGCTACGTATCCAATCATGTTATTAGGTATTTTATCTTTGTCTTTAAAGCTTATTGTGTATATATTTGGAATGTCGGCTATATAACCTACTCCTAAGCTTTTCACAAGAAGCTTTGCTACTTCTTGCCTTGTCATTATAGCATCAGGATTCTTTTCTTTTTCTGTTATAATTTTCTTGTTTATAGCTATGCTGTAGTAGGTGTCATAATCATCTGGGGATTTTGGTATCGGGTCATAATAAGGAGGCTGTATTGCTTTTATTAACATTTTTATGAAGTCTTTTTGAAGTATGTTCTTATCTGGGTAATATTTATCTTCTTTAGTGTCAATAATGCCATATTGTACTAAAAGTTTTATATCTTTTTCTGCCCAGTTGCCCTCTATGTCTGTGAAAATAGTTTCTGATTTTTTTACTACAGGTTTTCCATTGGAATCTATAATTTGGCCAGTTTTTGCGTCTATATAGTTGTAAAAATTTGATTGATAAGCAAGTCGTATGGTTGGCGGTTTATCTGGAGATTTATGGTCATAGTCTGGAATGTACGTTAATATAAATTCAGAGTTGTCAAACATTATCTTATAAGCTTCATCAAGGCTTATTATGTTTTCTAGGGAAGGTAACTTTACAGAAGTCCAATTGATTGAGTATCCAACTATTTCACCCGTATATGGGCTTACGTTAACATTTATTGTGTTAAAAGAGCACAAAATTCCATTTGCTACTTCTACATATCTGAAAGGATATGTCGGCATTTTAATCATTTTAGAATCTTCGGGAAGATTTACCTCTTGATATTCTGTTTACTGAACTTATCAGGAACTGTTTTTTTAAGGTATTCTTCGGCGATTTTTTTCATTTGCTCTTTAGTGTATGAAGATTGTTTTCCTTGCACATTATCTATATCAGGACTGCCCTTGTTAAAAGATTTAAGTTCACCTGTGACAGCGTCAACTGTAGCATATACATAGTAATATTTATCTTCTTTGTTTAAGGTCCAGTTAAAAGACCACACAGGATTAGATTTAGCAGGAGGATAATCATAACCAGTATATAAGTTTGCGTTAGTTAACTTGTAATCGCTTATTGAAAAAGGAAGGCTTTTTTCCACTATTTCAATAGCTTTATCTTTTGATATATATTTTTCTGAGGCTTCGATTACTTTTTGTTCTTCCGGAGAGAGTTTTTGTGAGATTTCTCTTCCTGCGTCGCTACCTCCGCCTCCACCGCCATACATTGGTATATAGTAATATTCATTTGTTTTTGCTTCTCCTGTAATAGCATCAATAGGAGCGTTTTGGTATATACCATAAACTAGTATTACTTGAGGTTCATTACCGTACACTTGGTTGTAAACTAAGTTGTATTGAAGTTTTAAACCTATTTTTTCTTTAAATATTTTTATGGCTTCTTCTTTAGATATTGCGGCTTTAGGGTCAGGGAAGGAATAATCTTCCCAACTTAGTGAGTAAGAGGTAACTTTTAAAGTGTTTTTGTTTACTGTGACGTATAGGGCGTTATATGGGAAAGGCATACCGTTTACTACTCTTTCAAACGTGAAGTTATAATCGTAAGAATAGTATTCATTGTAACCATAGTTATTATTGTTAATTTGTTCTTTTGTTTGTTTAAATTTTTCAGGAGCTACTTTTTGTAAGAATTCAATTGCCACTTTTTTTGCTTCATCCCGGGTATATTTTGGGATTTTAGGCTGTTCTTGCGCAATGGGGCTCCAACTGTAATAGTTGGTAATTTCACCGGTGTCAGCATCAATTGTGACGCTTATATCGCCTTTAGTTGAAGAGCTCCACATAAGGTTCCAGAATTTCTTATTATTGTATTCATAATAGTTGGAATTAAAGTCATAGCCGCTGTTACTTATGTCGAGTTTTTCTTTTGCTATCTCAATTGCCTGCTTTAAACTTATCTTTGTATCAGCTTGTGCCAATGCCGTGTTTGATGGCATCATAAGTGCAAACAGGAAAACAAGGACAATAACAAGAGATGTAAATTTTTTCATAAAAAACCTCCTTTTTTAGTATCTTTTTCTAGTTAGACGTAAATAAATCGAAAAAGTTCCTGAAAAGATAAAGAAAATTACCTTTCTTTTAAAATATTCCATATAGCAGGGTCTTCTTGACCTAATCGCCAAATTGCTATTCCTGATAGTTTGTATCTGTCTACAAGAGCTAATTTTGCAGAAAAACTTCTTGAATCTTCAAACCAAACTGTATGGGTTTTTCCGTCTAAAACGTAGGTATAAGTGGACTCTTGTGCTGTTTCATCATATATTACAGTTACTCCAAGATTTCGAGCTAAAGTTACAGCCTGTTCATATGTGAGGGTGCGAGGATAGTTTATTCCTTCTGTCCAGTCGTAGCCATATACTGCCATTCCTAGCCATATTTTTTCAGGTGGAATAACTGTTACGGCATAATTTAAAACATTTGTGACAAAGCCTATAGAAGCAATAGGCCCTGGCTGTGAGAAGTGTTCATCGTATGCGAGAATGTATATCTGGTCTGCATTTTGAGCGATAAAGGAATATTGAAAAGCACCTGAAAAAGGATGCTGAGGGTTATCACTTAATTCTGCTGGCACTGATATTGTAACAATTTTTCCTACCGCTTTTAAGGAAGTATAAAGGTTTTCTAAAAAAGTGTTTAAATTTGACCTGTCTTCAGGGGGAACAAACTCAAAATCTATATTTATACCGGGGTAATTGTTTGCAACTGCCATATCTCTAATACTTGCAATTAAAGTATCTCTCAAAGTGGTAGAGGATAATAAGTCGTGTATTAGTTGTGACTTTTTTGGGTCCGAATAATTGTGGATTATAGGATAAAGAGGCAAATTGTTATCAGAGGCGATTTTTTTGACTTCATTTGAAGACATGTCGGCTAAGGTTCCATCTTCTTTTACTCCATACCAAAAAGGAATGAGAGTTGTTATGTCTTTTGCATGGGCTTTTAAGTCATCAACAGCGCCGGGAGCTATATCAAAATACCATTTGTTATCCATTATTACCACCTCCAAAGATATTTTTTATAAAAATTTTTTATTTTGACTTTATACTTTCATAATATGTATAATGTTTTATAGAGTGAAGTAAAGGAGGCATGGTAAAAATGAAAAGAAGGACAGGAATTTTAGCCAGTGCACTTTCTCTTATATTTATGGGGATTTTGTTACTTTTACCGAATTTTAATGTATTTATACCTTCTTTAGTTTACAAAATGATATGGCCAATATTTTTTATTTTGCTGGGCTTAGAACTGATATTTAGCAGTAAATTATATGGAAATGAAAAGAGTGATATTAACATAGGAGTTATATTATTGGCGATTTTAATCTTAATTTTTACGGGTAAGTTTTTCTATTTGTTTCCTTTGAATTTTATTGATTTATGATAAGTAGAGTATATTGGATTGGAGGTCACAATATGAGTGGAAAATTGTACAGGTCTAGGGTGGAAAAAATGGTAGGAGGAGTCTGTGGAGGAATAGCGGAGTATTTGGACATTGATGTGACTTTAGTAAGAATTATTTGCCTTTTAGCGATATTTAGTGGTATTGGACTGATTCCGTATATCATTGCTTGGATATTAATACCGGAAAATCCTTATCAATTAAAAGGAAAAATTGTAGAAGAAGAGCCTAAAGCCGAAGAACACCAACAAGATAGTACGGTAGAAGCAGAAGATAATTCTAACAAAGTAAACGAAGTTTTAGGTTGGGCTTTGGTGATTTTAGGAGCATTGCTTTTGCTAGATAGATTATTACCTTGGTTGAGTTTTAAAATTATTTGGCCTGTTTTGCTGATCATAATTGGTTTAGGGATTTTATTAAAAAAAACGTAGGGAGTTGGTTTTATTTTCGTCATATTAAGGTGGCTATTTCCTTATAAGTAGACATAAGAGAAGTGACAGAGTTTCAAAAAATATGATATATTGTTGGCGATTTTACCATACATCAAAAAGATTAAGTTTTTTGCTTATGTAGTATAAGAAAAAGAGGCTTAGGAGTATTATAGTTCCTCCGAAAAATCCAATTGATTGTTTTGGTATTAGCAATGAAGAAAACAATACTATCACTAACAGAATTATTGTAAACCATTCTTTTTTTGAAGATGAGGTATATCCCATAATAGGTTTGTACTTTATAAATGTGTAAAGTATTATTATCCAGTTAAAAAATTGTATAAATCCCGTAGCGCTTGTTATGTATTCGTAGACGTTTTTTGGTAGTATGTAGGAAAGAACAACTGCTAGGAAAAGCCCAAAACTACTTAAGGCAAGAGCATATATGGGCACATCTCTTTTTGTTTTTTTTTGTTAAAAAAGTTGGAGCAAATCTACCTTGTCCTAAGGAGTAAAGTACCTGTGTAACTCCATACATTGCACCATTCATTGTAGTTAAAGCTGCTGTAAGTATTACAAAGTTCATTATTGAAGCTATAAAAGGAATTTTGGTAAAAGCCAAAAGATTTATAAATGGACTTTCTCTAATAGAAATGTGGTTCCATGGTATTATCATTAGAAGTAAAGTTATTGAGGAAATATACAGTATTGTAAGAAAAAATACTATGTATTTACAAGCTATTGGAGCATATTTTTGAGGATCCTTGGTTTTTACTGCTGACATTGCTACAACTTCTACGCCGCCAAAGGGAATTAATGACATGAGCATCGCACCTAAAAATCCTTTTATTCCGTGAGGTGCAAATCCGCCGTAAGCATAGAGATTTTTAATTCCTACAGTGGGGGTTTTTGTAAAAAAGCCCATTATTGTAAGAATTCCCACTATGACGATAATAAATAAAGCAATTATTTTTATAGTAGAAAACCATGATTCAATTTCTCCAAAATTTTTTGTTCCCATCAAATTGATACCTATGACCAGTATAGAATAAACAAATGCAAAAAACCAAAGGGGCATTTCTGGAAACCAATATTTAGTAAATATAGCTGAAGCAGTAACTTCACTGGACATTATGAAAACGCCTGCCGTCCAATACACCCAGCCACTTAAAAAACCTCCAATATCGCCTAAAATTTCTTCTGCATACACTCTAAAAGTGCCTTCTACCGGTTTGTGAGTAATCATTTGTGACAATGCATAAAAAACTTGTGACATGATAAAAGCTGATACAGCATAATTGAGTATGACAATAGGGCCAGCAGTATGAATTGCAATGCCACTGGCCAAAAAAAATCCTGCTCCCAAAATTCCTCCGACACCAATAAGCACTAATTCATTTACAGATATTTCACCTTTTTCCATATTTACACCTCCGCTTGTTAATATTATTATTAGCAAATTAGTTTTAGTTTATTATTATTACTTTATTTCGTGCCATTCCATTTTACTGTAGAATCTATAATCATATCTATTTGTTCACTTCATTATCAAAAATTTTCAAAATTAGAAGGATAAAGTAAAATTATGTCGTATTATTAATATATGTATCAATCAAAATTGACCTTTTCTTACAAAATGTATTTTCTCTATAGTGCCATTTTTATATTTGGGAACAAGTTTTATTTTTTTACGTCCAAATTGATAAAAGGGAGGTTGGAAAGTGGGACGGGAGGACTTGTTGGGAAGAGCAAAAGCAGGGGAGACGGAGGCTTTTGAAATTCTTGTAAGTGAGCATCAGAAATACATATATAACGTAATATTGAAAATTGTTTTTGACAAGGAAGAAGCATTAGACCTTACTCAGGAGACTTTACTTAAAGCGTATTTAAATATAAAAAAATTTAGGGGAAATAGCAGTATCAGGACATGGCTTTATAGGATTGCTATAAACTGCGCTATAGATTATTTAAGAAAAAGAAATGTGGAAAAAAGTAATTTTAAAGAAATAGAAGAATTTGAGAATGAAATAAAAGATTTTGAAACTCCTGAAGAGGTGTTAGATAAAAGATTAACTGCAGAAATGTTAATGAGAGAAATAAACAAACTTCCTGCAGATTATAAAATTGTCTTGATTTTAAGGGATATAGAAGGCTTAAACTATGAAGAAATATCCAAGATAATGAATTTAAATTTGGGTACTGTAAAGTCTCGATTATGGCGGGCAAGAAATCTTTTAAAAGAGAGAATAAAGTCATTATCAGAATTTTTATCATTAGAAGAAAGGGGGCAGCTATGATGGAATGCGAAAAGGTACTTGAGCTTATACCACAATATGTAGACGATGAATTGGATAAAGCACAAAAAGAAGAATTAGAAAAGCATCTTGAAAGCTGTGAAAGTTGCAAAAAGGAATATTATCTGCAGAAGAAAATAATAAAAAATTTAAAAAATATGCCTCCTATAGAACTTCCTGAAGATTTTAATAAAAAATTACATCAAAAATTGATTTATCATAAAAATTTTTTAGAGAAGAAAAAAGAAAGGCTAAAAAAGACGTTAACAATAGTAGCTATTGCGACATCTTTAATATTTATGACAGTATTTATAGTGAATACATTTAATAAATCCTTACAAATTGAGTCTAATACTCCTTTAGCTAACATTGAAATGGGACAGAGTTATGGCTTACCTCAGAAAGAAGGAGCTAATAATGAAAGAGGATTGCCAGCAGGAACTTCAAGGAAAATTACAAAGAATGCAACCATTTCCTTGGAAGTAGAAGACGTCAATGGATGTTATGATAAAGTCTTTCAGTTAGTAAAAGAAGCAGAAGGTTTTATTGAAACTTCTGAGGAAACAGTATCCAGTGATAATATCAAAAGGGTAAATGTTGTTTTGAAGGTGCGGGAAGATAAATTTGAAAGTGTGATTTCTCAAATTAAAGATTTTGGCAAAGTAACAGCTTTAAGGATTGACAGCAAAGACATTACAGACCAGTATTATGACTTACAAGCAAGGCTAAAAAATTTGGAAGTAGAGGAACAAAAGCTTCAAGACATCATGAATAAGGCTACTACAGTCAAGGAAATGCTTGAAGTAGAATCTGAAATAAACAGGATAAGAAGTGAAATAGAGTCAATGGAAGGACAGCTAAAATTATGGGAAAATCTTACGAGTCTGGCAACCATAAATCTTTCAATAAAAGAGATACCTAAAGATGAGAAACCTTTAGCTATAGTTTCTTTTAAGGGAATTGGTAAAGGTATAAAAGAAGCATTTATAAATAATATGAATTTTTTAATATTTTTTATAAAAAGTTGATAATAATATTGGTGATAATTTTGCCTTATAGTGTACTGGCTTTAATCGGTTATAAAGTGTATATCTATTTCAAAAAAAGGAGATGACAATTTACATCTTCTTTTTTTGCGGTATATTAAAATACAAAGAAATAAAAATGGGAGTGATTTAATGTATAAATTTTTAATAATTGATGGAAGTAGCCTCATGTACAGAGCCTATTATGCCTTGCCCATGCTTACTACAAGTGAGGGATTGCCTACAAATGCTCTGTATGGTTTTACTATGATGCTTATAAAACTTATCGAGGAGGAAAAACCTGATTACATAGCTATTGCTTTTGACAAAAAAGCTCCTACTTTTAGACACAAAGAATATCAAGACTACAAAGCTACAAGACAAGCTATGCCTGAAGAACTTGCTGAACAAGTAGACTATTTGAAAGAAATTATAGATGGCTTTAATATAAAGACATTAGAATTAGAAGGTTATGAAGCTGATGACATTATAGGGACTATTTCAAAGCTGGCAGAGGAAAAAGGAATGGAAGTGCTTGTAGTTACAGGAGACAGAGATGCTCTTCAATTAGTTTCAGATAAAGTGAAGATAAAAATTTCTAAAAAGGGTATTACTCAGATGGAAGAGTTTGACGAAAAGGCTATTTTAGAAAGGTATGGAATAACTCCTCAGCAGTTTATAGATTTAAAAGGGCTTATGGGAGATAAATCTGATAATATCCCTGGAGTACCTAATATAGGGGAAAAAACTGCGATTAAGCTATTAAAGGATTTTGGAACAATTGAAAATTTGATCCAAAATCTTTCTCAGCTTAAAGGTAAAATAAAAGAAAATATAGAAAACAATAAAGAGTTAGCTATAATGAGTAAGAGGCTTGCTACTATAAAAAGAGACATTCCCATTGAGATAGATTTTGAGGAGTATAAAGTAAAAAAATTTAATGAGGAGAAGCTTTTAGAGCTTTTTAATAAATTAGAATTCTTTAGTTTAATTGATAACATAAAGAAAAAAAGTAGCATAGAGATTGTAGATAATCATAAAGTTGAAAAATGGTCAAAAGTAGATATAAAAGAATTAGTAACTTTGTTGCAAGATAACAGAAATATTGCTTTTTACCCGTTAATTTATGAAGGGGAAATAAAAAAAATAGCCTTTTCTTTTGGAAAGGATACGGTTTATATTGACGTTTTCCAAACAGAAGATTTAAAGGAGATTTTTGAAAAAGAAGATTTTGAATTTACAACCCATGAAATAAAGGATTTTTTAGTGAGGCTTTCTTATAAAGGAATAGAGTGTAAAAGCAAGTACATAGATACTGCTGTAATGGCTTATCTTCTGAATCCTTCTGAGTCTAACTATGACTTAGACCGTGTGCTAAAAAAATATTTAAAGGTAGATGTGCCTTCTTATGAAGGAATATTTGGCAAAGGTAGGGATAAAAAGAAAATTGAAGAGATTGACGAAAACATACTTGCTGATTATATTTGCAGTAGATGTGTGTATCTATTTGATTTAAAAGAAAAGCTGATGAATTTTATTGAAGAGATGGATATGAAAAAACTTCTATTAGAAATAGAAATGCCTCTTGTAGAAGTTTTAAAATCAATGGAGGTAAGTGGTTTTACATTGGATAAAGAAGTTCTAAAAGAGCTTTCACAAAAGATAGATGATAGAATAGGAGAAATACTAGATAAAATTTATAAAGAGGCAGGATATCAATTTAATGTAAATTCACCTAAGCAATTAAGTGAATTTTTGTTTGAAAAGTTAAACTTACCAGTAATAAAGAAAACAAAAACAGGATACTCTACGGATTCTGAAGTTTTGGAACAATTGGTTCCTTATAATGATATTGTCAGCGATATAATAGAGTATCGGCAACTTACAAAACTTAAATCTACTTATATAGATGGATTTTTGCCTCTTATGGATGAAAACAATAGAGTACATTCTAATTTTAAACAAATGGTTACTGCTACAGGTAGAATAAGCAGCACCGAGCCAAATCTACAAAATATACCTATAAGAGAAGAGTTTGGCAGACAAATTAGAAGGGCTTTTATTCCGAGGAGTAGAGATGGATATATTGTTTCAGCAGATTATTCTCAGATTGAACTGAGGGTTTTAGCACATGTTTCGGGAGATGAAAAGCTAATAGAATCTTTTATGAATAATGAAGATATACATTTAAGGACAGCTTCGGAGGTTTTTAAAGTTCCTATGGAAAAAGTTACACCGGAGATGAGAAGAGCAGCAAAAGCCGTAAATTTTGGCATAATATATGGCATAAGCGATTATGGGCTTTCTCGAGACCTTAAAATATCAAGAAAAGAAGCAAAAGAGTACATAAATAATTATTTTGAAAGATATAAAGGAGTAAAAGAATATATTGAAAAAATAGTACGATTTGCAAAAGAAAATGGCTATGTGACTACAATAATGAACAGAAGAAGATATATTCCTGAAATAAACTCAAGAAATTTTACTCAAAGATCGCAGGCCGAAAGGTTAGCAATGAATGCTCCGATACAGGGAAGTGCGGCTGATATAATAAAAATGGCAATGGTTAAGGTATACAACGATTTAAAAAAATTAAAGCTTAAGTCTAAGCTTATATTGCAAGTTCATGACGAGCTTGTAGTGGATACTTATAAGGATGAAGTAGATATCATAAAAAAGATACTTAAAGAAAATATGGAAAATGTAGTGCAATTAAAAGTTCCTCTGGTTGTTGAAATTGGCGTAGGGCCTAATTGGTTTTTGGCCAAGTGAGGTGTGCAAAAATGCAAGTAATTGGACTTACTGGCGGCATTGCCTCAGGTAAAAGTACTGTATCCAAGCTATTAAAAAAGATGGGAGCTGTGGTAATTGATGCAGATATTGTGTCAAGAGAAATAATGGTAAAAGGAACAGAAGCATATAATAGAATTGTAGAATATTTTGGAAAAGAAATTTTAAAGGAAGACGGCGAAATTGACAGAAAGAAATTAGGCAATATTGTGTTTGCTGACAGAAAAAAGCTTAAAAAACTAAATGAAATTACTCATCCCATAATAATAGAGAGGATAAAAGAAAAAATAGAAGAAGAAAGAAAAAAAAATCAGCAAAAGGCAATTGTATTAGATGCAGCTCTTTTAATTGAGATGAAACTTTATAAAATGGTAGATGAGGTTTGGTTAGTAGTAGTAGACTCAAAAACTCAAATAAAGAGGGTTATGGAAAGGGATAAGCTTTCTTATAAGGATGCAATAAACCGAATAAAAAGCCAAATGCCTTTGGACGAAAAAATGAAGTACGCAGATTTTATAATAAACAATAGCAAAGATTTTAAAGCTATGGAAAAACAAGTTACACTATTTTGGGGAAGATTTGCAACGTAAATCATGATATCGGAGGAGTTACTTTGAGAAAAAAAGTTGCGGCAATCTTAATACTATTAAGTCTATTGTTTACTTACGAGTTAAATACTCATTATTTTTTAAAAAAAATTTATCCTCGTAAATACTATAATTATGTATTTTATTACGCAAAAGAGTATGGCATGGACCCTATCTTATTTTTGCTGTGATAAAGTCGAAAGTAATTTTAAAAGCGATGCAATTTCCAGCAAAAATGCTAGAGGGTTAATGCAAATTTTACCAGAAACTGGAGAATGGATTGCTAAAGAAATAGGGATAAAAAATTACAGCGATAGTATGCTTTTTGAACCTAAATATAATATTCAAATGGGAACGTGGTATTTGACTTATCTTCTTAAAACTTTTAATGGAAATATTAAATTGGCTCTAGCGGCTATAACGGAGGCAGTGGAAATGTAGATGCATGGCTTAAAGATAAAAGATTTTCTAAAGATGGTAAACAACTACATATTGTTCCTTTTCCTGAGACAAATAAATATATAAAAAAGGTATTAGCAGTTTACGAGATCTATAAGTTCATATATGAAACTAAAAATTGATATGAAGATTACTATATACAAAAAAAAGTTGAAAAATTGGTATAATAGTATCGTTAAAAAGAAAATAAAAAGGGAGGACACAAATGAAACCGTTGAAACATTTAAAAGACTTAAAGGAAGTAAAAATCGAAAGAGATAGGGAGTTTTTCTCAGCCACTCATGAAGAAATAAAAAATGCTTGGACTACAGATGTGTATTTTTTAAGAACCCAAGATATTTTATCATATCTTGGTGTACAGGATAAAATAGTTACTGCAGAGATATTTCCAAGAAAAAAAGGAGTTTTTGCAGGATTACCAGAAGTAATGAGTTTACTTAAAGACAAAAATGTGGAAGTATGGTCTTTGAAAGAAGGAGATACTTTTGAAGCTAAAGATACGGTAATGAGAATAAAAGGACCTTATAGTGAATTTGGAATTTATGAAACGGCAATATTAGGAATTCTTGCAAGTTCTTCTGGTTGGGCAACAGCAGCAAGAGAGCTTAAAGAAGTTGCCAATGGCAAACCAATATTATGTTTTGGGGCAAGGCATGTTCATCCAGCTGTAGCACCTGTTATGGAAAGAGCGGCACTCGTTGGAGGAGCAGATGATGCCAGCTGTATTTTAGGTGCAAGATTAATGGGGAAAGATCCTAAAGGGACGGTACCTCATGCTGCCTTTTTGATTACGGGGGATACACTTGAGGTAGCAAGAGCATACAGAGATATAACTCCACCTGATGAGAGAATAACCATTTTAGTTGATACTTTTAAAGACGAAGTGGAGGAGGCTTTAAGAGTTGCTGAATTTTTAGGGGATAGATTATATGGAGTAAGACTTGATACTCCATCAGAAAGAGGGGGAGTTACACCTGGATTGGTATATGAGTTGAGGCAAAGGTTGAATCAAAAGGGATTTACAAACGTAAAAATTATAGTTTCCGGAGGTTTAAATCCTGAGAAAGTTGCAGAACTTTCTGAAAGTGGGGCGGATGCTTTTGGTGTAGGAAGTTACATATCTGATGCTCAACCTATTGATATGACAATGGATATAAAAGAAGTGGAAGGAGTACCTATTGCTAAAAGAGGAAGAATTCCAGGTATTATAGAAAATAAAAAGTTGAAAAAGATAAAATAGTTTTCGGAGATGATAGTTAATGAGAAAATTTATTATATTATCTTTCATTTTGCTGTTTATTTTTACGGGATGCAAAACATTTTCACAAAATATAGTAAATTTGCCGCAAGCCTCTGAAGATAAAATTAATATTGAAGAAGAAAAGCCAGTAGAGGGTGGCACTTTAAGAGTAAATATTACTTCTTTTGAGACGTTAAATCCTTTTTTAAACAGCGATGAACGAGTAAGGCAAATGTTAAATTTGTCATTGGAAGGATTAGTTACTATAGATAAAACTTTAAAACCTATTCCTCAATTAGTAGAAGAGTGGCAAATAAATGGACTTAATATAAAATTTTATTTAAAAAAGAATGTTAAATGGCAGGATGGAGTAAATTTTACGGCTCATGATGTAAAATTTACTTTTGATTCTTTTAAAAATAAGGAAGTGAAAAGTCCTTATAGGGATATTCTCATTAACTATCTCTCCTCTTATAAAACAAATGGTGATTACGAATTTGAAGTTGTTTTAAATAAACCTGTTGCAAATCCAATAGCTTTATTTACTTTTCCTATTTTAGCCGAACATCAATTCAAAGATGAAAAAGATATTTTAAATAAAGACATTGTACCTATCGGTACAGGACCATATAAAATATATTCTTACAGAGTTGGCAGAGAAGTTATTTTTGAAAGAAATCCTTATTATAGAGACGACAAACCTTATATAGATAGTATAGTTTTTAAAATTGTACCTAATGAAAATGCGATGATAACATCTTTTCAAAGCAAGGAGGCAGATTTTACTTTTTTAAGTGACATAGACTGGGATAAATACAAAGAAATTTCAAATGTAAATATTTATAAATATGTTATTCAAGATTATGTACTTATAGCACCTAACTATCGAAATCCAGCTTTAAAAGATTCAAATGTTAGAAAAGCTATGTGTTATGGAATAGATACTGACAAAATTTTAAGAGATGTATATTTTGGTCATGGCCTAAAAACATGTATTCCAGTCCGTCCTGATTCATGGCTTTATAGCAATAAAATAGTATCTCATAATTATGATATAAAAGAAGCAAATAAAATATTAGAGGAAAGTGGTTGGAATTTAGTTAAGGGAATAAGGAGTAATGGAACTTATCAGCTCAAATTTGATTTGATAGTAAATGCAAATAATCCTTATTTAATTAAGGTTGCTCAAATTATAAAGAATAATTTAAAAGATGTAGGAATTGAAATAAATATTGTACCGAAAGATTGGGATAATTTACTAAGTACTGTGTATTCGGGTAATTTTGATTTAGTACTAATGGAGTGGAATTTAAGTTATAATCAAGATATGTCTGAAATGTTTATAACAAAAGGTAAAGACAATTTTATAGGTTATAGTAATTCTAAAGTTGATGAAATATATAGTAGAATTTTTTATGATTTAGAAGAGAATTCTTTAAAAACAGATTATCAAGCTTTGGAACAAGTTTTTTTAGAGGAACAACCTGTGATTGGCCTTTTCTATATTGAAAGAGCAGTTATGGCATATAACAAGGTAAAAGGTATTGACCCTACTGGATTTAATGTTTTCAATAATATAGAAAAATGGTATATAAAAAAGTAGTGTAAAGTTATCGTAGAATTTTTAGTAAATGAATAGAAGGGAGAATATAATATAAAAAATTAAGAAAAGTGTTTGGGATACTAGTCTAAGTGTGAAAGCTTATTCTACAATTTATTGGGAAACATATGATATAAATGGATATGAACACATAACCTTAACTGCCGTATCTGGAGGTTGGATAGTAGAAGATCCCACTGTGTGGTTATCAAGTAGGGAAGTGTATGTGTCACAAAATGGAAGATACGAAGGATATCCTAAGCAATTAGTATCATATACAAAATATTTTATCCAACATCTAACTATTATTACTACAATCTTTCAAGTTACGGATGGCTACCTGTAAGAACAGATATTTCGCATGGATATGGTTCTACTTCATGGGTAACACTTCATCGAGGAACCAGTAGCGAATGGGTATTGATGTTGAATAATGGATATGTAAAAGGATATTGAATAAAAGTGAAATTGAAGTTAAAATATTCAAAAAAACTTAAAAGAATTGAAATATATTACAATAAGATAGAGGCGTTCATTTTTTATTTATGAAAGAAAGGAAGATTGTTAATGAAAAAAGAAAATGTAAAGTTTAAGATTGTTTTTATACTGTTAATATATACTTATTTAATTGTAAGTAACATATTACTTCAAAAGATGAACCGTATTTCGGAAATTACATATAACCAAATAATACTTATATGGAGCAATCTAATTTTTTATTTTGTTTTAGGGATATTATTAACCATTCCCTTTTTTTTGAGTGAAGCTAAGAAAAAGGTAAATGGGTGATAAATTATAAATATTTATTAACTTTTATTTTACCTTTAGTTATCATAGTTTTATCCTATTTTTACCCTGTTTCGTTAGATTTCTTCTATCTAGTATATATATCAGAGCATATCATTAATGCACTAGCTGTTGTATCAGGGTATTCGTTAATTTTCATAATTAATAAGAAAGACTAAGAAATAAATTAGCAGAATACTTTTAATATGACAATATCACAAAATAATAACACAGGACTAAAAATAGGTATTGACACTGACTTAAAAAGATTATATAATTCATAATGTGACGAAATTAAATAAAGCGTGCGGTGGTGGCGGAACTGGCAGACGCGTACGTTTGAGGGGCGTATGGGGTTTCCCGTGTGGGTTCAAGTCCCACCCTCCGCACCATAAAAGAGAAAGAGGCGTTGAGCCTTTTATTTTTTTGTCACACAAATTATTAATTTTTTTATAAAATATATTAAAAAAAGATTAAAAAGTTTAAGAAAGATTTAATGTAAACATTGACTTTGACTGTAGTATATGATAAGATAAAACAAAAGGACAAAGTATGCAATCTTGCCGAATCCGAAAGGTACGGAGGAACCGCTTTTGGGGGTTAATCTGTAGTTTTAAGCTACAGTAGGGATGCCTTCTGTCCCGCACCCGACAGCTAACTCCGGAGGCAATAAAGGAAGGAGATTTGCGGTGGATAGGCGACTGGGAAAAATGATTTTTGGAATTTCTGTGTTTGGTGCAACGCTGATTGGCAATTCTTTTTTGAGCCAGTGTTTGCGGAAGGATTAGGAATTGGAAAAATTACAGGTAATTATGTAAATGTGCGGACCCAAGGAAGTTTAGCAGGAAGTGTTATTACCCAGCTAAATTGGAATGACACAGTGACTGTATTAGATAAGCAAAACGGATGGTATAAAATAAAGCTTTCGAATGGAAGAGAAGGATGGGTTTTTGGTGAATATTTATCTGTAAGAAGTTTTTCAAATGTTTCAAGAGGAGATACCGAAAATTTAAGTGTTGGTATAGTGACAGGTAATTATGTAAATGTGCGAAGTAAAGGAAGCTTATCAGGGAGTATCATAACCCAGCTTAACAAGAACACTACAGTGACTGTATTAGATAAGCAAAATGGGTGGTACAAGATAAAGCTTTCTGACGGAAGAGAAGGATGGATTTACGGACAGTACTTAGCGGTAAGGAGCACTTCAAATATCTCAAGAGGTGAAGTGGATAGGAGTTTAGTGGATAGATTAATAGATTTTGCTAAGTCTTTTGTGGGGACTCCATATGTCTATGGTGGCTCAACTCCAAAAGGATTTGATTGTTCCGGTTTTGTTTATTACGTATTTAAAAATTTTGGTTTTGATTTGCCACGAACGGCGAAGGACCAATCTACTGTAGGAGAATATGTGAGTTACGGTGACCTTCAACCAGGCGATTTGGTATTTTTTAAAACATTGGGGAGTAGTGTGATAAACCATTCAGGAATATATATTGGCAATGGGGAGTTTATACAAAGCTCTTCAGGTAGAGGAAAGGTCATAATAAGTTCTTTAAATGAAGGTTATTATAAAGAACATTATGTTACAGCAAGAAGAATTATAAAATGACGATGATAAAAGAGTGCTCTAGAGAGCGCTCTTTTTTATATTGACTATTTTTATCCTTTAATATATTATATAATACTGTACATGCGATACAGCCTATTTTATGGAAGGAGATACCTTATGAAATTTGTAAGAGAAGATGTAAGAAATATAGCCATTATTGCTCATGTTGATCATGGAAAAACTACTTTGGTTGATGCTATGCTTAAACAAAGCGGTATTTTTAGGTCAAATGAAAAAGTTGAGGAAAGGATTTTGGACTTTAACGATTTAGAAAGAGAGAGAGGAATAACGATTCTTGCAAAAAATACTGCTATACGATATAAAGATGTGAAAATAAATATAGTGGATACCCCAGGACATGCGGATTTTAGCGGTGAAGTAGAACGAGTATTAAAAATGGTAGATGGGGTACTTTTGTTGGTGGATTCTTTTGAAGGACCTATGCCACAGACCCGTTTTGTGTTAAGCAAAGCTTTGGAACTAGATTTAAAACCTATAGTTGTTATAAATAAAATTGATAGACCTGATGCAAGGCCAGAGGAGGTTATTGACGAAGTCTTAGATTTATTTATTGAATTAGGAGCAAATGATGACCAAATCGATTTTCCTGTGGTTTACACTTCTGCAAAAGAAGGTATAGCAAAATTAAGCTTAGATGAAGAATCTCATGACTTGAGACCTCTTTTTGATACGATTTTAGAGTATATTCCTGCTCCCTCAGGAAACATTGAAGCCCCCCTGCAACTTATAGTGACTACTTTAGATTATGATGATTACATTGGGAGAATTGCCATTGGAAAAATAGTTAGAGGGAAGATAATTTCAGGAGAAGAAGCGGCCATATGTAAAAGAGATGGGTCGATACAAAAAGTTCACATAAATAATTTATATCAGTTTGAAGGACTAAAAAGAGTGCAAGTAGAAGAAGCAAGTTTAGGAGATATTGTAGCAGTTTCTGGCATAAGCGATATTGAGATTGGAGAAACCATTGCAGATAGGGATAATCCTGAAGCGGTAGACTTTGTTCGAATAGAAGAGCCTACAGTTACTATGACTTTTAGTGTAAATACCAGTCCTTTTGCAGGAACCGAAGGTAAATACGTTACTTCAAGGCATTTAAGAGAAAGGCTTTTTAAGGAGTTAGAGACAAACGTAGCGTTGCGTGTTGAAGAAACTGATTCTCCTGATTCTTTTAAAGTATCTGGAAGAGGAGAGTTACATCTTTCTATTTTAATTGAGACTATGAGGCGGGAAGGGTATGAATTGCAGGTTTCTAAGCCTACAGTAATTTTTAAAGAGGAAAATGGAGTAAAGATGGAACCTATTGAGCTTTTGACAATAGATATCCCAGAAGAATATATGGGAGTTGTAATGGAAAAATTAGGGCCGAGAAAAGCTGAGTTGATGGATATGCACACATTGAAACCGGGGACTGTAAGGCTTAAGTTTAAAATACCTACAAGAGGCTTGATAGGGTATCGTTCTGAATTTTTAACAGATACCAAAGGAAATGGGATAATGACTTCGGTATTTTATGATTATGAACCTTATAAAGGAGACATTCCTTCTCGGGGAAGAGGCGCTCTTGTAGCTTTTGAGACAGGCGTTGCGACAACGTATGGGCTTTACAACGCGCAAGAGAGAGGAACACTTTTTATAGAGCCAGGTACAAAGGTATATGAAGGGATGGTTGTGGGGATTAATGCAAGAAGTGGAGATATTGATGTAAATGTATGTAAGAAAAAACATGTGACAAATTTAAGGTCTGCGACGGCAGATGAGGCTTTGAGGCTATCACCTATAAAAAAGATGTCGTTAGAAGAAGCATTAGAATTTATAGACAATGATGAATTAGTTGAAGTTACTCCTCAAAGCATTAGAATACGAAAAAAGATTTTGGATTCTCAACAGAGGTATAAAAGTGCAAAATATAACAAATAAAGGAGCTTTATGGATCC
>NZ_BAZY01000016.1 GCF_001310975.1 Thermoanaerobacter thermocopriae JCM 7501
CTGATAGAACTAAAGTATGTAAAGAAGAGTGAAAAAGACAAGGTAGACAAGATAAAAGAAGAAGGAATAAAGCAGCTTAAGAAGTATAGAGAAAGCAGAGGGCTTAAAGAGAGAGAAGACGTAAAGCAAGCGCTACTTATATTCATAGGAAAAGATGAATACCAAGTAATTGAAGTGTAGAGCAAAACGTATGTTCTACAGTGATGTATGGCTGAACCTTGAGAAGTCAGCAGAGGTCATAGTACTTATCTAGACATGAAGAGGTCATACCCAAAAACTTTTTTCTCAAATAAAAAAGCATAGCAAAAATATTGCTATACTTTAATACTGGCTTGAAGATTTCAAACGCCAGTTTATTTTTTATAGAAAGATGCTGAATTAATAATGTAGTTTTAAAAAATTTCATATAAAATATAAAGTATACTTCATATTTTTTGTATAAAAACATAAAGTATATGTTATAATATTATATTAGAGGTGAGAAAAATGCCTATTACAAGCTCAGAAAATATATTAAGGATTTTGTACTCGTATAACCCATGGTGGAGAGAAGGATATTTACCTCAGGATTTGTCAAAACCCGTAAAGAGAGTAGTCTATCATCAGGCATTTGAGTTACTAATGCATCCAACTATCAGAAGATATGTTATACTTTCAGGTGCACGTCGTGTAGGTAAAACTACAATTTTATATCAAATGATAGAGACTCTTTTAAAAAATCAAGTGCACCCAAAAAAGATATTATATGTATCTTTTGATCATCCTTTATTTAAATTAAGTTCTTTTGACCAAATTATTAACCTATATGAAACCACCATAAATGAAGAAAAAGAGGCTTATATATTTTTAGATGAAATTCAATATGCAAGTGATTGGGACAGATGGTTAAAAGTATATTATGACACCAAACCAAACTGGAGAATTATTGCTACAGGTTCAGCTTCTCCTGCACTTATTGAAGGTACAAAAGAAAGTGGTGTTGGCCGCTGGACTGTGATTTCTGTACCTACTCTTTCTTTTTATGAATTTTGCGAAATACTTGGTGTTCCAGAAAGACCAAGCAATCTGCCAAATTTAAACTTAAATGAAATTTCAAATTTAAATGACTCTCAATTAAATGAGCTTATGTTTTTACTTATGCCATTGCAAAAGTACTTTAATAAGTATTTAACAATAGGAGGATTCCCTGAATTTGTGTTTTCAGAAGACCAATTTTTAGTGCAAAGAATGTTAAGAGAAGATGTGGTTGATAAAGTTATTAAAAGAGATATACCTTCCTTGTTTAATGTAAGAAATTTAGCAATGTTAGAGAAGGTTTTTTTGTACTTATGCTTTAATTCTGCAAATGTTATAAGTATTTCAACAATAAGTAAAGAAATTGGAGATGTTTCAACAGTAACAGTAGAAAACTATATTCATCTTCTTGAAAATGCAAATTTGATTTATAAAAGTTTACCTATAGAATTAGGCGGGAAAAAAGTTCTAAAAGCAAAACCAAAAATTTACGTTTCCGATCCTGCCCTAAGAAATGCAGTTTTAATGATAGACAATATACTCTTAGACAGTAAAGAACTTGGAATAACGGTTGAAACAGCTGTTTTTAAACATATCTATAATTTTTACCTGCAAACAAATGCTAGGATAGGTTATTTTAGAAAAGCTAGTGATAATCAAAAAGAGATTGACGTAGTGGTTGAATTACCACATAGCAAATTCTTAATCGAAGTGAAATTCAGAGAAGATACGACACTTTCCGAGAATGATGCCATTGTTGAGATGAGCCAAAAAGAAAAAAATATTGATTCAGCAATATTAGTAACAAAAAGACCAGAAGATTATGGGAAATTTAATATTTCGACAAAGGTACCAATAATAAAAATTCCTGCTTATGTATTTTTGTATTTGTTTGGAAGACGCTAACTTATTTTTCTTGAAAGAATATGAGAACCATTTAAGAGATAGCTCGTAGTACGTTTGTCTCTTGAGGTGCGGACAAAAGTGACAAATGCATGGTAGCTTGAACAAAGTGAAAGCCAGCGTCTAAAGACGCTGGCTCAGTATTTTTATCAATACTACTGGATCTATGCTTGGTCTGCCGTGATCTTCGGAATATTTGTCCTTTACTAAATCATATATGAAACTAAATTCTATTACTCTTTCTATCTTTCTTAAAAGGTGGTCTTTTGGTACTAATTGATCTATGCTTACAAATTCTATTTGATGTCTTGCATCCTGTTTCTTTGTTAACATCTTCCTTCTCCTCTCCTCTTTTGCTTTATACCACTAAAATAACAAGGAACCCTTCTCATCATAACGGGTTCCCGATATTTTGTCAATAGTCTGAATATTCCACCAGGTGTGGAATATTTTTTTTAAAGCTATGAAAAGTTTCCTCAGAAAAGAAGGAAAATGTTGTTTTATGTCGAATATTATCAAATAGTCGATAATTTTTTGACATATTAGAGGCAGGCTTATAAGATTTGATGCTTCCTCAAGCAATAAAGGAAAATATTAAAAGAAAATATGTAGTTGTAAAGATAGATAATAAATTGATAAGGTAAGCATGTTATAGGAGGTACAGAATATAAAATGATTAATGTAGGAATTGTCGGCGGCGGTAAAGGTGGCACAGCATCCTAAAAGCAATACATGGGTTACCGGAAGTTTCTATTGTTGGAATTGCTGATATAGATGAAAATGCGCCTGGAATAAAATTAGCAAAAGAAAAAGGGATAAAAACCTTTCACGATTGCGTGGATTTATTAAAAATACCAGAACTAGATTTGGTTATCGAGGTAACAGGTAATCCTAAAGTACAAGAAATACTGTATACACAAAAACGCCAAGAAACAGTAATAATTGATGCCAATGCTGCTAGGCTGATGATTATTGTTGAAGCTAAAGAAGATATTGCAAAAAAGCTTTATATACAAGCGCAGGAATTAGCTGGTACAGCTGAAGAACTAAGTGATACTATTAAAGAAATAAAAAATGCAGCTAAAGAAGTCGCTGATGGTGCTGAAGAACTTGCCGCGAGAGGCTCAAACTTAAACGATTCTGCCACAAGTGCCAGAGATTATGCTAAAAACATAGGCGATGTTCTTGCATTCATCAAAAGAGTGGCTAGCCAGACCAAGCTTTTAGGCTTGAATGCGGCTATTGAAGCAGCACGTGCAGGTGAACAAGGAAGGGGCTTTGCTGTTGTTGCTGATGAAGTTCGTAAATTAGCGGAAGACAGTGCACAAGCTGTGGAACAAATTAGCAATATTTGCAAAATATTGAGCAATCGGTTGAAAAAATTGTCGAAGAAATTAGTAAAACTGCTCAGGTTACCGAAGTTCAAGCAGGTGCAACACAACAGATTGTAACTGAAATTGTACAATTGGAATATGCTGTCGAAAATTTACGGAAAGTAGCGCAGCAATTAGTAAACTTAAGCTGATGGCTATTTAACCACAAAAAATTATAAAAAATTTCCTTAAAAAAGAAGGAAAATATTATTTTATGTCGAATATATACTAATTGGATTGGTTTATCCATTTTTTTGACATGATCCGATAGAACTTATGAGGCTGTTTCGGCGCCATAAGTTCTATGGGTGGTAATATAGATACAGAAGCGGAGGCGGTGCTTTTTAAGCACTTGCGCCCGTAGGGTGTGTTTTTATCTTTTTTATTTCCTACAGTAGTTAAGAATGATTATGATATAATATAGGTGTGAGATATGATGGAAACTGATAAAAATAAAAAGAATTTAAATGCCCTCATGATAAAGGCTATAAATACCTACTTTCTCATAAAAAAGTATTTATTGAGCTTTTAAGAAGTTTTGTCAAAAAAGATTGGGTAAATGAAATAGACGAATCTAAAGTAATACGAATAAACAAATCCTTCATATTGCAAGATTTTAAAAATAAAGAGGCTGATTTGATTTATCAAGTAAAAATGGAGGATAAAGAAGTTTTCTTTTATATATTGTTGGAATTACAATCAAAAGTTGATTTTCAAATGCCATACAGATTGTTATTGTATATAATTGAAGTGTGGAGAGAAATTCTTAAAGATACATCATTAAACCAGCAAAAAAGGAAGGACTATAAATTACCAGCGATTATTCCTATTGTGTTGTATAATGGTGTTAATAGATGGACTGCTTCTTTGAGCTTTAAAGAAACGATAGATTCATATCAATTATTTGGAGAAAATATAATAGACTTTAAATATATTCTCATTGATGTAAATAGATATAGTGAAGAAGAACTTTTACAATTATCTAATCTTATAGGTAGTGTCTTTTTGCTAGACAGAAGGATAGACAGAGAAGAGTTAATAGAAAGATTAAAAAAATTAACAGATGTACTCAAAAATTTGTCTGAAGAAGAATTTATATTATTGAGAAACTGGTTTATGTCTATTATATCCAGATTTCTACCCGAAGGCAAAAGAAAAGAGGTAAAGAAAATATTCGAAAAGAGTGAGGGGGTGGAAAAAATGATTTCCAATTTAGAACGTAGTTTAAAAGAGGAATTTAAAAAAACTAGAAAAGAAGGAAGAATAGAAGGAAAAAAGAAAGGAAAAATAGAAGGAATACGAATGGTGCTACTTGAACAATTGAAAGAAAAGTTTGAAGACATACCTTTTGAATATATAAATGGACTTGAAAAGTTAGATGACAAAGCATTACTTGCTTTAGCAAGAGATATTTTGAAAATTGAAAAATTAGATGACTTAAGGAAGTATATAAATTAGTTTTACGAGGCATGGCCTTTTATTTTTTGGCGTAATAATGAACTAATTGTACGAAATCATAATTTAGTACAATTGTAAGGTGGTAGAATGTAAAGTGATTATAACACCATTAGGATATATTTTAATACCGATGGGTTTTTTTGTATTTTTTTCATATCCATCATATTTGTTAGGATTGTTGGTATTTTTTTCACCATTTCAGGCGGCATCGGTTATTAACTTTAAAAATTTAAATTTTGGTTTACAACCGGGTTATTTTTTTGCGATATTGTGGATTATATTTGAAATAATTAATATTCTTAGAGGGAAAAAATTTACGATAGTAAAAGAACAGAAAACGATAATTATATTATTAATTAATTTTTTTGTTGTATCAGCGGTGAGTATTGTTATGCCGTTGTTTTTGAGCGATAAAAATATAATTGTTCATAGTCCGAAAGGGTATGATATATTACTTTCCTTTAGTAAGACAAATATTACACAATTGTTATATTTATTAACAAATTTAACTGTAACAGTATTAATATTGTTAGAGTTAAGGAATTTATCAGAAGTGAAAAAATTAATAAAAATATTACTATATTCTTCTTTTTTTGCACTGATATTTGGTATATATCAACTAATGTGTTATCTTTTAAAGCTACATTTTCCGTATTGGCTATTTAATAATAATATTGGATATAGTCAAGGTTTTAATCAAACGGTCGAAAATATAAAAAGAATTAATTCTATAGCCACTGAGCCTTCTATGTATGCGTTTTTTCTGCTTATGATTATTCCGATAATTTTAAGTATGAGAATAAGTAAGAATAACATAATTAGTAAGAAAATGGTTAATATTTTATTGTATTTAACCATTGCAGAAATTATTTTAGCTACAAGCTCTACCGGTTATATTGGTTTACTATTTTTTATTTCAAGCTATACTATATATAATTTTTTACATGGTATAGGAGGAGAGAGAAAATATCGAGAAAATTTTTATTACATAATTAGAACGATTAGTATCATTACAGTGTTGAGTACTATTTTATTAAGTATATATATTCTTGTGTTTGGATTAGATAATTTGATTAATGCATTTGTATCATTGACAGTTGACAAGTTTAATAATCTTTCTGGGCAGGAAAGGCTACAAGGTTTTTTAAATGGTTTAAATTTATTTATTAATTACCCTGTCTTAGGTGTAGGATATGGTTCAAATAGGACATATGATTTAATGACAACGCTATTGTCAAATACTGGTATAATAGGGTTTGTTTCATTTTCAATGATAATTATTATTGCGATAAAGATTTTAATGAAATATATTAAACTTACTGAAAAGGGAGGTAAATCTATAATGATTGGTCTATTATTTTCTTTATTAAATGCAATATTTGCATTTATGATATCAATACCTGATTTAATTTTTCTTTATTTTTGGATAATATTAGGACTTATTTTTACTATACCAAAAGTTGTGGAGGTTTCAAATGAAAATAGCGATAAACGCTTCGATTCTTGATGACAGGCCGTCAGGCTTAGGGGTATATACTTTAAATGTAATAAATTATTTATGCCAGATTATTGAAAAAAGTGACCAATTAATCATATATACTTCTGTTCCACAATATTTTACCGAACAGAGTAATATAAAAGTAAAAAAAATACCTGATATGACACAGCCTAAATATGGTAAACAAGCGGCAATTTATAGATTTATTTGGACGAATACTTCATTGTTAAATTATCTTAAAAAAGAAGAAGTCGATTTGCTTTACTCTACTACTCACCATGGACCATTATTTTATAAAAACCAAATAATAACTATTCATGATTTATTGCCAATTCATTTTAATTATAAGGATTCTTTACAGAGAATATTGCAGACAAATTATTTTAAATTTATATTACCTCAAATAATTGGAAGAGCAAAAAAATAATAACTATTTCGGACTGCACTAAAAGTGATATAATAAAATATTTCAACGTGCAAGAGGAAAAAATTGTAAAGATATATAATGGATATGATAAGAATTTGTTTTTTCCAAGAAATAGTGCAAGAAGTTATATTTATGGAAAATATAAGATAGAAGATTATATATTAGCTGTTGGCGCATCTTATCCTCATAAAAATTATGACAATTTAATTAAAGCTATCACTTTAGCATTAGACAAAAATATTAAATTGATCATTGCTGGTGGTAAGGATGAATATAGAAACTATTTAAAAAAATTAGCAAAAGAATTAAACTTAGTAGACAGAGTTTTGTTTATTAATTATGTTCCCCAAAAAGATTTACCATATCTTTATTCTGCTGCAAAATGCTTAGTTTATCCATCGTTATACGAGGGCTTTGGGTTGCCTCCTTTAGAAGCAATGGCTTGTGGATGTCCAGTAATAACTTCTAATACTTCGTCATTACCAGAGGTTGTAGGCGATGCTGGTGTTATGGTTAACCCTTATAATGTAGAAGAAATAGGTAGGGCTATTGATTTAGTGCTGTCGAATGAAAATTTACGGAGGGAAATGATTGAAAAAGGATTAAAACAAGTTCAAAAATTTTCGTGGAGGAAAACAGCAGAAGAAATTTATAAAGTGATAAAAGAAATAGGTGAGAAGAAATGAAAATATCGGTTATTATTCCTACGTTAAATTGTGAAAATGTTATCGGTTTATTATTAGAAAAATTATGGAATCAAACAATGAAACCGTTAGAAGTTATAGTAATAGATTCTGAATCTGATGATAAAACACGGGAAGTTGCTAGAAAAGGAGGAGCGAATGTTATAAAAATCAAAAGAAAAGATTTTAACCATGGGGGTACAAGGAATTTAGCTGCTGAACATTCAGCTGGAGATATATTAGTATTTCTAACACAAGATGCGTTACCAAGAAATGAATATTTTTTAGAGAACCTAATTAAACCCTTGGAAGATCCTATGATTGCAGCTTCATATGTAGGCAGGTCCCTAGAGATGAGGCAATTCCAACAGAAAAGTTTTCAAGACTGTTTAATTATCCTCCAGAAGATAAAATTAAATCAAAAGATGAAATAAAAACAACGGGTATTAAAACATTTTTTTTTCACAAATGTATGTTCTGCAATTAAGAAAAAAGAATTTTATGAGGTTGGAAAGTTTCCCGACAATACGATATTAAATGAAGATATGATACTAGCTTCAAAACTGATTTTAAAAGGATACAAGATAGCTTATGTTTCAACTGCTGAAGTATTACATTCTCATAATTATGGTTTAAAAAAACAATTTCAACGGAATTTTGACATAGGCGTTTCATTAATAGAAAATGATTTTATATTAAAATATGTAAGTGCTGAAAGCGAGGGTATTAGATTTTTAATAAATGAGCTAAAATATTTAATTGAAAAAAAACAATTTTTTTGGATACCGTATGCCATTACAGAAAATGGAAGCAGATTTATAGGTTATAGATTAGGGTTAAAACACAAAAGTATTCCATTATTTTTAAAAAAGAAATTAAGTATGAATCCAAATTATTGGGTAAGAAGAAATGATTAATATAAATAATTTCAACATTGGAATTAATATTGCAATTTGCAATTGCATTTTCAATCGCAATATTAATTATAGATAAACATAAGGTTTCATAAATTTTTGTATTTTGAGAATAGCGAAAGGAATGAATGTTGACATGCATGGTGAAATAAATATTGCTTATTTAAGTGATTATCCTTTTGGAATAGGTTTTGGTGGTAAAGAAATACAATTATTATCATATATGAAATATACTAATGAAGGGGAATACAATTATAAAATTAAATTATTGGATTTCTGGGATAAAAATTCACTAAATGATGTTAAGATTTTACATTTGTTTGGCTTCAGCAATTGGTTTTATTTTTTGATCAAAACATTAAAGGCAAACAAAAATTTAAGAATAGTGATAAGTCCTACAATGTATTTTGAAAAAAATATTAAATTTGAAGTGGCATCGTTTATGGGCTTTATTTGTCCAATCCCAAATTTTTTTAAATATACTAAATTTATATTTGAAAATGTTGATGTGATTATAACTAATAGTTTTGCTGAAAAAGATTTTTTAGTTCAAAATTATGGACATAACATAGAAAATAAAATTGAAATTGTATATAATGCTATTGAAGGGGATTTTAATGTATTTTCTTCTGACAAAAACGTTAGTTCTTTTGTTGAAAAATACAATATAGATAGTGATTATATCTTATCTGTTGGATTCTTTGATGAGAGAAAAAACACTATTTCTTTAATTAAAGCATTTATAGAAGTATATCCATTAATAAAAAAGAAGTTGGTTTTAATTGGTGATTTCAGGTTTGCTAAAAAACAGAATAAAATATTTTGTGAGCAATTAATAAACAATAACAAAGATAAAATTATTCATATACCTTACATAGACAAAACAAAAAATATAGATTTACTAAAATCCGCTTACTACAATTGTAGCTATCATGTTTTGCCAAGCAAAATAGAAACTCCAGGAATTTCAAATTTGGAAGCGGCTTCTTTTGGGAAAAATATTATAGCCGGTGATTGTAAACCTGTAAGAGAATATTTTTTAGATAAAGCTTATTATTGTAATCCGAAGTCTATTGAAGATATTAAGGAAAAACTCATCGAAGTTAATGGTAAGCCCCAAAATAACAAGGAAATTAAAAAATTAGTTATAGAAAAATACACTTATAATGCTTCTGTGCAGAAACTTATAAAGATTTATGAAAAACTTTTAAATAATTAATATGATATATAACAATTTTTTCAATAATTTACTGGAATACATAAAAGCATGACAGAGAGAAAGCTTGATGTTCGACAAAGCCAGATAATCCTTTAAGATATTTCATTTAATCAACTACTTACTAAACTTATATTTACACGAAAATATATTTTCATTCCTGGTTGTGCTTGCTTAAGCATGAGTGTTTAGTCGGAAAATACTCTAAATTTTTTACTTTGTACGCTTTGCACGTATTTTTATTAAATAACATCATAAAAAACTTAATCAATCTATTGGTGTGCATTCCTGATATAGGGAAACACAAAGAAACAAAGATGGTGTGTGCACCGCATGACATTGAAGGCGAATAGTATTTTGAAGCTTGTAGAAAATGAAGAATTACTAAGAAAAATATCATTTAATGGGCTCGAGAAAATTAAAAGTTATACATTGGATAAATCTACAGATTTACTGGATAAAATTTTATTAAAACAAGTGAGGTGCTTACATGAAAATATTAGTTACAGGTGGAGCAGGTTTTATAGGAAGTAATTTTATTAAGTATATGCTTAATGTGTATAAAGACTATAAAATCATCAACCTTGATAAGCTAACATATGCAGGTAACCTTGAAAATTTAAAAGATGTAGAAAATAATCCGAATTATACGTTTATCAAAGGAGATATATGTGATAAAGAACTGGTAGAAGAGATATTTTCACAAGACATTGATTATGTAGTTAATTTTGCAGCAGAATCTCATGTAGACAGAAGTATTATGGACCCTGAAATATTTGTAAAAACTAATATACTTGGAACAGTGACTTTGCTTAACGCAGCCAAAAAGGCATGGGAAGAGGGAGATAGTTTTAAAGAGGGGAAAAAATTTCTTCAAGTTTCAACAGATGAAATTTATGGCTCTTTAGGTGAGACAGGCTATTTTACAGAAACTACACAACTTGACCCTCATAGTCCCTATTCATCGAGTAAAGCAGCTGCAGATTTAATAGTCAAAGCCTACTATGATACATATAAAATGCCTGTAAATATAACAAGATGTTCAAACAACTATGGACCATATCAATTTCCTGAAAAACTGATACCATTAATGATAAACAATTGTTTAAATAAAAAACATCTTCCTGTTTATGGAGATGGGCTTAATGTAAGAGACTGGCTTTATGTAGAAGACCATTGTAAAGCAATAGATTTGGTTCTTCATAAAGGAAAAGCGGGAGAAGTATACAATATTGGTGGCAATAATGAAAAGACAAATATAGAGATAGTGAAGTTAATTGTGTCATATATTCACGACAATGTAGATCCAACTGTAGATGAAAGCTTGATTACGTTTGTAGCAGATAGAAAAGGGCATGATAGAAGGTATGCTATTGATGCAACAAAGATTAGGACGGAATTAGGATGGTATCCTGAAACTAAATTTGAAGACGGCATCAAAAAAACAATAGAATGGTATCTTCAAAACAAAGAATGGCTTAAAAATGTTACATCTGGAGAGTATCAAAAATATTACGAAAAAATGTATTCCAATAGATAGGAGGAAATGCAAATGAAAGGTATAATTCTAGCAGGCGGGTCAGGTACAAGGCTTTATCCTATTACAAAAGCGATATCGAAACAAATTTTGCCTATCTATGATAAGCCAATGATATATTATCCTTTATCTGTTCTTATGCTTGCAGGAATTAGAGAAATACTGATTATATCCACTCCAAGGGACATAAACACCTTTAAAGAGCTTCTGGGAGATGGAAGGCAGTTAGGATTGCGCTTTGAATATGCTGTACAGGAGGCACCTCGTGGTATAGCTGAAGCCTTTATCATTGGAGAAGATTTTATTGGCAAAGACAACGTTGCTCTTATATTGGGTGATAATATTTTTTATGGCTATGGATTTACTGAAAGACTTGAAAGAGCAGCGAGCAGAAAAGAAGGAGCTACTATATTTGGCTATTATGTGAGCAATCCGAGTGATTATGGTGTTGTGGAATTTGATGAAAACTTTGATGTTATATCAATTGAAGAAAAACCAAAACATCCCAAGTCCAATTATGCTGTACCTGGGCTTTATTTTTATGATAATGAAGTGATTGAAATAGCCAAAAGTATTAAGCCCTCTGCAAGAGGAGAACTTGAGATTACCTCGGTTAATAATGAGTATCTGAAAAGAGGAAAGCTTAAAGTTGAATTATTGGGCAGAGGGATGGCATGGTTTGACACAGGCACGCCGAGTGGGCTTTTAAATGCTGCTAATTTTGTTGAAGCGATTCAAACGAGACAGGGGCTATATATTGCCTGCATTGAAGAAATTGCCTATAGAAAAGGCTTTATAGATAAGGAACAGCTATTAAAACTTGCTGAACCTTTAAAAAAGGTTGGATACGGGAAATATCTTTTAAAATTAATAGATGAAGAGGAAAATGATGCAATTAAAGAAGTAGCGGCTACAAGTGAGATCTTTTATTAAAAGGAGTTGATTTGGCAGAATGAAGATACTTATTACAGGGGCTAGAGGGCAATTAGCTTTACAACTTCGTTCAATTATAGAAAAAGGCAGAAGTGAGATTGGAGAAATAGATCCCATATATAAAGAGGCTGCAATAAAGTATACATCTCATGATGAACTGGATATTACTGATTTAACAAGTGTTTTAAGATTCGTGGATGAGTATAGACCAGATATTATAATAAATTGTGCAGCTTATACTAATGTAGACAAATGTGAGAGTGATGTTGATACTGCCTTCAAGGTAAATGCTATAGGACCAAGGAATCTGGCAAGAGCAGCTCAGAGAGCTGGAGCGAAATTATTACATGTATCTACAGATTATGTTTTTAATGGAACGGGAAATGTTCCTTTTAGGGAATATGATGTTCCACAACCGATAAATGTATATGGAAAAACGAAACTTCTTGGGGAAGAGTATGTAAGAGAGTTTTGTGATAGGTATTTTATAGTAAGAACAGCATGGCTCTATGGGAAATACGGGAAAAATTTTGTATACACTATCCTGAAAGCAGCAAAGGAGAAGGGATATTTAGAAGTTGTGAATGATCAGAAAGGGAATCCAACAAATGCGGAAGATTTAGCCCATCATATTTTAAAACTGGTACTCACGGAAGAATATGGAATATATCATTGTATGGGAAAAGGCGAGTGTAGTTGGTATGATTTTGCTTGTAAAATTGTAGAATACGCAGGAATAAATTGCACTGTAGTTCCTATTACTTCTGATAAGATAAATAGACCTGCCAAAAGACCTTTTTATTCCTCTCTGGATAATATGATGTTAAGATGTACTATTGGAGATGAAATGAGAAACTGGGAAGATGCGTTAAAAGCTTTTATTGAAGATTTGAAAAATACGGGGCAGGAGGATTTGTATGGGAAAGTTTAAGTTTATAGAAACAGAAATAGAAGGACTGTACATAATAGAGACGGGAGTTTTTGAAGATAATAGAGGATATTTTATGGAATCGTACAATTACAGAGATTTCAAAGATGCAGGGATTGATGCAGTGTTTGTACAGGATAATCAGTCAAAATCCAAAAAAGGTGTTTTAAGGGGGTTGCATTTTCAGAAAAAACATCCGCAGGGCAAACTGGTGAGAGTTTTAAAGGGAGAGGTTTTTGATGTAGCAGTTGATTTAAGAAAAAACTCCAAAACTTACGGGAAATGGGTAGGAGTTATTTTGTCTGACAAAAACAAAAGGCAGTTTTATATTCCAGAGGGCTTTGCCCATGGTTTTTTAGTTTTGTCTGATGAAGCAGAGTTTTTTTATAAATGTACCGATTTTTATTATCCTGACGATGAGGGTGGGATAATATGGAATGACCCTGATATAAATATACAATGGCCTGTAGATGGCAATGAAGAAATAATTTTATCAGAAAAAGATAAAAAATGGCCAAGGTTAAGAGATTTAGCGTTTTAATATTATTGAAGGGGTGGAATAATGTGGTATAGAAGATGGAGTATTGCGCTTGACATTGGGGCACTCATTTTAGCATTTGCACTTGCTTTATATATTAGGTTTAATAATTTGAGCATGTTATCAAGGTCTTGGTATGTTACTACTTTTATAATTTTGCTTACAATTGATTTTTTGATTTTGTATTTTAAGGGATTATATGATAAAAAACAGAAGCCTTTGTTTAATCAAATAGGAATAGTGATAGATGGTCTTGTTTATTCTGTATTTATATATTTGCTTATCTCCTATTTTACCAAAATGACATATTTTTCAAGGTTAACGCTTATATACATATTTATTATAGGATTAACTTTGCAAATTACATTTAAGACAATCTTATCGTATTTGCAAAAAAGAAGATACAAAAAAGGATTGGATTTGAGCAATGCATTAGTAATAGGCGATTATACAAAGACACCAAAAGAGCTAATAGATAAACTTAAAACACGTGAATATGGAATAAATATAGTGGGATATTTGTCTAATGATATAAATAGTAACGGTTTGAATAGATTAGGGAGTATAAAAGATTTTAGTGAAGTTGTTGATAAATATAACGTGGAGATGATATTTATAGTTTCTAAGGTAGAAAATGTAGAAGAAGTTATAAATATTGGTCTGGATAAGTACATAAGTATATATTCTATAAATAACAGTATAAATCTTCCAAATTATCCTATGGAAATAGAAATTATTGATGATATGCCTATTTTGAAATTGAAGGATGTATTTATAAGTGGATTTGAAGGACGTATGAAAAGACTTTTGGATTTCACTTTGTCACTTATTGCACTGATTATATTATCACCATTGTTTGTTATAATATCGCTTTTAATAAAACTAACTTCTCCTGGACCGGTGTTTTTTGTTCAAGATAGAATAGGATTAAATGGAAAGTTGTTTAAAGCGTACAAGTTTAGGACAATGGTCATAAATGCCGAAGAGATTTTATTAAAGTGGCTAGAGGAAAATCCTGAAATTAGAGAAGAATATTTGATACATCATAAACTTAAAAACGATCCAAGAGTAACAAAAATAGGCAAGTTCCTAAGGAAAACAAGTCTTGACGAGTTGCCGCAATTATTTAATGTGCTAAAAGGTGATATGAGCTTGGTAGGTCCCAGACTTATCTTGTAAGAGAATTGAATGATACCAAACATTATGCAAGGTTCTTATGGAGAGTTCCACCAGGAATTACAGGCTTATGGCAAATAAGTGGGCGGAATGAGGTAGATTTTGAAGGCAGATTAGAAATGGACATGCAGTATATATCTAATTGGAATTTATGGCTTGATATAAATATTCTTTTTAAGACTATTCCTGCAGTACTTAAAAGAGATGGTGCGTATTAACAAATTTAATGAGAATAAAAATAATAATCCACAATATGGTGCTGTATAATAGACCATTTAAAAGACCTTTATAAAATTTTTCATTAAACATATGCTTACATTCCTTATTTTTTATTATATTTTGCCTTTTTCATTAAATTTTATTCGGGGTTGATGGAAGGTATTAATTAAAAACTTTTGCTTGGGTACTAAGTGAGCTAAGTTTAAATTAATTAAAAAGGATGATGCAAATGATAACAGGTGTTATTATGGCAGGTGGCAAAGGCGAAAGATTTTGGCCTAAAAGTAGGATAAAGATGCCAAAGCAGTTTTTGAATCTTTATGGAGATAAAACAATGATTCAACAAACTGTGGACAGGCTTAAGAAAATTATGCCTGTAGAGAATATCTTTGTTGTAACTAATATTGATTATGCGGGAATAATTAGTGACCAGATTCCTGATTTGCCAACAGAAAATATTTTAATAGAGCCTATGGCTAAAAATACTGCAGCATGCATTGGCCTTGCAGCACTTCATACAGAAAGACTTGATAAAGAGTCTATAATGGTTGTTGTTCCTTCTGATCACGTTATAAAGGATGAAGAAACGTATATTGAAGTATTAAAAACAGCAATAGAAAAAGCAAAATCAGGGGATAATCTTGTTACAATAGGCATAAAGCCTACACATCCTGAGACAGGATATGGTTATATAAAATTCAAGAAGGTAACGAGAGAAATAATAAATAAAAATCCTGTACATAAAGTGGAAAGATTTGTAGAAAAACCTGATTATGATACAGCAGTAAAATATGTAGAAAGTGGAGATTATCTTTGGAATAGCGGTATGTTTATATGGAAGACATCATCAATATTAAACGCTATAGAAAAGTACATGCCTGAGTTACATAAAGCATTGGAGAATATAAGGAAAAATTTTGATGCAGACGATGTAGAAAAAGCGTTATACGATGAATACTCAAAACTTGAAAGTATATCAATAGATTACGGCGTAATGGAAAAAGCTAAAAATGTCTATGTCGTGCCAGGAGATTTTGGCTGGGATGATGTGGGAAGCTGGACGTCTATAGAGAGATTATACGAAAAAGATGATAATGGCAATGTCATAAAAGGGAATGTAGTAGCTGTAGATACAAAGAAATGTATTATAACAGGTGGTGAAAAACTCATTGCAACCTTAGGCATAGAAGATGTAGTTATAGTTGATACTGAGGATGCTCTTTTAATTTGTTCAAAGGATAAGGCACAGAATGTGAAAGAGATATTGAAGGAATTGAAGGAGAAAAAGAGGGAGTATTTGTGAGGAGTTAAAGTAAAGGGTTATTTCTGTTTTTATTTTTGTCGAGATATGTCGAAATTTTCATAATATTTGTGTTATTTTTGGGAAATAAAATGATAAAATGAAAATGCAGAAAATTTATTTTTGCTTTTTCTGTGAATATTGTTTTGTTAATTTCAGTTTGTAGGAGTAAGAGTAAAATCGAGATTCAATTTGAAAAGATAATATTTGAGAGGAGGGTTATCTATAAAATGGCTAAAAAATCAAATATCTTGCAAAAAGTAATAGAAGACATAACAAAAGAAGAGAAAAATAAAATTAATCTTTTTGTGGAATATATAATGACTTTATATGACGATAATTATGGATTGAATGGCAATACAAATTATCTAGCGAATAAATATGATGATATTCTTAAATTTTATGAAGAAAGGATCGGGAATGAAAATGAGGATTAAGCAGGTTAAAATTAATGGTATTAGAGGTTTTTACTATTTAGAAGATAGTCCTCATATTATAGAATTGGACGGAAAGCATCTTTTTTTATATGGAGAAAATGGAACAGGAAAGTCTAGCTTTCTGGATGCAATTGAGTGGTGTTTGACTGGAGAAGTGGAAGAATCGAAAACAAGGAGGGTAGATAAACGTGAATTTCTTATAAATAAATTTTGTGATAAAAAAGATGCTCCTTTTGTTGAAATTATATATGTTCATAATGGTCGAGAGGAAAGTTTTTGTAGAAAAGTAAATAGCAAAACTAAATTTGTATTTGAAGATTTAGCGGGTGACCATTTCATAGATACCAAACGTATAGAAAATTTTGTTATTGATACAAAGCAATCTTTATGGGATCGATTTTCAACCCTATTAGGATTTGAGGACCTGATTGAGTTTGATAGGCGTTTACGAAAATTAAAAAATACTGCCGAAAAGAAATATCAGGAAATTACAGAAAAACTCAGACAGCAAGAAAAGGAATTAGAAGGATTAGAAAATAGAATGGCAGAGCTTAGGGGAAAATTCAAGGATAGTGTAGAGGAAGATTTGGAAATCAAGCTAAATGAGGAAGAAAATCGGAGTAGGAGTGAAAGGTTTAAAAAACTTCAGGAATTTATTATTAATCTTGATGGAATTATTAAGGAATTAGAAAAAAAGATGAATTTAGATGAAAAACTAAAAGAATATAAAAGCAAACTCGCAAATGCTCAAGAAATGATAACAGAAGTAGAGATTTCCGAGGTAGTGAATACGGCTTATGAATATTTTAAAAAAACTGAGGAAGTAACTACCTGCCCTGTATGTGGTCAACCTATTGAATATTATGATGTGTTAAGAAGACTTGAAAATTTAAAAGAAAATTTAAGTAAAATAATTAACTTGAAGAGTGAAATTCGAAAAATAAACAATAGCATCGAGCAAAAACAGCAATCCCTTTTAGAAACTGCGGAGAAAGTAAAGAATTTATATTTCCATCTCTATAAAAAAGAATTAAACATTGAAATTAGCAAGGAAGAATTTTGCAGGAATTTAATTTCGGATTTAGAGACTATAAAAGAAGATGCAAGAAGGGAAAGTGATGCTATAAATGAAATATTGAGATTGAGTCAAGAATGGGGCCGATATAAAGAAATTAAGCAAAATAGCGAAAAGTCAAAAATTTCTAAAAAGACTTTAGAAACAAGAATGAAAGTGGTCAAAAAAATCTATGATGATATATGTGACTTTTATGAAATTTATAGAAGGAAATATGCTGAAAGAATTGCCAAGGAATTAGAAAACATCAGTAAGAAGGAGGTAACTTTAATTTACAACAAAATTAACCAATCAGAAAATGAGGTAGTAGACACTTTTATTATAGAACCAGATATTGGTAATATTGAAGAACCAAAAATTGGTTTTCGTGCGGTTATAAAAGGAACTCAAAAAGTGGTAGATGCTCTTAGTATTTTGAGTACAGGACATTTAAGATGTCTTGGATTTGCATTGTTGGTAGCAAGGATAAAGTCAAATCCTAATAGTTTAAATTTTATTGCAATTGATGACCCTATTTATTCTATTGATCATGAGCATAGATATAATTTAATTACCTATTTAAGGGAATTAGGCAGTCAATACCAGCTTATTATTACAACGTCTGACAGAGTGTTTTATGATATTATAAAGCATCAATTTAATGGGAATAGTTTTAAACCGTACAATACTTCTTTTGGGAGCATTAGTAACTGCCAAAATACAGAGGTTGTTTTAAGTATAGATATTAAGCCTTGTTATAGAAGTTATATTGAAAAAGCTGAAGAATATTCATACATAAATGAAATACGTGCAGCTTCTTTGTATGCAAGATTAGCTTTAGAAACTGTATTATTTTCGTTGGCGGAAAAAGTAAATCTTAAGATTCCTTACAAGAGAATTCATAAAATAACTATTAAGGATTTAATGGGGGCAAAATTAAAAAAGGAGCTAAAAAATTATTTTCAAGACAGAAGTAATGAAATAGAGATGGAATTTCAAAAACTATCTCATCATAGGTATTTCAAGTCACTATTAAACGGATTTCCTCTAGACGAAGAAGTTCATTATCCTCACGAAGAACGAAATAGCTATACAGTAAATGAAGTGAAAGAGGTTATTGAGACTATAAAAAATTTTGCACAGTTTGTAGAAAGTTTGGCTTAAAATTAAAAGATTTATTTGGTACTTTACAATTTTTCTAAAATTTTTATTCATGAGAGTACATTTGGAAATTAATTCAAAGCAAGATTGTAGAAATTTCTTAGAAGGAGAGACAATGATGCAGTTGAATATGTGGGGTAAACCTTTTATTAAAAAAAGGGAATATTTTGTATATCATGATGAAAGTATTCCTAATAAACAATAGTTGTTAATTGGGTTACTTTTTGTTCCAAAAGAAAAAAAGAATATGTTGCTTGACGAATTAACATATTATCGAGAAAAAGAAGACTATAAAGGTGAAATACACTTTTCAGCTTTGCCCAAAAAATTTAAAGGGAAGTTTGAAGCAAAAGCAAGGGTAGCACGTGCCTGGATGGAAGCCTACGAGAACGTTTTACACGAAATGGCATATTTTAGCGCTCTAGCAGTTTATCGAGCAGTCTTGCTTTTGAACATCATCGTTTTAGCAAAGAGTTTCACGAATATAATCGTTTTACAGCAATGGTACTTAAAGCAGGAATTGCATGGCATTTGGTACCGAAAAATTATGATTTTGTAACTATTACGTTTTTTCCTGATGCGAAAGAGCGGAGTACCTGGCCAGAGGTTGGTTGTAAAGATAATTTTGAGGAATATATACTTTATAGAGCAGAACTAGACTCTTATCTTAGTAGATGTGCAGGAAAAGTATATCCTAGAGTATTTATACAAAACATTAAATTGGTTGATTCTGCTAAAGAAGACTTGATCCAATTAACTGACCTTTTGCTAGGTACTGTACAATCAGCTTTGGTTGCAGGTTCTAGACAAGAAACAAAAATAACACTCGGAGAAATGCTGTTGAAGTGGCAAAAGGATCTAGAAAATCCACCGTTGAAACAGAATTATAAATTACATCGTAAATTAAATATATGGGCTTTTCCTGACGAGAATGGACAACCTTTTATTCCGAAAGATTTTGCATTGGAGAAAATTTTAAATGAAAATCAAATTAGCTTGTTTTAGTTAAGATTATTTTGGAAACGATGAATTCAAAAACATTTATTTATGAATTGTTTTTGCAGATTAAGACTGGTTGGAGGTTAATTAAACAATATGGAAAGAACAATAAAAGAATTTCTTGATATTGTTCATGAAGAAATTAAAGATATTATAGACATAAGTGTTCAAGATAATCCTAGTTACCATACGATAAGGAAAGTAAGTGTTAAATTACGTTTTTTGCTGCTAGAAGGAAATTTACAGAAAGCATGGAAAATAGTTGGTTTTCAAAAAGAACCTCAAATTTTAGTGCATCCTCTTCTTGCCGGGAAGGCAGGTCATTTAAAAGATGGAGTGATATTTATAGGAGGGGGAGCTCGTATTAGTGGAATACAAATTATGGAGATTCATATTCATCATAGGGCTTTAAGTGATGAGGAAATCAAAGCTAATTATGAGAGAGAAAAGGCGATTATTAATACTCCTCCTGTACCTATTGGGCTTCGGGCTTTTTTAGATGGTACGCCATTAAAAATAGGTAACCATGAACCCATGACTAGGAGACAAATTATCAAATATATTGTCAATAAACTTGGTGGTGTTCATTTTGATGAAAAAGATAGAGACCAAAATGTAGAGTCACTTAGAGAACAAATTAGAATATTGGGGTAGGATCCAATTTACTTTGAAGTACTAACATATGTTCAGCAGATTGCTGAGTCGCCTGATGTAAAACGATTATTAGAAAAAATAGAAGAATTACTAGCTGGCTGTTAATTTTTAAGAGTAATAAAAATACAAGAATTTTGCTTCTCAAGAAAGGTAAAAGTAGAGATGTAAAAATAGAAGAAATAAAAGAGCGTAATTTAAAGAAATTTAAGGAATAATTTTGTTAATTTAATAAAATAAGATTTCATAAAATTACCAAAATATAAAAAGGGGAGAAAAATGTTTGCCCGTTTTATCGAACAGGATAAAGAAATAAAAAAACTTTTTTATCAAAAAATCAAAGAAAAAGAAGAAAGAGAAAAACAAAAGCATTTAGATAAAATTAGCGAATGACTATTTGGATGGCTTTTAGAGCCTATTGCGGATGTTGCTTATACATGGAGGCGTATTTCCGAAAAAGAACAGGGAAGTAGTGGTGAAAATTCAGTAGGATGGGCATTACATCTATGGCTTCCAGGTAGTGCAGTTATTATAAATGATCTTGTTTTAGAAGTAGAACATGACGAATTTATACAAATTGACCATCTTGTGTTAAATACGAACGGAATTTTTGTATTAGAGATAAAATCATGGGATGGGGCTTTTTTAGGGGCAAAAGATAAATGGCGTATGAAACAAGGAAATAAGTGGGTTGAAGTTCAGAGCTACTAAACAAAACGAAAGACATGTCAAACTGTTTAAAAAGTGGCTAGAAGAAAATTTGCCTGATTTACATGAGAGAGTTAAAGATCATATATATCCAATTGTAATATTTAAACGGGCTAAATGGGTAAAAACCAAAGATTGCAGCATGCCTGTTGTTATTGGAGGAATGGAGGCTGTTGGAGAAATTAGAAAAGTAAAAGGGGGAAATATATCTGAAGAGGATATTAATTTGATTATTGAAGCTGTAAAAAAATGCCAAACCGTTAGATCATGGTGAATGGAAAAAGAAGCATAGTAGAGAAAAAGAAAGAGGTGGAGAAAGATACCAAGTTACAACAGGTAATACTTCAAATGGTAAAATGTATGTAAGAATTGTTGGTACAAAGGAAGATGCTCAAAAAGTTGCAGAGGAGTACAAAAACCAAAATTATACAATAAGCGAAATAAGGCAGGATAAAAAATACAAAAATGTGTTGTTTTTTTATTATTCTTAAAGCTTGAAAAATAGTAAAGATGTTAGGTGAAGCTAAGTAGTTAAATGTTTATTATTAAGGAATTGTCAAATATGTCAATAGCGGATTAGAATTGACCCATTTTTAACGGTTTTAAATTGACCTACCCCCGTTTTTTAATTTAAGCTTTGCCATGGCTACCGTAATATAAAGACCAGCCTTTAACCTATCCTTTAAACGATAGTTATTACCTCTTATATTGACTATCTGAACATGGTGCAGCAATCTCTCCAAAACCGCAGTTGTAAGAATCGGATCCCTCATTAGTTTACCTTATTCCTCAAATCCTTTGCTGGTTGTAAGTATAAAGAGGCAAAGGTTTTAAGTTTTCACTCTTTAATATGTAAATCTGTCAATTAGTAGAGTTAAAATTTGAACTGCTCTTAGGATGGGTTTTCTTTAGGGGGTTCTCTCTGCTCTGAGATACTTTCTTATTGTGTTTTGAGAATGCCATATTTCTCGTGAAATTGCATGAATATTCTTGCCTTTTACTATGAGTTTATGTATCATGATGATAGACCTGTTACCTAGTGTTTTTTATCTCCCTCCGATAAGTGACAGTTATTGCTGTTGCTACTTTTTGCCTTATTCATAAAAGATCATAGTGATGTATGATAGTCCATTTTCTGAATATGATCCATTTGTAAAAATACGTGAAGACGACAAGAAAGTATTTAGAATGCTCGTAGAAAAAATACTTGATTCAATATAATACCTAACTAAAATGAATTGACAAAAATTAGATTAAATTAATTAATTGAATAGTTAATGAGAAGGAAGTCTTTTGTACCAAGCGGAAAAGCTATTAAGACCTTTGCAATAGATTTATTTACAGAAGAATAGGGTTGTCATACAAGATGAAGGGAGTATTTAATGTAGTATGGATGAAAACTACAATGTCAAATACGAAATAAAAAAGGATTGGTGGTTAATTGGCATTATCATATTAATATGGATTTTTACATTTGCCATTTTTGAACGTTTACCGGCTAAAATTCCAATGCATTGGAATATTTATGGCCAAGTAGATAGGTTTGGATCAAAAATTGAGATATTTATTTTGCCTGTCATTATTGCAATAATATACCTTATGATGCTGTTTATACCGCTTATTGACCCTAAAAGAGCTAATTACGGCAAATTTGCTGGAGCGTATAGACTGATAAGAGCAGTTGTAGTAATTATTTTGTCAGCAGAAAAACACTGTTAAAAATTTATGCACCCAAATAGCTTATATCCGGTATACGATTCTTTTTTATAGGGGCTGTAGCATTTTTTAAATAGCCAATATATTATAACAAATTATTTTTAATTAATTTTTGTTGTATTTAGTGGAATACTATTTAGGAATTACCGTAGAAGAGGGGGAACCTGCTAATTCATGGTGTGGAGAGTGCACAACAGTTATACTATTCATTATTATCTCTATCTCTTCCTCATTATCTTTTATCTTTTTTCTAAGCTCAACTCTTGGGACTACTACTGTTACTTCATGTGGAATATTGATATTTGTCTTTCTCTCTACACTTATATTAAGACCATAAAGGCTCAGTGTTATTTTATCGATGCCCTCACTTTTATTTTTCCAAATACCTTTTATGATGTTTGCTAATTTACCAAAACACATTATAGATATCCCCCTATATACATATTATGCATCAATATATATATGTGCTTCACATAGGGGTCAAGTCTAAATTTTTGTAAAAATTTCTCTGGATAAAAGTAGGTAAAACTTTACGCTTGGCAAAATACGGATTTTACTTTGTATTGAAGGAACTGAAAGAGAGAATTTTTATTTTTAATAAGATATGTCGGAATATTTTTGATATTCATATTGGCTTTTAGAGGACAGAATGATAAAATTTTATTAGCTTTAATGAGAAGAGTATGGGAGGTCAAAACAGTTGGAATTAGTAGTAAAAAATGATATTATTTTAATTGGGTGAGATGAATGTTATTAACTATAAAAAAGGTTAAATAGCTATATGATATAAGCAGAATTACATTAATAAACTGGGAAAAGGAAGGATTAATAACCCCAGTTAGAACAGCAAAAGGAAGAAGAAGGTACAAAAAAGATATAGAGAAGTTATTAGGCATGCTGGAAGAAAAACCGAAACCCAAAGTAGTTTTATATGCAAGAGTATCCACAAAGAAACAAGAGGAATATCTTAAGAATCGTAGATGACGCAATAATGAAAGCAAGAGGTGTATTAGAATCATCCAAAGAATTAAGGAGTAATCCAAAGAAAGTCATCTTTGGAGGAAGAGACTTATTTGGAAAACTTCAAAAGCGCCATATAAATGGGAAAGAATATCAAAAGCTAAAAACAAAGTGGCAAGAGAAAAGAAAAGGAAATCTCTACTCAAGAGGGGATAAAAGCAAAAAAGGAAATCTCAACACAAGAATAGAAGTAAAAGAAAATGGCACTTTCTTAAGGATAAATGTAGGAGAAAGAAAATATGTATATGCCAGAATACAAGCAGGATATAAAAAGAATAAAAGAAGAGAAGAACTCCTTCAGGAAATCGCCGAATCAAACATGCCTTACTCTGTAGAATTAAAACTCAAAAATGGCAATATATACGCCTATTTTGCTGTGGAAGAAGAATATCCGGAAGTAAAAATAACAAAAGAAAAAGGAGTCATAGGAATAGACATAAACGCATATCCAGACAACATATCATGGGTAGAAGCAGATGAAAAAGGCAATCTAATAGTTTTGGAAATGTTCCGGAAGAATATGTAAAGAAAATAGAAGGTGCAAACAGAGAAACATTGATGGCTATTGTTGATAATATATTTGAGATAAATAAAATAGAGGATTTAGAAAGGTTTGTGAAATAAAGGTACTAGATTAGTACCTTTATTTTTGTCGATATATTGATATAATTTTGCAAACAGAATTATTCCTGTTTTTATTTTTGCCGAGTAATGTCGAAATATTTTTAATGTTTATGTTGCTTTTTGAGGGATGAAATGGTAAAATAGAAATGGATAAAAACATATTTTTGATTTTAAAGAAGAATTGTAACAGTTCTGCATAAGGAGGAGAATTTTTCGACGGTAGGTAAAGGTACTTGAGGACTTTTACTGACCTCTGCTATAGAAAATATTGTTATATCTAAGATTATTTTGATATAAACCTTTATATGAGCTTATATTTATATAACGAACAAAAAGGAGAGGGGACTATGAAGGTTATAAAAAGGGATGGTAGATTACAAGAGTTTGATTTGGACAAAATTATGAGAAGTATTGGGGCTGCATCAGATGATGCTGGAAAACCTTTAAATACATCAGATTTACATAATATAGCAAGGGATATAGAAAAAAGCATTAAAAAACTTGGAAAAGAACAAATTTCTTTTGATGAGATTAGGACAATTGTTATAGATACGCTTGAAAAAAATGGATTTAAAGATGTTGCAAAGGCATATATGAATTTTTAATGTTTTATAGTGCTTGTAAGATAAGTGGGGCTATTTTTTATATTTTAAAAATCTTTTACGAAAATTTTAAATATAAAATGCTCAATTTTTATTGTTGTTAGGATATGTATAACCCTGGCTCTTTTGCCAGGGAACTTTTATATAATTTATTCTTTTTTTTAGTTTTGCCTAAATATATCGGAATATTTTTAATTTTTGTATTGGATTTTAGGTAACAGAATGGTAAAATTAAAAAGAGAAAAAAGTGGAATTAATCTGAAAACATGGGGGGTGAGTAAAAGCCATCCTAAATATGTAGACTTTATAGTATGGGGAACAATAGGGGGATATAGGGATTTTGATATTGAGATGATAAATAGAGAATTAAAAACACTGTGGCCTTAGAGGGGACAAATTTTGGGTAAGATATCAAAAGCATTGGAGGTGATATTTTATGAAAATTGGTGTTATAAGTGATACTCATGGAGATTATAAGTCATGGATAAAAGCATGGAATTTTTTAAAAGATTCGGACATTATTTTACATGCAGGAGATGTATTATATCATGGACCACGTAATCCAATTCCCGAGGATATGACCCTAAAAAACTTGCTGAGGCGATAAATGCTTGTCCTGTTCCTCTTTTGATTGCGGAAGGGAATTGTGATGCTTATGTTGACCAAATGATGCTTGAGGTGCCTATACAAACACCCTATGTCTTTGCTTTCATTGAAGGGAAGAGATTTATGATTAATCATGGTCACAGTATTTCTGACGAAGATATACATAAGTTGATTATGAAGTATAAATTGGATTATTTTATAATGGGACATACACACATTCCTTTAATAAAGAAGATTGAAAATTGTGTGGTGATTAATCCGGGTTCTACATCTCTTAGCAAAAGGGAAGATAAGATTAATTCAGTAGGGTTTATTGAAGTTGAAAGTGGAAGTGTTCATATAATTGATTTGGAAACTGGAGTAGTTATATAAAATTTTTCCTTTTTTAGATAATAATATTAAGAATGGGGGATGAAGTATCATGATAATTTTGCATATTGCAAAACGCAAAGACTGGGAAGATGGCTTAGAAAAAGGCGAATATAGTCCTAGAAGTTTATCTTTCGAAGGTTTTATACACTGTTCCACAGCTGAACAAATAATAAATATAGCAAATGCTAATTTTAAAAACGAAAAAGGACTGGTTTTATTATGCATTGATTCGTCCAAAGTTAAAGCTGAAATTCATTTTGAGAAAGGTGGGCGTGAATATTACCCGCACATCTATGGACCACTTAATCTTGATGCAGTTGTAAAAACGTGTGAGTTCGAGCCTGGTTTGGATGGTAATTTTTCTCTTCCAGCAGGCGTAGAAGAACTTGTTAGATTATTCAAATAACGTAATTGTATTAAAAATGAAAATCACATAGAGAAATTACTGTACCTGTTACTCAATTTGTGCCTCTTGCAGTTGTAAAAGGTGCAGATTAAAATTTTAAGATGAGGTGAACAAATGATTACAAAAGTCAAAAATTTATTTAAAGGTAATCATCGCCCTAAACTTATGGCTTTAGATTTTATTAAATACATAGGACCCGGATTACTGGTTACTGTTGGTTTTATTGACCCGGGAAATTGGGCTTCTAATGTTGCTGCAGGGTCATCCTATGGTTACAAGCTCTTATGGATGGTAACTTTATCGACCATTATGCTTATTATACTTCAGCACAATGCTGCGCATCTGGGAATTGCTACTGGATACTGCATGTCTGAAGCTGCAACTAAATATTTAAAGCCTTTTACTTCGAGGTTAGTTCTTGTCTCAGCTGTCTTTGCAGCTATTTTGACAGCGATGGCGGAAATTTTAGGAGCTTCTATAGCTCTTCAAATGCTTTTTAATATTCCTATAAAAATAGGGAGTTTGATTACTCTTGTTTTTGTTTCATTGATGCTTTATACAAACTCCTACAAAAAGTTAGAAAAATGGATTATAGGTTTTGTATCTCTTATTGGCATTTCTTTTATATTTGAGCTTTCGCTAGTTGATGTGAAATGGGCAGAGGTAGCTTCAAGCTGGGTGAAACCAGAATTTCCAGGAGGTTCTATGCCTATAATTATGAGTGTACTTGGTGCTGTTGTTATGCCCCACAATTTGTTTTTGCACTCGGAGATAATACAAAGCAGGCAGTGGAATTTAGAAGATGAAAAAGTTATTGTAAAACAGCTTAATTATGAGTATTTTGATACTATCTTTTCTATGATAATAGGGTGGGGAATAAACAGTGCTATGATTATTGTTGCAGCATCGGCTTTTTTTACCAATAATGTAACTGTAACGGAGCTTAATCAGGCACAGCAGATGTTAAAACCTCTTTTGGGAAATGCATCAGCAGTGGTTTTTGCTTTGGCTCTTCTTTTTGCAGGAATTTCTTCGTCTATTACAGCTGGTATGGCAGGAGGAAGTATTTTTGCGGGGATATATGGAGAACCTTATGATATACACGATGCACATACAAAAGTTGGTGTAGGAATTACATATATTTTTGCAGTGCTAATAATATTCTTTGTAAAAAGCCCCTTTCAAGGACTGGTTTATTCGCAGATGTTTTTAAGTGTACAGCTTCCCATTACAATTTTTTTGCTCATTTATTTGACTTCTTCAAAGAAGATAATGGGAAAGTTTGCAAATACATTGCTTTATAAGGTATTGTTGTGGACTATAGGAATAATAGTGACGGTTTTAAATGTGATGCTTCTTATGAGTTTTGTTGGATGATTGATATAAATGCTATAAAATGGTGGAATATATGTAAAGAATTTTGTGGGGTGAGGAAGATGAGTATTACTGATGAAGAGAAAAAAGAAAATACGTGAAAATTGGCGGTTAAAGAGTGAAAAAGAGAAAGAAATGCTAGAAATACGAAAAAAGGATGCATTAGATAAAGCGCATAAGATTGCTAAATTTTTAAAAGAAAAATATAATGTGAGTAAAGTTGTCTTGTATGGATCACTGGCAAGGGGATTTGATTTTTGGGAATTTTCGGATATTGATATTTTTGTAGATGATTGGGATGATGATAAGTTTAACTACTGGACAATGTTTGTTGAGATAGAGAGGATTGCAAGGCCTTATAAAGTGAGTATAGTTACACAACGGGATGTTACGGGGGGCTTTGTTAAAGGAAATAGAGAAAGAGGGGAGGGAAATAGGGTAGTGGATGTGGGTAAGGTAAATAATACTAATTGTGTTAAAATAATAATTTGGTGGGGTGATAGTATGAAAGTTAAGTTTACTGTAGTTATTCAAAAAGAAGAAAATTGGTATGTAGCAAAGTGTATTGAAAACAGTGTTGCATCTCAGGGGAAAACTATAGAGGAGGCCTTAGATAATCTAAAAGAAGCGTTAGAGTTGTATTATGAAAATGGAGAGCTTGACCTGGAAGAAAAGCCGCTATTTATAACAACAGTGGAGGTAGCAATATAATGGGATCGAAATATCCAGTTAGTTATTGTACCGTTCCATTATGAGATAGCCAAAGGAACGTTAAAAAGTATTCTCGAACAGGCAGGAATATCATTAGAGGAATTTAAAAAACATTTATGATGGTTTATTATTGGAAAGGAGTGAGATTTATGCCAATTGTAAATTTAATTACAAAAGAAAAAATTGTGCCAGAAAATAAGGAAGTTTTAAAGAAAGAATTTGCCGATGTGATGTATGAAGTTGCAGGGAAAAGTGAAAATTGGCTTATGGTAAGATTTACTGAAGAAGAGGATATATTTTTCCATGGACAACCTCTTGAAGAGGGTGGCATTGTAGAGATAAAGCTTGTTGGCAAACTTCAAAGGGGACAAAAGGAAGAAATATCAAAAAGGATTTGTGATGTTCTAAATAAGGTTTTGGGTTATAGAAAAGACAACATTTATATAGTTATCCAAGAGGTAGAAGGACAGAATTGGGGTTATAATGGAGTTACTTTTTAAGAATGGAATCTTAAAAGTGAAAATGATGTGAAGATTTTTTGAATCCTTATTATTTCCATAAATTTGGGAAGTGATAAGGATTTTTGTTTTAAAGAGTCAAAAAATAAATTGAAATGATGGAGTATTAAGTTTACAATATATTATGAAATATAGATGCAAGGTGAAGTGTTATGGAAGATAAACTTGATTTGAATGTGATAAAACCGATTGAAGAGGTAAAGTATTTGTCTGCGGAAAATGCTTCGCGATATCGCCTCATCATGAGGTATTTTTATGAACAGTACCAGAAATTTAAGTATTGGCTGTACAAAGAGGATGTATATGAGTATGTAAGTCAATTTGATGTGTTTTCCGACTATACAATGGAAAAATGTGAGCAGGATTTAAAAGCACTTACTGAATGGAAAAACCTTATTGCGACACAAGATACCAGTAAAGCTTCTACGATTGACGAATTTAAAAACAAAAAATTCAGGTATCAATTAAGTCCATATTCTATTGAGATAGAGAGAATGACTATAAGGCTGGAAAGCATCGTCGGTTATGGTGGGTCACTACAGCCGTCTTTATTTGAAAGGATTTACCGCAATTTAATAAAGATAAATGAAATGGCGAAAAAAGAGGATTTACAGGAAATAAACAGATGGTGGGAAGACCTCAATACCGACTTTGAAAATATAAATCACAATGCGACAGATTACATTGCAAGTCTTCAAAGCTCTAACGCTGATGAACTTATGAAGTCAGAACAGTTTATCATTTACAAAGACAAACTTATAGAATATTTAAGAGATTTTATAAAAGACCTTCAGAGATTTTCTGTTGCCATAGAGAGCTTTTTGAAAAAGGTGAGTCCGGAGGTTGTCAATTCCGTTGTAGATAAGTTATGCCAATATGAAATGAGTATCCCAAGAATTGACAGGGTTTTAAATGAAGAGAAAGTAAAAGAAGATTTGATGGATAAGTGGAATAACATATCTTTTTGGTTTACAGGTCATAATTTTGAAGACAGCGAGGCAGTAAGGCTTCTTAATATATCAAACGAAATAATCAGAAAAATAACAATGTATGCGGCGAGAATAGCAGAAAACAGGATGAAAGCTGCCAGTAGAAAGAATGAATATATTGCTCTTTCTAAAATGTTTGCAAAAGCAGGTAGTATTAAAGAAGCACACCTTTTGTCTGCGGCGGTTTTCGGTTGCTTTTACACAAGGCACATAAAGGGTGATTTTGAAAGAAAGACAGAAAGTGTAAACCAGAGTGTATGGGAAGAACCGCCCTTTAAAGTGATTATAAAGCCAAAAACAAGGAGCTACGGTAATTATGTTAAGACAAATGCGATTATTGATAGAAGTGCTGACAAGACGGAGATGCTGATGGAGTATCTCAATCAGAAAAATATAGAAGATGAAATAATAGCAAGTTGCATTGTTGGCAATAGAATAAGGATAAAGGATTTACCTGTTGTAAAACCTTTTGTGAGGGCAACGATACTTAAATGGATAGGAAAAGCGATGGCAAGAAATGGCTTTACAGGAAAAACAGAAGATGGAAGAACATACAGGCTTCATATACCAAAGAATGGAGAGAGAGCAATACTAAAATGCACGGATGGTAATCTTGATATGCCTGATATTGTAATTGAATTTGTGGATTGAAGGTGAAAATATGGAAGAACTTCAGATGCTTCTTGAAAATTTTTGGATATTGAGAGACGATAGGGAAAATTTCAACAAAATAAGAGATGCTGAGAATAAAATAAAACCTTTTGTTGAAGAGAAGTTAGGATATAGATTGATTATAAACCCATATATTATTAAGTTAGAAAAAGTGCCGTCAGATGTTGAAGAGTGGATGGGGATAGATGCATTTCAAATGCCTATGGATTATGCATTTTTGTGTTTGCTCTTAGCTTTTTTGGAGGATAAAGGACCTGAAGACCAGTTTGTACTGTCTAATATAACGGAATACATAGAGGCGCAGTATGATGGACCTGATAAAGTAGATTGGACGCTTTTTCAGCACAGAAAGTCACTTGTGCGGGTGCTCAATTTTGCTGTAGATATTGGCATAATTAAAATAGATGATGGTGACCACGAGAGGTTTTCAGAAAGTGAAGATACTGAGGTTCTTTACGAAAATACAGGTATTTCAAGGTATTTTTTGAGGTCTTTTAACAGAGAAATTACTGAAGACATGAAGATTGAGGATTTTTTGCAGGAGGATTTAAATCTTTCAAACTCCAAAGATGCGGTTATACAGAGAAGACACAGGGTGTACCGAAAACTTATTCTTTCACCTGCTGTGTATAGTGAAGGACCTGATGACCAAGACTTCATGTATATAAAAAATTACAGAAACACCATAGCGAAAGATTTAGAGGAGTATCTTGATGCAAAACTTCACCTCCACAAAACTTCTGCTTTTGTCCTCTTTAATGACAACAAATATTTAATGTCCTATTTTCCCGACAAAAACAAAAACATATCTGATATAATGCTGCAGGTAAGTAAAATTATAAGGGAAATGATTGAAGAGGGAAAACTCGCATATAATCCTGATGATACTATAGATATAACTGAAGCAGAATTTATAAATATTATTTTGAAAGTAAAAGAAAGATTTAGTGATGGTTGGTATAAGTCTTACAGAGAGATGAGTGAAAAGCAGCTTATAGAAGAGGTCATTGAAAACATGGAAAGCTTTAAGATGATAAAAAGAGTTGAGGAATTGCATTCTATTAAAATATTGCCTATGGCGGCAAAGTTAATTGGGGAATATCCTCCAGATTTTGAAAAAGGAGAAGATGCAGATGAGTGAAAAATTAGCCGAAAGATGGATGATTAACAGGATTGGGCTTCTTAATTTTTGGTATTATGATGATGAAATATTTGAGTTTGCAGACGGAAGGCTTCTTTTAAGAGGTGCTAATGGTTCTGGAAAGTCAGTGACAATGCAGAGTTTCATACCTTTAGTATTAGATGGCAACAAAAGTCCTGAAAGACTTGATCCCTTTGGCTCAAAGGCGAGGAAGCTTGAGGACTATCTTCTTGGGGAAGAAGAGGTAAGTGGGCTTGATGAAAGAACTGGCTATCTTTTCATGGAATTTAAAAAAGAAAAAAAAGACAGCTACATTACAATAGGCATGGGACTAAAGGCGAAAAGGCATCAAAATATGGACTTTTGGGGCTTTGTAATACTTGACGGCAGGCGTATAGGTATCGACTTCTTTTTATACAAAATGGAAATAGGCGATGACGGCAAAAGAGTAAAAGTCCCACTTACCAAAAAAGAACTTAAAAATAGAATAGGTGAAGGCGGAGAAGTAGTTGAAAGCCAAAAAGAGTACATGGAAATGGTCAATAAATACATTTTTGGCTTTAGTTCTATTGAGGAATACGACGAGCTCATAAAACTGCTGATACAGCTTAGAAGTCCAAAGCTTTCCAAAGACTTCAGGCCTACTGTGATATATGAAATTATGAAGCTTCACTGCCTTCACTCACAGATGATGATTTGAGGCCTCTCTCAGAAACCATAGAAAACATGGACCAGATTAAGATGCACCTTGATGTTCTTTACAGGAATATGGCTGCAGTAAAAAAGCTTAAAAACGAGTACGACAACTACAACAAATACATTCTTTATGAAAAGGCTGGGGATTTAGTAAAGGCATACAGCGATTTATACGCATCAAAAAAAGAATACGATAATTTAACTAAAGATATTGAAAATTACAGAAGTACAATAGCAAACTTAGGAAATGACATCATTTCTCTTGAAAGTGAAAGAGAAGCTTTAAAGAAAAAGGAAGAACAGCTTTCAAGTGGTGATGCTAAAAGAACCCAAAAAGAATTATTAGAAGAAGAGGATCGATATAAGCAGTATTTGGAGGATAAGTCTAAAAAAGAAGAAGAACTCCGTAATAAACAAGATAAATATTATGGTTTAGAAAGAAAGATAAAAAACATTGAGGAACAAAAATACAAACTGGAGAAAGAACTACAAGATAGATTAGAGGATATATCTTCAATTGCACAGGATATAGATTTCATGGAACATGAGTTTTCTGTAAGTGAACTTAAAAAAGTGTATGGAAAAGAATTTGATTTTACTTATTGGAAAAATGAATTAAAAAAGCATAAAGATAAAATAAAGCGTGCAATGAGTGCATTGAGAGAAGAAATAGAAGCAAATAAAAGGTATGATGCCGCACTTAAAGAGCAGGAAAGGCTTAAAAAAGAAAGAGAAGGAAGGGCTAAAAAGCTTAATGAGGCAGAAAGGCTTTTTGACGAACAAAAAAGAGAATACGTTGAAAGAGTTTATAGTTGGTCACAGGGCAATGCAGAGCTTAAGCTTTTAAGTAGCCAATTGGAAGGCTTAAGCCGTGTCATACTGGCGTATGGAGAGGATAAAGGATTTGACGATATTTTGGCTTTTGTGAGAAAACCCTATGAGGAAATACTAAATGGAATTCAGCAAGAAATTTTAAGATTAGAAAATCAAAGAGAGGTAAAAGAAAATCAGCTTCATGAGAAAGAAAAGTTATTGGAGGAATGGAAAAACAAAAAAGACCCTGAGCCTGAAAGAGATGAACAAGTCATAAACAACAGAAAAAGGCTTAAAGAAGCTGGAATTCCTTACATTCCTCTTTACATGGCGATTGATTTTAAAGAGGATGTGGATGAAGAGACAAGGGGCAATATAGAAGCTGCGATAGAAGACATGGGTCTTTTGGACGCTCTTATCGTGCCAAAAGAATATTTTGAAAAAGCTCTTCAAATGGACAGCAATATGGCGGATAAATATGTTATGCCTGGAAGCTTTAATATGATGTTAAATGTATCTCAGTATTTTAGAGTAGTTGACAATGAAGAAGGAGTCTCACCAGAAGATATTTCAGATGCTTTAAGCAATATATTTGTATCAGAAGAAGGCGGGACAACTTATATCGATTCAAATGGCGCATATGGAATAGGAGTAATAAAAGGGAAAGCACGGGATAAAGTTAAATCAAAGTACATCGGGAGTGAGTCTAGAAAGCGCTACAGAGAAGAGCTTATTAAATCTATACAAGAAGAAATACAGGCTATAAAAGCTGAAATATCTGCAATCGATGAGGAAATAAATGCAAAAAAATTAAGGATACAGAGGCTGGATTACGAATATTCGGCATTTCCCGGGAAAGAAGATATTGAAGAAGCATATAGATATTTAAAAACGGCAAAGGCTGATTACGAATACACCTCTCATAAACTGGATGAACAGCTTTTCACAGTTAAAAACTGTTTTGAGGACCTTCAGAAAAAGAAAGCTGTTGTAAGAGAATTGACATCTGGCATAAACATACATCCAGATATTGATACCTATTCTTCTGCCTATGAATATGCGGAAGAATACGCTTCAGGGCTTAATGAAGTAGAAATACTATACAATAAATATGTTTTGCAAATTTCAAACGAAGAAATGTTATTGCAGCAAAAACAAGATTTAGAATACGATATTGATAACTTAAAGTACGAAATAGACGTACTGGAAAACAAAATACAGAGTTCTGTTAAGAAAATTGAGATGCTAAAAGAGACATTAAAAGAACTTGGACTTGAAGAAATTGAAAAAGAACTGGAGATTTGCCTAAAAAGGCTGGAGGAGATACCTAAAGAGATTACAAGTAAATCAGCCGAAAAAGCAAAACTTGAGGAGAGGCTACAGAGAAGCTTAAAAGACCTTTTAAACATTGAAGAAGAGATTAATCTTAAAGAGAAAATTTACAATATTGTTGAAGAGGGTTTAAAAAAGGAATTAGCACTTGGCTTTGTCAAGCAAGACGTTGAAATGGAGGATATGTTAAAATTAAGCAAAAGCATTCTTTCTGAATACAAAGGCTTTTTTGACAAAGCGGGCTTTGACAGAGAAAAGTTTACAGAGAGACTTCAAAATGTGTATTTTGAAACTCGCAACGAACTTCTAGAATATGGGCTTTCAATTGGCAATATCTTTGACGAAGCTTGTGAGGGAGACAATGAAAGAATAAAAGAGGCAAAGAATAAGCAGAGAAGGCTCAATATTACGGCAAATATAAATGGTAAAATTGTGTCTTTATATACGCTTTATTCTAATATTGAAGAAGATATAATGGCGAATGAAAGCTTTTAAGAGAGACTGATAAGATTCTTTTTGAAGAGATTATAATGCACAATGTGGGAATTAAGATAAGAGCAAAGATTTTTAAAGCAGAAGAATGGGTAAAGAAAATGAATAAACTCATGTCTGAAAGGGATACTTCCAGCGGACTTAAATTCTCTATTGAGTGGAGAAGCATTCCTGCTTCTAATGAAGAAGAACTTGACACAAAAGAGCTTGTGGATATTTTAAAATCTGATGCTGATATGCTGAAAAAGGAAGTCTTCGATAAAGTTGTAAATCATTTTAGGTCAAAAGTAGAAAGAGCCAGGAGGGCAATGGAGGAAAAAAACAATACAGAAACTTTTCACAAGATTATGAAAGAAATATTAGATTACAGAGATTGGTTTGAATTTAAGCTTTACTACAGAAAAGAAGGGGAAAGCCGCAAGGAGCTTACTGATAATGCTTTTAATAAGTTGAGCGGCGGAGAAAAAGCGATGGCCATGTATATACCTTTGTTTTCCGCGGTTTATTCAAGATATGAGGGAGCATCGCCGACTGCACCTCGCATAATATCTCTAGATGAAGCATTTGCAGGAGTTGATGACACAAACATAAGGATATGTTTAAACTGATTGAGGATCTGAGGTTTAATTATATAATGAATTCGCAGGTTTTGTGGGGAGATTATGATACTGTTCCCAAGCTTTCAATTTATGAACTTGTAAGGCCAAAAAATGCAAAGGCTGTATTGGTCATGAAGTATTTGTGGGATGGAAAAGTAAAGCATCTTATACTTCCTGAAAAAGAGGAGGTTGCTGCTACAAAAGTGGGTGCTATAAATGAATAAAGAAGAACTTAAATATTTTAAAGAAAAAAAGGGATACAAGAGGATTTTTGAAGGTATACGGGAAAAGTACAGAAGTTTAGGACGGCTTGGAGGCGTTGTAAAGCTTGATAATCTTACGGAAGATGAAAAAGAAGTACTTACAAACCATTTTAAAAAAGACTATAGGACAAAAAAATCTGCATCCATTGATGTAGCAAAGTTTGAAGAGTCGCTAAAAAATACGCGATTTGAGGAGTATACGCTAAAAGACATACTGGAATACTATTTTGGCGAAAAACTCACCAGCAAAAAAGAGGATATGGAAATATTGGCAAAAGAAAGAGAAGAGTTCTTTAAAGAGCTCTTCTCTAAATACCAGGAATGTAAGTGCATTGATTGGCTAAAAAGTTTGTATGAAGGAACCGCTGTAGGGGTAAGGGCAGTAAATCAGAGGTATTTAAATGATAAGGACGGATTAAAAAAAGATATAATGTACGTATGCGATGCCATAAACAATTTGCCTGTTTATAAAGGAGAAAAGAAAAGACTGCCGGTGTTTTCTTCCCAGATTGCACGTAATCCTCACTATTTTGATTCAAATACAGAAGCGGGAAGTATGTTTATAAACGCTTTATGCACTTTAATGGGGCTTAATGAAGTGAAAGGAAGTGAAGAAATATCAGAACTTTATTACAACGTTGGTATTTTGATAGATGAAATATCCAATTATGTCACACTCTCAGGACTTTTGGCATATGAGGGCGATACGGAAAATCAAGTATTTAAGGCTGCTTATGAAAGCAATCAAGTCTTGCAAGTTCCTCTTTTAAATTTGAGCAAAATTGAGAGAATCGTAAGCCCTTCTAAGAAAGTGTATGTTGTAGAGAATCCTTCAGTTTTTACATCTTTAATAGATGCCACAAGCAAAGTATTTCCTGTTGTATGCACATATGGCCAGCCAAAACTTTCTTCTCTCCTGCTTTTAGATATGCTTTATAAAGAAGGGACAGAGATATATTACTCGGGAGATTTTGACCCAGAGGGGCTTATGATAGCAGATAGATTATACAAAAGGTATAAAGACAAGTTTCATTTTTTAAGGTACGATGTAGAAGATTATTTAAAATCTCTTTCAAATGAGGTCATAAATGATGTAAGGCTTAGTAAGCTAAATAAAATTGAATCACCTTTACTTTTTGATGTGGCAAATGAGATGAAAATAATAAAAAAAGCAGGGTATCAGGAGCTTATAATAGATGATATTATAAATGATATAAAATTGATTGAAGAAGGTAAGGGGGAGTGGTAAAATTAAGGTAATAAGTATGCCTTCTTAAAGAGGTGTCTTTAGTGGTTCAGAGTTGCGGTACTTTTAGGGAATGGATATGATCCTATGGACAAACTTGCTTTAATTGGCGATTTGGTTTCAATATTTAAAAGAAATGATATAGATTTGGTAGTATTAAATTCTGCAAATCCAGTGCTTAAGCATCAAGTAATAAAGCACGGCAAACTTATTTTTGAAGAAAATGAAGATGTAAAGGTGGAATTTGAGGTTAAAACTCTAAGAGAATATATGGACATGGAATATTTTAGAAAAGTGCAGATGGATGTTATTAAAGAATGGGTAAAAAGTGTTGTAGGTGATAATAGAATTTAAGGTACAAACGGGAGATATTTATATGAGGTCATTTCTAATTAGAAGTGTAAGAAAGAAGGGGATAGAAGTGTATAAGGCAAGATTAAAATGTGAAGTAATAACGCCTGTGTTTATGGCGGGGGCAGATGGAAGGACACCAGAATTAAGGCCTTCTGAGTTTAAGGGGATGATGCGCTTTTGGTGGAGAGCGGTAAAAGCAGAGGATGATATTGCTAAACTTAAAAAAGAAGAAAATGGAATTTTTGGTGGGACAGGAGAAGGAGAGGGAAAGAGCAAGGTAACAGTAAAAGTTTTCTGTGACAAAATTTTTTGGGAAAAGGCTTTACGAGTGAAAGAAGCAGGTATAAAATATCTTTTATATTCTACTATATTGCCAAATAGGGAGAGAGGATACATAAAAGAAGGCTCTACTTTTTATATTGAGATTAGTACCTTTGAAGAAAAGTATTTAAATCATGCTTTGGCTTCACTATGGTTTGCCATATATTTCGGAGGTTTTGGAACACGAAATAGAAGAGGAGGAGGCAATATCATAGTAACAGAGGTGGACGAGCACGTTTCTATTGATTTTATTCCTAAAGGGAAAAATTCTGATGAAGTGGCAGAATGGTTGGTAAAAAATTTCGAGATAGCGAAAAAGATTATCAATGGTTCAGACAAGACCTATTTTGCTTCAGAGTATAGCAATCTAAGTATCTCGCGGCTTATAATAAGTAACATTGGCTTTACTTCATGGAAAGATGCACTTAATGATATTGGGACTATATTTAAAAATTTCAGGGTAAGGACTGAGGGACAAGTATTTGAAAGCGCTGTTTTTGGTCTTCCTGTAAGGCATCGCAGTGTGGAACAGTTATTGGTGTAAAAATTGAGAAGAAGTCAAAAGAAAAATTCCAAAGAAGAACTTCTCCCATTATAATAAAGCTTATTAAGGTGGAAGGAAAGTATTATTGGAGTGTAATAAGGCTTGCTGGTCAGTTTTTACCAGAGGGTGCTGTGTTAAAATTTAATGATAAAACTCAAAAACCAGAGTATGCTCTTATTGAGGAGTTTTGGGCTCAATTGAAGGAGAGAGGGGAAGAAAAAATATTATCTATTCCCGATTCTATGAAAGAGATAGTAGACAAGATAAAGGAAAACATTGATCCCGAAAAGATATATTTGTATGGATCAAGAGCAAGAGGAGATTTTAATAAGAAGTCTGATATTGATATAGCAGTTGAGTCAGACAAAAGTGTGGAGGCCATGGATATGATTGGACCTTTTGACATTGTCAATCTGAAAAAAGTCAATAAAGAATTTAGAGAAAAGATATATAGAGAAGGAGTTTTACTTTATGAGAGAAAGGGTTGAGAAATTTTTAACGATTTTGCAAAAGCTTTTGAAAATCTTAAAAAGCGACGGAAGTAGCAAAGGATGACTTGGATATAGATGGAACTATTAAAAGATTTGAGCTTTGCTATGAGTTGGCTTGGAAGTTGATGAAAGAGTATCTTGCAGATTTAGGAATAATCGTAAAAAGCCCTCGTGAGGCCTTTAAACAGGCTTTTATTAACGAATCTTATTGAAAATGAGGAAGTTTGGCTAAAAATGATTGAGGATAGAAATTTACTTGTTCACACTTATACTCATGAGCAGTCAAGGGATATTTTTCAGCGAATAAAAGATGAACACGTCGCTGAATTGGGGGAATTTTACAAATCGATACAACAAAAAATTGAAAATGATGAATTCTAAAGGTGATTTTTGTAGAATAAAATGGTATAATTATGAATATAATAGCAAAATTGTTTTGTTCTTGCAAAAGGAGAGAGGGAGATGGAAAGCGAAGGGATATTGTCAAATAGTGAAATCGAAAAGAAAATAAAAGAAAAAGTAGAAATTTGGGAAACGAAACCAGCAAAAGAAGCAGAAGATTATTATTACCAGGAAATATTTCCTTTGGTAGTAAAAAAGTTTCATTTAGAAACTGATGTTTCCTTTAAAGAAAAATATGAAAATTTGATTTTGTCATTAGGATTTTCTTTTGAACCTCTCGTGCTTACAATTTCTTTTATTAAGCCCAAGCAAGTCTTGTTTTTATACACAAAAGACTCAAGAGAGAATCTTGACAAAGTAATCCAATGGGCGGGATTGCTTCCTTCCCAATACGTTGCCGAAGAGATTGAAAAAGACAATCCGGTAGAGATCTACCGAGTTTTAAAGAAAATTTATGTAGAAAAATGGAATAAACCCGATAAAACTGCCATTGATTTTACAGGTGGTACTAAAGCTATGTCTGCGGGGATGGCAATGGCAGGAGCCTATTTGAAAATCGATTTGATTTATGTTGCTAGTGAATACAATAATAAAATGCGAAAGCCATGGCCAGGTACAGAAAAGTTAAAGGTCGTAGAAGACCCTTATGAAGTTTTTGGGGACTTGGAAAAGGACAAAGCTATAGCACTTTTTAATAAAGGCGATTTTGCTTCAGCGTATAAAATTTTTTCTGAGTTAGAAGAAAGAGTTGCTTATAGAGATTATACTTTCTACAAAATGTTATCACAAATCTATTCTTGTTGGGATAACCTTTCTTTTAATGAAGCCATTGAGGGATTTGAAAAACTCTTTAAAATTTTAAAAAGTTGGAAACCAATTGATAAAGATATAATTGGCTATAAATATGAAGAAATATTGTACAAGCAGCATGAACTCATTAAACCACTAAAGGAGATTGACTTAAAAGATAAAAATAAGGAATGGGAGTACGTTACAAATAAGCATGTATATATACCTCTTCTTTTTTCAATTTATACTAATGCTTTAAGGCGAAGTTATGAAGGAAAATATGATGTGGCAATTCTACTATTGTATCGCATTTTAGAGCTAATCGCACAGGTCAGACTTGCAAGTTATGGTTTTTCTGTTTCTCTTCCAGATTATTCAAAATTGCCCGTTGGTGGAAATGAATTATTAGAAAAAATGAATGAAAATATTAAACCTTTTAGAAAGCGTTCCAAAAATTTTAAAAACTATTCCGAACTTCCACAAAGCAGTATTTCATTATTTGATGCTTATGTTTTATTAAAAGCTATTGAAGACAAATTGGTAGAAGATATAGAACTAGGTTTGATATATCGTAAAGTTAAACTGAGGAATAAATCAATTTTTGCTCATGGATTTGGCATTTTAATGGAGAAGGACTTTAATGATTTTCATGAAACAGTAAAAAAGATTCTTATTCGTTTTTGTGAAATAGAGAGAATAGAATTTGAAAAGGTATGTAAGGACTACAAATTTGTTTTATTAGAATGAATCAAATTTAAAGGAAAGGGTGGTTATATATGTTTAAAAAAGCTAAGCCATTTTTTATTTACACTGAAACTCCTACCATGTGGGAAGTGGTTCGGAGTTAGGATATGTTGACCTTCCAATTCAAAGAGAGAAACATTCTGGATTCCCTAAAATTGAATCCTCAGGGTTAAAAGGGGCTTTGAGAAGCGCTTTTAAAGGGGATGAATCTTTAAGAGAAAATGTTGAGCATATATTTGGGCCAGAAGATGGTGACCTTTATGCAGGAGCTATAGGCTTTTTAGATGCTAGAATTTTGTTGTTTCCTATAAAGTCGGCAAGAGGAATTTTTGGTTGGATTACTTGCCCTATGTTCTTTCAAGGTTTAAAGAGGAAATAAGTTTGTGCGATAGAAATGTGCTAAAGGAATTAGAAGGTATTGAGACTATAGAGCCTAATTCTATAGTTGAAGGTTCTAATCTTAAGCTCCAAAATAAGGGAAATAACAATGTAGTTATATTAGAAGAATATTCTTTTAAAGTAAAATCAAATAATAAATTGCAACAATTTTCTGAATGGCTAGCAGATACTCTTTTTCCCAAAAGTCAAAATGGACAAAATGATTTCTACAGTGTTTTTAGAGAAAAGATGAAAAAAGATATAATAGTAATTTCAGATGATGATTTTAGAGATTTTACAGAAATGTCTACAGAAGTTATAACTAGAACAAGAATTAATCCAGGCAAAGGCACTGTTGAAAATGGAGCTCTTTTTAATGAAGAATATGTTCCGGAAAATACACTATTTTATTCGTTGGCATTGGCTTCTATGCTATTTATAGATGAGGCCGAAAAAGAAAAAATAAAAAAAGAAGAGAAATCAAAAACCAGATGAGGATTTTATACTGGATTATTTCCTTAATGGAATAAGGAAACATGAAATTATTCAAATTGGCGGTAATGCTACTATAGGAAAAGGTATTGTCAGAATTGGTGCCTTAGATAGGAGTGATATTGAATGACCGACAAGGATTCTATAAAGACAACAGTAAATGAGAGGGCAAAGTTTGCCTATGAATGTGTTAAAAAAGTAGCTACTTATGAAAAAGAAGAGTTTAAAAATAATTATAAATCCTATGCCAAAAAATTAATGGCAATAATAAAAACAAATGGTCTTGGTGCTACTTTGGCATTTATGAAAGCAAAAGGTAGTAGTGCATATCAAGAACTATATAACAATATAGATAGTTGGCTTAAGTCTGAAAATTGTCCAGTCAGTAGTTTGTATAGTAATTCAACAGCAGATATGGTAGAAAAAATTATATCACTTGAAAGTGATGCCTATCGAGCTATTACAAAAGAAGTCATGGAATTTATAAATTGGATAAGAAGGTTTGCTGAAGGGATGATTCCCGATGATAAATAGTAATAGATTAAAAATACCTTTCGATACGAGCTATTACTTGAAAAATGCTATGGAAAAGGTTGAAAATTTTAACTTATTATTCAACAAATACATAGAATTTAATAAAAAGAGCGAAGTAGAGAAAAAGAGAATACCTGAAGCAAAAAAAGAATTTTTTGATAGCTGTATTCAATTTACAAGGAAGCAAAAATACATTATAGATAAATATAAATTGCAAGGGTATGAAGTAGCTACTTATGAGTTTAGACCTTATGATAAAATTGTTGTTGGGCTAGGGCAAGAGTCTGTCAGAGAGGTTTCTATGACTCTTCACTGGATATATGGAATTCCTTATATTCCGGGACAAGCTATAAAAGGGGTAATATCTAACTGGATTAAGTTCAGTGATGAGGAAAATAGTAATGATGATAATTTTAAGAAAATTTTTGGTACTGAGGGTGAAAAAGGAAAAGTAATTTTCATGGATTCATATCTTGTAAATGATGATTTTTATTTAAAACAGGATATAATGAATCCTCATTATTTCGAATATTATTCGCAAAGCAAAAATCCTTCAGCTCCTTCTGATTGGCAAAATCCCAAACCTATTTTCTTTTTAATAGTTGAAAATGCCATTTTTCATATTTCCCTAATTTTTTTAGAAAAGGAAACGAAGGATTTAAAAATAGCAAACAAGACTATGGAAGAATGGATGATAGAGGCATTTAGATATGGGGGAATTGGAGCAAAGACATCACTGGGTTACGGCACAGGAGAATTAACTTTAATTAGGGAAAACGAGAGAAATGCATAGAGTGGAGTTATGATCTTAATTGGAGATTAATTTGGACAATTTTAGAAGTAGAGCAAGAAGAGGAGCAGATAAAATAGTTTTTGGATAGAAATAGCAAAAGATAATGGTGGTGAGTGCTTTTTTAATTTTGGTAGGAGGGAATTACCAATGAGTAAGAAAGAAGAGTTATTTGAAAATAAATTGAAAGCATATTTTCATGATTCTCCAGATAAGCCATTTATTTTGTTAACAGGTGAAAACCATGAGAAAAGAGCTAAGGAAATATCTAAAAAAATAGATATTCCTTACCACAAAACTATTGCTTCAGATGTTTTAGCTTCATCTATGGAAAGATATTATATACCTAAAGATGCCAGTAAAAATAAAAATTTACAAGTTGTTTTTGAAGAACAACCTGAGTTTGTTCATCCTCTTGCAGCTAATCGATATAATAATTTTGTTATAGAAAAAGAAGTGTTTAAAAAGGCTGTAGATGAAGCAGTAGATGAGTTATCAAACTAGACTTTAAAGATAGTTATAAAAAATTTGTGTATTTATGGCGTTATTTGAAAGAGCTTTTAAAGAAACATACGCCAAGTGAATATAGAAAATATTGGGATTTAGCTCCTGCTGATACTCGATTTCCTAATCACACAATATTTCAGCATTTAAAATTGGCATCTGCGGTGAATGCATATTTTTATAATGAATTGAATTTAAACAATATGACACTATTTATTTTTACAATAGGTCCTGTTCAAGAATATATCGTGCAGGCAAGGAAGACACAAGACTTGTATTGGGGAAGTTATATTTTGTCTTATTTAACGTGGGTGGCAATAGAAAAAGTTATAGAAGCTTATGGACCAGATTCTATAATATTCCCTGAACTTAAAGAACAGCCTTTGTGCGATTTTTGGATAGCAAAGCTATTTAATAACAGTGCAACTACGACTAAAGACCTTAAAACTCCTACTCTTCCCAACAGATTTTTTGCAATTTTACCAACAAAAAATGTAGAAGAAATTAGGTTACTAAATCTTAAAAAAACAGTAAAAGATGAATATATAAAAATCGGGGAATATGTTTTTAGTCATCTTGTAAAAAGCAATGATGAGCAAAAAAAATTGCTTTTACGCCAATTATCAAACTTTCCAGATGTGTATTGGGTGGCGTTGCCTTTAGAAAATGGGGATGTAAACAGGCCTGATTGGGAAATCCAATTGGATAAGATAAAGGATTATTTTAACAGTGATGAGGTGGAAGAGATAAAGGATTTATTGAGATATATTAAAGATAAAGGTGAATACGGGCCTAACATTGGTAATATTTATGGGTTACTTTATTCTTTTATGGAGAAAATGATGGGGACAAGAAAAGGCATAAGAAACTTCAATCAATATGAAGAAATAGGGCGAAAATGTTCTATATGCGGTGAGCACAATGTTATTATCTACAGGTGTACGAGAGAAGAAGATGAAAAGATAGAAAAAGGGAAAGAAAGTTATAAGATTAAACTTCTTAGAGAACAAAATGCAATAATCAAAAAAAGTGATGATAAAAGTATTACTTATAAGTATTTAGCACAAGGAGAAGGGTTGTGCAGCAGATGCCTGACAAAAAGGGCGGCAGAAATATATTTTAAAGATATGTTTGGGAAAAACAACATAGAAGAAAGTTTTCCCTCTACTGCAGAGATAGCATTACTAGATATAATTAACAATTCAGATAATGACCTAAAAACAAATATAAAAAGATACAAAGAAGTATTCAAAAAGTGGTGCGGTGATAACTTTGATTATGAATTGTTGTATGAGGAAAATCTCAATGAAAATTATTTTAAAACTTATGATTTTAATTCAAAAAGATTAGGCGAACTTAAAGAATTATTAAAGAGTATTGATAAAAGAATTAAAGACATAAGACTGAATAAAAAGAAATATTATGCCGTTATAAAGCTTGATGGCGATAACATGGGGAAATGGTTAGCAGGAGAATTGGCACCCTATATGTTAGAAATGTACCACAGTAAATTGCAGGTTTTTTTACCAGAAGATTTTAAAGAAAAAATCAAGGATAAAAAGCGACTAATGACACCAGCTGTTCACTCTTTAATTAGTGAGGCACTTAAGAACTATTCTTTGAAATATGTAAAAGAAATAGTGGAAGAGACAAGAGCAGGAAAAGTAATATATTCTGGCGGAGATGATGTATTTGCAATAGTAAATCTTAATTATTTATTAGATGTTATGGTAAAACTTAGGGCGGCTTTCAGTGGCACTTAATTGTTAATAATGAGATAATTCCAGATTTTACAATAGATGCCGGATTTGTGGAACGAAAAGAGGAAATTGATGTGATGATGGGAAACAAAGCCACGGCGTCAATGGGGGTAGTTATAGCTCATTATAAAGAAGATTTAAAAAATGTTATAGCTTCTGTAGATGAGGTAGAGGAAGAATATGCAAAAAAAGTAGAAGGAAAGGATGCCTTTGCAATAAAACTTATTTTGCATTCTGGTGAGAATTACATTGCCAGAGCCAAGTGGAATTATGATGATGCAAGAAATAAAGAAGGAACAATAGGTTTATTAAAAGATATAAATTCCTTTTTTAAAGAAGACAAATTAAGTATTTCTTTTGTTGGAAAATTAAAAGCAGCTTTGGAAAGGCTAGATGTAGATTCTCTTCCACAAGGCATTTTTATTAGTGAGCTCAAAAGAAATATTAAACGTTCATTGAATGAGAACTTAAGTAAAGATGAAAAAGAAAAAGTTGAAAGAGATTTATACATTTTACTATATTCTCTGTATAAAGAGGTAAAATACGACAATTTTATTAGCCTCTTAACGATATTAGCTTTTTTGAATCGAGGAGGTGAGAAATAAATTATGCTTTTTGAAGTATCCCCTTTGGATAATGTATATTTTGGCAAAGGACATCCTTTTAGTGCCGGATTTGAAGGTATCGGTAGAGGCATATTTCCTCCAGCACCTTCAGTTTTTTATGGCGCTTTTGCTACTTATTACCTTTCGTTGAATGGTATAAATCCACAAAATTTAGAGTTTGTTCAAAAAAATTTAAAAATAAAAGGAATATATTATAAAAATGGCGAAGCGTGGTATACATTAGTACCAATGGATTTAGTAAAAAATAAGGAAGATAAAGAGGAGAATAAACTTGAATTTCTTAGGGTAGGTAAACCTCTTGTTGAAACTGATTTAGGCGATGGACAAATAAATTTGTTATATTCGCCGAATAAAGTGGAAAATGTCAAAGGGCTAATTGATGATTTAGCTATGAGTAATTATTTAAAAGGAATAAAAGAAAACATATTTTTTAAACCTTTCAATGATTTTGTTACAAAGGAAAATAAAATAGGAATAAAAATAGATTATGATAAACGTTCCAGTAAAAAGGGATATTTATATAAGACAGATTATATAAAAATGGCGAAAGATATAAAGAATTCATTGGAGTTTGTTGTGGATGTGGAATGCAAGGATTTCTCTTTTCCTGATACAGGGCTGGTGAAATTAGGGGGGGAAGGTAAAGCTGCGAAGGTAAGCCGGGTAAATGATATACCAAAGTTTTTAGAAGAAAAGTTTACTGAGGAGGTAAAAGAAATTATTACAAAAACAGGAAAATTTAAGTTGATATTAGTAACTCCTTCTATATTTCAAAATGGATGGAAACCAGACTTTTCTAAGTTGAATATAAAGGTAAAGCTTATTGCTGCTGCTATAGGTAAACCAATTAGTATTGGTGGATGGGATATGAAAAATAAAAGACCTAAAGTCATGTCAAAAGCAGTTCCTGCTGGCAGTGTATATTATTATGAGATATTAGAGGGGCCAATCGATAGCCTAATAGAAAAAATATATGAATGTGGAATTTCTGATGCCAGGGCTAATGAAGGATTTGGAAGATGTTTGATGGGGGAATATGATTGGTTAAATTAATTACTACTGTTGCTATATCACTTTTTAACAACTATAGCAAGGAAAAAAGTATATAGATGTGTTTATTGAAGTGGAGCCATATATTGTAATAACAACTATAGGATTAGCGAAAAGTACATTTTATGCTGTGTTTATTATCTACAACAATGGTAATAAATTTGTCGTCGATCCCTAATAGTGCAAAAACATCTAGGGATAGACGACATTTTTATTTTGCAAGTTTTCATAAAATAATTGATTTCATTAGATATTATGGTATAATAAAGTCAGGAAACTTGACATGAATTAAAAAAGTGTAAATTATTAATGTGCTATTTATGCATGTTATAATGGGTTTTTAGCCTACCTATAAGGAATTGAAACCCGCCCTGCAATTCGTAATAGCAAATCCACTACTACCCCGTTTTTAGCCTACCTATAAGGAATTGAAACGAAATAATGAAAGAAGCAA
>NZ_BAZY01000017.1 GCF_001310975.1 Thermoanaerobacter thermocopriae JCM 7501
TATAAAAATTATACCATAAATTCTGGCAAAAGATAAATGTTGAAAAAAAAGGCATTGTACAATATAATTATAAAAGAATTTTAAATAAAAGAATGGATGAGGATAAATGATAGATATAAAAAGGCTCATAATAGTAGCTTTTTTTACAATGGTCATAAATTTGATTGATACGCTTTCTTATTCAATAAGACCTTCTGGTGTAAGAACTCAAAAGCTTGCTGTTGCTCTTTCTCTTTTTAACATTATGGCTGTAATATCAAGGCTATCTAATATGATTCAAGCACCTTTTCTTGGCAGTATTGTAGATATGGCGATAAAAATGGACAAGGTCCATCTCCTTCAAAATGATATGAGAATTGTACTTTTTTCTGCTACATTAGGGGCATTGATAGGGGCACCTCTATTGCCTACTTTTGTATCGATTTTTACTGTTGCCATAAATGGAATGGAAGGGGCTGGAACAGTTCCTAAGCTTGTTCTAAAAGGATTTAGATGGAGTAATTTAAAAAAGATAAAGAAAAAAATTGTGATGCCAAGGCTGTCTATGTTAAAAGGTGTGTGGAAGGCCAACATACCAAAAACTTTTTTGATATATAACGTTATTATTACTTCTATATACACTACAGGTATTATTTCTTCACTTTACGCCGGAGCCATTATTCCTGAGTATAGAATTACAGCAAGTCAGCTTTCGGGTATTGTAAACGGATTTGCGACTGTATTGTTTACTGTTATAGTGGACCCTGTAGCAGCTCTTATTACCGATCAGGCTTTAAGCGGTAAGAGGACTCAACATGATGTCGACAGTATGGTAGTACTTCTCGTGATGGGGAAGATTTTAGGCACTTTGCTGGCTCAGCTTATCTTTATACCGGCTGCAGAGTTGATATTGCTTGTCACAAAATTGATAGTTTAACAAAAAAATTAAAAAATTTTAATTCACTTTTAACGAAAATGTTGTATAATTAAAATAAAATTAAAAATAGTTCAATTGCGCTAAGCAATTTGCAATTAAAGGAGATGGGGGCATTGTATTTCATTAGCCCAACTAAGGGAAAAATGCATATCGATAAAATGTTTGAAGACATCATGGAATTTGTCGAGGAAGACCGGCAATCGAATTACAGGTTGATGGTGGGTACAGACTCTCAACCAGGTAAATCCGCATCTTGCTTTGTAACTGCCGTAATCATATACCGAGAGGGGAAAGGTGCCAGGTATTATTATAGGAAATTTTATAATAAAAAGGTGTTGTCTTTAAAACAGAGGATTTTTATGGAGGCTACTTACAGCATTGAAATAGCGAATCAGCTTTTTGAAAAGATAAATAAGACTGATAAAAGGGATATAAATATACAGATTCATTTAGATGTAGGAGAAAATGGTAAGACAAGAGATATTATAAAAGAAGTGGTTAACATGGTATTGGGATGTGGATTTGAGGCACAAGTGAAACCTGCTTCATACGGAGCTAGCAAAGTAGCAGATAAGTATACTAAAACCATGGCTAATATTGGATAAGACCTCCAGAAGGAGGCCTTATTTTTATATCTTTATTTGTTTGTCATTTTTACATCTTTAACTGAAAAAAATACAATTATGCCAAGTAGTAATTTGGGGATTTGTTTTTGTGAAGGATCGAAAGTTGAAAAAATTTAAGAAAAATTTTAAGAAAAAATAAAAAATGTGGTAAAATTTAAATAAGCAATAATTTTAAATTTGAAAGATTTAGGAGGTCATAGAAGTGAATTTTTTGGAAAGATTGTATGGTATATTTTTTCAACCAGTAGAGACAATTAGAGAAATTGTAAGAAAAAAACCTATTTGGCAGGCTGTTATTATAATTATGGTTACAGGACTGTTGACTGTGACAAGCAATTATAATTTTACAATGGATAGGACAGATTTTTTTTCTTACAATACAGGTATGCCTGATTTTGGGAGGTTACGGTCACTATTAGCTATAATGACTGTATTTGGAAGTATTTTTATAGCTCCTTTGACTAATTTTGCTTATGCAGCAGTGTATCATTTTTTAGCTGAAATTTTAGAGGGCAAAATGTATGCCAAAGTAGAGGATAGTGTACCTTTTAATCAAATTGAAGAGAATAATCTTCAAATTGAACAAAAAACAGGCGATGAAAAGAAAGAGGTAGTAATAGGCACGGCAAAGGGATTGTATTCTGCAATAGGGTTTGCAAAACTTCCCATGATTTTTATGGTTGTTGTAAACTTATTTGTACGTTTGTTAAATCCCAAAACTGGTTTGATATTTATGTATTTATGTTTAGCGATATTTACAATCTGGGTAATTGTTTTAGAAATTATAGCTATAAGAGAAAATTACAAAATGAATACAGGTAATGCAGTGCTTGTATTTTTTCTTCCTTATATAGTTTTGATTGTTCTATTCATAATAATGATGATTTTTATGGGCGCAACCTTTATAAGCGTATTTTCAGGAATTTTAAATGATATTCCTATACAATAAATTACAGAAATAAAGATTTACAAAATTTCAATAATTTGAGAGGAGGCTTTTGCTCCTCTTTTTTTGTTTCTACTGTATTTTTTATTTGTCGAAAATTATTTTCTGTTTTGAAGCAGGATTTTTGAAATTTGTAAAGAATATATATTTATAGATAGGTGGTGTTGGGAATGGTGGAAAGTGGGAAAGTTTTAATTAAAGATTTAGAAAAAAAAGACAAAAAAATATTTTCCTTATGGTTGCAAGACATTAATGTGGTTAAATTTTTAATTGATTTGTTTAAAATATCTCGAAGGAAAGACAATGTTTTAAATATACCTTTTGGGAAAAATCGTAAAATGTTCGTATTAGAAACAAAAGATGGTATAAAATTAGGATTCTGTGTGCTATACGATATTGACTGGCAACAAAAAAAGAGCAGTATGTATATTTATATTGAGAAGAAGGAAAATGTAGGTGTAGAAACTGCACAAGAAATAATTAATTCTTTACTCAGAAGGACGGCTTTAAAGTATAATTTAGAGGATATAGAAGTTCATACAAAAAATGATATTTTTGTCAAATGCCTCACAGATATAGAAGACTTTAAAAAAGATGAAGATGGATATAGTTTCCGTATAGCTTTAAATAAGACAAAAGTTCCTGTAAATATAGCCCGATAAGGGCCTTTTACTTTTAGAGTTTTTGTATTATAATTTTATTAAACTTAACAAGTAGAGGGTTTAGATGAATATACCGAATTTTCTTACATTTATTAGATTTTTGCTTATACCTCTTTTTGTATATACTTTTTTTTATGTTCCTGAGGGGAATACTTATGCTGCAGCGATTTTTATATTATCAGGAATTACGGATATTTTGGATGGTTATATAGCGAGGCACTATAACCAAGTTACAAAAATAGGTACTTTACTTGATCCTCTTGTGGACAAGTTGATGATACTTACTGTTTTAACTAGTTTATGGATAAGAAGTTTAATTCCTTTTTTTGTTATTGCTATATTAATGGTAAAAGAACTATCAATGATAATAGGTGCCGCGATACTTTATAAAAAGCAGGAAATTGCTATACCTGCTAATAAGTATGGCAAAGCAGCGACACTTTTCTTTTATATTGCGATAATTTTTTCAATTTTTAAGTGGCCTTATAGATTTACTTTGGTGATTATAGCGTTGTTATTGGCTGTTTTAGCCTTTGTTGTCTACGCCTTGGAGTTTTATAAAAAGACCATAAAAATTATTAAAGAAGAGTGAATGCTTATACAAAAAACAATTTGCACTATGAGGTTACGAAGATACGATAGAGGGGTGTTAATATAGAAATGAAAGACAATCTGAAAAAACTGCAAGAATATTTGTCAAAATTAGATAATGCATTAATTGCTTTTTCTGGAGGTGTAGATAGCACTTTTTTAGCAAAGGTAAGTTATGATGTTTTAGGGAATAGAGCATTAGCTGTGACTGTCACTTCTCCGATACATGCTAAAAGTGAATTAAAAGAAGCTGTAGAGCTTGCTAAAAAAATAGGAATTCCCCATTTGGTTGTGGAATTTAATGATATTCTTGAAATAGAAGAATTTAAGAAGAATCCTTTAAATAGATGCTATATATGTAAGTTCAATTTATTTTCAAGGTTTAAAGCTATTACAGAAGAAAAGGGCTTCAAATATATTTTAGAAGGTACAAATGCAGATGACGTGTCTGATTTTAGGCCAGGAAGAAGGGCATTAAAAGAATTAGGAATTTTAAGTCCTTTGTTAGAATGTGGCATAAAAAAAGAAGAGATAAGGATTTTATCCAAAGAAATGGGGCTTCCTACATGGGATAAGCCTTCTTATGCATGTCTTGCTTCAAGGATTCCTTATGGGGAAGAAATAACTTATGATAAACTTTCTATGGTAGAAAAGGCAGAAGAGGATTTAAAAGACTTAGGCTTTTCAGGATTTAGAGTGAGATACCATGGAGATGTTGCAAGGGTTGAGCTTCCAAAGGACCAGATGGAGACAATTTTTAAAGAAGGTATAAGGGAAGAAATTGTAAAAAGAATTAAAAGAGCTGGTTTTAAATATGTAGCACTGGATTTAGAAGGGTACAGAGCTGGTAGCTTAAATGAACCTCACATGAGGGTGGTAAAAAATGTATAATGAAAAAATATTGCAGATTTTAATGGAGTTTAAACAAAACAAGTTGTCAACAGATGAAGCTTTAAATGCTTTAAAAAAACTTCCTTATGAAGATTTGGGATTTGCTAAAATTGATTATCACAGAGAGGTAAGAAAGGGATTTCCTGAAGTAATTTTTTGTCAAGGAAAGACTCCCCAGCAGGTTAGAGAAATTGCTTTTAATATGTTTAAAAATGGAAGTAATGTTTTAGGGACGAGAGCATCTCTAGAACATTTTGAAGCAGTGAAAGAGGTAGCAGAAAAAGCAGTCTATTATGAGAAAGCTCGTATAATTTCTATAAGAAATACGCCAATTGAAAAGACAAAAGGCATAATTGGAGTAGTGGCTGCTGGAACTTCTGATTTGCCTGTTGCTGAAGAAGCGGCTATTACTGCAGAACTTATGGGAAACACTGTAAAAAGATTTTATGATGTTGGAGTTGCAGGATTACATAGGCTTTTAGATAAATTAGACGAAATCAGACAATGCCGTGTATTGATTGCAGTTGCTGGTATGGAAGGAGCACTTCCTACTGTTTTAGGAGGATTAATTAGTTCTCCTATAATTGCTGTACCTACCAGTGTAGGATACGGCGCTAATTTTCACGGATTATCCGCTCTTTTAGCAATGCTTAATTCCTGTGCTAGTGGCGTAAGTGTTGTAAATATTGATAACGGTTTTGGGGCGGCTTATTCTGCCAGCTTAATAAATAAAATAGGGGAGGAAACTAAATGAAAGTTTTGTATTTTGACTGTTTTTCTGGAATTTCTGGAGATATGACTATTGCTTCATTATTATCTCACGTGGACGTGGAAGAGTTTAAAAAGAAGGTAAAGAAAATAGCTTTAGACAATTTTGATATAGAGATAGGGAAAACGCAAAAGAATAGTATAAGTGCTAAGACTTTTAAAGTATTGTATGAAGGAGAGCATCATCATAGGCATATGAAAGATGTGAGAGAAATCATCGAGAAGAGTGATTTAGAGGAAAAAGTTAAGAAAATGAGTGTTGATATGTTCGAGAAATTAGCAGAAGCAGAGGCAAAAGTGCATGAAAAATCTCCCGAAGAAGTGCATTTTCATGAAGTAGGAGCAGTAGATTCTATAGTAGATATAATAGGTACGGCGATACTTATAGACATGATAAAGCCAGATAAGATTGTTTCTTCTCCATTGCCAGTAAGTTCGGGCTTTGTAGATACTCAACATGGACTTATGCCTGTGCCTGCCCCAGCGACAGCAGAACTTTTAAAAGGAATACCTGTGTACCAAAGCGACGTAAAAGGTGAAATTGTGACACCTACCGGTGCCGCTATTGTAAAAACTTTAGCGAATGAGTTTGGTGGTATACCTGACATGAAGATAAATTCTATCGGATATGGTGCTGGCACTAAGGATTTAGAGATACCGAACGTTTTGAGAACATATGTAGGAGAAGAAGAAGTAAAAAAAACCTGAAGCATTGATGATTTTAGAGACAAATATAGACGATATGAATCCAGAATTTTATCAATATTTGTTTGAACTGCTCTTTAAAAATGGAGCATTGGATGTGTTTTTAACTCCTATTATAATGAAAAAGCAAAGGCCGGGAACCCTCCTCACTGTAATTTGTGAAAAAGAAAATGCTGATAAATTAAAGGAGATAATATTTAGAGAAACTTCTACTTTTGGCATAAGGTATTATGAAGTTTTAAGGCATAAACTGGATAGGGATTTTTCAATTGTGGAAACTCCTTACGGAAGGATAAGAGTAAAAAAGGGCTATTTAGATGGAAAACTTATTAAAGCGTATCCTGAGTATGAAGATGTTAAAGCCATTGCTGAAAAGACTGGGAATTCAATTAGCGATATTTACCGGAATGTGATGAGACACATTGATTTGCTATTTTTTTAAAGATTGAAAGCGGGATTTAACCCGCTTTTAATGTGAAATAAAAAGTAGTACCTACTCCTTCTTGGCTTTCTATTCCATATTTACTGGCGTGCAATGTCAATATTTCTTTTACTATTGCAAGGCCAAGGCCTGTTCCTGATTTGTTTCCTTTGTAATATCTGTCAAAGATGTGCTCTAAATCTTTTTGAGGTATGCCGCATCCTGTATCTGATATTTTAATTAAAACATTTTTATCTTGAGGTATTGCCTCTATTGAAAGAGTTTCTTCTTTTGTCATACTTGCTATAGCGTTGCTTATTATATTTATAATGGCTCGTTTTATCATTTCCCTATCTGCTATTACCTTAAGTTTAAGATTATTAAGCTTTACTTCTATATTTTTTTCCAAAATTTGAATTTCAAATATGTCTAAAATTTCAAAAATCAGTTTTTCTAAATCTATATTTTCTTTTTTTATCTGTACCATTCCTGATTGAAGTTTAGAAAGTTGTAACACGTCGTCTACCAGTTTAGACATTCTTTCTGTTTCTTTAATCACTGTATTCAAGTATTTTTCTCGCTTTTCTTTGTCATTTCCATAGTAGTCCAAAAGCATTTCAGAATATCCTCTTATAAGCCGAGAGGTGTTTTTAAATCATGGCTTATATTTGCAATCAGATCTTTTCTAAATTTATCTGTAATAGACAGTTGTTTTACCATGGTATTCATGGATTTTGCGAGGTCTCCTAATTCATCTTCTTCTTTGTAATTTATCTTAACATTTAAATTTCCAGAAGCGATTTGGTGAGCAGCGTTTTTTAGTATTTGTATGGGTCGAGTAAACTTTTTCGACATATAGACGGATATAGATAATATGGCAATTAGTGTGATGACAAAAATCCACCAAAAAACTTGCTTAAAAAGATTGACAGAATCGTTTATAGCGGCGATAGGAATGCTCAATATTAAAGTAGCGGGTTTTCCTTTATGTAAAAAAGGTCTTACAATAGAAAGATATTCTATATGCAAAAAAGGATGCTCATATTTTACAACTTTTACAGTGTTTGTAGGACGAAGAAATATTTCAGGAATTCCCAATCCCTTACCGTATCCTCTGTTATCTCCCGCGATTATTATGTTATTTTCTGTTATTGCCACAACTCTGGCACTAGATTTGTCGATAAGTTTACTTATAAGTATTTCATCGTTGTTATTTATTGCATTTACAATTTTTTCACTGTAATTTTTAAGCTGGTTTATTTTATAATAAGAATATATCTTATTAATAAAAACTACCTGTGTCAACCAAAACAGTGATAATATGATGCCTCCAACCAAAAGATAAGAGATAAAAAGTTTCTTTTGTATTCCTTTCAATTTATTCACCATCCAATTTATAACCTATCCCCCACACTGTTTTTATGAGTTTACGCTTTTCTCCTAATTTTTCTCTCAACTGTTTTATATGGGTATCAACTGTTCTTAAATCTCCGTAAAAATCATATCCCCATACTTCATTAAGACACTTTTCGCGAGATACCACTTTTCCTTTATTATCTATTAAGAGCTTTAAAAGGTCAAATTCTTTTGGTGTAAGGTCAATTTTTTCTCCATCAACCGTGACTTGTCGTGAACTTACATTTATAGATATTCCTTCATATTCTGTTTTTTCTACTTCTGACTCTCCTGAAGTTCGGGCTAAAATAGCTTTAACTCGAGCAACTACTTCTTTAGGGCTAAAGGGTTTTACGACGTAGTCGTCTGCTCCTAATTCAAATCCTAAAAGTTTATCATATTCTTCTCCTCTTGCTGTTATCATCATTACAGGCACTTTTGACTTTTCTCTAATTGTTTTTAAAAGGCTCCAACCACTTATATCTGGAAGCATTATATCTAAAAGGATTATGCTTATATCATTATTATTATTAAAATATTCAAGCCCTATTTTGCCATTTTCAGCTACTAATACTTCATATCCATTATTTTCTAAATAAGTTTTTAAAATATCTCTCATTCCTTCTTCGTCTTCAATTACTAAAACTTTTTGCATAAAAAACCACCTCTCATCTATAGTTTAATTATTTTTTAATCAGTTTACAATATTTAAAATTAAACTTCACACTTTTCTCACAAATTATATAAAATTACTTCAAACTATTTGGGTATCATAAAGAATGAAAAGGAAAAATCTAAAAGGAGGTATCCATGTATGAAGAGAAACAAATGGTTAATAGTTTTAGCAGTTGCATTGGCTTTGGCAATTCCTTTGACAGTTTTTGCAGCAAATATTGATTCACCGCTGACAAACAGCATAAAAGGTTTTTTGGGAATTGACACATCAAAGCTTACATCAGAGCAAAAGCAAATAATTGCAGATTACAACAAAAAAATAGCTGACCTTGAGAAAGAGTTTATAAACAAACTTTTATCAGAAGGGCTTATAACTCAACAACAAGCAGATAATATAATTAAAAACATTGATAGCAGAGTTTCTGAAGCAAATCAAGACAATGTTCCCTTCTTCATTGGTGGTGGAAGAGGATTTGACAAAGGATTTTTTGGAATAGGCCGAATTGATACTTCAAAGCTTACAGAACAACAAAAAGCAGCTTTAACAGAAATATACAAACAAATGGCGTCACTTCAGAAGGACATAGTAAACAAATTGGTATCCGAAGGATTATTAACTCAAGACCAAGCAAACAAAATCACAAGTGCGATAGATAATGCAATAGCTAATGCTGATAAAAAAGGCTATGCTATGTTTGGCGGCAAAAATGGATTAGGGTTTATTTTGAGAGGTGTTGATCCATCTAAATTGACAGACCAGCAAAAGAATGAGTTAATCAATTATTACAAACAAATGGCACAATTGCAAAAACAATTAGTTGATAAATTTGTAAGCTTTGGAGTTATTACTCAGGACCAAGGAAATACGATTAAAAGTAGAATTGATACAATGGTAAAAAATATGGAACAAAACGGATTGCCTCAAGGATTTTTCAAACATTTTGAAGGAAAAAATGGACAAACCAATACTGCTCCTCAAGGATATAGTAATTCTCTCTAATTGAATTTTTTGAATAAAAAGAGATGGTTAAATGCCATCTCTTTTCTATTTTTAAAACTTTGCATAGTAGGAACCCTCATATTACTCTAAAAAAATGTTCACACATCCTTCACAAATCCAATATAGTTATCTCAAACTAAAAGGTTATTATATAAGTGTAGCAAATAAAAAACAAAATTCAAAAAGGAGTGTGGTTTTAAATGAATATCAAAAAGACAATAGCAGTAGTACTTACAGGAGGTATACTTTTAAGTGGAATAGCTGCTTATGCAGCAACAAATGGAGACACAACTAATTCCTCTGCACCAGGTCAATATTCTACGACAGCACCAAGGTATGGCATGTCTAAAAATGCAGATTTTCTTGCAAAACTGACTGGTAAGACAGCAGATGAAATTCTAAGTGAACTTCAATCAGGGAAAACAATAGTTCAGATTGCAGAAGAAAATGGCATAACACTTGACAATCTGAAAAAAGCTTTAATTGAGCAAAAAGAAGGTTTATAGACCAATTAGTTAAAGATGGTAAAATAACTCAGGATAGGGCTGACACAATCAAAAAAACTATTGAAGACAAGATAAATTCATGGGATGGAACCTGTCAATATGGTAAAGGTTCAGGTGTAGGTTTAGGTCTTAGACTTGGAAAAAATAGCAATGGCAATACAGGTGTAGGCTTGGGAGCAGGTTTTGGTGCTAAAGGAGCGCATAAAGGAGCAGGCTATAGAGGAAATTTTGGCCCGACTGTTCAGCAATAGAGAAAAAAGGCAAGGAATTAACCTTGCCTTTTTTCATAGGACTCTACAACAGGCTTTAATTTTAAAGTGAGATAGGAAGCGATAAATGCTTTGATTAAGTCGCCAGGTATAAAAGGAAGTGCCCCGACTAAAATGGCTTTTTTAAATGGTATTCCGGTAACAAAAGAGAGCTGAGTTACTCCTAAAATATAAACAAAAATTATTGCAAATAAGAGGTAACTTAGAAAAATATTAATAAAATTTGCTTTTTTATTTTTTAGAGTCAAAGAAATTAAAAAAGCTGCAAAGGGCCAACTTAAAATATATCCTCCTGTAGGGCCTACTAAAACATTTAAGCCTCCTGTAAGTCCAGCAAACACAGGTATTCCAATTGCACCTAAAAGGTCAAAAATAAAAAGGCTTAAAAATGCTGATGTAGGATTTAAAAGTCCTCCGGCTAACATTACTGCAAAAGTCTGTCCTGTGATAGGTACTGGAGAAAAAGGTAAGGGGATTTTTACAAAACCCATTATAAAAGTAATAGCAGCAAAAAGAGAAGCTAAAATCATGTCTTTAGTTTTTATCATATTTTTCCTCCTCATTGTATTATTACAACAATTATTATATTTTTTTTAAAAAGAATTGTCAACTATTTTTACATAATGGTTAACAATTCTTTAAAAAAGTAGCCCTCTTAAATTTTTAAGAGGGCCAGTAGAATTTTAACTATCTCCATCATCAAATTTTAAATCTGCCATATCATAAGTGAATTCCGCTAAACGAACATTTATGAAAATTGGTATATCAGTTCGCATTGCTAAAGCTATAGCATCACTGGGTCTTGAGTCTAATTTTATAACTCTATCCCCTTGTTTTATATAAAGCTCCGCATAATAAGTGTCATCTTTTAAATCAGTAATTACAACTTTTTCAGGTTTTCCTCCAAGTTCTTCAATAACAGATTTTAAAAGGTCGGGGGTTAAAGGGCGAGGCGGTGTAATTCCTTGAAGAGGGATAGCTATGTTTTGAGCTTCCAGTGGACCTATGACTATAGGTAAAACTTTCTTTTCCTCTTCATCTGTCAATAGGACGGAGAAATTTCCTTCTACGTCCATCGTAATTGCCTTAACATGAAATTTTAACATTTTTTACACCTCGATTTAAAACATCTTCTTATTATCATTATATCATACTTATGCAAATTTAATCTGATTGTTTGCTTTAAAACAACTTAACTGTTGACAATTGGTGAGATTTTATATATATTATATATCAAACAGAATATGGGGCTATGAAAGAGAGGAGTAAGTGTATACTGGCTAAAGAGAGGGAAATCCCATGGGCTGAAAGGATTCCTGCCAAAGGTACACTGAAGGTAGCTCTGGAGCCTGTAAACCGAAGTTTAGTAGGTTTAAACGGGTCTGCCCGTTATAGCTTGAGTGATAAATGAAGGTGGTACCGCGAAATGCCCTTTCGCCCTTTGTGGGTGAAAGGGTTTTAAAATTTTACGGAGGGAGTGTGAGGCATGAAAGAGATAGCTAAAACGTACAATCCAAAGGAATTTGAAGATAGAATTTATGCTTTTTGGATGGAAAAAGGATATTTTACTCCTAAAATAGACTCTGAAAAACAGCCATTTACCATTGTTATACCACCTCCAAACATAACAGGGCAATTGCATATGGGACATGCACTTGATAATACTTTGCAGGACATATTGATAAGATGGAAAAGAATGCAGGGTTATTCAGCTTTGTGGATACCTGGCTCAGACCACGCCAGCATTGCGACGGAGGTAAAAGTTTTAGACACAATAAGAGAAGAAACGGGGCTCACAAAGAAAGAAATAGGAAGAGAAGAGTTTTTGAAAAGGGCATGGGCCTGGAAGGATAAATACGAAAACCGTATTTTAAGCCAATTAAAAAAGTTGGGTTCTTCTTGTGATTGGACAAGGACGCGCTTTACTATGGATGAGGTGTGTTCGAGGGCGGTAAGAGAAGTTTTTGTTTCTCTCTATGAAAAAGGGCTTATATATAGAGGAGACAGGATAATAAATTGGTGTCCTGATTGTAACACTGCTTTATCTGATGCGGAAGTTGAACATAAAGAACATAAAGGACATTTATGGTACATCAAATATCCCATAAAAGGTGAAGATGGATATGTAGTTATAGCTACTACAAGGCCTGAGACGATGCTGGGGGATGTAGCAGTTGCTGTAAATCCTGATGATGAAAGATATAAGGATGTGGTAGGTAAAACTTTGATACTGCCACTTGTAGGAAGGGAGATACCTGTAATTGCTGACAGCTACGTTGACCCTTCATTTGGAACAGGTGCTGTTAAAGTTACACCTGCTCACGATCCAAATGACTTTGAGATGGGGATAAGACACAATCTTGAATTTATCAATATAATGAATGAGAATGCGACGATTAATGAAAACGGGGGAAAATATAAAGGGCTTGATAGGTATGAGGCGCGAGAAAGAATAGTTGAAGACCTCAAAAATCTTGGACTACTTCTAAAAGTTGAAGACCACGTTCACAATGTGGGACATTGTTACAGATGCGATACGGTAGTTGAACCTCTACTTTCCAAGCAGTGGTTTGTAAAGATGGAGCCTTTGGCTAAACCTGCTTTAGAAGTTGTAAAAGAAGGAAAAATTAAGTTTGTCCCTGAAAGATTCGAAAAAATATACACTAATTGGTTAGAAAACATAAAGGATTGGTGTATTTCCAGGCAATTATGGTGGGGACACAGAATTCCTGCCTGGTACTGCGATGACTGTGGCCATATAACTGTATCGCGTAAAGACCCGCAAAAATGTGAAGCTTGTGGAAGTACCAACATACATCAAGACGAAGATGTATTAGATACTTGGTTTAGTTCTGCACTTTGGCCTTTCTCTACTATGGGTTGGCCGGAGGAAACCCAAGACCTCAAATACTTCTATCCTACTGATGTGCTTGTTACGGGATATGACATAATTTTCTTCTGGGTTGCAAGAATGATTTTTATGAGTTTGGAATTTATGAAAGAAGTACCGTTTAAGCATGTTTTGATACATGGTTTAGTCAGGGATGCTCAAGGTAGAAAAATGAGCAAATCTCTTGGCAATGGGATAGACCCATTAGAGGTTATTGAAGAGTATGGAGCAGATACTTTAAGGTTTACATTAGTTATAGGAAATGCTCCAGGAAACGATATGAGGTTTAGTCAGGACAAAGTTGAACTCAGCAGAAACTTTGCAAATAAATTGTGGAACGCTTCAAGATATGTGCTACTTAATTTAACTGATAATGATACTAACCTTTATACGGATGGGTTAACTATTGCTGATAAGTGGATTTTGACAAGGTATAACAATATAGTAAAAGAAGTGACAGAGAATTTAGAAAAATTTGAGTTAGGAATAGCTGCGACAAAACTTTATGACTTTGTGTGGAGCGAATTTTGCGATTGGTATATAGAACTAAGTAAACCTGTGTTATACAGTGATAACCTTGAAGCTAAAAAGGTTACAAAGTCTGTTTTAAGATATGTACTTGATAATACTTTGAGGCTTTTGCACCCCTTTATGCCTTTTATAACCGAAGAAATATGGCAGAATTTACCTCATGAGGCGAGAGCATAATGGTTGCTGAATGGCCGAAATACAAAGAAGAACTGGATTTCACTGAAGAAGCAAAAAATGCTGAGATTATAATGGAAGCTATTAGGACCATTAGAAATTTAAGAGCAGAAGCAAATGTTTCTCCTTCTAAAAAAGCAAAAGTTATTGTGGCTGTTGAAAATGAAAATTATGTAAAGGTGTTTGAAGTAGGTACAAATTATATAATGAAACTTGCAGGTGCTAGCGAAGTTGTAATTGAAACAGATAAAAGTAAAATTCCTCATAAAGCTTTAAGCGGAGCAATAGAAGGAGGATTGGTGGTACTTCCACTTGAAGATTTAATAGATTTAGAAGAAGAGATAAAGAGGCTTAATGAAGAAAGACAAAAGGTGATAAGCGAAATAGAAAGGGCACAAGGCTTTTAAACAATGAAAATTTCGTCAAAAAAGCGCCAGAAAAAGTAGTTAATGCAGAAAGAGAAAAATTGGAAAAATATACTACAATGCTTAAAAACATAGAGGAAAGACTTAAGTTATTAAAGAGTTAGCCTCTATTAGGAGGATTTGTATGTTATCTTTGTTTAAAAGGCCACAAAAAGAGCCTCAACTGGTTATAAGAGAGGCTAAGATAAAAGATGCGAGGGGGATAATAAAGCTTTTAAACAGTGTTGGAAGAGAAAAATTGTATATGGTGTCAGAGACATTTAATTGGTCTGAGGAGGAAGAAAAACAGCTTATTAAAAATTTAGACCGCAACAAAGATTTGATCCTAGTGGCAGACTACGGTGGAGAAATCGTAGGCTGCCTTACTCTCTTTCGTTATTATGGAGGAAGGTCTTCAAAAGTACAACATGTAGGAGAAATAGGTGTAAGTATAGACGCTCGATTTAGGAATATAGGAATCGGAACAAAGTTGTTTACGGAAGCTATTAATTGGGCAAAAAGCAAAGGTTATGAAAAACTTTGCCTTAGTGTTTTTAGTACAAATGAAGTGGCAATACATCTTTACAAAAAATTTGGCTTTGAAGAAGAGGGAAGAAGACGACGACAGTTTAAAATTGGAGATGAGTATGTAGACGAAGTTTTGATGGGGTTGTTTTTGTAAAATCCGTTTATATGGGAGATGGGCTTAAATGAACTATGAAGAAGCGATTAGCTACATACATGGTACATACAAATTTGGCATAAAGTTGGGATTAGAAAATATAAGAAGATTATTAAGTTATATGGGGAATCCTCAAAAAAGTCTTAAAATTATTCATGTTGCTGGTACAAATGGAAAAGGCTCTACATCAGCTTTTATAAGCAACATTTTGCAGCAGGCTGGATACAAAGTAGCTTTATATACTTCCCCCTATCTCGAAGAATTTGAAGAAAGAATGAGAATAAATGGAGAAAATATTTCCAAGGAAAAGTTGATTTATTATGTTGAATATATAAAGCCTATAATATCTCGTATGGCGGAGGAAGGATACAATCATCCGACGGAATTTGAAGTGGTAACTGCAATTGCTTTTAAATATTTTTACGATGAAAAGGTGGATTTTGTAGTATTAGAAGTAGGACTTGGAGGCAGATTTGACGCGACAAATGCCATAGATTCTTCTTTGGTTTCTGTTATAACGACAATTGATTATGACCATACAGACAGATTAGGGCATACTTTAGGAGAAATTGCTTATGAAAAGGCTGGAATCATCAAGCAAAAGGGAGTTGTGGTGAGTTTTTATCAACAACCAGAAGCGATGAAGGTCATCATAGAAGCCTGTGAAGTAAGAAATGCTTATTTGACTGTACTTGAAAAAAGTAACGTAATTATAAAAGAACAAAACCCTGATTTTCAGATTTTTGACTACAAAAAATACAAGGACTTAAAAATTACTTTATTGGGGGAACATCAGATTTACAATGCTGCTTTAGCGATTGAGAGCGTAGAAAAATTAAGAATGTATGGATACGAAATCACAGAAAAAGATATAAAGGAAGGGCTTTATAGGCAAAATGGCCTGGAAGATTGGAAGTAATGAGAAAAAAACCCTACGTAGTGATAGACGGTGCTCACAATCCTCAAGGAATGACTGTTTTGAAAGAGTCTCTAAAATTATTTAAATATGATAAATTGATTTTAGTAATTGGAATGCTTAAAGACAAAGATACACAGAAAATGCTGAATATCATTGTGCCAGAGGCAGATATTATAATAACAACTACCCCACTAAGTGAAAGAGCTTATAAGGCAAGTGAACTTGCACAAAAGATAGATAAAGAAAATGTAATTTCAATTGAAAATATTGAAAAGGCGGTAAAATATGCCTTGGATATAGCTAAGGAAGAGGATATGGTACTTTTTTGTGGTTCATTGTACATGATTGGTTATGTGAGGTCTATGCTTAAAAAGGTAATAATTAAGATATAGTTTTAATATAATGTAAGGTGTAAAGGCCGTAATGAGAAGGTGGTTGTTATGGAAATAACGGGGACTGCATTGTTACAGGAGATAGATAAGGCACTAAAGGCGATGAAAGAAGCAGAAAGAAATTTAGAAATGCTGGAAAATGACAACTACCTCAAGATAAAGTTAGCAAGGCTAAAGTACGATTTTGCAAGACAAGAATATTTGAGACTCTTAAGGATTGCTAAAGAACAAAAAATCAAATATAACATGAATGAATTGATGGAAAAAATAATAGACGTATGATAAAGCGGTCTTTCGACCGCCTGATTTATTGTTCAGGTAAGTTTGCTACTAATAATGGTTTTTGAAAAAATAATTAAATAGTTTTGAGTTTGGGTAGGGCTATAACTTTATTCATAGTGTAAAATTATCGTAGGATTTTTTTTGAGTGAAAAAAACAAGAGACAACCCCCGTGATAAAATAGAACTTGGAAACGAAACATTACAGAAAGGGGTGTCTCTTATGAAAAAACATATCTTTGAGGATATTATACTACAAAATGCTCTAAATTTCACTAAGGAAGTAGTAGAAAGTCCGTGTAAAGATTTGGTAGGTAAAAATTTTTATAACTGACCTCACCGTTAAAAATCTAGGAGCTTAAATCGATAGTTTATACATAATGTTGCCTCCTCATTCCTAGCCCTTCCTTGATGAGGCGCTTCCCCTTTCTTTTTATAAGGACTGTGTATAACACCTATAGGTAATAGTTCCACAGCAATTCTCCCTTCCTTTCCGTTAAAGTAGAATAAAAACTCAGACGGAAGGAACCGTCCCCTTTGTCTCTTATATTGATATAGATATATATGAAGATGACTTTTCTTATAACTGTAGTAATCCATTTTCTTTTTTTGTTGTTTGTACTGTCCTAAATACCTTTTTTGCTCATTTTCTCTAAGATAAAATTTTATGCGATTTATCACTTCATCAGTTAACTTTATCTTATGCCTATTTTTAACATTGTATTTAGGTTTCTCAATTATGTCATCAATGATCTCTTAAATATTTGTATTTCCATCTATTTTCCCTTCATTTATCAAGTCCATTCTCTTTTCTTCATATTTTTTTATTATATTTTCTGATAACTTTTCTATCGATATCAGTTTCTCTAGATATCTGTCTTTGAGATTTACTATCTCTAATATGTGATAATATTATTTCTTTTTTGTCTTTCAATGAAATCAACTCTACCGCTCCCTCATGATCTTATTTCATGAGAGAAATTTTATCTTAAAGGGGGGATTTTTCAGTTGAAATACTGGGATACTTTTAGTGTAACATAAACATCTGAGCTACTGGAAGAACATGAAAATATTAATGTGAGTTATTCTACAATATATAGGATCTTGACTAATGAGGGTATTAAAAGCCCTAAAAAACATCGTAAGCGTAAATTTCATCATCGAAGAAAGAGAAAACCTCAAAAGGGAATGCTGGTTCAGATTGATGCTTCTCCACATGAATGGCTCATAGGTAATAAAGCATTTACTCTACATGGAGCTATAGATGACGCTACCGGTGAAATTCTTGTACTTTTTTGCTCCAAACGAATGTATGGAGGGATATTTGAGGTCATAAGACGAATCGTTAACAACCATGGTATCCCTATCAGTATATACTCTGACCGTCCCACTATCTTTGTCTTTCCTAATAGCGGTAAATTATCTATAGAAGAGCAATTAGAGGGAAAGACAGTTAATCTTACGCAGTTTGAAAGAGCTATGGGAGAGCTTGGAATCAACGTTATTAAGGCTAATTCTCCACAAGCTAAAGGCCGCATTGAAAAGCTATGGGATACGCTTCAAAGCAGGCTTCCTATTGAGTTTAAGATTCATGAGATTGATACTATGGAAGCTGCTAGTGCATTTTTATCGCAATTTATTGTTGCTTACAATGAAAAGTTTGGTGTCGAACCTGAAAATCCTGAACCTGATTTTAGGCCACTTGATTCTAATATTAACCTTGATTATATCTTATGTGCAAAGGAGGAACGTACTATCATTGAAGGGTCTGTTTTTTCTTACAAGGGTAAGTATTATCAACTTATCAAGAATGGTAAAAAGGCTCCAGCTATGCCCAAAGCTAAGCTTACTGTCTTAAGTAGTTCTAAAATAAATGATGGAAGTAAACTACTTAAATCAAAGGAAAAATCCTGAAATATTGGTTCCTGATGGTATACTGACATCAATGGGCATCATTTTTTTACTTTGACATCTTTACAAACTGGGTTTACTCTGAATACACATGGTCTTTATACATTCTATCTATTGCAATAGGTCTTTTTCAGCTTTACATCGTAAGCAGAGATTTTGTACTGATGGGCTTGGTGTGGTCATAACCACCGCTGTAATATTAAGCTATGTATCCATCTTATACAACCAATTCTCCATCGCATGGCTTAATCCAAACTCGATAATCTCAATAATGATAATCTTATTAGGCCTTGCTTTAGTCATAAGAAGTCGGAGAAATAACAGTAAAAAAGACTGAAATAGATTCAGCCTTCTTCATCCAGATCAAGATAATACTACTTTGTATATATTTTTATAGCTGTAAAAGTATATAACATTCTGGTTTGTAGCGTCAAAAATCAAATTTGGAAGAATACTATATTTACTCTTAATATTAGTTACTTTGATAAAAGAATCATTTTCAATGTAATATAAAGTAGTATCATACAGAGAATTGCTTTCATTTTGCCGTATTACTATAACATATACTTTTCCTGTACTGTTTGATAAGCAATTCCAACGTTGTAAATTAACTCCCCCATGTTTGGAATGCTAATTTTTTTATTTTCCCATTATTTAATTCATATATACATCCTTCATTAATGGATTCTCTAGTTGTGAAGTACACATTATCATTTTTAGAAGGAGCAAAAATAGCTGTCAAAGACTCTGAGGTAGTTATTTGTTTCCACGAAACACCTCCATCAATGCTCTCCCAAAGACCATTTGAAGCAGAAACTAAAAAATGCTTAGAATTATTAGGATCAATCACAAGATGAGTAGACATAATAATCTCTTTTGTAGAATTTGCCTTGCTCCAATGAATCCCCGAATCATGGCTTTCTATTATTTCAATGCCATGTTCTTTATCATTTTTAACTAAAAATATTTCGTTTCTATTGGAAGGACTAAATGTCATATCAGCTAGCATCATACTATCATCTGAATTATAATAAACTTGCCCCCAACTTTTTCCGCCATCGTTGCTTTTGAAAACAATTTGCTCTGTTCCTTCTTTCCCTTCAGTAGACATAAAAAATATTTCTTTTGAATTATACGGTGAAACATAAAATTGTCCAAAATGACCTTCAAATAAAGCTATTTTATTGTATTTCTTAAAATCTTTACTAGAATACAAAGTCATATTTGTTAAATCCCTTGGTGTATCTTGCCCCTGCTGTGCTAAAACCTCTTTCCCTTGAAAAAAAATCGGACAGAAATATCCTAAATTCGGAACGGAATATTTGATTACTTTGACTTGATTTTTATCAAAAATATGATACTGACATCCATATAAAAAAAATAAAAATAAAACCAATATCGTTAATTTTTTTATTCGCATTTACAATACCTCCTAAACTTTAAAATTGAGTAGGAAAACATTAATTATTCCTACTCAATTAAATAATTTCTAATAGTAAAAGAAATGTATTGGCTGAGTTGACGATCTGTCCCAATAATAATGACACATGTAAGTATAGCCTTTACCTTGTTTTGCCCAATATAACGTTCCATATTGCCACATCGTACCACTATATTGCCCGCCTGGTCCTTCATATCCTGCTACGTGATGCACTTCAAATAGAACATAAGACGATCCACTGAGTATATCGACACCAATCCCTCCAACATCATTAACTGCTTTATTAAAATTAGTTGTCGCTGAATTGTATTTATATACTTGGTCATTTGTATTATCTTGTACGTCAGCATAGTAAGGGCTAAAATTCCATTTTGGATGATACACATGGTACCAACCATACATTTTTACAGCTATAGCTCCAGCTTGAACTGCTGTTTTCGCCGTATTGTACCAGTCGCCCCATTCATTTGGCAGTACATTATATACATACTCTCCAAAATCAACAGGGTAAGTTCCGGAACCATAATGATTTATATTTACTGAGTTTGTCATGTAAACCCTGATCTTGGAAGGTCTCGTATGTTCATCAGCTGCTGTACTATCTATACTTATTTCAGGTTCAATAGCTCTAGCATTTAATTTCTCATCTTTTAGCTGTTTTTCACTTGCAGCAATATTATCAATAACCGCACCTTTCATATTCATTATTTGTCCTTTTTTATCAAGAGTACTTTCGATTTTAACAGCAATATTTTCAGCATCTGAATTAAATCCATTGCCGGTATCTTTTAAGTATTCTATGGATGGGACTGATAGCCTTACTATTTTCCAGCTTCCATCTTCTTTTGTAACAACAATAACACGATGGTTTGTTCCATTATATAGCCATTTATCTTCTTTATCCACTTTAAAGTTAATTTCGGCATAAAAGATACGTGTATCATCTAAATTTAAGTTTTCTCCAGGTGATATGCCTGCAGCTACTACACCTACTTCTTTTGGAAGCTCTTTAATTTGAATCAACTTAGCTTCCTTCTCTTTAAAGAATGATTCTGATTTATTATTTGAAAGAAATTGTGTCATGGCTGTGCGATTAGAATTGGTAAAATAGTTCATATACTCATAAGGATCCTGATCATTAATTGCTTGAATCATCTTTAATTACTGCAATGGGGTCATCAAAATTTGTTGTATTACTCAAACTAACCGATTCTTTTGTGCTTGCTTTCGCTATTGAAGTAAATCCTGTAATCACTATTCCTATTAAAAACGTTGTTATAAGCAGTACTGCTGTTAATCTTATTTGATGTTTCATAAAAGATCTCCCTCCTAATATTTTTTGGGGATATTACATAATCTTTTTCCTTACCTCCATTTTCTGTTTTTCCCTTCTACTTAATTTTATGTCAAATTTTTTACCATGTCAAGATTTGGTAGGTAAAATTTTTATAACTGACCTCACCGTTAAAAATCTAGGAGCTTAATTTACTGCAAAAATGTCAATGATATTAGGAGCTAAAGAAAGTCAAAAAACTATAAGTGGTGAGCTAGTATTTAGAGCTCAAAGCGATATAAATATTACAGAATAATTGGATATATGAGTGTATCTTCTTCTCCGGAGGGGATAGGGAAATGCAGGGGTGCAACCTGAGCACTTCGGAGAGGGTTGGTGCCATAAAACAACTTTCTCCTGGTTCAATCCGGGGGAGAAGGTACATTCAAAATGGCATTTACCCAAGAGCGTAAAACCCAAAAATGAATATGCTTAAAACTATATGACTATGATTTTAGAATAATATGTTCTTATGATCGTATAATGTGAATTTTTAAGTAAAATCTCTTGTTTAGTGATTGTTTAATCTTTATACTTTTTTATGATAAGTCAGCTTATTTAATCTCAATTTTCCAGGATGTGATATCTTGCTGTTTAACACTACAAATGAAAAGATAAATAATATTACAGTTTTGAATATAGGGAAAGTAACGCCAATATACAGGATTTTAAGAGCAATAAAATACGCGCAAGTCATATAAAGAACATGATAAGACGAAGCCCTGAATTATGTAAGTTACAGGGGTTGTCTTAAAAAAATCCTACAGTATCTTGACACTATCCACTTTATTTTGTTTATTGAAAAAAGGAAAGGAATATGATAAAATGAATAATATGTCGGGGTATGGCGCAGTGGTAGCGCGCGCGGTTCGGGACCGTGAGGTCGCAGGTTCAAATCCTGTTGCCCCGACCATTTTTGTTTATGCAGGTTTTAAACTTTATCCAAAAGCTAAAAACGTGTGGTCCTGTTTAAGTCCTCCTGCATATTATGGAATTATGCTAATATGTGGGGGGATGTGTTTTGCACATTTACATCGCCGATATGGGGGAAGATATTATTGAGCGAGTTAATTTGGAGACAAATCACAGAGATTTCGCCAAAATCAACTCATATAACAATAAACATCTGCCATTAAATATCTATTCTAAATATTTGTGTGGTCCGCATCGATTGATTTTAGATAAACACAGGCAAAAACTGTATTCTTTAAATGCTTATGATAATTCAATTAGCATAATAAACTTAGAAAATTTTACTCTAGAAATTTCCTTGTATGTAGGGAATTATCCTAATAATGGTATTATATATAAAGATTGTATATTAGTGGTTAATGGAGATTCAGATGCGATAAGTATTTTTGATATTGAAGAGAAAAAAGTAATAGGGCAAGTTAAAGTAGGGAGCTTTCCACAAGACATAATTTACAATGAAAAGTATAATTTGATTTTTGTTAGCAATATGAACTCAGATGAAATTTTATTAATTGACCCTTATAGTTATAAAATTGTAGAGTTTATTGGAGCAGGAGCAAGACCTATAGGAATGACTTTTTCTGAGGATTGGGACTATTTATATGTGGTAGAAAGTTATTTTGAAACAGGAATAAATGGGAAAATTTCTATTATAGACTTGCAAAATTTTAAAGTAATTGATGAAATAGGAGTAGGAAAGGTTCCTACTATGGTGCGGAAAAAGGAAAACTTTTTATATGTACTTAATTCTTATTCTAATACCCTGTGCAAAATAGATTTATTTACAAAACACAAAAAAGAAGTTGTTTGTGGAAATGCACCTGCTTATTTGACTGTTTTAGATAAGTTCGCGTATGTTTCTTCTGTGGAAGAAAACAAGGTGAATATAATTGACATTGAGGAAATGAGAATAGTAAATTTTATTAAAACGAGAAAAGAGCCCCAAGGGCTTGTTATTGACCCGTGAGGCTTTGATTATATAGGCGTACACTTCTTGAGATTTTTGCTTCCAATTATCGCAAATGAGTTTTGCTTGTTCGCTGTTTACTACGTTTATGTTCAGTTCAATCAAAACTATATCATTTTCTACTACTTTGCAATTGGCTATATATTGATTTTCGTCTTTTTTGTAATAAGTAGCTATATATTGGGATTCTTGTTTTATTCTTTCTTTGTTTAAAAGGATGTACTCATCTATTTTTTGACGTGTTTCAAAGGGAATTCTTGTGAAAAATAGTTTTAAAATGTTTATACCTTCTTCTGTGATAAAATATTTTTCTTCTTCTAACGTTATAAAGCCAGTTTCTATTAATTCGTCAAGGTACTGTCTTAAATAGAAATAGTTCATAAGTTTGTTATCTAAGATAATTTTGCTTATTTGCTCGTCTGTAATAGGCATATTTATTCTGTTTAAGATGTATAATATAATTAATTTATTTTCTGCTAATTCTTGTATTTCGTAAGCCAAGTTACCACCTCGCAATAATACTATATGTGGTATGTTTAAATTAATTCTATCACAAAATATGCAATAAAAGAGAGTATGGGAAAATACTCTCTTTTTTTATCACTTATTTTTGCATGTATTCTGATTCACTTCCTGCAGCACCTTGAGGACCGCCTTGTGCAGGAGTAGAACCATATATACTGATACCTCTTGATAGGCAGATTCAGCAAAATGAACCATTCGCCTTAACATTTGTCCTCCTACTTTACCGCAATCTCGGCTAGATATATATCCCCAATAATCTTCAGAACCTTGCTTAACTGGAAGACCAAGTCTGATGCGATTTCGTATTTCATATTATCAAGGGCTTTGTGAGCCTCTGGTACCATTTTTGGCCGATCATTCCAACTACCTCTTGCCATTTAAATCCCTCCTTACTCTTTCTCATACTTAATTTGTGTAGGTGGATAAAAAATATACTTTGAAAAATTTTAAAAAATATAATTTTGTTGTGCTAAAATATTTATGTGTATAAATTTTACTAAAAGGGTTGATATAGATGGAGAAACAAAAAATTTTAGAGCAAAAAATAAAGGAATGGGGAGCATCTTTAGTAGGTTTTTCAAATCTTACAGATATTCTTCCTGATAATCTTTCAGATATTCCTTATGGCATTACAGTTGTAATAAAATTAGCGGATAGAATAGTGGATGAAATTGAGAATAAGCCTACTCACACTTATTATCACCATTACCGTTCTGTAAATACCCTAATTGACCAGATAACCTTAAGGACAGTTCTTCTTCTTGAAGAATGGGGCTATAAAGCATTAGCTGTTCCTGCTTCTCAATCGATTGCTGATTTGGGGGAATACAGGGGACTTTTTCCACATAAAACTGCTGCTACAAGAGCAGGGCTTGGTTGGATAGGAAAGAATGGTCTTCTTGTGACTGAAAAGTATGGACCAAGAGTGAGATTAGGAACAGTTCTAACAAATATGTTTTTTGAAACAGGAACCCCCATTACTGAAAGTAAATGTGGCAGCTGCAAATTATGTGTAGAAGCCTGTCCTGCTATGGCACTTTATGGTACTCTATGGAAAGAGGGAATGCCGAGAGAAGAAATAGTTGACGCAAGAGCTTGCAGTGAATACATGAATAAAAATTTTAAACACATTGGAAGAGGCTATGTATGTGGTATTTGTATAGAAGTGTGTCCTTATGGAAGGAAAAAATCTATTGACAGGTGAAAAGGTTTTGATAAAATGAAATCAAAACAACCAAAACGTTTTGGAAAAGGTGGATATTAAATGGCAGTTACAATAAGAGATATAGCAAAATATGCGGGTGTATCTGTTACGACGGTTTCAAGAGCTTTAAACGGATATCCGGATGTAAGTGAGGAAACCCGCGAGAGAATTAAAAAAATAGCGGAAAAACTTAATTATACTCCAAACTCTATTGCAAGAGGACTTGTCACAAATAAGACTCATACGGTTGGATTGGTTGTTTCTGAGTTAATAAAGCCGGGGGCGTATCATCCTTTCTTTCTCGAAGTGCTTGCAGGAATAAAAGCAGGATTAAGAAAAGATAAATATGACCTTATACTTTTTACTGTAGACCCAGAAAGCCAAGACACAACTTCCTATGAGAAACTTTGCAATGACAGAAAAGTGGAAGGTGCTATTGTAGAAGGCTTAAAATTAAGCGATCCTTACATTGAAGAGATAAAGAAAACACAAATTCCCACTGTGCTGATTGATATACCGATACTTACTGATAAAGTGGGATATGTAAGTTCGGATAATGTTCAGGCAGCTTTTGAGGCTACAAGTTATCTTATAAAGTTGGGACATAGAAATATTGGATTTATAAATGGGCATAAAGATGCGGCTGTAAGTTTTGAAAGGTTTGAAGGTTATAAAAAAGCTCTTGAAAAAAATAATATACCTTATAAAGAGGAATATGTAGTTTTTGATGATTTTACTCAAGAAGGTGGATATAACTCTTTTAAAACGCTTATATTTGAAAATCCAGAAATAACCGCTGTCTTCCATGCTTCTGATTTGATGGCAATAGGTTCTTTCAAGGCAGCAAAAGACTTAGGCATGAAAGTTCCCGATGACATCTCTATTGTAGGTTTTGATGATATTGAACTTGCATCCCTTATCACTCCTGGGCTGACTACTATACGACAGGATACTTTCAAGATGGGTTATAATGCAGCAAAACATCTTTTATCTATTATAAAAGGTGAAAAACCTCAACATATATTAATTCCTCATAAACTTGTAATCAGAGATTCGGCTAGAAAAATATAATTTTTTTTAAAAGTTATCCAAAACGTTTCGGATAAAATTTTTAGTAAGGATGGAGGTCTATTAGTGGTAAAGCATATGTTTTTAAAAGATGTAAACAATTTAATAAGTGAAGACAGATGGCTTATTTTTCAAGATGAGTACAGTTCAAATGTAAATCCCAAATATGAAACTATTTTTACACTTACGAATGGCTACATGGGCGTAAGAGGTACTTTTGAAGAGGGAAGTGAAGGAGAAAAGCCTGGGAATTTTATAGCAGGAATTTTTGATAAGGCTGATGCACAAGTGAGAGAAATAGTAAACGCTCAAAACTGGCTGGGAATCAAGTTGTATATTGAAGGTGAAGAATTAAGTTTGGATAAATGCCAGTTGCTGGAATTCAAAAGAATTCTTGATATGAAAAAAAGTATTCTATTTAGGAGCGCGTTGATAAAAGACAGCAAAGATAGAATTACTCGAATTGAGGGATACAGATTTTTAAGCCGCAGTGACCGTCATCGTTCTGCAATTAAGCTATTTGTAACACCTGTAAATTACAGTGGATGATAGGGGTAGAGAGTCTCATTGATGGAACTGTTTTAAATTCAGCAGATAATCCAAAGTATAGAGTAAAACATTTGAAGGTAGTTGATAACAGCAGTTTCAATAAAAGTGGGTGTTATCTTGAAACAGCAACTATTGACAATGATATTCGCATTGCCACAGGCAGTACTATAAGGGTATATCTTTATGAAGATGGAGAGAAAAATAACGTAGCTAAATTTAGAAGGTTTTTGTCTTTGGGTGAAACCAGTGTTGAATACTTTGAGTTTGAGGGTAGAAAAAACAATACAGTGGTGATTGACAAATTTGTTATAACCTATACTTCAAGAGACGTAAAAAAAGGCTTATTAAAGAGTACGGTGGAAAAAGAACTTTTTGCTTTTGCTCAAGAAGGTATTGACAAAGAGCTGCATAGACATATTGAGGTATATGGGAAACTTTGGTCTGTTGCAGATATAAATATTGAAGGGGATGAGGAAGCAGATAAAGCTTTGCGGTTTAATATTTTTCATCTCATGAGTTCTGTCAATGAAAATGACCCCCTGGTAAGTATTGCTGCAAAGGCTTTACACGGTGAGGGGTACAAAGGCCATATCTTTTGGGATACAGAAATATTTATGCTTCCGTTTTTCATATATGTGTATCCAAAAGCAGCGAAAACACTTCTAATGTACAGGTACAATATGCTTAATGCGGCGAGAAAAAATGCAGCTTTAAACGGGTATAAGGGAGCACAATATCCTTGGGAATCTGCAGATACAGGAGAGGAAGAGACACCTAAATGGGGATTTGATTACATGGGAAACCCTGTAAGAATATGGACGGGTGATTTAGAGCATCATATAACTGCTGATATAGCTTTTGCAGTGTGGGAGTATTTTAGAGCGACAGAAGATATTGAGTTTTTGTTGAATTACGGTGCAGAAATCATTTTTGAGACTGCAAGGTTTTGGGTATCTAGATGTGAATATGTAAAAGAATTAGATAGGTATGAAATAAACAATGTCATAGGTCCTGATGAATTTCATGAGCATGTTGATAATAATGCTTATACTAATTACCTTGCAAAATGGAATATTAAAAAGGGACTTGAACTAATCAATATGTTAAAAGAAAAATACCCAGAGCATTATCACACACTATCAAACAAGATATGTTTGACAAATGAGGAAATGGAAAAGTGGAAAGAAGTTGAAGAAAAAATATATATACCTTATGACGAAAACAAAAAACTGATAGAACAATTTGAAGGCTATTTTGATAAAAAAGATTATGTTATTGATAAATTTGATGAAAACAATATGCCGGTATGGCTGAAGGTGTTGATATAACAAAATTGGGTGATACCCAGCTTATTAAACAGGCTGACGTTGTTATGCTAATGCTTTTGTTAGGTGAAGAATTTGACGAAGAGACGAAAAGAATCAATTACGAATATTATGAAAAGCGAACTATGCACAAATCTTCTTTGGGCCCCAGCATGTATGCCATTATGGGGCTAAAAGTAGGTGACCACAAAAACGCATATCAGTCTTTTATGAGAAGTGCCAACGTTGACCTTGTGGACAATCAGGGAAACACTAAAGAGGGTTTGCATGCTGCATCTGCTGGTGGTACATGGCAAGTAGCTGTTTTTGGATTTGGCGGAATGGAAATTGACAAAGAAGGGAGATTAAATATAAATCCGTGGTTGCCAGAAAAGTGGGATAAACTTTCGTATAAAGTATTCTGGAAAGGCAACTTGATAGAGGTAGTTGTGACAAAAGATGATGTGTCAGTTAAAAAAATAAAAGGAAAAGATAGCATAAAAGTAAAAGTAAAGGGAAAAGAGATTACTTTGGCAGAGCTTAATGAGGTATAGGCAGGTGGAAACCTGCTATACCTTAAATAAATTGATTAAGTTTTAAGGGGGGATAAGTGAATTTAGAGTTAAGTTTAATGTCCTCAGCAAAATATTTTAATATAAAATTGTGAAAGGGGAAAGTGGTAATGAGTAAAAAATTTTTAAGTATCTTTGTTTTGACGATTTTCTTGTTGTCAACTGTTTTGGCTGGCTGTTCCTCTAGTAAAAATAATACTTCCAGTGCCAATGAGACAAATACGCAAAAACAAGAGACAGCAAAACCAGTTACTATAAAATTAGGCATGTGGTCATCATCTCCAGCAGAAAAGAAAATAGTGGATGACCAAATAGCTAAGTTTAAAGAAAAATATCCGAATATAGATGTGCAAATTGAGACAATTGTGGGAGATTACATGCAAAAATTACAAACAGAACTGGCGTCAAATACAGCACCAGATATATTCTATCTTGACAGCATGCCGGCACCACAGCTTATGTCATCCGGGGTTTTAGAGCCATTAGATGATTATATTAAGAAATACAATGTGGATGTAAATGATTTCGAACCTGCTTTGCTTTCCGCTTTTCAGTGGGAAGGAAAGACTTATGGTTTGCCAAAGGATTTCAATACTCTAGCCTTGTTTTATAACAAAGACATGTTTAAAGCGGCTGGAATAAATGAGCCTCCAAAAACATGGGAGGAATTAAGAAATGTAGCTAAAAAGTTGACAAAAGACGGTGTCAAAGGTTTGGTTTTATCAGCAGACCTTGCAAGATTTGATGCTTTTATCAATCAAAATGGCGGTTCAGTGTATAAAGATGGAAAAGTTACTTTAAATCTGCCAGAGAATACACAGGCACTTGATTTTTATGTGAGTCTCATCACAAAAGACAAAGTTGCTGACACGCCACAAAACATGGGAGAAGGCTGGAATGGAGATGCTTTTGCTGCTAAAAAAGCTGCAATGGCAATAGAAGGTGGCTGGATGATACCATTCCTCAAAGAAAAAGCTCCTGATTTAAACTATGGTATAGCAGAGCTCCCAGCAGGAAAGCAAAAATCTACAATGGCTTTTACTGTTGCATATGTGATGAATAAAAACAGCAAACATAAAGATGAAGCCTTTAAACTTATTGAGTTTTTAACCGGTAAAGAAGGACAGCAATTTGTAGTAGATTCAGGCCTTGCACTTCCATCGAGAAAGTCTATGCAAGAAGGATTTAAGGAGAAATATCCTGAAAGAGCTGCCTTTGTAGATGGTGCTTCTTATGCGGTACCATGGCAATTCGGTTTGTATGGCACAAAGGTGGTAGATGCGGCTAATAAAGCTTGTGAAGCATTAATAATGAAGCAAATTAGTAGTGCTCAACAAGCTCTTGACAATGCACAAAAGGAAGTTGGACAATAATTTAAACAAGCAGCACCTTACTAAAATAAGGTGCTGCAATTATGATTTTTTAAGGTTGAAGGGAAGGATGTACTTATGGAAGCTAAAATGACTATGAAAAAGAGGTATTTATACGAAGCTTTGTCAGGGTATGCTTTTGTGTTACCTTTTATTGCTTCAATATCTATTTTTTTGATAGGACCATTAATTTATGCTTTTATTATAAGTTTTAAAGAATTTTCTTTTTTAAATCCTGAAGCAAGCCGATGGATTGGATTTGCAAATTATATAAAATTATTCAGTGACCCAACGTTTAAAAGAGCTCTTTTAAATACAACACTTTACTCTTTAGGAGTAGTACCAACACAGCTTGTTATTGCTTTAATACTGGCATTAATTGTAAATTCGGATATTAAAGGTAAAACATTTTTTAGAGTAGCCTATTATATACCAACTGTTACCTCCACAGTTGCAGTTTCTGTAATATTTTTGTATCTATTTAAAGCAGATGGTTTAGTTAATGCTTTGTTGGCTAAATTTGGCATACAAGGTCCTACTTGGTTTAATGATGTAAGGTTTGCACTTCCTTCTATTATGATGATGGCGATATGGTCTTCTGTAGGTAATTACATGGTAATTTTTCTTGCCGGGCTACAGGATATACCATCAGAATTGTACGAAGCTGCGGAAGTAGATGGAGCTAATAAATTTCAAAGATTTTTCAAAATTACCCTTCCAATGTTGAGGCCAATAGTGTTTTTTAATCTAGTAATGTCATTAATTGGTACTTTTCAGGTTTTTGACCAAGCCTATGTAGTATCCCAAGGGACTGGTGGGCCTCTTGATGCTACAATGACAGTCGTGCTGGATATATATAGGACAGGATTTAGAGATTTTAACATGGGTTACGCTTCAGCTATGGCTTTTGTATTATTTGTAATAATCTTGATATTGACTCTTATACAGCGAAAGCTTTTCAAAGAAGAAACCTATTAGGAGGTGGCAATAGATGAAAAAGGTGTTGCGGTTTTTATTTTATACCGTTGTAGTAGGATATGCAGTAATTACACTTGGCCCTTTTATATGGTCTATAATAACATCTCTAAAACCCACAAGTGAATTAAATACTTTTGCTGTAAATATAAAACATTTGACTTTAGATAACTATAAAATGATAATCACAAAATTTCCCTTTTTGAGATGGTTTATAAATAGTGCTATAGTTGCAGTTATAGTAACGCTTGGCAATATACTGTTTAATTCTATGGCAGGGTATGCACTTGCAAGAATAAATTTTCCTGGAAGAAATTTATTGTTTATGGTTGTGCTTGCTCTCATGATGGTACCAGGACAGGTAGTGATGGTACCAACTTATATCCTCCTCAGCAAATTGGGCTGGGTAAACACTTACATGGGTCTTACAATTCCATTTTTGACCAGCAATTTTGGAATATTTTTAATGAGGCAATTTTTCTTATCTCTTCCCAAAGAGTTAGAAGAAGCAGCTACAATTGACGGCTTGTCACGATTTGGGATTTTCTTTAAAATAGTTTTGCCTTTGTCTAAACCTGCTCTTGCAACTCAATTCATTTTTATGTTTACTGGCAATTGGAATAGTTTCTTGTGGCCTAGTCTCTTGACGTCTAGTGATGATATGTATACACTGCCGGTAGGACTTAATTCCTTTTACGGCCAATACTATCAATTTTGGAACCAGGTAATGGCAGGAGCTATACTTTTGACGTTACCTACTATATTGATATTCTTAATATTCCAGAGATATTTTGTAAAAGGAATATCTACAACGGGATTAAAATAAGCGTAACGGAGGAGGAATAAAATGGCAAGATATCGTGGAGTAATTTTTGATTTGGATGGTGTTATTACAGATACTGCAAGATACCACTATTTAGCATGGAAAAAGCTTGCTGATGAGTTGGGAATATATTTTGATGAAGTTATCAATGAGAGGCTAAAAGGTGTAAGTCGTTTAGAATCTTTAGAAATAATTTTAGAGAAAAGCGATAAAAAATATTCTCAAGAAGAAAAAGAATATTATGCAAATAAGAAGAATGAGTATTATAAAGAGATGATAAAGAGAATTACGCCTCAAGATTTATTGCCTGGAGTGGAGAGATTCATTGAAGAGCTTAAAAAAAGAGGCATTAAAACAGCAATTGCTTCTGTTAGCAAAAATGCTTTTACTGTTGTTGAAAATTTAAAAATAAAAGATAAATTTGACTATATAGTGGATGCAAATGAAATTAAGCATGGAAAACCTGACCCTGAGATATTTTTAAACGCAGCGAAGCATCTTGGCATTTCTCCTGAAAAGTGTATTGGAATAGAAGATTCTGCTGCGGGCATCACTGCAATAAAAAGAGCAGGGATGTATGCAGTAGGAGTAGGCAATCCTGAAACGGTGAAAGAAGCCGACTTAATTTTAAAGGATTTAAGTGAAACGGATAAAATATTAGAATTGTTAGGGTAAAAAATTCCCCCATTTTGGGGAATAATTTTTTTGTTTTTTTTATATAGTGTATGTATAAAATTTCGGAGGTGCAATATAATAAGCTGACGTTTTGCACAGCTTGCTCCAGTGACATCACAGATTCTTTAGATATTTATTTCATTCTCATTTGAGATTTCGATTAGGGCCACAATTGCAAATAAAAATATTTTTTGATTACCTAAGGCGTATACGTCACTTGGCTTGCCTTCTATTTCTCTGCGATTTCGTCATAAAAAAGTTATTGCATATTTTTATATTAAAGCATATAATATACTATAATTGCTTTATTCTCAATTGAAATAAAAAAGTTTAAAATTATCATTTTTTGTTTCACTGGAGATAGTAAATACTACTTAAACATTTTTAGGAGGGAAAATAATGGCAAAAATAAATGGTTTTAAAGGTGATTATACTGGTCTTTCTGATGAAGAAGTAGCAAAATTACAATTAAAATATGGCAAAAACGACCTTGTACCACAAAAGAGAAATACATTACTCAGCAGAATTTTAACTATATTTAAAGAACCAATGATTCTACTACTCTTTGGTACAGCACTCATTTATTTTCTATTAGGTGAATATAGAGATGGCATTATAATGTTGATTTTTGTAATGTTTGTTACGGGCATAAGTTTCTTTCAGGAATGGAAAACAGATAGAACATTAAATCTACTAAAAGATCTAACTTCTCCCAAGGTAAAAGTTATTAGAAATGGCCATTTAACAACTATAGACAGCCGTGAATTAACTGTCGGCGATCTTATGCTTCTTGAGGAAGGCGATAAAGTACCTGCCGATGGGCAAATTATTGAAATGCATGACCTTGGCATGGATGAATCTGCACTTACTGGTGAATCAGAAATATGTTGGAAAAAAGTCGAGATTACACCAGAGGAAAATAACGAATATTGGAAGAAAAATTATTGTTATGCTGGGACAACGGTTATAAGTGGAACAGCTATTGTTAAAGTTACAGCTATAGGGCTTAATACAGAATATGGTAAAATAGGTGTGGATGTTAATTCTGCTCCAGAGTACCCTACGCCTTTAGAAAAGCAAACCAGAAAATTAATTATAATAAGCTTGTATATAAGCATTTGTTTATTTGTAGTAGTATTTTTAGTAACATTTATTCATCAAAAAAATCTCATAGATGGAATACTTCTGGTATTACTATTACTATGGCTATGATACCTGAAGAATTTCCTGTTGTTTTAACTGTTTTTCTTGCTATGGGGGCGTGGCGCCTTGCAAAAAGGAATTCATTAATAAGAAGAATTCCAGCGATAGAAACCCTTGGAGCTATATCTGTTTTATGCGTGGACAAGACTGGAACCTTGACGAAAAATCAGATGGAAGTCCGTGACACTTACGTTTTTAACGATCATGATGAGAGGGAACTAATAAATTATGCGGTTTTAGCCTGTGAAGAGGAATCATATGATCCCATGGAAAAAGCTATTAAAGAATATGGAGAAAAAAATGGATTGGATGTTAAAAGTATTTATTCAAAAAAACTAATACATGAATATCCTTTTAGTTCAGACTTAAAGATGATGGGACACGTGTGGGAAATTGACGGTAAACTTGTACTTACTGCTAAAGGTTCGCCAGAGTCTATACTTCCGTTATGTCATTTAGATGATAAAGAACTAATTGACATTAAGGACCGCCAATTTAAAATGGCATCAAATGGTTATAGAGTTATAGCTGTGGCAAAAAACGATAATATGAGCATCATACCCACGAACATTACTGAAACTAAGATGGATCTGATTGGATTAATAGGTTTAGCTGATCCTCCAAAGGAAGCTGTCCCTGATGCGATTGACATTTGTAATGAAGCCGGTATAAGGATTGTATTAATTACCGGAGATAATGGCGTTACTGCTCAAGCAATAGCAAAAGAAATTGGTATAAAAAACTATAATAATGTAATTACAGGACAAGAATTGGATAAAATATCGGAGGAAGATCTCAGGAATAGAGTTAAAAAAACCAATATTTTTGCTCGTGTAACTCCAAGGCATAAAATGCGTATAGTTAAAGCACTCAAGGAAAATGGCGAAGTAGTTGCGATGACAGGCGACGGCGTCAACGATGCCCCGGCGTTAAAATATGCCGATATTGGCATTGCTATGGGCAAGAGAGGAACAGGCGTTGCAAAAGATGCTGCGGACATGGTTTTACTTGACGATAATTTCACTACCATTGTTGACACTATAAGAGACGGCCGTAGGATTTATGATAACATAAAAAAGCATTTGGGTATATAATAGCTATCCATATACCTATAGCATTGACAGCAGTATTAACCCCGCTTTTGCACTTGCCGCTACTTTTGCTTCCAGTACATGTGGTGTTGTTAGAGTTAATTATCGATCCGACTTGTTCAATAGTGTTTGAGCGTCAACCAGCAGAAGATAAAATAATGAAAAGAAGTCCAAGACACCAAAATGAGCCATTAATTTCAGTGAATTTAGGAGTTAAATCTATATTGCAAGGTGTTGCAATTTTTACTGCTACATTTATATCATATTTGTATATGAATAATAATGGCTTTTCCCAAAATATGGGACGTAGTTTTTCCTTGACGGTAATAGTATTGGCAAATCTACTTTTGGTATATATAAACGGGTCGGAGACGGACAATATGTTTAAAGTAATGTTTAAGCAGAAAGACAAGGCAGTTTGGTATGTCAACATAGGGGTATTTTTAGGTTTGCTGGCAATTTTATATATACCTTCTTTGAATGATATTGTAAAGACCACTCCTTTAAATCTATTTAACTTTTTGAAGGCAGCTATTATTGCCTTTTTGTCAACGGCATGGTGGGAATTCGTTAAACTTTATAATAAGAATAAGCTTAGTTTAAAACAGATATAAAACAAACAGACTTTGCCTTTAGTTACATAATGGCAAAGTTTGTTTTTATAAAAACTCTTGCATTTTTAAAAGAATCGTAATATAATATAACTGTAAGCGGTTACAGTAAATTAAGAAAAGGGTGTCAAAATGGCAACAATAGACGATGTAGCAAAATTAGCAGGGGTTTCCATTGCAACTGTTTCGAGAGTTTTTAATAATAGTCCTTTAGTAAGTGAAAAAGCTAGGCAAAAAGTTTTAAAAGCGGCAGAAGAGCTAGGGTACAAACCTAGTATGCCAGCCAGAAGTCTAGCGATGAAGAAGACAAATACTATAGGGTTAATTGTGCCTGATATATCAAACCTTTACTATGCGGAAGTAGTAAGAGGGATTGAAGATGTCTGCAATATTTATAAATACAATATTACTTTGTGTAATGCAGACAACAAAAGAGAAAAAGAATTTCAATATATAGAAATGCTAAAAAATCGGTGGGTTGACGGAATAATATTTCACTGTGACTATTTTTCAAAAGAGCATTATGAAATCTTTGAAAATGGCAATATAAAAGTAGTACTTGCAGGAAGAACAACAAAGTTTGATGTGCCATATGTAGGAATTGATAATTTTAAGGCGGCTTATGATGCAGTGAAATATTTGATATCATTAGGTCACAAAAAGATTGGAATTATTCATGGTCCTTTGGACGAGATGAAGGAAACCATAGATAGTGTGGATAGGTTAAGGGGATATAAACAAGCTCTTATTGACAATGGATTACCAATTATGATAAATTTATTAAAGAAGCAAATTTTAAGTATAAAGGTGGATATAATGCGGCGATGGAAATGTTAAAAGGCGAGATGAGACCTACTGCTATATTTGCAATAAGTGATATTATGGCAATGGGAGCAATAAATGCGGTGTTTGACAGTGGGCTTTCATGTCCTGAAGATGTATCAGTAATGGGATTTGATAATATTGACTTGGCAGAAGCGACAAGGCCTTCTCTTACTACTGTATCACAGCCTATGTACGAAATAGGGGCTGTTGCAGCGAGAATGCTTATAAAAATGTTAAATGGGGAAAATATTGATGAGTATCAGACAATTTTAGAGCACAAAATTGTAGTAAGAAATTCTTGTAAATTTCCAAAAGAATAATCTTTGTTTTATTTTTTAAATTGTAAGCGCTTACAGTTTTAACATGAAAAGCGAAGCGCAGTGAAGATTTTAAGCTTAAGAAAGGGGAATATGGTATGTCTTATGTAAACTTTGTAAAGAAATACAAACTTGAAATTGCCATGATTTTACCATTACTATTGTATATTCTTGGATTTACAGTATACCCTATTATTCAAACTATTACTTTAAGTTTTCAAGACCAGTATACTAAAGCATTCACATTGGCAAATTACAAAGAGATTATAGGGAAAACAGAATTTAAACAGGCTTTTTTCAATACCATAGCTCTTACGTTTATAAGCTTAACTTTGGAGATGACTGCGGGCCTTGTTATTGCACTTATTTTAAAGAGAAATTTTAGAGGAAAAGGACTTTTGAGGTCTTTGATGTTGGTGCCAATGGGAGTACCTACTCTTGTGTCGGGTGTTGCAATGACTTATATTTTCGGATTAAATGGCTATTTTAATGCTTTTTTGCAAAAACTTCGCATTATTGAACTTCCTGTGGATTGGGCGAGCGGTGGTTTTAAGACATTACTTATGGTTTCTATAGCTGATATGTGGAAAGTTACACCACTGGTTATACTTTTGCTTTTGGCAGGTCTTGAAAGTATACCAGACGAAGTTTATGAAGCTTCCAATATCGACGGGGCAACTGTGTGGCAGACTTTTAAATATGTGACATTGCCCCTTTTAAAGCCTTCTATTACTATGGCTTTAATTTTAAGAGCGATAGATGCTTTTAGAATATTTGAACTTGTACTTGTTCTTGCAGGGCGTGCTACTCCTGTTATTTCTACCTTTGCGTATGATGAGTATAACAATTATGCAAATGCCTATACATCTGCGGCAGCATCTACAATACTGCTCCTAATAATAGCAGTATTTATAGTGAGCTACTTAAAAATAGGTGGTACTAAGGAGGAACAATGATGAGAAAAGTGGATATTAGTGAAAAGATTTCAAATACAGCGTATATTCCAATAGCTATAATAGCAGCAATATTGATGATTATACCAGTATATATACTTTTTATAACTTCTTTTGCAATGCCAAGTGATATATTAAAGCCTCATCCAGACTTTTTCATCACTCGCTTTACGTTGGACCATTGGAAAGATGTATTTCTTTCAGGAAATATATGGCCTCCTTTTAAGAAAAGTTTTGTAGTGGCAACAATGACTACTATCATCGCAATTATAATAGCTGCTCCAGCGGCTTATGTTATAGCGAGATTGCCTTGGAAAATAAAATACGCTGTAGTATTATCACTGTTTTTTACAAGGATGTTTCCTGATGTAGGTATTGCTCTTCCGATAGCGGTTGAGTTTATAAAATTAAATTTAATGGACACTTATTTAGGATTAGTTATGGCGCACCTTATTGTAAATTTACCTTTTGCAGCGTGGATATTGGTTGGAACTTTTGAGACGATACCAAAGGATTTAGAGGAAGCTGCACTGGTTGATGGAACGAGCAAATTGACGGCATTGATGAGGATTATAATGCCAATTGCACTACCTGGTATAGCTGTTACTGCTATATTTGTGTGGCTGAATTCATGGAATGAATTTACTTATGCTCTTTACTTGACTATTTCAGATAGGACTCTGCCTCTTCAAACTTACTATTATGTTCAAAGAGGAGGAATTTTTGATTCTGCACATATGCGGCAGTACTCACAATCCCTGTAATGCTTGTGACATTCTTCTTGCAAAAATACATGAAGAGTGGATATCTTGCAGGAGCTGTTAAAGGTTAGCATATACGTATCCGAGTTTTTCGGATACTGTATATATAAAAAAATTAAATTTTAAGGAGGTTTTATTAAACCATGAAGAAGTTTTACACCAAGTTAATAGCAGTTTTAATCATTATCTCGCTTATAGGTACTGGTATTGCAGGTTGTGGTAATAAGACCCAATCAGAAGCAAGGAAAAAAGTTCTAAAAGTTTCAATGGGACTTGGAGAAGCAGAGTGGAAAGTGATGAAAGAAGATATTTTCCCTGCATTTGAACAAAAGTATGGTGTAAAAATTGAGCCTCTTCAAATTGAAGCAGGAGACCTTATTAAAAAATTAGATGCCATGCACAAAGCAAATGCGATGGATATAGACATTATAACTCAAGATAACATGCAACTTGCTCCACTTGTGGCAAAAGGGCTTGTGGAAGATTTGTCTCAGTATAGAGACATGATACCAAAGGAAGTGATACCAAGTCTTGTACCAGTAGGAGAGTTTGATGGAAAGCTGTACTTTATGCCATATAGACCAAATGTAGAAATAGCTTTTTACAATGTAGATAAATTCAAAGAATACGGTTTAAAACCACCTACGAATTGGGATGAGCTTTTAGAGGTTGCAAAGACTTTTAAAGAAAAAGAGGGAATAGGCAGAGTGATAATTAAGCAAAATTTAGGGCCTGACAGTACAGTTCACATGTTTGACCTTATAAGGTCTGCTGGTGGTGACCCAACAGTATTGAATGATGAGGGTTCAATAAAAGCATTTACTTTCTTGAAAGAAATACAGCCATATCTCTCTCCTGACTCAAAGAAAGCTGACTGGAATACACCTGTAGAATATCTTGCAAAAGATAGTGTGTATTTGGTTCAAAACTGGCCCTATACTGCAAACGTCCTTGTTCAAGAATATGGCAAAAGAACATTTTGGCATATCACGGTTGGGTAGGTCCTGTTAAAGAGTCTCACGTTTTGGGAGGAGAAGTTATAGGAATACCAGCTGGTGCACCTAATAAAGAGATGGCTATAAAGTTTATGGAATACCTTATGAGTAAAGAAGTTCAAGAGAAACTTGTCACTAAATTAGGATGGCCATCCATGAGAAGTGATGCTTATGGAAAGGTTGAAGAATGGCAAAAACCATATTTTGAAGCTATAAATGAGGCATTAAAACATGCAGAACCAAGGCCAAACCTTGTATACTGGGCTGATGTAGACAAGGCTATAAATGGAGCACTAAGAGAGATAATCTTTGAAAATAAACCTATTAAACCTACTCTTGATAAGTATCACAACATGATAGAAGAAGCTAAAAAAGCTGCAGAAAGCAAGTAAATGTTTAAATTGATTTTGGTCGGAAACGACTTTGTTTCCGACAAAATTTTGAATTAAACTAAGAGTGGAGGATGGATATGGCCAACAAAACGAAGAAACCAATTTACCCTTTTGAAGATTGGGTTATAAGAGAGACGCAGTTTAGCATAGACACTAACTACAGAAATGAAACTATTTTTGCTTTAGCAAATGGATATATTGGAATGAGAGGAACTTTTGAAGAAGGATATTCAGGGCCTAAAAATACTTCTTTTAATGGGACGTATATCAATGGGTTTTATGAAATACACGATATAACATACCTGAAGGGGGATATGGTTTTGCAAAAATAGGGCAGACGATGTTAAATGTGGCTGATAGTAAAATAATAAAATTGTATGTAGATGGGGAAGAGTTTGATTTGTTACAAGGGAAAATCCTCTTTTATGAGAGAGTGCTTGACATGAAGAAGGGGTTTGTAGAAAGAAAAGTAAAATGGGAATCCCCCACAGGAAAAGTTTTAGAGGTAAGAATAAAGAGAATTGTATCACTTACTAGGCAACATTTAGCGGCAATTTCTTTTACTGCAGAACCTGTAAATTTTAGCGGAAAAATTAGATTTGTTTCTGCTATTGACGGAAATATTTCAAATATAAGTGAGAGTGAAGATATAAGGGTAGGGTCAAATTTAAAAGGAAAGGTTTTAAAGACTATAGACAAAGGTGTAGAGGGTCTAAAAGGGTGGATTGTTCAAAAAACGCAAAAGAGCAATTTTTCCTATGTTTGTGCAATAGACAATGTATTAGTGGGAGACAGCAAATATGAAGTCTCAAATAGTTTAGAAGAAGATGGAGTAAAAGTAATCATAGATATAGAGGCTGAAAAAGGCAACTCATACACATTGAATAAATTTATTTCCTATTACACTTCAAAGGATTTTGATGAAAATAAGTTAGTTGCTCTTGCTTTAGAAGAAATAGAAAAAGCTAAAAATGACGGCTTTGAAACGATAGAAAAAGAGCAGGAAGAATTTTTGAATTCTTTTTGGAAAGATGCTGATGTAATCATAGAAGGAGATAAAGCTCTGCAGCAAGGCATACGCTTTAATGAATTTCATCTACTTCAATCAGTCGGAAGAGATGGAAAGACAAACATTGCAGCAAAAGGGCTGACGGGAGAAGGTTATGAAGGTCATTATTTTTGGGATTCTGATATTTATATAATGCCTTTCTTTCTTTATACAAAGCCCGAAATTGCAAAAGCTTTGGTAATGTACAGGTATAATCTTTTGGATGCAGCAAGATCCAGGGCAGAGGAATTAGGTTACAAAGGAGCTTTGTATCCTTGGAGAACGATAGATGGACCTGAATGTTCTGCATACTTTCCAGCTGGTACGGCACAGTATCACATAAATGCTGATATAGTTTATGCTTTAAAAAGATATGTGGAGGCTACAAATGATTTGGACTTTCTCTATGACTATGGCTGTGAAATATTATTTGAAACTGCAAGATTTTGGGAAGATTTAGGAGCATATATTCCTCTTAAGGGCAATAAATTCTGCATAAACTGTGTCACTGGTCCGGATGAGTATACAGCTTTAGTCGACAACAACGCTTATACCAATTATATGGCGAAAATGAATTTGGAATATGCCTATAATATTGCAAACAAAATGAAAAAAGAAGTGCCTCATAAATATCAAAAAGTCGCTTCCAAGTTAAATCTAAGGGATGAAGAAATTGTTGCGTGGAAAAAAGCTGCTGACAATATGTACCTTCCTTATTCAAAAGAACTTGACATTATACCACAGGATGACAGCTTTTTGTATAAAGAGAGAATAACAGTGGATGAAATACCACAAGATCAATTTCCACTTTTGTTGCACTGGCATTACCTAAATATTTACAGATATCAAATATGCAAACAGCCTGATGTGTTGCTTTTGATGTTTTTACAGAGAGAAAAATTTACTAAAGATGAACTTAAAAAGAATTACGATTATTATGAACCTATTACCACTCACGACTCCTCCTTATCGCCAGCTATATTTAGCATACTAGCCAATGAAATAGGATATACTGACAAAGCTTATAAATACTTTATGATGACTGCAAGAATGGATTTGGACGACTACAATGACAATGTTAAGGACGGAATTCATGCTGCTTCTATGGCAGGTACATGGGGCGCAGTTGTGAATGGCTTTGGTGGAATGAGGGTTTATACAAATGAACTGCATTTTGAGCCGAGACTACCAAAAGAGTGGAATTTGCTCTCTTTTAATGTGAGATACAAAGGGAGAAAAATAAATGTCAAATTAACAAAAGAAAGTGTTGTGTTTACACTATTAGAAGGAGAGCCTATAGAGATTTACTACTTTGACAAGAGGTTAGTTCTCCAAAAGGGAGAGAATAAACTAAATGGGTATGGAAAATAATTCTATACCCATTTAGTTTGGAGGTAAAAATAACCATAAAAATTTAATAAAAATGGGAACAAAATTAATGAAGTTTACGTCTATATTTTTAACAAAAAACATATTAAAGGGGTTGTAGCGGTGAGGAAAAAATGGTTGATATTTTTTGGTAGTGTTATTTTAATAGTATCTCTTACCATAGTAGCTTTTGCGGCTAGTACAGTCAAATTGATTATCAATGGGCGTGAAATTAAGCCAGATGTGCCACCACAGATTATCAATGGAAGGGCAATGGTACCAATTAAGTGTGTAGCTGAGGCGTTAGGTGCTGAGCTACAGTGGGATGGCAATAATAGGGTTATTAAGTTAATCTCGCTTACAGAAAGGCCTATCCTTTTTGCAAGGATTGCTTTCTCAAGGGACTGGCAAAAAACAACAAAACCGATATACCAGGAGTTACCAGAATATCGGGATATCTATACCAAAAATTACTATGTTATAGTTGGTAACAGCGATGGAAGTAAGATTTTTGATACTTTAGGCATAGATAAACTGGAGTGTGTCTCATCAAAGAATATTGTTCCTGAAGATAGTTTAAGTATTCTTACGGTTTATAGCTCTATTATTGGAATTACTGCAAAAGAACAGAATATAATAGTCTACGTCCAACCTCAAGATGCTGGTTATGATTTCGTTGCAGTACCAGTTGCTGATCTTCAAGCATATAAAGATAGTAAATATGGCAATAAAATGTTTACCTTCGTTTTTATAGATACTAAAGGCAAAGAACTTACAAGGATTGAAAAAATGTTCCCGTAAATTTTGCCAAGATACATAGGGAGACTCTTAAGCCTCCCTATGTATATGATATTTTCGCTATTAATTAGGGAGTGGAAATAGTAACTGTCCCGCTGCCAGGGAAACCAAGGGCTTTTGCAATACCTCCATAAGTCAGATCGATTGTATTAGTAGGAGCTGTATCATTTACTCGTGCTATAACGCTTTTACCATTGTATGATACTTTAACCCAACAGTTACGTGGTAAATCGGAAAGACCAGATGCAATAGTAAGGTCGCATGTATGGAATATTTCACCATTACTTGTATAAGGATTTAAGAGTTGTTCTCCTGCACCATAGTACGTAGCAGTTATGTTCTTATTTCCAGAATAACTTTGTGAAGGAACAACGAGTTGCCTTGAAGATTTAACAGGTTCTCCGAGACAGTTCAAATCGCTACTCTGAAGTGCACCTCTTATATTTCTTGCCCAATTTAAGGCTAATGCTGCGGATGTTATACCATATGCGATTGCGTCTGCGGTAGTAACAGTGCAGATAGAGTCTAGATTTGTATCATAGAGATCCTCATATATCGTGTTCGGGTAACTTTTGAAAGTAACTTTACCATCTCCTTGGCGAACATGGGCGGATGCAACGACATATTCACCAACTACCCATGCTGGAGTGATAAAATCAAGATCTCTTTTAGTATCTGCAAAAATTGCATTGAGACGATTAGCGGTTATTTCTGCTCTCTGACCAGGATTATATCCTCCAGCAGATACTTTGAACCTAATTACTCCATAGTTGTTTACGAGGACAATGCCATCTCCGTTTGTATCTATATACCATGTTGCTTGATTTGCCATCTTGTATTTTCCCCCTTAAATAATTTTTCTTTACTCAAGGCAAGAGTAAGATAAAATAGTTTTGTAATTCTTAACCTTGCGTAAGAGGTATCTTGGATGAAGCTCTACTTAGGGATGGGCTTGTCCGTGGCAAAATGCTTTTTTAACCTTTTCAATGCTCGTTCTTTTATTTGATGTACTGCGGATTGTGAAATTCCTAGGTCTGCAGATACCTCCTTTTCCGTATACCCATCTAGTATCGTTGCTTTAATGACCTTCTGTTGTTTTGGTGTGAGTAATGAGAGGATTTCTTGTAGAAATATTAAATTCTCTACTTCCATGAAGGTGTCACGTGTGTCAGCTATGTTATCAATCATCTCTGTTTCTTCATCTTCGTCATCTCCTTTTAATCGAGCGTTGAGAATTAGGAGTTCATGTTTTTGGATTTGCTTATTCTTTTTTACCAGTCTGATAGCTTCATGACATAGACCTGCTAAAAACCAACCTATTATTTGAGCATCTTCGGAGCTATTATAAGGGAAATAGGGAGCTATAATTAGTCCACCTCCTTTTAGCTTGTTTTTTTTATCCTCTACTATATAAAGAGAAAATAAGAGGGAAATTTAATAACCCCCTATGGAAAAATTTTTTAATTAAATTTTGGATGTCATTTTTTTATTTATTGTATTTGGTTTATAATAGCAAACCGCTTTTATTATCCATATTATCAAGTCGATGAACTGCATTTTGAGCCGAGACTACCTAAAGAGTGGAATTTGCTCTCTTTTAATGTGAGATACAAAGGGAGAAAAATAAATGTCAAATTAACCAAAGAAAGTGTTGTTTTTACACTATTAGAAGGAGAGCTTATAGAAATCTACTACTTTGACGAAAAAATTTTACTTGAAAAAGGAAAAAAGAAAGTAGAAAGTCGCAAAAGTTAAAGAAGTATGGAGCCAATCGGCACCATACTTCTTTAATTAAATTATTTTATATGTCGTTACTTGAAAGGGTAAGTGAATCGCCGCCCGTACTTAAATCAAAGTAATAATTTCCACTGCCTCTATATGAATATACTTTGATATAATAGGTTCCCGTTTGTGTTGGAATATATGTTATTGTCTCCTGCCTTTGTATTCCAGTTGAACTTTTAACAAGAGTACCGGTGGGGTCATAGAGGTATATATCGAAATCAGGGTTATAGTTTGCCCAATCAGGTATTATGAAAGTTATTGCAATAGGATATGATGTGTCTGTCACGTTAAATGTCCAAATGTCACTGTAACGAGACCCAGTGAGTGAATCTGATGCATAATAATGGTTTGGCACAGATATATTAGTCCCTGTGAAATTTCCAGCTGTTTTAATTGCTTCATATGCATCTAATCTTCCTGCACCATAGTCAATGTTTTTGCTTGGAGGTCCCCAACTTTTTGCAGTAGTCATTATTATATTTTTTACATCAAGTGGTGCAAGGCTTATATTTGCATTGAGCATAAGGCTACTGTACCTGCTACAAAAGGTGTTGCCATGCTTGTACCACTGTATGTCACATAACCATTTATAGAGTTTGCTTTTGCGGCGGTTATATTATATCCGGGTGCTGCAATGTCAGGTTTTATCCTTCCGTCAGCTGTGGGGCCACGGCTGGAGAAACTTGCAAGGTTAAATCCAAGTTCTCCTACATCCGCCATTGCTGCAACGGTTATGGCTTTTTCTGCTGCACCAGGTGATCCTATGGTGTACCTTGCAGGGCCTGAATTTCCAGCAGCAACTACCACTACAATTCCGCTATCTACGGCGCTGTTTACTGCTAATGAGGTAGAGTCAGTTCCATCAGAACTTGTAGAAGTGCCGAGGCTTAAATTTATAACTTTGATTCCGTATATATCTTTGTTTTGAACAGCCCAATCAATTCCTGCCGTTACAGTGCTCATACTTCCGCTTCCATTTGAATCGAGTACTTTTATTCCTACCAAAGCTGCACCAGGAGCAACACCTGTATAAAGGCTGTCCCCTGTCCCAGTGCCTGCCGCAATGCTTGCTACATGAGTTCCATGTCCATTATCATCGTAAGGGGTAGTTTTACCGTTTACAAAATCTTGCCATCCTATTATTTTCCCACCAGCAAGGTCAACATGGGATCCATCAATACCTGTATCAATAACTGCTATTACTATATCATTCTTGGAGTAAGAGGAAGGATTACCATCTTTGTCTCCAGTTACGCCAAAGTCACTTCTCGCTTTTGTAACGCCAAACCATTTTGTTGCAGTGTCTAATGTTGCATATACAGGCTCGTCATACTCAATTTGCTTTACTATATCTAATTTTGACAAAGCGTTTATTTGTCCTTTAGTTAAAGTAGCAGCAACTCCTGGAATAATTTTGTATTTATGCTTTATATTAAACTTTCCAATGGATTTAGAAATATTTAATAGTTCGTTATCATCTATGTTTTTGTTGAAGGTTATTATGACAGAGAATTCCGCACTGTCAGGCTTATCAGTAAGCTTTGCTTCCAGGTTATCAAAGATTTTGTTTTTGTTAGAATCTTGCATCAAAACTTTTTGAATTTGAGACGGGTAATTTTTTGTTGGAGAGTCGCCAGATAAGTTTGTTAAGTTGGGCTGAGCTTGGGCTAATACTCCACTTAGCGACATTAAAGTTACAATTAACGCAAAAGCCAGTAAAACTTTTAATACTTGTCGACTTTTCATTTTTTGTTACCTCCTTAAAAATTTAATATTTTTTAAAATTTAAGTCAGCCCTTCTAGTCGCTAAGTAAAACTGTTTCTTTCTTCTATTCATCATCTCCTTTCTGT
>NZ_BAZY01000018.1 GCF_001310975.1 Thermoanaerobacter thermocopriae JCM 7501
ACCCCTTTATCAATTTTGCTAAACATTTTCAATATATTAATTCTACAAAGATATTAAAAATCCTTCAACAAAAAATAGAAACTATAAAAATTTTTAAGTAAACAACATACTTCTTTAAATTTTCCCGCAAATTTAAAAAGGCGCACATGACGCCTTTATACTATATTCTATATATGATTGCACCAAGATTTTTTAACTTTTCTTCCATTTTTACATAGCCTCTGTCAATATGATAAATATCGTTTATTTCAGTCTTACCTTCTGCAATAAGTCCCGCCAATACTAAGGCTGCTCCCGCCCTTAAATCCGTTGCTTTAACTTCTGCCCCTGTTAAATGATCAACTCCTGTAACAACAGCACTTCTTCCTTCTATCTTTATATTTGCTCCCATACGCTTTAGCTCATCCACATGCATAAACCTATTTTCAAAAACTGTTTCTATTATAACGCTTGTCCCTTTTGCCACTGTCATCATAGCCATCATTTGAGCCTGCATATCTGTTGGAAAGCCTGGATAAGGAAGAGTTTTTATGTCCAATGCTTTATAATTTTTAGTTCCTTTTACTCGCAGTCCTTTAGGCTCTTCTGTTATTTTAATCCCACATTCTGTTAATTTCGCAATTATAGGCCTTACATGATCCACTATGACATTTTCTATAAGAACATTTCCTCCAGTCATTGCAGCTGCTACCATAAAGGTCCCCGCTTCAATTCTATCCGGTATGACAGTATGCTCAACCCCTTTTAGCTCTTTTACTCCTTCAATTCTTATTGTATCTGTACCAGCACCCTTGATTTTTGCGCCCATCTTATTGAGAAAATTGGCAAGGTCAACAATTTCTGGCTCTTCGGCAGCATTTTCTATTATAGTAATTCCATCTGCAAAAACTGCCGCCATCATAATGTTTTCTGTAGCCCCAACACTTGGAAAATCCAAATAAATTTTTTTGCCTGTTAACTTCTGAGCTCGTGCTTCTACATAACCATGTCCTATAGTGATGTCTGCTCCCAATGTTTGAAATCCCTTCAAATGCAAATCTATTGGGCGAGAACCAATCGCACACCCACCTGGCATAGAAATTTTAGCATGCCCAAGCCTAGCAAGTATAGGTCCCATCACCAAAAACGATGCTCTCATTTTTTTCACCAAATCATAGGGGGCTTCTACATCTTTAATATCTACTTTTATTTTTAATTTCTCATTCTCAAAGTCACATATAGCACCAAAATGTTTAATTAACTCGATCATAACATTGACATCTTTTAAAGTAGGTATGTCATCTAGCACTATTTCCCCTGATGATAATAAAGAAGCGGCAATTATAGGCAACACAGAATTTTTAGCACCACTTATTTTTACACTTCCTTTAAGTGGTGGGCTTTTTTCAACAATAAATTTCGTTCTTATCACCCTCTTTTAATACTCTATTGCTATAATAGGCGTTGCAACCCACAAATAAGTTTTATCATCAAAAGAACTATATCTTATTGCTACGTTTAAATTTATTTTTTCACTTCCTAATTTAATATATTCTTTTAATTTGCTTGAATAAGCAGAGACACTTATTATATTTTCCTCTTCCATTCCTTCTATTTTTTGTGCATCTAATTTGTCAAGCACTAATTTAACTATACTACTGTTTTTTTCTTTATTCAACTTCCCTTTAAAAGTTCCAACAAAGCATACTGTTACCTTAGGTTTTAGCTCTAACAATTTAAAAGAATTATTTATAAGGGACCTTTCTTTTAAAACATTGTCATAACCCTTAATGAGATATTCGTCTATTAACATATATGTTTCGCTTTGGGCACCATTTTTTAAACTTTGCACTGCTATGTTTATATGTCTCGTGTTTTCTGCATATTCTACTACTAGTTGTCTAAATTTGTTTTCTTCGATGCGAGATACCTTGATTTTTTGTTTGTCTAAATTCATGTTTTTTATTGTTACTTCGACATATTCATTTATTTTGTCAAAAGATGTAAAATCATCATTGACCTTTGACCATGCGTTTATATTTGCATATTCATATTTCGCACCCGTACTTAAAAAAGACCTCTTTACAAGTTCTACGTCATCATCAAAGGAAAGAAAAGCTTGTCTTTGAACCCCCAGCGAAAATAAAACCGCAAAAATCATTATTCCTATAATTATCTTTTTATCCATATGCCATACCTCCATATATACTTTTTTAAAAGAAAAGGCGGTAAAATATCAGCGAATCCACAAGGGGGAAAATGGATCCACCGATTTTTACCGCCCTTCTATTTTTAATTATTAACGGAAATAAAAAAATTTATTCATCAATCTCAAATATTTCATTATTGACATAATAGGAAAAACGGACATCTATTAGAAATAATTAGATAAAAAGAGAATAAGTCAGAAAAGGTCAGATATATGTAGATAAATTATCCTCGTGAACTTTTTTAGTCAAAAAAAGGTCAAAAATCAAATTTGTTTTATAATCCTGTTAGAGTAAAATTATAAATGAAAGGAAAAATATCTCAAAAAGGAGGTGTAGTATATGTTTTGGGTAGCACTTATTGTAGTAGGACTCATATCTAGTCTTGTATTTCATCCTTTGTTTAACTACAAAGCAGGAGAATCTTATGGCGAAAAGTTAAATAAAATTTACGGAACATATTGGGCAGCACTAGTTGCGCATTTAATCGGTGCATGGGTTGGCGGTGCTTATCTTGGCAAATGGGGCTGGATAGTCGCTGATTACAATGTAATAGGCGGATTCATTGGAGCAATAGTAATTGGTTATCTTTGGTACCTAATCGCTAAAAGTCAAACAAAATCAGAAGCTAATAAATAAAAATTTATAAAAGCGGGGTCACTCCCCGCTTTTATATTCTTCTGGTCTTTTGTCAGTCAAGTTAAACGCATATTTTATCGCCTGAATTATTCTCAAAGAGGCTTTACCATCACCATAGGGATTTACAGCATTAGCCATTTTATCATATTCTTCCTTATTTTCAAGAAGCAATGTCCCTTCGTTGTACACAACCTGCTCTTCTGTACCGATCACTCTTACAGTACCCGCTTTAACAGCCTCCGGTCTTTCGGTGACATCTCTCAAAACAAGCACAGGTTTACCAAGAGAAGGTACTTCTTCCTGCAGCCCTCCCGAATCAGTCATCACCATATAACATTTTGCCATGAGATTGTGCATTTCATCTGTATCAAGGGGGTCTAAAAGAAGTACATTGGTAAGCTCTCCTAATATTCTAAATACCGTTTCTCTTACTACAGGGTTTTTATGCACAGGATATACTATATAAACATCCTCGTAATTTTGAGCAATATTTTTAAGAGCATTACATATATTTTCAAGGGGTTTACCCCAATTTTCCCTTCTATGGGCTGTAACAACAATGACTTTTTTATTATTGTAATCAATTTGGTTGAGCCGTTCATCCCTAAAAATATAATCTCTTTTTACAGTATATACCATTGCATCTATGACGGTATTACCCGTAACAAAAATACTTTCTTCATCTACTCCTTCTTTTAAAAGATTAGATTTTGCTGTAATTGTAGGAGCAAAGTGCAAGTCTGTCAATACTCCCGTAAGCCTTCTATTTATCTCTTCTGGATATGGAAACCATTTGTTAAAAGACCTCAGCCCTGCTTCTACATGTCCTACTTTAATTTTGTGGTAAAAAGATGCAAGTGCAGAAACAAAAGTTGTCGTAGTATCGCCGTGTACCAACACAAGATCAGGTTTTTCTCTATTAAAGACCTTTTCAAGCCCTATAAGAGCAGAAGTAGTAATTTCAGATAATGTTTGTTTTTCTTTCATGATGTTTAAATCGTAATCGGGAGTAATATTAAAAAGCCTCAGCACCTGATCAAGCATTTCACGGTGCTGGGCTGTAACGCATACTTTTGATTCAAAATCCTTTTCTCTTTCCAAAGCTTTAATAAGAGGTGCCATTTTAATAGCTTCAGGCCTTGTTCCAAAAACAGATACGATTTTTAATGTCATCATTTTACACTCCTTAATACGTGGTCAACGGACCTGAGTACCCTTTTTTTGCTTTTCTAAAAGCCCAAGTTTATCTGCACCCCACATTACAAACAAAATTGATAGTATAAAAATAATCAAACCTTTTGTTTCATTACTGGAGGATATCAATATAGCACTTATTCCCAGCAGCAAACTTACGCCGTACATTATAAGCACAACCTGTCTTTGTGTAAGGCCTTTTTCTAAAAGCCTGTGGTGCAAATGCCCTTTATCTGCTTCCATAATTGGTTTACCGTTTATCAATCTCCTTACAATTGCAAACGTAGTATCAAATATAGGCACACCTAATGCAAGGATTGGGACTGCTATAGCAATTGCCGCTGCCGATTTTACTGCTCCCTGTATCGATATAGCCGCTAGTACAAATCCTAAAAACATAGCCCCTGTATCTCCCATAAAAATTTTGCAGGATTAAAATTATAAGGCAAAAAGCCTAAAGCAGCACCCGCAATAGCGATTGAAATAACAGCAGTTGCAAATCTGCCATTTAAAAGGGAAACTATGAATAAAGAACCCGATGATATAACTGCTATTCCTGCTGCCAGTCCATCAAGGCCATCGATGAGATTCATAGTATTTGTAATCCCTACCACCCAAAAAAGCGTAAGAGGAATAGCCAACCAACTTTTTAGATATATCATTCCATCCCCAAAAGGATTAGAAAGCCAATCTATTCTCACACCACTTATTATTAGTACCATGGCTGCTACCAACTGTCCTAAAAGTTTAACTTTTGCACTAAGACTGTACTTGTCGTCAAACAATCCCAATGCTGCAATTATGGTTGCTCCTGTAACTATGCCAATGGTTTCATGGGTTTTTGGCAAAAAAAGCAATATACTTGTTATCGTTCCTAAAAATATAGCCACTCCGCCTAATCTAGGAACAGGTTTTGTATGTATGCGTCTTTCCTCATTAGGTATATCAATGGCTCCAATTACAAAAGCCAATTTCTTCGCCATTGGAGTAGCAATAAGTGACACCACAAATGCCATAACAAAAGATAAGAGGTATACCTTCATTTTTTAACACTCCTTTTAAGTTCACCATACCTTCCTTTGATTGACATCAATATTATTTTATCTCTCAATCTTTACTAAGTCAACATTTGCTTCCTTTAAAAGCCTAAAAGCCAATTCATCGGGATACTCTTCTTCATATACAATTCGCTTAACTCCCGCATTAATTAACATTTTAGCACACATAACACAAGGACTAGCATTTACGTAAAGTGTAGCCCCTTTAGTACTTACCCCATGCAGTGCTGCCTGTATAATCGCATTTTGCTCTGCATGTACACCTCTACAAAGTTCTGGCCTTTCCCCTGACGGTATCCCTAATTGATCTCTCAAACAACCTGTTTCTTCACAGTGGGCAAGTCCTGTAGGAGGACCATTATACCCTGTTGAAATTATGTGTTTATCAACTACTAAAATAGCTCCAACTTGCCTTCTAAGGCAAGTAGAGCGAGTTTTTACCACATCTACAATTTGCATAAAATATTCATCCCATGAAGGTCTCATCTGTCTACATTCCTTTCAATAAGGAAGTGGATTATTTAGTTCCAAACAATCTATCCCCCGCATCTCCCAAGCCTGGTACAATATAACCATGTTCATTTAAGCCTTGATCTATGCTGGCTACATAAATAGGAATCTCTGGATGTTCTTTGTGAACTGCCTCAATTCCTTCTGGAGCAGCTATTAAATTCACCAATTTTATATTTTGCGCGCCTCTTTCTTTGAGAAAGTGTATAGCAGCACAAGCCGATCCTCCTGTCGCAAGCATTGGATCTACTACAATAAGGTCTCTTTCTGCTATGTCGGGAGGCAGTTTGCAATAATATTCTACAGGTTTTAAAGTCTTAGGGTCCCTGTAAATCCCTATATGTCCCACTTTAGCAGCAGGTATGAGTTTTAACATACCGTCTACCATGCCAAGTCCTGCTCTTAATATAGGATTATTCCTAATTTTTTTCCTGCAATCACTTTTGTTTTTGCCATTGCCACTGGAGTTTTTACCTCTATCTCTTCAAGAGGTAAATCTCTCGTGACTTCATATGCCATAAGCATTGCAATTTCTTCTACTAATTCTCTAAATTCTTTAGAGCCAGTATTTTCATCCCGTATTAGGCTTATTTTATGTTGTATAAGTGGATGGTCAATGACAAATACATTTTTATACATTTTTTACCTCCTGTAAATTTAAAGTTTCTTTCCTATTAAAAATCAATATCATTTGCTATACTTTTTCTCAATTTCCGCTATTTTGTCTATTCTTCTCTGATGGCGTCCTCCTTGAAAAGTTGCCTTTAACCATTCATCCACCATCATCACAGCAAGACCTGGTCCTGTAATGCGTCCTCCTAAGCACAAAATATTAGCATTATTGTGTTCCTTAGCGGCTTTTGCTGAAAAAACATCTTCCACATGAGCAGCTCTAATTCCTGGTACTTTATTTGCCGCTATGCACATACCAATGCCCGTCCCACAAACCAAAATTCCTTCACTGTACTCACCAGATGCAACAGCCTCTGCTACTTTGAGAGCATAATCTGTATAATCGACAGAATCTGTACTAACAGTGCCAAAATCTTTATAGGCTATCCCATTTTCATCTAAATATTTTTTTATAGCTTCTTTAAGGTCGTAGCCACCATGGTCCGCACCTAATGCAATCACTTTTTTACCCTTCCTTTCTTCTGAAATTTTAGTTATAACCTTTGAAATTAAATCCTCTAACTCGCGTGCCGTTTGCCTATATACTTCTATCGGCATGCCATAAGGGTCTTCTACTTCACCCTCTAATCCTACATATTCTTTTAAGGTAAAAACTTTATAGGAATATTCTGGATATTGCACAAGTATGCTTTGTTTATGAGAATTCGACATAGTTAAAATTAAATTCGCCTCTTCTAAATCTTGACGTCTTAAATTTTTTGACCTATGTTTTGAAATATCTATATTGTAATCTCGTTTTAGCACTTCTATCGCTTGTTGTGAAGCAGGAAAACCTTCCGATGCAAAAACTCCTGCAGATTGTGCTTCAAAATCCTTACCTAAAGTTTTCGCTTTTGCATTAAAAAGCCCTTCCGCCATAGGACTTCTACAGGTATTCCCCGTACACACAAATAATACTTTCATATCAATTCTCCTTCAGCACTTATTTCTTTATAACCAGCAGCTTTTTCTAATCTGTTCATAATAGCAAGTCCAATATTGTTATATTCAAAACTTTCAGCAAAAATTACATCTACTCCCTTTTTGTCAAATTGTCGTAAAACTGCAAAAAGATTCTTCGCTATCGTCTCTGTCTCTTTCTATCTCCTACGACAATAATTTCTCCTTTTTTATATTGTGTCGAAGTTTGTACCGTTGCCATTATACCAACTTTTTTACCATATTTCAATTGTTCTTCTGTCAATTCTTGAATTTTTTTTACAACTTTCTCAAGGTCTCCTTTTACTATATAACCTCCGCGTTAGGCGAGTAATGTTTGTACTTCATTCCTGGAGATTTAGGCTTTAAATTCCCCTTTGGTTTTTTTAAAAGTGAAGGATCCACTTCAACATTTCCTATCACTTCTTTAAGCATCTCCAAAGTAACCGCTCCCGGTCTTAAAACAACTGGCATCTTTTCTGTTAAATCCAAAACAGTAGATTCTACGCCAAAATCGCATTTTCCCCCGTCTATTATTATATCTACTTTTCCATCCAAATCTTCGACAACGTGGGAAGCGTCGGTAGGACTAGGCTTGCCCGAAACATTAGCGCTAGGAGCAGATATAGGAACTTTTGCCCTTTTGATTAAAAGATGAGCAATTGTGTCTGACGGCATCCTTATAGCTACAGTATCCATTCCAGCCGTATTAACATAAGGCACTTTTTGCGATTTTTTAAAAATAAGTGTTAAAGGGCCTGGCCAAAATTTCTCCATGAGAATTTTAGCTTTTTGAGGTATCTCTTCCACAAGGTCATAAATCTGCTCTAATTCTGCAATATGAACAATAAGAGGGTTATCTTGAGGTCTTCCCTTTACCATAAATATTTTCTTTACAGCCTCTTCATCAAAAGAATTAGCCCCAATTCCATAAACTGTCTCTGTTGGAAAAGCCACAAGACCTCCTTCCCTTATCACTTTTGCTGCAAAATCAATAAGCTCAATTTCTGGATTATTTCTATCAACGCGTATTATTTTTGTCATTTAAGGCACTCCCTGCATAAACAAAATTTACAAATACTTTGTTATTATTATACCACCTATGAAGCCTAATATCATCCCCAAAACCGAAATTTTCCCTTTGTAAACATTTCTGGCCTCAGGAATTACATCGCCACAAGTCACATACAACATAGCTCCTCCTGCTATACTTAGATTTAAACCAATAAAATAAGGGGATATGCCACCTGTTACAACTCCGATTAAAGCCCCTATTCCTGTAGGAATCCCAGCCAATATGGTGTATATTACATTTTTGTAAGGAGGTATTCCACCAGCAGAAAATGGCGTTGCCATTGCTAAACCTTCAGGAAAATCGTGCAAAGCAATAACCAATGCGATGTCAACACCTAATGACTGAGACACCATAAAGCCAGAACCTACAGCAAGTCCTTCAGGAAAATTATGTAAAGCAATTGCAATTGCTAATAGTACTCCTTCTTTTATGAAACTTCCGGCAATGTCCATATTCTCTATTATCATGTCAAAAAAAGAAATCAAAATAGCTCCTACTAATATCCCAATTGTCCCCAATGGAATACTTGCTATATCAAAAGCATGAGGCAAAAGGTCAAAAGCAACAATAGAAAGCATTAAACCTGCAGCAGTACCCATAATGCCACTAAAAAATCTATTAGAAGGGTTTTTTAAAAAATATGTCACAGCTCCCCCCATTCCCGTACCAATTATTCCAACCAAAGAGCCTATTATCATCCCATTGAACGCGTACATAAAAACATCTCCTCAATTTTTAAATCTATTTCAAATGTATTAAACCATTATTGAACTTATGCTTATCACAAAAAAATTCGCCCGAAGGTAGGAGGACCATCGAGCGAACAAAGCGTCCTCTATAGAGGACAGCTGGGGGGCAATGTTAATTGTACGCATTTTGTCATATATTGCTATTTATTAGTTTAACTTGATAAAGCGTTCTTAATAATTATAATTTATAACGATTATTTAGTCAAGTACAAAAATTTTAATTATACCTTTATTTTTTGATAATATAAATTCATATTTTTTTAAGAAATATAAAAAGAACAGGTTTTCCTGTTCCTTTAATTTAGATTCACATTCTTGAGTTTTTCTGCCTGGTCATTTAAAATTAAAGCATCTATAATTTCGTCCAAATCCCCATCAAGAACTTCTTGTAATCTATATAAAGTCAAACCTATTCTGTGGTCAGTAACTCTGCCTTGAGGAAAATTATAAGTCCTTATCCTCTCGCTCCTTTCTCCCGTACCTACTTGAGACTTCCGTACCTCAGCAATTTCTTTTTGTTGCTCTTGTAGAGCCATTTCATAAAGCTTTGCTCGCAAATTTTAAGAGCTCTTTCTCTATTTTGAAGTTGTGACCTTTCATCCTGGCAAGTTACCACAATTCCTGTCGGAATATGTGTAACTCTAACTGCAGAATCTGTTGTATTTACACTCTGTCCTCCATGGCCACCAGATCTGAATACATCTATCCTTATATCATTTGGATTTATCTCTACATCAACTTCCTCAACCTCAGGCAAAACTGCCACTGTAGCAGTAGAAGTGTGAATTCTTCCTCCTGCTTCAGTGGTTGGAACCCTTTGAACCCTGTGAACACCACTTTCGTACTTCAACCTGCTGTATGCTCCTTTGCCAGAAATATTCAAAATTACTTCCTTAAATCCTCCAATATCTGTTTCATTTGAGCTCATTATTTCCACTTTCCACCCTTTTTTCTCCGCATACATGGAATACATCCTAAAAAGGTCATGGGCAAAAAGAGCTGCCTCTTCTCCTCCTGCTCCTGCCCTAATCTCCATTATGACGTTTTTCTCATCATTTGGATCTTTTGGTATTAATAGAATTTTTATCTCCTCTAATAATTCTTCTTTTTTTTCTTCTAAATGAGAAAGCTCTTCCTCCGCCATTTCCCTAAGTTCTTTTTCATCAGACAATAATAATTCTTTTGTAGAATTTATATCTTCGACAACTTTTTTGTATTCCCTATATTTTAACACAATCTCCTCAATAGCCGCATGCTCTTTCACATATTTTCTCCACTCGCCTACATTTGAAATAATGTTAGGATCACTTATCTTCTGACTTAATTCTACATATCTATCTTCTATTGCTTGTAATTTATCAATCATCATCTCACCTCAAAGATTGATTATACCACATATTATCTTTTGTGAAAACTATAGCTTATGCTCCGCTATTATCACCCTATCAATACCCGCTAAATCTTTAATTATTTCAACATCTTTAAATCCACTTTCTTCTAAAAGAGTAGTTACTTCCTCTTTCTGACTATATCCTATCTCAAAACCAATTTTTCCACCCGATTTTATATAAAAAGGAGCTTCTCTTATAATCTTTTTGTAGAAAAAAAGTCCGTCTTCTCCTCCATCTAACGCCACAATAGGTTCTTTTTTTACTTCTTCCTGCAATAGCTCAATTTCTCTTTTTTTAATATAGGGAGGATTTGACACAATAAAGTCAAATTTTAAATTTGGCGGAAGATTACAAAAAAGGTCACTTTCTATAAAGAATATTCTATCTAAAACCCCTTGCTTTTTTGCATTATGCTTTGCAATTTCAATAGCTTTTTTACTGATATCAACCGCATACACAGTACAATCCGGAAAATATTTAGCTATGCTTACAGCTATGGCACCACTTCCCGTGCCAATATCTAAAACTACATCTCCCCTTTTTAACCTTTTTAATGCTTCTTCTACAAGAATTTCTGTTTCTGGTCGGGGTATTAACACATTTTCATCCACAAAAAATTCTAACCCCATAAAATATTGTTTTTTTACAATATATTGATAAGGTATATGAGATTTTCTCATATTTACAAATTCTAAAAAGCGTTCCAATTGTTCCTTAGATATTTCCTCTTCTCTTCTAAGAAAAAGAGCAGTTCTATTAATTTTAAAACAGTGGCTAAAAGCAATTCAGCTTCAAGCTAGGATTATCGCATACCCCTTTTAACTCTTTTGCCCCCCAATTTATTGCCTCATATACTTTCAAATTCTTGTCCTCCCTCATCTTCTAAAACACTTTTAAGCGATGCAATAGCAACTTCTAATTGGCTGTCATCTGGCTCTCTTGTAGTAAGCTTTTGTAACAGCAAGCCAGGATAAATAAAAACCCTTATTATTTTATTGTCACTTCGCCCTGCTAATTTTATTATTTCATAAGATATACCAGCAACTACAGGAAGCAAAAGAATTCTACTAAGTATCCTTATATAAAGAGTAGGCCATTTTAAAAAAGAAAAAACTATTATAGAGACTATCATGACTATGAAGAGGAAATTTGTCCCACAACGTGGGTGTAAAGTAGTATATTTGCGGGCATTTTCCACTGTCAATTCCTCTTCATGCTCAAGGCAATGAATAGCTTTATGCTCTGCCCCATGATACTCGAATATTCTTTTTATATCTTTCATCTGTGATATTAATACAAGATACAAAATAAAAATAGCAACTCTTAACAATCCTTCGACAAAATTTATAACTACAGTATTTTTTGTAAACAATTTGATATAATCGCTACATATGTCGGCCCAATAAAAAATATGATAATTGATAAAATTAAAGATATAACGACAGAAAAATACATCAAAATATCCTCTAACTTATCTCCAAAAACTTTTTGTAAAAATAAGTCAAATTTTGAAATATTTTCTTCATCTTTTTCTTCAAAAAGTTCTGCAGAATAAGTAAGGCTTTTAATACCTACAATAAGAGAATCAAAAAGAGCAAAAGTACCTCTTATAAAAGGCAATGAAAAAAATTTATTCCTTTTAGTCAAAGGTTTTACATACTCTTTCTTTATAATTATTTCATCTCCTTTTCTTACAGCTGTCGCTACGCTGTTGTGTCCTCTCATCATAACTCCTTCAATTACCGCTTGACCACCTATATCAGTTTTCTTCATCTTCACACCTCTTTTCTAGGTACGGGGAACTTCATGGCATTTTCGACACCTTGCCTCATATGTTTCGTACGCCCCTACTAAAATGATTGAGTCATCATACCTTGCAGGTTTTCCATTGATAAGCCTTTGAGTGCGAGTAGCAGGATTGCCACATTTCACACATATAGCTGTCAACTTATCCACGGACTCCGCAATTGCCATTACATCAGGAGTAGGGCCAAAAGGTTCTCCCCTAAAATCCATATCCAACCCAGCACAAATGACTCTTTTACCTAAATCTGCAATTTCCCTTACAACATCCACAAGTAAATGATCAAAAAACTGAATTTCATCAATTGCGATAACATCTGTGTCTTCTTCTAAATGCTCAATTATTTCAGATGCCTTTACTACACTAATAGCATTTATATTAGTGCCATTGTGGGATACCACTTTGTCAATAGAATATCTATCATCAATGGCCGGTTTAAAGACTTGTACTTTTTGTTTGGCAATTTGTGCCCTTTTAATCCTTCTTATTAGTTCTTCACTTTTACCGCTAAACATAGGACCAACTATAACTTCTATAAAGCCATGATCTAATGAACCGTATATCATAAAAACCACCTTTCTTAATGTCAAATTAAAAACAAAAGGTTAGAGTCTTCTCCACTCTAACCCCCAGATTATTTTTCTTCTAAATTAAATCTCTTCCTAAATCTTTCAACTCTTCCACCAGTATCCACAATCTTCTGCTGGCCTGTAAAGAAAGGATGGCATTTGGAACATATTTCTACTCTAATTTCTTTCTTTGTAGAACCTGTTATAAAAGTATTTCCACATGCACACCTTACAACCGCATCATGATAATAGGTAGGATGTATATTCGGTTTCACAGCTTTCACCTCTTTCGCCCAAAACTCATACGGAGAAATTATAACACAAGTTATGCACAATATCAAGATTTATATAATTGTGCTCTTATCATATTTATAAACTCTGCATTAGATTTAGTTCGTATTAATTTTTCAATTAACATCTCTGTAACCTCTGTAGCAGGTAAATTCGACATAGCTTTTCTTAATATCCACATGGCCTCCAATTCTTCTTTAGTAAGCAGCAATTCTTCCTTTCTTGTACCCGATTTGTATATATCAATAGCAGGGAATATTCTTCTTTCCTGTAATTTTCTGTCAAGATGAAGTTCCATATTACCTGTTCCCTTAAATTCTTCAAATATAACATCATCCATACGACTTCCCGTTTCAATCAAAGCAGTAGCAGGATAGTTAAACTCCCACCTTCTTCTATATTCCTGGCTGCTCCGAAAAATCTTTTCGGAGGATGTAATGCAGAAGGGTCAATACCACCAGAAAGAGTTCTTCCTGAAGGAGGTGTAACAAGATTATAAGCTCTCGCCAACCTAGTAATACTATCTAAAAGAATCACCACATCCTTTTTATACTCTACAAGTCTTTTAGCATGTTCTAATACCATTTCAGCCACTTTGATATGATGTTCTGGCGGTTCATCAAAAGTAGAATACACTACTTCTCCTTTTATAGAGCGTTTCATGTCAGTCACTTCTTCAGGTCGTTCATCAATTAAAAGCACTATGAGAATAACTTCTGGATGGTTATGTGAAATGCTATTGGCAATTTGCTTAAGTAAAGTTGTTTTTCCTGCTTTTGGCGGTGCAACAATCATACCTCTTTGCCCTTTACCTATAGGAGCAATAATATCTACCAATCTCATAGAAAATTCTGTAGGGGATGTTTCTAATCTCAGTTTTTCATTAGGAAAAATAGGAGTCAATTCATCAAAAGGAATCCTTTTCTTGGCATTTTCGGGATCTTCACCATTTATAGATTCCACATAAAGAATCGCAGAATACTTTTCCCCTTCTCGAGGAATCCTTGTAATCCCTCGTACTTTGTCGCCAACTTTTAAGCCAAAGCGTCTTATTTGGGATTGAGAAATATATATATCTTTAGGTCCCTGAACAAAGTTTTCAACTCTTAAAAATCCGTAACCATCTGGCAAAATATCAAGAATGCCTTCTGCCACTACATCACCTTGCGTCTGTATAAGTTCTTTTAAAGGGTCAGAAAGTTCTTTAACAATTGGCAAAATATCTTTTGCAGAAATTGTTTGAGCTTGTAAGCCATTTGCGGCATTTTCAGCACTAATAGATTTTACATGGCCATTTCTCGATACATTAGAATCGTAATTTAAAGTGCCATCTGTATTTTTCTCTGCTGCACTTTCGTGTAACTTTTGAGTTTGCCTTTCATTTAAACCTTCTTCTTTTTTGTTATCCTTTTGAATTAAATTTTTTTCATTTGCTTGATTAGCTTTTTCTAAAATTTTTTCTTTTAGCTCTTGTTTTCTGTATTTCGTAATACTTTTAATACCTAACTTCTTCGCTATTTCTCTTAGTTCCATCAAACTTAAATTTTCCAAAGTATTAATATCAAAATCCAAAAGTACACCTCCCAAAATAATAATTTTAACAAATCAAGTCTTCACTACCTCATTTTAAAAAAGTGCAACAGGGAAGTTACTTAGAGGATAAAAATGTGGCTTTAAGCAAACATACTTTTCGCAAAAGATACTTATTATTAAAAACACAAAAAGAAAATGTTAAAAGAAATGAATACGTATAATCTTATTCTATTTTATTTATATTTTTTTGGAATGTCAAGTAGTTATTTTCAGTTCCAAATTTATAATTGACAATTTGTAGAAAATTTATACATAAAAAATAAAAGCAGGTGAAAGCCTGCTTTAGATTATGCTTTTCCTGCTGCGCCAAACAAAATCATTTTTTGCTTAATTACTTCTTTCATCGCATCTTTGCAAGGACCTAAAATTTTTCTGGGGTCATACACTTCACTATCTTTTTCTATAAGTTCTCTCAATCTTCTTGCAAATGCTTGTCTTATATCAGTATCTATATTTATCTTATTTATGCCCAGACTCACTGCTTTTTTTATAGCCTCTTCAGGAACTCCTGAAGCCCCGTGTAAAACTAAAGGAATATTAAGCATTTCTTTTATCTTTTTAAGTCTGTCAAAATCAAGCTTAGGTTCTCCTTTGTAAGGCCCATGAGCTGTCCCGATAGCTATAGCTAAATAATCTATTCCCGTTTCTTTTGCAAATTTTAAAGCTTCTTCTGGGTCTGTCATAGCCGCTTCTCTTTCATCTACTGTTATGTTATCCTCTGTACCACCAATTTTCCCGATTTCAGCTTCAACAGAAACCCCCATTCCGTGAGCAATTTCTACTACAGTTTTCGTCACTTTTATATTTTCTTCGAGGGCCAATTTTGAGGCATCCATCATTACAGAAGTCCAACCATTTCTTAAACATTTCATGACCGTATTGAAATCTGTACCGTGGTCAAGGTGAAGAGCAACTGGAACTGAAGCTTTTTCAGCCATTGTTCTAACAATAGACGAAATCGTCTCAATACCAGCATATTTAAGCCCACCTTCACTGACTTGTATTATAACTGGTGATTTAGTCTCTTCTGCTGCTTCCACAATAGCTTGAGTAATTTCTAAATTACTGGTGTTAAAAGCTCCAACTGCATATCCTTCTTTATGGGCTTTTTCTAATATCTCTATACCTGTTACTAACATTAGCAACAACTCCTTTACTACAACTGATTTTAAAATGCTGCCCAAATATTATATAACATTACTTTTTCATTATAGCATTTGTTTAAAGCTAGCACAAGAAAAATATAAAAAGGTACAAACGTACCTTTTACAAACATTATACAATCATTTCCTGCTTTAAGTTCTCATAAACTAAATTCCTTAGTGCTATTATGTCAAAAGGTTTAGATATAAAAGGAAATTCCGTAAAAGGTTCTTGTGGCTCATCAGCTGACATTATAATACCTTTCATGTTTGGATAGATACTCTTAACTTTTTTAATAATTTTTAACATATCTTTTGCCATGTGTAAATCAAATAGTCCTATATCGGGTCTAAATTTCTCTATCTCTCTGTTAAAAAGGCTAATATCACTATAGGACCTTACTTCATGTCCATCCATTGTGAAAATTTCTTCTATTAAACTACAGATTCCCTTATTATCGTCTAAAACTAAAATCCTACTCATTTTATTGCCACCTTTTACACCTATAAATGTTTGTTTTAACACACAATAAATAATATTCTACAAAAAAATAAATATTCCTCTCTTAAAATCAAAATTTTATTAAAAAATTTACGAATTGGCAATTTCTATTGCTTTATCTATAATTTTGTCACCAATCTCTATTCTAATAAATCTAAATTTTCTTTAGTTTTCATTCAATGTTATTAATTTATATTCTCCTCTAATGCTGATAGTCTTTATTTCTGCTTACATTTTCTTTTTACAAAAGCAAAATAATTGTAGAAAAATAAAAAAGAGCCTAGTTATAGGCTCTAAATTATTGCGCTTTCTCGTTGACCTGCTTTAGACTGGAAAATATGGAGCCTGTAGGACATTTTTCGGCACAAATCCCACAATTGGTACATTTTTCATAATTTATCTTTGCTAAATAATTTTCAAAAGTGATTGCTTTTTCGGGGCAACTTCTAACACATATTTGACATCCAATACATCCAACGCTACAATAGCCTCTAACTACCTTACCCGGATCATTACTCTTACATTTTATTATCACTTCTTGGTTATAGGGGACAAGCTCAATTATTCCTTTTGGGCAAACCTCTATACATGCTTTGCAAGCTACGCATTTTTCTTTATCTATAACAGCAACTCCATTAATGATTTGAATTGCACCATAATCACAAACATCTACGCAGGTACCACAACCCAAACAACCGTATGGGCAAGATTTGCATCCTCCAGCCAATATATTCTGGGCTCTACAGTCCCTTATACCATTATATAGATATTTATCTTTTGCTTTACTACGATCTCCTTGGCACAATACAGTGGCTACTTTTCTTTCCACTTCTACATCGTCGACTCCCATTATCTCCGCAATTTTTTTTGCTACAGAATTTCCCCCAACACTACAAGCATTTACTGGAGCTTTCCCCTCTACAATCGCATTAGCATAGGCATCGCAGCCCGGATATCCGCAAGCTCCGCAGTTTGCACCTGGTAAAACTTCTCTTATCTTTTTACTTTTGGATTTGTTTCAAAAGCAAAATTTTAGATGCTAAAGAAAGACTTGACCCAAATAAAAATCCTAATCCACCTAATACTACTATTGCATACAATATACCACTCATTTTATTACCTCCTAAACAAGCCCATTAAATCCCAAAAATGCTATGGATATAAGGCCCGCAGTTATTAATGCGATTGGCACGCCCTCCAAAACCTTTGGAACATCTATTATTTCAAGCTTCTCTCTTATTCCGGCCATAAGCAACAATGCTATAGCAAAACCAATAGATGCTCCTAAGGCATTAAAAATCGTTTCAATCAATGTATAGCCTTCTTGAATATTTAATATGGCAACTCCTAGTACTATACAGTTAGTGGTTATCAATGGAAGATATATACCTAATGCACCATAGAGATTGGGACTAGTTTTTTTAAGAAATATTTCAACAAATTGTACTAAAGAAGCTATTACAAGTATAAAAACGATAGTTTGCAAATATTCTAAATTTAGTGGAACTAATATCGCGTGATGTATTATATAAGTTATAACTGATGACAGCGTAATTACAAAAGTTACAGCCATACCCATGCCAGTAGCTGTTTCTGTTTTATTAGATACACCTAAGAAGGGACATATCCCTAAAAAACGGGCAAAAACATAATTGTTTACAAATATTGTATTAATCAATATTATAAATATATTCATCTAAAACTTCCTCCTTTGTCCCAGTCTCAGACACTTCTTTTCTCCTTCTAGCATGATTAAAAAGCCCAATCAATATCCCAAGTACAATAAACGCTCCTGGTGGCATTATAAAAATTAGTGCTGGTTCAAAACTTGCCCCAAATAGCTGTATTCCAAACAAACTACCAGATCCTAATATCTCTCTTATGCTTCCCAATATTAATACTGCTAAAGTGTATCCTGCTCCCATGCCTAAACCATCCATTACGGAAGTCAATAAATTATTTTTAGAAGCAAAAGCTTCCGCTCTTCCTAAAATTATGCAGTTAACAACTATTAAAGGAATAAAAATTCCCAATGCATTGTAAAGAGCAGGAGTATAAGCTTTCATAAACATTTCCACTACAGTAACAAAAGTCGCAATAACTACAATAAAAGCTGGAATACGAATTTTATCTGGTATAACTTTTCTTAATAAAGAAACAACTGAATTTGAACCAACTAATACAGCTGTTACAGCTAATCCCATAGCCAAGCCATTAATTGCTGAAGTAGTTACAGCTAAAACTGAACACATACCTAGTGCTTGGACATATATAGGATTTTCCTTAACCAAGCCATTACTAAAGATTTTGGATAATTTCATTCTTAATCCCTCCACGATTTAACTAATTAGCCAATTTTGAATTATATATTTCCCGCACCATATTTACACCACTGACTATTGCATTACTCGTTATAGTTGCACCAGTAAGGGCTTGTATTTCATTATCAGCTTTAGGAGGATGCTTAACAACAACTAATTTGTCAGCTACAGATTTGCCTTTAAAGCATCGGTGAAGAAGCTCTTAGTTGCATTTGCTCCAAGCCCTGGAGTTTCTTTGTGATTTAAGATTTTGATGCCCGTAATATATCCTTTTTTAGAGATACCAACCATAAATTGAATTTCTCCACCATAACCATTAGAAGTAATTTTAAATACATATCCAACAAGAGACGAATTTCCGTCATAACCTTCACTAACTTCTAACACATTTTGATTAGAACCAGCAATCTCCTTTAATCGCTTTTCATCTAATGTAACAAAGCTTTCCGCTTCTTGCAATACCTCTTGTTTTGCTGCATTATTGGCAATTTTCTCTATTTCTGCTATCTTTTTTGAAGTAATTGCATTTGAAACTCCTAATATTACTCCAGCAGCAGCAGTTATTAAAAGTAAAATTAAACCTATTTTTGCTATCTCCTTCATCTATTTCACCTTCCCAAATACTCTAGGTTTAGTAAATTTCTCAATTAATGGAGTTGCAACGTTCATTAGTAGTATTGAATAAGACACCCCTTCTGGATAAGCTCCTTTAATTCTAATTATTGCTGTTAATACACCTGCCCCAACTGCAAATATAATTCTACCTAAGGGAGTTACTGGCGAGGAAGAATAATCTGTAGCCATATAAAAAGCACCAAGTATTAATCCACCGCCTAATATATGATATGGTAATAATTTAGGTTCAACTCCTAATAACAGTAACATGATAAAGGTTGTTCCTATATAAAATACTGGTATTTTCCAATCTATAACTTTCCTTATTATCAAATATGCAGCACCTATTAACAATAACAAAGCAGAAGTTTCTCCAATAACTCCTGGAATATTACCTATAAACATATCCCTCAATGTTGGAAGTTCAGCACCTGTACCATATTTCATTATGGATAATGGTGTGGCTGATGTGACTACGTCTGGTCTAGTGCCAGTATAGTTTGTCATATGAACTGGCCATGAAGTCATCAACATTGCTCTCGCTGCTAATGCTGGATTCATAAAATTCGCACCTAAACCACCAAAAAGTTGTTTTACAACTATGATGGCAAAAGCAGAACCTATTACTGGTAGCCACCAAGGAGCACTCGCCGGTAAATTAAACGCGATTAATATACCAGTTATTGCAGCAGAAAAATCTGTTATAGTAATAGGTCTTTTAAATAATTTTTGAATTAATGCTTCGGATAAGACAGATGAGGCTACTGAAATTAATATTAATTTTAAAGCATTCAAACCAAATAAATATACACTTCCTATAATAGCCGGTGTAAGAGCTATTACCACATCTAACATTATCCTCTTTACCGATTCATTAGATCTTATATGAGGAGATGAAGAAACTATCAATTTATCTTGTAAAACGACTTCTTCTACTTTAGCTAGCATTTCAATCCTCCTACCTATTTAAGATTTCTTTTTCTAGCAATTATCTCTCTTTTTGCTAGTCTTATAGATTCTGCCAAAGGTCTTTTAGCAGGACATATATAAGAACATGATCCACATTCAACACAATCAAGTGCATTGTATTCTTCTGCCTTTTCAAAATTTTTCTTGAGAGAATAGCTACTTATATACAATGGTAGTAAGTTTACAGGACATACCTCAACACATTTACCACATTTAATACATGGTAGTACTTGCTGTGGTCTTGCCTCCTCTTTTGTCAATATCAATATTCCACCAGTCCCCTTTATAATCGGTACATCTAGAGAATGTTGAGCTATTCCCATCATAGGTCCGCCACTGATAATCTTGCCTGGAGATCCTTCAGTAAACCCTCCACATTGTTCTATCAAATCTTTAAGAGGCGTTCCTATTTTAACAAGAAGATTTTTTGGTTCTTTAATTCCACGGCCTGTAATCGTAGTCACTCTTTCATATAAAGGTTTCCCTTCTAATATCGCATCAGCTACTGCTTTAGTAGTAGCGGCATTGACCACTATAACTCCTACGTCCATTGGCAATCCGCCAGACGGGACAATTCGCCTTAATATAGCATTAATTAATCTTTTCTCATCCCCTTGAGGATATTTCACCTTTAAAGTTGCTATTCGAATGTTTTTCTCATTTTTACTTGCCTCTCTTAAAGCCAATATGGCATCGGGTTTATTTTTCTCTACTCCAATGATTCCTCTTTCTACTCCTACTGCTTTCATAATTGCTTTTAAACCAAATACTATTTTTTCAGGATATTCAACCATTAATCTGTGGTCAGTTGTTAAATAAGGTTCACACTCTGCCCCATTTACAAGAATAGTATCGATTTTTTTGTCAGAAGGAGGTGATAATTTGACATGAGTTGGGAATCCAGCTCCTCCCATTCCTGTAATACCAGCCTCTCTAATTATCTCAATAATTTCTTTAGGAGATAAATCTTCCAGGCTTCCTTTTGGTTTTACAGACTCGTCTAGCTCATTCTTTCCATCTGATTCTATAATTACACATTTAACCCTTTGACCAGTAGGTATAAACATAGTCGTAATGTCTTTAACTATGCCCGAGACAGATGAATGTACCGGAGCAGATACAAATGCATCAGATTGCCCAATCTTTTGACCTACTTTTACAGTATCTCCTACTTTCACTAAAGGTTCACAAGGTGCTCCCGCATGTTGATGCAATGGAATATAAACTACTTCGGGTTCCCTTGCTCTTTCTATAGGAAGGCCTTCAGTTAAATCCTTATGATGTGGTACGGTTACCCCACCCTTAAATGTGAGATTTTCTAACTTCATTCTTTTCTTCACCTCTTTTTATTATTCTCTTGTAAAGTCCTTCCCAGCTTATTTATCTTTCTTCTAACACCTCCATCAATCCCTTATCCATTTAAGCCTGCATTTTTACACAATTATATATACTTAAATTTTTAAGTATTTTATTGGCCCTAAAGAATATTTTATAATATTTTATTTCACATAACAAGAAAATTTAAATTTTACAAAACCAGAAGCAGGCACTAAGTCAAGGATGACGAATGTGCCCGAAACCCCGCTTGAGCCCGAGGGCGAGTGCTAGTTTAGTCTGCGATATCACCGGAGCAAACGATACAAAATGCCAACAATGATAATATTTTGTTAACAAACTGAAATAAACTATATGGAGAAAATTCTTTACAAAAAAATAGCTTGGTTATTCTGTTGCTCTAATAAATATTACCAATTATATCGCAAAGCTTCTAAAAGCTAAATGTATAATTTTTGCAGAAGTTAGAATGACCTATGAGCTCCCTCAATTTCTCACCTGACATAGTTTCTTCTTTTCTTAAAATATTTGCAATTTTTTCTAAATACTCAAGTTTTTCCTCCAACATTTTTTGAACCTTTTTTTCCTGCTCTTTAATGATTTTGTTTACTTCCTCATTGACTTTATCTTTAGGAACATCCTCTCTGCTGACTATACCCAAATCAGACAAACCAGTATATACCATCTTTTTTGCAATATCAACTGCTTGTTCAAAATCATTGGCAGAGCCTGTACTTCTACCACCTAAAATCAAAAGTTCCGCTACTGTCCCTCCAAGGGCTATCATTATGTCCTTCTCTAATTGTTCTTTAGTATAAATAAGGGAATCCTCTTTATCAAAATGTCTTACAAATCCAAGAGCTTTTCCTCTTGGAACAATAGTAACTGTTGCAACAGAGCCTGGATTTACCATTTCGCTTATTATTGCATGCCCAGCTTCGTGTACAGAAACTCTAAATATTTCTTCTTCCGTAGGTTTACGGTCACTTTTTTCTCCTAGTATAACCTTGTCCACCGCTTCTACAAAATGTTTTTGCAAAATAACATCAGAGTTGTCTCTCATAGCAAGAATCGCTGCTTCGTTGCACAGGCTCTCCAAATGTGCTCCTGAAAATCCAAAGGTGTTTTCAGCTATAGCCTCAAGATTAACATCTTCTCCTAAAGGCTTGTTTTTAGTGTGAATTTTGAGAATTTGCAGCCTTCCACTTTTATCTGGTAAATCCACAACCACTTCCCTGTCAAATCTGCCAGGTCTCAAAAGGCAGGATCTAATAAATCCGGCCTGTTTGTTGCAGCAATTACTAAAATATTTACCTCTCCATCGCTTTTAATTCCATCCATTTCCACCAACAATTGATTAAGGGTCTGGTCGTATTCATGATGGCTTTCGTTAGTTCCTCTTTTAACTCCTAATATATCAATTTCATCAATAAAGATTATTGCACTGTTTTTTCCTTCTTTTCGAGCAATATTTTTTGCCGTTTTAAATAGGTTTCTAACTCTTTGAGCACCAACCCCTGCATACATTTCTATAAATTCACTACCCGAAGTAGCTATAAAGCTCGAATTTGTATATTTTGCAGCTGCTTTTGCTAATAAAGTTTTACCGGTTCCAGGAGGTCCTGTAAGTAATATCCCTTTGATAGGTCGTATACCCATTTTAGATATTTTCTCTCTATTTATTACAAAATCCAGTGCCTCTTTTAGTTCTGCGATAGCAGTGCTTTGTCCCCCGATGTCTTCAAAAGAAATCTCCGATTCAGGTTTAATAATATTCTTGCTTCCAGATATTATTCCTTTGTTTTCTATTATATAATCAAAAAGTAAAAAAATACCTGCTAGAAGCAGTAAAGGAGTAACATTTATACCAAGAAAAGCTGCAAATATCGTAAACGCAATAGTTATTCCCAGTAAAATTTCTTTAACCATTTAGCTTTCCCCCTTGTAAGCCTCACGCGGTATTATTTTATATAAATAATGAGAACCATCTCTTAAATTTAAATAAATATTTTGCTTATCAATATATACAAAAGCCTTTACACCATTTTTACTTGAAATTTCTCTTATTGTATCATACATTTTCATATAATCGCCTTTTTGTATACCTTCGTAAATTGAAAACTGAGAGTTATAATAAACATTATTTAATTTTTCATTAGGATTGTCAATAAGTAAAATATTTATCTTAACAGGATATTTATTTACCTTATTTTCTATTTCTTTATAAGTTTCCATTAAATTTTCTACTTCTCCTAGTCTAACTTTCATAATATACCCATTATTATCAGTTGAAATTGTTACCATTTTAACAAATTTAACCGTACTTACATCTTTTGAAATTTTATCAGGCAAAATTTTATTTTGATACAATTGAAAACTAGCAAATAAAAACCCAAAAACTACTACAAAAGTTACCAAAACAATCTGCCACTTTATTCCTTTGAACAAAACTCTCACTCCTCGTTTATGATATACTGTATTATATCATAGAATATATACTAAGTACAATATCTAAAATTTTGTACACCATAAATTTCAGTAGATGGTCATGAGAGACTTAACATAATGTAGAAGATGTAAAGATTGGCTGTTTTGCACAAAGCAACGACCTGGACCGAGCAGATAAAAGTTTGTAAAACCGAAGAAGCTGGGTCGAAAGAAAGAGCAAATTTTGTTTCTCTTATGAAAAGAAGTATAATTTTTTTAGGAAGAATTTATTTAAAATAAGGAGGCAAATTGTATGAGAATAGCTGCTACAATAACAAAGGAGGACTATGTTGAAAAACTTCCCGATGGGCCATATATAATTATTTTTGATACACAAAAAGAAAATATTGAAAAGTATGAGAATCCTGGATACTTTTTAAAAGAAGGAAGAAGAAGGGCTATTGTAGATTTCCTCCTTGACAAAAAAACCGATGTAGTAGTAACTGTACCTGAAGCTTTTTGCAGTATTTCTTATGGAAAGGCAAAACAAAAAGGACTAAAATTTATACGTCTTGAGAAAAGTTTGCCTTATGAAGAAGTTATAAAAAACCTCTCAAAATATGTTGAAAACTTAACTGATACAATTCCCGAAGAGGAACTTGCAAAATAAAAAAGCCTCACAAAGAGGCTTTTTATTTGATAGGCCTTACTTTCTCCACAACTTTTTCCGCCAGCTCAATATAGGGCACTCCCTCAGGTCCATCATCAAGAGCAGGTGGTATACCTACATCGCTTAACTCTCTGACCTTAACCGTTATTGGAATCTTTACAAGTATTTCTGTTCCTAAATCTTGCGCTAATTTTTCTGTTTCCCCTTCACCAAAAATATTATATCTTTGGTGGCAGTTAGGACATTCAAAATACGACATGTTTTCCACAATACCTATAACTTCTAAATTAACTTTCTTAGCCATATAACCAATTCTTCCTGCTACGTGAGAAGCTGAAGCTTGTGGAGTTGTCACAAGCACAAATTTTGACTCAGGCAATTTTTGCATTACTGTAAGAGGTATATCTCCTGTACCTGGCGGTAAATCTAATACTAAATAATCTAATTCTCCCCAATATACATCATTGAAAAACTGATCAAGAACTCCTGACAAAAGTGGACCTCTCCATATTAAAGGTGTATCTTCGTCAATAAAATTGCCCATTGAAATCACTTTTATCCCGAATCTTTCTAATGGCAAAATAGTGTGCTCATCCAACGCGTAAGGTCTTTCATTCACAATCCCCAAAAGTCTTGGAACACTAAATCCCAACACATCCGCATCCAAAAGCCCTACTTTAAAGCCTAATCTGGCAAGAGCTACCGCTAAATTAACTGCAACAGTGGACTTGCCTACTCCACCTTTTCCACTACCTACTACTATTACTCTCGTATTTTCAAATATAGGTTTCCTGCCACCGCTAAGCTTTCTTGCTAAATTTTGTCTTTCTTCTTCTGTCATGCTACCTAAATTTACTATTACTTCTGAAACTCCTCCAAGTTTGGATACTTCCTCGATAGTATCTTTTTTAATAGTATCTTGAAGAGGACAGCCTTTCACAGTAAGGTTTATGTCAATTGTAACTTTATCCCCTTCTATTTGAATATTTTTCACCATATCAAGGTCAACTATACTTCTTCCTATTTCTGGGTCATATACTTTTCTTAGAGCGTTTAATACTTGTTCTTTTGTAAGCAACTCTATACCTCCCATTGGTATTTTTGTTGACATTTATATTATATTATAATATATAATCATTATTAATAGAATACCCTTAAAAAAATTCTGTCACTGCGAATAATATAGTGGGGTGGTTAAATTGGATATACACGCTAGAGTATACGCAGCTAAAAAAGACCCCTCTGAAAGAGAAAAATTAATTCAAGAATATACCCCCTTTATCATAAAACAATTGTCTTCATTTACAAATAGATATATAGATGAAAGAAATAGCGACGAATTAAGCATAGGCCTTATAGCTTTTAACGAAGCTATAGACAGTTTCGATAACACAAAAGGTTCATTCTTAAGCTTCTCAAGTATGCTCATTAGAAGGCGACTTATAGATTTTTTACGACAAAATCGGCAAAATACCATTCCTTTAGAACTATATGTAGAAAAAGTCACTGACTATGAGGCAGAAAATAGAAAGTTAGAAATGATTTCTTTTGTAAATTTGCTAAGTATTTACAATATAACTTTAGATGATTTAGTTAAACAATCTCCTAAACACTCAGACACCAGAAAAATAACTACAAAAATTGCTTATACAATTTGTAAAAATAACAAATTGCTAGAATATTTAAAAAACAAAAAGAATCTCCCTATAAAAGATTTAATAAGCATTTTAAAAGTAAGTCGTAAAACTATAGAAAAGCATAGGAAATACATAATAGCGCTAGTAATAATTATTTCTGAAGATTTACCTCTTCTAAAACAATACATAAGCCCGAAAGTGAGGTGGAGAAAATATGAAAGCCGTTGTAGTTCAAAAAGAAAAAAATAAAACTTATGTAATGACTGAAAAAGGAGAATTTAAATGTTTTAAAAATTTACAAAACGTAGTTATAGGCGAAACTATCGAACTTAACGAGAATTTTGTAGCTTTTAAGCCTACTGCTAAAATTTTAATAGCCGCTTCTATTCTTCTCGTACTAATATTTACTATTATCAATTTTAAATCAGCAGAAGTTTACGCTTATGTGTATGTAGATATAAATCCAAGTATTGAAATTTCAATAGACAAAAATGGAAAAATAATAAATGTCCTTCCTTTAAATAAAGATGGCAAAAAAATTTTAGAGAAGCTTCCTTATAAAGGGCTTGACATCACAACTTTTATAAATCAAACGGTTGAAGAATCACAAAAATTAGGCTTTTTAAAAGATGATGATACAGTAATAATTACTACTGTTCCTATTAAAAATTCGCCATTTATAAATGAACAAATAGAAAAAGCTGTTAAAAATATTAAAAAAATAAACACAAATATTCAAATAGAAACTTTAAAATCCAATGAAGCACAAAGAGAAGAAGCTAAAAAAGAAAAAACTTCTCCTGGCAGGCTTATCCTCTGGAAAAAAGCTAAAAGTGAAGGAATAAACATACCAAAAGATAAATTAAATAGCCCTGAATTTTTTAAAGAATTAAAACAAGCTTACGCAAAAATAAAAGAAAAAGATGAACAAACAAAAGCAACGACTATGCCTCAACTTTCTCCAAGTCCATCTAAATCCAAAGTTATTACAGATAAAATCCTTAAAACAATTGAAAAAGATCTTTCTAAGGAAAAAACTACTCAAACTATAAAAAATGTAAAAGACAAAGAAGTAAAAAGCCAAAACAATGAAGTAAAAAAAGATGAAAATAGCGATAATAAGTCTAACCAGCAAGGTAAGGGAACCGAAAAAAATGCACGATCAAAAAGCGATAACACTAATAACGTTCTTATTCAAAAAGAAAAAAATGAAGTAAAACCAGCTTCTGATGATAAGGAATTAGATACTTCAGATAAAGCCATTAATGAAAATACTTACAAAAATGTTAAAGACACAAAAAACTACCCTCCAAAAGATGACAAAAAAGACGAAGAATATAATGAAGAAATTAGGGAGGTGAAAGAGTAAATGTTAAGCAAATCTCGACTTTTGTTTCAATAATTATAATCTTTTCACTGTTGTTTTACACAACAGCATATGCTAAACTCCAGCCAAAATACTCTTTTGATGACATTAAGCAATTTACATGGGCTCTAAAAGCAATTGAAAAAATGTATGCAAAAGGTTTTATAAAAGGAGTTGGAAACAAAAAATTCAACCCTTCAAAGCCTGTCACTCACTTAGAAGCATTAGTAATGATTTTACGGACAATAGGTTATGAAGAACAAGCTAATAAAATAAGTGAACTACCTAAAGAGTATAAAGGCCCAAAACTTAGTTGGGGACAAGGCTTTATTACGCTGGCATACCAAAAGGGCATATTAACTTATGACGAGTTAAAAAGGTTTAATCCAAATGATAAGGCAAAAAGATACGAAATAGCAAAATATTTAGTTCGCGCTTTAGGCTTGGAAGACCAAGCTCAGCAAAATATGAATGCAGTTTTGAACTACAAAGATTGGGATAAAATTCCTAAAGACTCCATAGGTTATATGTACGTAGCAGTAGAAAATGGTCTCATCAAAGGAGATGGAGAAAAACTCAAGCCAAACGAATCCATCAAAAGAATAGAAATGGCTGTCTTACTTGAAAGACTTGACAAAAGTGTACAAAATGACCTCAATGGCCGTGACGTAGTTGGTTCTATTTATGCGATAGATAGCAATACCATAACTGTAAAGGTTGATGATGGCTAAAAACCTTTAATGTATTAAAAAATGCGCCAGTTTACAACGGAAATGAGTATGTAGGAATAGATTATCTAAAGCCCGGCTATCAAATAAGATTAATATTAGATTCCAAAAATAATATAATATTTGTGGAAGTGTTAAACAATAAAATTGAGGAAGTGATTCCTATAGAACTTAAAAAAAGTCACAAACCCTCCTGAAAAAGTATTATCAGCTGTAGAATCTATTAAAGATAAGCCTGTTGTTAAATTAGTAAAAGAAAATGGGATATTTTATATAATTGCAACGCGTGGTATGATGCGAACAGGCGGATATATTGTAAATATACAAAAGGCTCAAATAACAAAGGCATCAGAGGAGGCCATATTGGAAGTTGAAGTAAAATATATAGACCCTTCTCCTGATACAATTGTAATACAAGCTATAACTTATCCTTATGACATAAAAAGTTTTACGTATGATGGTAAAATTACACAAATAAGTGTTAAAACAGATAAAAATATAAATGTTTTTGTTGATATGAACTTAGAGTGAATGCTAAATAAAATCCCTCATTTGAGGGATTCTTATTTTTGAAAACAATTACTAAATTAAGCATGAAATTTTTGTGAAAAAAGCCAATTGATAAAAGTCCACAAATCATATACGATAAAGTTAAATCCAGAAAGGGGGAATTATCCGTGAAAGAAATAAAAATTAAGTTGACTTCCATCGAAAGTGTCAAAAATTTTGTAGAAAAAACTTCAAAATATCCTTTCGACATAGACGTGACTTCTGGCCGCTATGTAATAGATGCAAAATCAATAATGGGCCTTTTTAGCTTAATTTAGAAAATGTCCTTACAGTAATACCTCACACAACTGACGAAGAAAGTTTGAAAAAATTAGAAGAAGATTTAAAAGAATTCATAGTATAAGTAGTATAAAAATAAAAGCGTAGAGACTACGCTTTTATTTTAGATAAGAGGCGGTGGAGTTGGTTCTATAGGCACTGCAATCTGTCCTGTCTTCGCATCAATATGCAAAATCCAATATCCCTCATCCCTCGCGCCTCTTAAATTTTCTTTAACTGGCTTCCAAACCACAAATCCCGTCATACCACCAAAAGGCTGGTCTGCAAGAGTAAAAAATCCTGGCATTCCATATACAATATATTTTAATTCACCCTTTTCATCATTTACAAATCCCACAAGATAATGGTCAAAACCTCCCTCCCTATAACCCGTCTTAACTTTCCACCATCTATAGCCTTCAAAATTTTTCAAAAGGCTCTACTTCCTCCAAAAAACTCACTATATTGTTAACATATTCTCTTAAATATTTTATATATCCTTCCTCTACTTCCTCCTCAAAATTAAAAGAAGTTTCAGGTTGTTGTGTATCAGAAGAATCTGTCAATGCTTCAGAAGTTTCTTCAAATGCAGGAGTCTCAGATTGAACCTCTTCCAAAACATTTTGTGAAGTTTCACCTTTTTCAGTTTCATTCTCCGTACTTTCACACCCCTGGGGTGTCGCAGTTTCAGTTTCCTCCTGCTTAATTTCTCTATCATTCTTATCACTCTTCTCTGCTGGTGTTTCTTCTTCTTTTACCTTTGATAAATATTTTTTATAAACAACCTTCCAGTTTGTGGTTTTTTTGTTTATAACAGATGCCAAAGGTACTAAAGTTTTTATGCCATCATGGGCTTCTATAAATGCTACAGAAAATTCCTCCCAACTAATTCCCGAATCTTTTACGTCATCTCCATTGAAAGTCCATTCTCCTCCACCACGCCCTTTATCATCTACTTTTATTGCTCCAAAATCTACAACAGTAACTTCTCCATTACTTTTCAATAATTTTACATTATAGGAATAAGCAGGATTGAGATTTTGCAAAGCCGCTGTTATTCTTCCTCTGTTCCCTCTAAATTCCACTTTTAAATAACCTGAAACTTCCTTTCCCTCAATAGAACATCCTCTATCTTCTTGATTGAAGACAACATAAAACCTTTTATATATGTTTATTGGCATTTATTCTTCCCCCTCATTTATCTTAAATATAACTTTGCAATATATATTATGAAAAGAGGGGGATTATTATTACTGCTTTGTCAAATCATAAATAACATTCGCCAAAACAGCAAACTCCTCTATGCTAAGAGTTTCTCCTCTCCTTTGAGGGGATAAATTTGAAAGAGTAAAAGCTTTATCTATAATTTCTTTTGGAAACCCTAAAGTTTTTAAAGCATTGGACAAGACTTTTCTCCGTTGCCCAAAAGCAGCTTTTACCACGTTGGAAAATAACTCTTCGTCCTTTACCTCAACCAAAGGGTCGTCCAGTATCTCTAATTTAACTAAAGAAGAATCTACTTTAGGTGGAGGAACAAAAACAGCAGGGGGTAAGTTAAAAAGCATTTTAGGTTTTGCTTTAAAATTTGCAAAAACTGTGAGTATCCCATAGTCCTTAGTACCTGGCAGAGCGCAAATCCTTTCAGCAACTTCTTTTTGTACTAACACAGTTATTTCTTTTACAAATTTACAATCTAAAAGCATCATTATTATAGGAGAAGTTATGTAATAAGGAAGATTAGCAACTACTTTAAAAGGTTTCCCTTCAAAATATTCATTAGCTATTTTATTTAAATCTGCTTTCATTATATCCTCATTTATTATAATTACATTATCGTAAACGTTAAGTTTTTCTTTTGCTACGGCATAAAGTTCTCTGTCAATTTCAAAAGAAATTACTTTTTTAACCCTTTTAGCCAACTCTTCTGTCAAAGTCCCTAATCCTGTTCCAATTTCTAGTACAAAATCTTCAGGAATAACTCCCGAAGCAGTCACAATTTTTGTTAAAATATTTTTGTCAAACATGAAATTTTGTCCCCATTTTTTCTTTACATTAACCCCTTTTATTTTCATAGCCCCACCTCAAAAAATAAGACAGGTAAACCCTGTCTACTTTAAAATATAAACTTTAACATATCGTCTTCCCCATCTCATTACTTCTTCACGGGTTGGAAAATAGACGTCAATTTTATTACCTTTTATAGCTCCACCTGTATCTGCAGCAATTCCAAAACCATACCCTTCTACGTACAACTTCGTTCCCAAAGGTATAACTCTGGGGTCTACAGCTATTACTCCCCTTGTAGCTTTTATACCAGTAGCTGTTATTCCATAATTTGGATCACCAGGTTTTTTACCAGTGCTATCTTCACTGCTGTCATAAGCTGTAGCTACCATAGTTCTAACTTCTCTATACCTAAAAGTCTCCCCTCTTGAAGTGGTAAAAATTCCTAATGTTCCTATATGCACAATTTGATTAACTGGATTTTTTATTATCTTCTCTTTTATTATATTTTTTGCTACCTCTTTGCCATTCTTATAAATAACTTTCATCACAATCTGCTTTTTCCCAACTTCTCCTTGTTGAACTACTCTTACTTGCCCTCTTTCCATATTGTCATTTTTCACTGTCTCTGTTTGATATGGTATATCTACTTCTTGAGTAACAATTTTCTCTGTAACTTTTGTAACGTCGATGTACATGTACCTAAAAACAGGCGTATCTAAACTCATATTTACCTTGTCTTGGGGGCCTAAAGTTATACTATTTTGTTGAAGTACTTCTTTTACATTAGATGCAGCAGTGTAAATATTTTTTGCTTTTCCACCCACACAGATAGTAATAGGAACTGCTTTTTTGACAGTCACCTTCATACCGTTTTTTAAAGCAGTGTCTAAAGAAGGTGTTACTACATCTTCTTTTTTTAGTTTGATTCCTTTCTCTTCTAACAAATCTTTAACTGTTGATTTAAATGTTGTAACAACTATTTTTTTATCTTCATCCTGAAGGGTTATTTCCTTTTTTAAGCTTGCGTATGTTATAGCTCCGACAACTAATAGGAGTACGACAGTCAACGTTAGAAGAGCAACTGGTTTTTTAAATATTTCACCAAGTCGCTTTCTAAAATCGTCTGTATCCATCCAACAACCTCCTGTTAAAAATTTAATTTAGGGGAGTCGTAAGTAATTTTAATCTAATTAGATTGATTTGTCAAACTTTTATACACAATTTTTCTTTTATGGTGAAATTAAACTTAATGATATTATACGCATCTTTTTGGATTTTAATACCTCCCCTAAAAACCAAGAGGTTGTTTTTTTAAAATTTTTATTTGATAGGGATATTAAAAAGTTTTATGGCATTTTCCGCAGTAATCCTAGAAGCCTCCTCATAAGGTATTCCTCTTAATTCTGCTATTTTTCCTGCTACAAATTTCACATACACCGGTGTATTCCTTTTTCCTCTATAAGGCTCAGGAGTAAGATAAGGGCTATCTGTCTCAATTAAAAGTTTTTCGATGGGGACAGCTTTTGCTACTTCTTTTGGCTTTTTTGCATTTTTAAATGTCACAGGTCCCCCTAAAGAAATGTAGAAGTTCATTTCAATTACTTGAAAAGCCATTTCAACACTCCCTGAATAACTGTGAAAAACTCCTCTTAAATCTTTCGTCCACTCCTTTTTTAGTATATCTAATATATCTTCATGAGCATCCCTATCGTGTATTATTATTGGAAGATTAAGCTTTTTTGCAAGCCTTATTTGCTTTGTGAACACCTCTTTTTGAAACTCTTTAGAGGGTTCATCGTAATAATAATCTAAACCTATTTCTCCTATTGCTACAACTTTTTGCTGTAAAGCTAGCTTCTCTATTTCTTCCACTTTGTCAAATTCCTTTTGTGCATCATGAGGATGAATTCCAACAGAAGCGTATATAAAATCATAGTTGTGAGCTAGCTCAATGGACTGTTTTGAAGTTAAGAGATTAGACCCCACATTTATTAAAAATGTGAGGTCTTTTTTACATTCTTCAATAATTTCTTCCCTATCTTTGTCGTATTTCTCATCTTCAAGATGAGCGTGAGAATCCACCAACAATTTTATCACTCCTTAGCTTATCTTTGCCCCACTTTCTATATCCCTGTCTACCGTAAGAAGAGACATTTTTCCTTCGATAGATGCTGCTAAAAGCATTCCTTGAGACTCTATACCCATTAGTTTCTTTGGCTCTAAGTTATATACAATAATTATTTTCTTTCCTACAAGCTCTTTAGGAGCATAATGGCGACCAATTCCTCCCACAATTTGTCTTATTTCTTCTCCCACTTTAAGCTTCATCTTTATAAGTTTGTCAGAACCTTCCACTCTTTCTGCTTCTAAAATTTCAGCTACTCTCAACTGAATTTTTGCAAACTCTTCAATAGTGATGTAATCTATCTTTTTCTCTTCCTTTGCTTTTTCTTCTATAGCAACCAGTTCCTTCTTTACATCTATCCTTGGGAATATAATTTCTCCCCTTTTCACCTTTGTGCCTTCCTTTAACAGGCCAAATTTTAAGCTTTCCCAAGTAGTTAAATTCTCTTCTACTCCTAACTGCTCGAAGATTTTTTTTGGAGTATTGGGCATAAAAGGAGATATAAGTACTGCAATAAACCTCAAAGCTTCCGTCAAATTATATAAAACTGTACCTAATCTTTCCTTTTTGCTTTCATCTTTAGCTAAAACCCAAGGCATCGTTTCATCGATATATTTATTCGCTCGTCTTACCAATTTCCATATTTCAATTAAAGCGTTGGAAAACTGAAGTTTATCCATATACTCCTCAACGGTTTTCGGCAGATTCTGTGCAGTAGTTATAAGGTCATCATCTACCTCTTCTTTTTGTGAAGGTTTTGGCAGAATGCTCCAAAGTATTTTTCAATCATTGTAACAGTCCTACTCAGCAAGTTTCCAAGGTCATTAGCAAGGTCTGAATTTATTCTATTTATTAAAGCTTCGTTAGAAAACACTCCATCCGCCCCAAAAGGAACTTCTCTCAAAAGAAAATATCTTACAGCATCTACACCATATTTACTAACTAACTCTTTAGGGTCTACTACATTACCTTTAGATTTTGACATCTTACCTCCTTCCAGTATAAGCCAGCCGTGCCCAAACACTTTTTTAGGAAGAGGTAAATCTAAAGCCATAAGCATTGCTGGCCATATTATTGTGTGGAACCTCATTATCTCTTTTCCTACCAAATGCACATCTGCTGGCCAGTATTTTTTAAAATCATCGTCATTATCTGTAGAATATCCTAAGGCAGTTATGTAATTGGACAAAGCATCTATCCAAACATAAATCACATGCTTTGGGTCAAAGGGTACCTTTATACCCCAGTCAAACGAACTCCTTGAGACAAACAAATCCTCCAAACCTGATTTTATAAAGTTTATCATTTCATTGCGCCTTGACTCCGGCTGTATAAAATCAGGATGTTCATCATAATATTGCAACAGCCTATCCCCATATTTAGACAATTTAAAAAAATACCCTTCTTCTTTTACCCTTTCTACTGGTCTACCACAGTCTGGGCATTTCCCGTCTACAAGCTGGGACTCCGTCCAGAAAGATTCGCAAGGAGTACAGTACCATCCTTCATATTCACTTTTGTATATATCTCCTTTTTCATACAATTTCGTGAATATTTTTTGTACTATTTCCTCATGATATTTATCAGTTGTGCGAATAAATTGGTCATAACTTATATCCATTATTTTCCATAAATCTTTTATCCATTCAACTATCCCGTCTACATATTCTTTAGGAGACATCCCTTTTTCTTTGGCTATTCTTTGAATTTTTTGCCCATGTTCATCAGTACCAGTCAAAAATTTGACATCATATCCGGTAAGCCTTTTAAATCTTGCCATCGCATCTGCAGCAACAGTAGTATATGAATGACCAATATGTAATTTATCACTGGGATAATAGATAGGCGTTGTAATGTAAAAAGTCTTCTTCATATCCACCCTCCTCATTTTTGTAAATAAAAAACTCGCCTCCACATAAGGGGCGAGATTATCGCGGTACCACCCTTCTTCACATGCACCTCACAGCACATGCCTCATAGAGTGCTAACACACTCTTACCCTATAACGGGAGTTCCCGGTAAAGCCTACTAGCCTTCGGCAGTACGGCTCCGGAGCCATCTTCAAAAGCCCAAACTTTATCGGTTCGCACCTCGCCCGACTCTCTGTAAAAGTTCAAGCTTTTTACTCTTTCCTTCATTGCCTTTTACTATATCTATTTATTCTTTAATATACCCTTTATAAAAAGTATTGTCAACTACTTTTTCTGTTATACCTTTTCTATTTTCATTCTCTCCTTTACAAATTCAATCGCATCGTTTTTATCTTGGATTTCTCCGTAAAATCTATTTTTCCTTATTTCATACAAGATTTGTCCTAATTTTTCCCCATCCTTTACATCAAAATTTATTATTATATCCAGCGGTGAAAGTAATGGTTTTTCTGTTTCTTTAAATTCTACATACCTTTTTAAAAGTCTGGTGATAAAATCTGTAAACTTTGGTATCTCTTCCTCTTTGCCTAAATTAAGCCTTGTAGCAGTAAAATCAGCCTGAGATAAAAGTAAGATAGCTATCGAATCATCTTTTAGTTCAGAAAAAAATCTAAAAAGAGATTTATTGGTTGGTCCGCCATTTACATAGTACATCAAAGGCTTCATATGATAAAGAACAAGTTTTTTAAGCAGAGAAGATTCTTTTTTGGGCATTCTCATTCTTGAAGATATTTTTTTTACAATTTCAGCACCTTTTATTTCGTGATTATAAAAATGAACTCTATTTTCAGTATCAATGTATAAAGCTTCTGGTTTACCTATGTCATGAAAAAGAGCACCAAGCTTTATTATGTCTTTTACTTTGTTATCAGAAGAAAGTTTTCTATTTAAATATTCCGCCACTACATCATATACGCCTTTGGGAAATCTCATAGAATTTATTATATTTTCGTATTCTTCTACGGTCTTTAGTGAATGTATCCAAGCATTTGTAAGGTGATAATAGCACTTCCCTACTTCTTTCATTTTAGCAACTTCTTCAAATATATTTTCCATAAGTTTTAAATCTTCCATCATTCTTAAATATTTGTGAGAATTCTTCTCTTTTAAAATTATAAAAATTTCATTCATTATTCTCTCTGGCGCTACTTGTTTTATAAGCTCTGCTTCTTCTCTTATTTTAGCCTTTGTAGCCTCATCAATATCAAATTTATAAGTCGCAGCAAATCTCACAGCTCTTAAAGCCCTTAAAGGGTCTTCTTTAAAAGTCATCACACCAACATGCTTTATTTTCCTGTTTTTTATGTCCGTCACGCCACCAAAAGGGTCAATAATATATTCAAATTCAAAATAATCTGTCAGTTTTATAGCCATAGCATTCATTGTAAAGTCTCTATGAGCCAAATCGATGTATATGTCTTCACCTTTTAAATTAGTAAAATCTAATATTTCATCTCCTACCACAACCCTATATGTGCCTTTTTCCGCCATAAAAGGCACAAAAGTACCCCCCAATTTTTCTGCCGCTAATTTGGCAATTTTCTCTGCATTTTCCTGAACTACAAAATCATAATCTTTAGCTTCTCTATTTAAAATCCTGTCCCTTATGTATCCCCCAACAATATACAAATTATGTGCTTCTTTTCCCAATTTTCTTATTAATTTTGGTATTGTTGCCACAAAAAATCATTCCTTTCATGTTAAAAGCCAAAACAACATTACATTATATAGTATAACAAAAGTGAAAAAGTGTACAAGTATTAAAAAAATAATCTGCTATAAAATACACAAGAAAGTATTGCGATAATATCTGCAAAAATTCCAGAAATAACAGAATGTCTCATCTTTTTTATTCCCACTGCCCCATAGTAAACGGCAAGAACATAAAAAGTAGTCTCGGTAGATCCGTACATAGCAGAAGCCATTTTTCCAATTAGAGAATCGACACCATGAGTTTTCATAATCTCAGCTGCAATCCCCAAAGCACCACTTCCCGAAAGAGGCCTTATTAAAGCAAGAGGCACAAGCTCCTGTGGCATGCCTATCTTATTTGTAAAAGGCATTAAAAATTCCCCCAATAAGTCAAGGGCGCCTGACGCTCTTAATACACCTATTGCCACAAGCATTGCTACAAGAGCTGGAAATATTTTTATAACTACAGAAATTCCTTCTTTTGCCCCATCGACAAACACTTCATACACTTTGACATTTTTTATGATTCCATAAAAAGGAATAACAAAAACAAGTATGGGAATAATCCATTCAGATATAATTTTTATCATTATTTTCACTCCTTAAATATAGGCATTTTTTCAAGATGTTTATTTAAAATAAGGCCTGCCATAAGTGCAGTACTAGTTGAAAGTACGCTGACAATCACAAAATCCGCAGGATTTTGTGCTCCTAAGGAAGCCCTTATTCCAATCATTACTGCAGGTATAAGCTGTACTGAAGATGTGTTTATCACTAAAAAACGGCACATTGCATTTGAAGCACTGTCTTTTTTATTAAGCTCTTGAAGGTATTCCATAGCTTTTATTCCAAAAGGAGTCGCTGCATTACCTAATCCTAACATATTTGCCGATATATTCATTATTATTGCCAAAATAGCAGGATGGTTTTCTGGAACATCTGAAAAAAGCTTTATGATTATAGGTTTTAGCAATTTTGCAATAATATCTGTAAGACCTGACTTATCTGCAATTTTCATTATCCCAAGCCACAAAGCCATTACACCGACTAGTCCTATCGAAATAGTAACTGCACTCTGGCTGAATCAACTATAGCTTTGGATACTTCTGCCATTCTGCCATTTATTATTCCTATTAAAATTCCTATTGCTATCATAAAAAACCATATGTAATTTATCATATTATATCCCTCCAATATTACCAAAAAAACCTCATTTTTAAACTTTTCTCTTATGTAATAAAATTTATGTTATTAACCTTAAAAAATTCCAAAAAAGGTGTTGACTTATTTTTCAAAACTTGGTATTATTATAAGTGAAGTTAAGTTGTCGAATTTTGTAACTCAGGAGGGGAGAAAAATGTTGAAATCCACAGGTATTGTAAGAAAAGTAGACGAATTGGGAAGGGTAGTAATACCAATTGAGCTCAGGAGGACACTCAACATAGCAGAGAGAGACGCTCTTGAAATTTATGTTGATGGAGAACAAATAGTCCTCAAAAAGTACGAGCCTGCTTGCATTTTCTGTGGCAATGCTGAAAATGTAATAAACTACAAAGGCAAAAATATATGCAAAAATTGCCTTGCAGAGTTAAAGAAATCTGTAGACTAATAGCAGGAAAAATAATAGGAGGCTCCATCCTCCTATTATTTTTTCTCTTCTTTTTTTCCTTCCGGTTCTATATGGATTATCACGTGTGAATCAGGGAATTTATCCATTATTTGTTTTGAAACTTTATGGGATAACTCATGGGCTTCTACTATGTTGTAATTTCTGTCTACTCTCACATGAACATCTACCTCTCTCTTAGTGCCGGATTTCCTCGTCCTTAGTTTATGGAAACTGGTAACTTCAGGATTAGCTTTTATTATGTTCTCTATTTCTTTGACCTCCTCATCAGGTAGACTGCTATCTGTCAAATCTTTTAAAACTTCCTTTGTCAAATCAAATGAAGTTTTTATAATAATCAACGCAACAAAAATGGATATAATGGGGTCTAAAATGGCTAATTTAGTAACTTTTATAATTACAAGCCCTGTAGTAACTCCTAACGAAGTAAATACATCCGTCAATAAATTCGTTGCATCTGCCTTTAAAGCAATAGAATTCTCTTTTTTAGATACTTTAAACAAAGTGTATGAAACAATTCCTTTTACAAAAGATACAAACAACATAACTGCAATTCCCATTTCTAATTTCTCTACATACGTGCCAGCAATTATTCTTCCAACAGCTTCATATATAATAAGTACAGCAGCAAAGAATATTAAAATAGCCTCTATAAAACCAGAAATGTTCTCATATTTATTGTGTCCGTAAGGATGGTCTTCGTCTGCTGGTTTTACTGATACTCTTATCGAAAAAAAAGCAATTATACTGGCTATTAAATCTATTGAAGAATCTACAGCTGCCGAAATTACCACCATTGAATGCATTAACACTCCCGCAACCAGTTTCATAATTATTAATGCGCTATTAGAAATCATAGATAATAACGCTGCTTTCTGTTTATCCATGGCATCCTCCAAATTATCAATTGAAATTTAACCTATTGATATACATTATATTTGATTCCTAAAAAATAGTCAAATATTATTAACGTAAAGTATTGAAAATCAAATTCAATTGAAAATGGTAATTATCCCCAACTCTCTATTTTTTTCCTATAATAAGTTTATACACTTGACTTTTTGGTATTCCCAATTCTTTAGCAGCTCTTTTAATCGCCTCTTTTTTATCCATTCCTCCCTCAAGGTATTTTTGAACTAATATTTCTGGTTTTTCTTCAACTTGTTGTTTTTGCGCTCCTTCAATAATTAGTACAATTTCACCTTTTATTTCATCTCCCAATTTTACCAAAACCTCATCTACTGTCCCTCTTATGAACTCTTCATGGATTTTAGTAAGCTCTCTTGCTATAACAACCTTTCTATCAGCTACATAAGATTTCAATTCATGAAGAGTTTCCTTAAGACGGTGAGGAGCTTCATAAAGTATAATAGTTCTTTCTTCCTTTGAAATACGGTTTAGTATTATTTTTCTTTCTTTGCTTTTTGTTGGTAAAAAACCTTCAAAGACAAAAGAAGAAGTATCTAATCCTGAAGCAACCAAAGCAGTAATTGCAGCAATTGGACCCGGTAATGGTACAACTTTTATATCTTCTTCTATGCAAAGTTTCACAAGGTCTTCCCCAGGATCTGAGATTGCCGGTGTACCTGCATCTGTAACCAAAGCAATTGACTTTCCTTTTTTCAATTCCTCTATAAGTTTTGCCCCTTTTGTCTTTTTGTTATGTTCATGGTAACTGGTAAGAGGTTTTTTTATATCAAAATGATTTAAAAGTTTAAGAGTTTGTCTCGTGTCTTCCGCAGCTATAATATCAACTTCTTTTAAAATTTTTAAAACTCTTAAGGTTATATCTTCTAAATTACCAATAGGAGTAGGGCATAGATATAATATACCATAATCCATTTCTACCCCTCCTCTAATTTCTCTTTCGAGTATATTTCTACAATTTCTTTTGTATACTCCCCGTTTTTTTCATACACATAAAGGGAAGGCAATATATTTAAACCTGGTTGAGAACCTTTTTTAGATTCTATTAGAAGAAGATTGGGCTTACTATCTACATAAGGATATACAAATCTTAATTTTTTAGGTTCTAAATTGTATTTTCTTAAAAAATACAATATGTCAACTAATCTTTCTGCTCTATGAACCATAAAGAATTTTCCCCCAAATTTTAGAAGTTTTGAAGCAGCCTTTATAAATTCCTCAAGTCCTCCATATATTTCGTATCTCGCAATATTTTCAGATTTTCGTTTTTTATCAAACCCTGCTTTTACTGGCATATAGGGAGGATTTGAAGTAACTATATCAAATTTTTCATATCCTAGTGTTTTTTCTATCCCTCTTACATCACCTTGTATTATTTTTATTCTTTTTTCCATATTATTAATAACTACACTTCTTGTAGCCATATCTGCCATATCTTCTTGTATCTCAACACCATAAATAAATGTATCATAAGTTTTAGCAGCAATTAATATAGGTATTATGCCAGTTCCACACCCTAAATCGACAATTTTATCTCCTTTTTTAGCAGTAACAAAATTAGCAAGCAATACCGCATCCATTCCAAATTTAAATTTATCCTTGTGTTGAATTATAACTAAATTTTTTAAATTTAATTCATCTAATCTTTCTCCATCTTTCAACATTCTATCACCTCTACAATATTCTCGATTTATTTTATCACAAATATCAAAAGTTTTTATTAACTTTTTAAATACGTATTGAAAATTAAAGTAGTGCACAGTATACTATATAAAGAGTTTAAACATTAGGAGGAGGAAAAGTTGACAAAAGTAGTTACCGCTCCCCGCGTATCTTCAGAAATAAATAAATTAAAAATGGCCATTTTGCACAGGCCAGGGAAAGAATTGGAAAGATTGACCCCACAAAATTTATCCGAACTTCTTTTCGATGATATCCCGTGGGTTAGAAGAATCCAAGAAGAACACGACAACTTTGTAAAAGTATTGCAACAAAATAACGTCCAAGTGCTTTATTTGCAAAACCTTTTAGAAGAAATATTAAAAGAAGAAAATGTAAAAGAAAAATTTATTGATGAATTACTTCAAGTAAACGGAGTAACCTCTCCAAAAATCAATAACTATTTAAAAGAATTCCTTAAAGAAAAATCTCCAAACAATGTTGCCGAAATAGCAATTGCAGGTTTGGCTTTAAATGAAATAAAGATAAAAAAATCTATGATGGGTTTAGCAGAATACATATACCAAGACAATTATTTTTATATAAAGCCTCTGCCCAACCTTTATTTTACAAGAGACCCCGGAGCAATGATAGATGGTGGCTTAATGATAAGTTCTATGAAACAGCAGTTAGAAGGCCAGAGACTTTGATATTAAAATACATTTATAAATATCATGAAATTTTTAGAAAAAATAATGTTCCTTGGTGGTATGATGATAGTTACCCTCACTCCATAGAAGGAGGAGATGTACTGATATTAAGCGAAAAAGTTATTGCAGTAGGATGTAGTGAAAGAACAACCCCTCAGGCAATAGAACAACTAGCCCATAATTTATTTGAAAAAGGTTCCTCTGTTGAAAGAATATTAGTAGTGCAAATCCCTATAAACCGCTCATATATGCATTTAGATACAGTTTTTACAATGGTTGACACAAACAGATTTGTGTTTTATCCCGGAATAAAAAACGATTTGAGAGTATTTAGCATCATAAAAGAAGAAAAAGGTTTCTCTATAAATCAAGAAAAAGATTTGCAAACTGCATTAAAAAATGCTCTGAATCTTTACACAATAGATATAATACCTACAGGAGGTCTTAATGCAATAACTTCTGCAAGAGAACAATGGAACGACAGCACAAATACTTTAGCTATTGCTCCGGGAGTTATTGTAGCCTACTCCAGAAATGAAATATCTAATAAAATAATGGAAAAAGAAGGAATAAAGGTAATCCCTATTGAAGGATCAGAACTTTCAAGGGGAAGAGGTGGTCCTCGCTGTATGACTATGCCCCTTTTAAGAGAATAATTTTTAGTTTTTATATGATAAAACCAGTTAATAGTATTCTTACATCATTATAAACCCACGGGATATTTTATGGAAGTGGTATTTTCTATTTAAAAAAGCAGAATAAAAAATAGAGGAAATTTATTCCTCTATTTCCTCTATTTTTTCTAGTTCCCCTTCATAATTTTCTTCAATTTCTTCTTCCCTTTCCTCTATAACTTCTACTTCTTCAGGATCATATTCTTTTATTATCTCTATTCCTTCTGCATTTTTCACTTTCACTTTGAGTTTTCGTCTAATCACATCTACCTCTGCAATTTTCATTTCTTTATCTCCAACTCTTATTATGCTACCAACTTTTGGAAGTTCTGCTTTAATTTTATCATACATCTCCTGTTCATATTTTAAACAACACATTAATCGGCCACAAATGCCAGAAATTTTAGTGGGATTTAAAGACAAATTTTGGTCTTTCGCCATTTTGATAGAAACAGGTTCAAATTCCCCTAAAAAGGTGGTACAACACAGAGGCCTTCCACAAGGTCCTAAACCTCCTATGATTTTTGCTTCATCCCTTACTCCTATTTGTCTCAGTTCTATTCTCATCCTAAAAACAGCAGCCAAATCCTTCACTAACTCTCTAAAGTCTACTCTGCCTTCAGCAGTAAAATAAAATATGACTTTGGTGTTATCAAAAGTGTATTCTACATCGATTAAATTCATCTCCAAACCATGTTGTTGTATTTTCTCAAGACATATCTCAAAAGCCTTAGCTTCTTTTTTCTTGTTTTCATAATAATGTTCCACATCCTCTGGCGTCGCAATCCTTATTACTTTTTTTAGAGGAGCCACAATCTCTTCTTCAGCTACTTCTTTTATGCCGACAACTACTTCGCCAAATTCTATTCCTCTTATTGTTTCCACTATAACCTTGTCCCCTATTTCTATTGGCAAATCTCCTGGGTCAAAATAGTATATCTTCCCCGCTTTTTTAAATCTTACACCTACAACAGTAACCAAAATTATAAACCTCCTGCCATATCCAAAAGTAGATTTTCTACCGCTAATTGATAGTTTACATTTGAATTAATCTGCGAATTAAACTGTTCTATCTTATTAATTATATTATTGAGCTTATTAATAGTCAATTGAGATTCCATTTGTTGTATTTTATTTAAAAAATCTATATTTTTAATAAAAGAGGCATCTTTTGTAACCTTATAAATAAACAAATCTCTCACATAATAAAGCATAATTTTCAAAATTTCTTCTATATTGTCTTTATTTTTATCAAAAAATTCAAATTCTTCTATAACTTCAAATCCCCTAATTGTAAGAATTTTTTCTATTTCTTGTATCGTTTCTTTTCTAAAATTTAAATATTCGTTATCAGTTAATTTATTAGCTTGATCAAAATTTCCATCAGCAATATGAGCTAACACTTCTGCCTCTTTTTCGGGAATATTTTGTTCACATATTAAATAGTTCTTTATGGTATTTTTGCTTTCCTTACAAAAGCGAACTATATTACAACGAGAGATGATGGTAGGGAGAAGCTTCTGTTGTTGCGATGCAATCAATATAAAAAGGCCATATAAGGGAGGTTCTTCTAAAGTTTTTAAAAAAGCATTTTGTGCTGATACAGTCATTTTATCAGCTTGGTCTATAATAAAAATTTTTTTGTTAGCTTCATAAGGTCTTATATTAATTTCGTTAGTTATATATCTTATGGTATCAACTTTTATAGAATTCTCCTCTGGCTCTATAAAAAATACGTCTGGATGATTTTTATCCATTAGCTTTAGGCAAGAGCTACATTTAAAGCAAGGCTTTTCAGTTTCCTTTTTGCAATTTACCATTATGCAAAATACTCTGCCATAAATCTTTTCCCTAAGCCTTTTTCTCCTACAAGCAAATAAGCATTTTGAAATTTTATTTTGAGATATTACATTTTTAAAAACATTTAATACTGTTTCATGCCCATAAATTCTATACACGTTATCACCTATGAATATATGTCTATTAATAATCCTCTTATATCATCTATCATTTTTAAAAGTTCTAAGTGTTTGGAATCCTTTAAAAATTCTTCTGTAAGCTTTTCTAGTTTACCATTTACTTTTTCTACTAGAGAATAAATTTTCTTCCTTCCTCTTCCGTCGAGATATTCTTTTTTTGTGTATTTTAACATACCATTTGTCGCTTCTTGCAAAAACTTCTTTACAAGTTTTTTGTAATTAATTAAGTCCTGCAAAGTCAGACTCTCTTTTAATTTTTGTGCTGCACTGTCTATCTCTGATAAAATCTCACTTAATTTGTCTTGATGAAATTGATCTATTTCTTCATCAAAAGTATCAATAAATTTTTTAGTAACTCTAGACTTATTATACTCACTTTTTATATCAGAAGAAATTTTAGGAGATTTCACTTCTTGAATCCTCATGTCAAACACCCTAAATCCTGAGAAATTTTTCTACATTTAACACAAAAACTGTAGCTCCACCAATCGTAACTTCAACAGCTTGAGGCAGGAAAATGTCTGTTGCACCACCCATAGGCGTAGGAGAAGTAATTATTCTATCGCGAGTTTTACATTTTTGTTCTATTATGCTGATAACATCTTCTAATTTTTCGTCTTCTACACCTATTATCAAAGTTGTATTGCCAGACCTTAAAAATCCTCCAGTAGATGCTATTCTCGTAAAGCTAAATCCTCCCTCAGTCAAACCATCCATAAGTCTTCTCACATCTTCGTCCTGCACAATAGCTAACACCAGCTTCATGTTAACCCTCCTTTACAACAAATATTTT
>NZ_BAZY01000019.1 GCF_001310975.1 Thermoanaerobacter thermocopriae JCM 7501
CAAAGAATAATTTTAAACCTGTATTTATTGGGTTAAGCTTAAAGTGTAAGAACCTCAATAACTATACCATTATAGCCATTTTGAATGGCTGTACTTACTGCTGAATACAAAAGAAAACTTTAATTGCCCTTCTTTATCGATGTAATAGTATTGAGATATACGGAACCAAACTTGACAAGAAAATTTAAAGCTCCAGGTGTACTATGGTTTTTACCATTCCTTTTGTACTATCACTAATGGTACCCATTCTTGCAATGAAACAAAGGCGTTTCATTTGTATGAATATGCCTTTGTTTCATTTTTTAATATTTTATGCTTTTATAATTAATCATTATTTTATCTACGTAAGAAAATGGCATTTTAGTTCTTATAAGGCCATCTGGTTGTAGCAAGACTAGAGGATGGAAAACTACATCACTGGAAAATTCGATTAAAGGAGGTGAAAGGGTGAATCGCACTCATTTTGAAAAAGAATTAGAGGGACTTCATTATGACATATTAAAAATGGGTAGCCTTGTAGAAGAAATGATAGCGAATGCCATTACTTCTTTAGTAAACCATGATACAGAATTGGCTCAAAAGGTCATAGATGATGACGACAGAATAGACAAAATGGAAGTAGAAATTGACAATAAATGTGCAAAGATTATTGTAACCCAGCAGCCAATCGCAAGGGATTTGAGAATAGTTTTGACAGGGCTCAAAATTGTTACAGACTTAGAAAGAATGGCAGACTATGCAGTAGATATAGCAAAAACTACTTTGAGGATTGCTCATCAAAAATATATAAAGCCATTGATAGATATTCCTAGAATGGCTGAAATCGTAAGAGAAATGGTAAAAATGTCATTGGATTCTTACGTTCGCCAGGATTTAGACCTTGCAAGGACGATTGGCGAAAAAGATGATATAGTAGATGCCCTTTACAAACAAGTATTTATGGAACCATTAACTTATATGATGGAAGACCCAAGAAACATCGACCAGGCGAGTCAGCTTTTGTTTGTAGCTCGTTATCTTGAGAGAATTGCTGATCATGCTACTAATGTATGTGAATGGGTAATTTATTTAGATACGGGAGAGCATGTAGATTTAAATTAAAAATATTAGGCTGTTGAACAATTTGTATTTCTTCAACGACTTTAAAAAAATCTTTATTTTCTTTATAATCTACACCTTCAAAACTTCAAACTTAGCATGTTTTTTTATTATATCTGGGTTGATGATGTAAAGATTATTTATAAACTTAGCTCTAAAAGTACCAGGCAGTTTACTTTCCTTCTCTGCTAGTTCACCTGCTATATTAACAGCTAAAAGTGCTGTAAGGGCAGCTATAATTTTATCCTCGCTTACTGCAGATGTTGCTGACATTATAGCTCCAAGAGTACAACCTGCACCAGTTATTTTGGTAAACAATGGTGTACCATTTTTTACTATTACTACTTTTTTGCCATCACTTATATAATCTTCTTTGCCAGTTGAAACTACTACTGTATTTGTTTTTTGCGCAAGTTTTATACATGCCTCCATAACACCATTATCATCAAGTGAATCTACACCCTTAACATTTGCATTTTCGCCTGAAAGTGCTTTTATTTCTCCACCGTTCCCCTTAATAATGCTGATACTTCCAAGTTTTAATAGCATTTTTACAAAATCAATTCTACTCTTTATCGCTGCACATCCTACCGGGTCAAGGATAACAGGTATTTTATGTACTGATGCAGAGGAAACCGAATTTATTATAGCCTGCTTTATTTCATTATTTATTGAGCCTATATTTACATACAGAGCATTTGAAATCGCAGTAAAATCATATGCCTCTTCTGGCGACATTACCATTGCAGGTGATGCTCCAAAACTCAAAAGTGCGTTTGCATTATCATTCATCACAACATAATTTGTGATGACATGTATAAGTGGCATTTTTCTTTTTACGTCGTTCAAGACTTTTACAACTTCATCAATCATAAATCTTCTCCTTTCTTTTAAACAAGTTTGTGTTACAGTATAATATTTATATTTTCGAAATTTTGTATAATCAATTCCATAAGCTAAATTTACTAACACTCTATTTAGTCAGTGGGGCAGTATATATTCAATTGGAATAATTCAATTTTTTGTATTTTGCTAAAATCAATACTACTACATATCCTATAATCGAGCCTATTGTACTGGAAAGCGAAAATGGAATGACAAACATAAAAGCCGCGCCTGAATTTCCCAGTATATACCTAGCAATAGGATAAGAAAGCAATGCCCCTATAATGCCTGTCCCTATAACTTCTCCTATAGAGGCAAAATAAAACTTACGTGTAAATCTATAAAGATATCCAGCAATGAATGCACCAACCATTCCTCCTGGAAATGCCAAAAGCGATCCAACACCAAGGATGTTCCTCAATAGTCCTATAATAAAAGCAACTTCTAATGCTCCCCAAGGTCCCAAAAAAACTGCTGAAATAACGTTAATAGCATGTTGAACAGGTGTAACTTTGGCAACACCTACACTAAACCATACATATTGAGAGTTAAAAGTACCTATAGCAATAATAAGTGCCATAAAAACCATACGATGTATTTTATTCATACTCCACCTTCTTATCTTTTTCTATTATCTCCGGCATGAGATTATATATCTCATCAAAAAATGTCACTTTAAAACTGCCGGGCCCTTTGACATTGCTGCTTTGAGCGGCTCTTTCACCTGCTACTCCAAAAGCTATAAAAGCTTCTACTGTAGCTTCAAAATAATCTTCACATACTCCGCAAAAACTCGCTACTACAGAGGTAAGCATACAACCTGTGCCAGTAACAGTGCCCATCGTAGGATGTCCATTTTTCACATACGCAATTCTTTTCCCATCAGTAATTATGTCAGTACCACCTGACACTGCTACTACAACGTTGTACGCGTTTGCTAAATCTTTTGCAGCTTCAGAAATATCATCTGCTCCGCTTTGAGACTCTACACCACGTATCTTCCCACCTTTGCCTGCAAGTATTGAAATCTCAGCACTGTTTCCCTTTATCACAGAAATTTTTACCTCTTCTAATATCTTTCTTGAACTTTCTGTCCTAAGCTTCGTAGCTCCCGCTCCAACAGGGTCTAATATAACTGGTACTTTAAATCTATTTGCGGCCTTTCCTGCTTTATCATCGCTTCTACTTGTTCATTTGTAAGAGTGCCTATATTTAAAACTAAAGCATCTGCTGCACTTACCATTTCTTCTACTTCTTCCAAGGCATGGGCCATGACTGGCAGTGCCCCAATAGCCAATGTTATATTAGCACAATCGTTGACAGTAACTACATTAGTGATATGGTGAACTAAAGGTTTTCTCTCCCTTAAAATTTTCAACAATTCTTTTTTCATTTCAAATCCTCCTATCATTTATCGCTTTTGCTATAACCTCCAAAAGTTTTCTAGTATTGTTTTCTATATCCCCATAAAATACAGCTGAAACTGAGGATATCCCATCTACTCCTGATTTTAACATGACTTCATAAGCATTATCCTTCGTTATACCACCTATTGCAACGACTGGAATACTAACAGCCTCTTTTATCTTTTTTAACCCTTCTATTCCAATAGCTTCTGCTTCCGGCTTTGTTGGAGTCTTAAACACCGCGCCTACTCCTAAATAATCCGCTCCATCCTTTTGCGCCTTTAAAGCTTCTTCCACTGTGCTTGCTGATACCCCCACTATTTTATCACGACCTATTATTTTTCTTACAACATCTGCTGGCAAATCTTCCTGTCCAACGTGAACTCCATCTGCATCTACTGCCAAGGCTATATCCACTCTGTCGTTTATAATGAGGGGGATTCTATTTCTTTTTGTCACTTCTTTAACTTTGAGTGCAATTTCATAAAATTCCCTACTTGATATATCTTTTTCTCTCAGTTGAATTACTGTTGCACCGCCTTTTATCGCTAGTTCCACTGCTTCAGCTATATCCATATCCTTTATGTAAGACCTATCTGTTATAGCATAAAGGGTTAAGTCCATATCTCACACCATCCTTATTTCTATATTCCAAAAATGATTAGTAGGACCTACTCCCTGCCCTATAGCTAACGAATGTTTTATGGCCCCTGTAATGTATGTCTTCGCTCTTTTTATTGACTCAACTAAATCATAGCCTAAAGCGATATTGGCAGCTATAGCTGAGGAAAATGTACAGCCTGTACCATGAGTGTTTTTAGTATCGATTCTTTCTGAGGTAATTTCATAAAACTCTTTTCCATCGTAAAATACATCTAAAGCATCTCCTGTAAGATGTCCACCTTTTACTACCACTGTTTTTGCACCAAAATCTAGAATTTTTTTGGCCGCTTCCTTCATATCCGATACATTTTTAATTTCTTTTCCAACTAATTCTCCCGCTTCCATAAGATTTGGAGTAACTACAAGGCTTAAAGGAATCAATTCCTTTTTCAAAGCCTCCACTGCTTCTGGCTTTAATAAATAGCTTCCACTTTTTGAAATCATAACAGGGTCCAGCACAACATTTTTTACATTGTAATCTTTTAGCCCTTTTGCAATGACTTTAATTATGCTTTCATTAGATACCATACCTATCTTCACTGCATTTGGATATAAATCCTCAAAAATTGCCTTCATCTGCAAATACACCATATCAGGCTTATATCCTCAATTCCCAAAACTCCGATGGTGTTTTGCGCTGTTATTGAAGTAATAACACTCATGCCGTATACTCCATGGGCTGAAAAAGTCTTTAAATCTGCCTGTATACCTGCTCCTCCTCCAGAGTCAGAACCGGCAATAGTGAGAGCTAATTTCATAAGCACACCTCCAAATAATAAAATAAGCCCACCTGTGAGGTGAGCATTTTTCAAATGTTTTAAAAATCATGCTTCCCTACGCAGGCATTACCCTGACAGGTTCAAAGGGTCGGGAACGAATCCCCTCTCAGCCCTTTTCGGGCTCCCCTAGCATTTGTTATATTTAGTTTTTCTTAAATTGTCTAAATTATTTATACCATAAAATGCAAAAGATTGCAATAATTATTTTGAAAAAAGTTTTTACCAAAAAAGGTATCGACAAAATGTCGATACCTTTTAAACTCTCAAAAATAACTGGTGCGCCATCAGGGACTCGAACCCCGGACCCGCTGATTAAGAGTCAGCTGCTCTACCAACTGAGCTAATGGCGCACGTTACATTTATTAATTTATTTTTTGAATTGTTTATTAATTTATTTTTTGAATTGTTTATTAATTTATTTTTTGAATTGTTATTGAAATATCCTTATTATATTATTTTAACTTGTTAGCTTAGCTTCAACTGGTGCGCCCTGTAGGATTTGAACCTACGACCTCCAGGTTCGAAGCCTGTCACTCTATCCAGCTGAGCTAAGGGCGCTTATAAAAATTAATGGAGCGGACAACGAGACTCGAACTCGCGACCCTCACCTTGGCAAGGTGATGCTCTACCAACTGAGCTATGTCCGCATCTTTATGGTGCGGGAGAAGGGACTTGAACCCATATGCCACTTTAGGCACTAGAACCTGAATCTAGCGCGTCTGCCAATTCCGCCACTCCCGCCCAAATTCAAAACCTCATTTTTTCCTTTAAAACTGGTGACCCATCCGCGACTCGAACGCGGGACACCCTGCTTAAAAGGCAGGTGCTCTACCTCCTGAGCTAATGGGTCATATAATTATCTGATAATTGGCTGGGATGGTAGGATTCGAACCTACGAATGCCAGAGTCAAAGTCTGGTGCCTTACCGCTTGGCTACATCCCAACATGGGGTGGATAGTGGGACTCGAACCCACGACCTCCAGAGCCACAATCTGGCGCTCTAACCAACTGAACTATATCCACCACACAATAAATGGTGCGCCTGGAGAGATTCGAACTCCCGACACACGGCTTAGAAGGCCGTTGCTCTATCCAACTGAGCTACAGGCGCATATGGAGCGGGTGATGGGAATCGAACCCACGTAACCAGCTTGGAAGGCTGGGGCTCTACCATTGAGCTACACCCGCATATAATCAACTTAATTTAATTTTCCTCGCTTGTTTCTCAATTCGTCTGACAGTTTTAGATTATATCAGATGCCCCTATCTTTGTCAACACCTCCAGTAAAAAATTTTCGTAGATTAAATTGTATAAAAGACATAAAAAGAGTAACTTTTCCTTTTACGCCTTTCTAAGCTTCTTTTATCACTGAAGCTTCTTCTAAATTCACCAATCTTGGGAATATCCCACTTTTATCAATTGTCACTAATGCTATTGTTCTTTTCGCACCTTCTCGTGGCAAAGAAGGACTGCCGGGATTTAAAAGTAAAATATCTTCATGTTTTGAAATCATAGGAATATGTGTATGCCCAAAAAATACCGCATTTACTCCCAATTCTTTTCCTCTATCTAAAATCGTTTGATACTCATACTTCACGTAATATCGGTGTCCATGAGTCAACAGGATTTTTTTGCCTTCTATTTCAATTACTTTCTCCAATTCGTCTTTTGTAGGAAAATCACAATTTCCTTTAACATACTCCAACGGAATACCAAACTCTTGAGATAGTTGAGCGGCGTCTGAAGCATTATCTCCTAAATGAATAAGATAATCTATTCCCTTAAGCTCCCGCAATTTTTTTTCTAACTAGTGTAAATATACCATGTGTATCACTAATTACAGCTAAAACCATTTATTTTTCCCCCAAACGTTGTAAAATGTAATTTTTCAATTTCACAAGAGCATTAGCTCTGTGACTTATCTTATTCTTTTCTTCCATAGTAAGTTCTGCCAAAGTTTTCTCTAAATCATCAACGTAAAAAATCGGATCGTATCCAAAACCATTTTTTCCTCGAGGACGATCTAAAATATACCCTTCTAATTTACCTTCTAATAAAGTTTCTTTTTCTCTTTCTACCACTGCTATCACTGTCTTAAAATAGGCTTTCCTTTTTTCGTAAGGAACGCCCTCTAATAGCTTTAATAATTTTTTGTTGTTATCTTCATATGTAGCATTTTCACCAGCAAATCTTGCAGAATATACTCCAGGTTGCCCATTTAAATACTCCACAAACAACCCTGTATCATCGGCTATAACAATTCCATCAACTTTTTCTTTTAAAAAGCGAGCCTTGATAAGAGCATTTTCTTCAATCGTATTTCCTGTCTCTTTTATATCTTCTTTTATGCAAGTCTGCCATGGAATAAATTTCAACAGGATAGCCTTTAAAAAATTTTTTATTTCTTCAGTTTTATGAGGATTGTTGGTTGCTATTATTATTTTCAACTGAATCAACTCCTATTTTATCGACAATATCATAAAGAACTTCTTTTTGAATTTTGATAATCTGTTCAATCCCATATTCTGCAAGGCTTAAAAGGTCTGACAAATTTTGCTTTGTAAATGGTCCACCTTCACCTGTTCCCTGTATTTCTACAATTTCTCCTTTGTCTGTCATAACTACATTCATATCTACTAATGCATTCGAATCTTCCTGAAAGGATAAATCTAAAAGCTTATTTCCATCTACAATGCCTACACTTACAGCTGCAACAAAACCTTTTAAAGGAATCTTAGGAATATCGCCTTTTTCTACCAATTTGTTAAGTGCATCTGCCAATGCTATAAATGAACCTGTAATAGAAGCTGTTCTTGTACCTCCATCCGCTTGGATAACATCGCAATCTATCCAAATAGTTTTTTCTCCTAACACCTCCAAATCTACTACAGACCTTAAAGAACGGCCTATAAGCCGCTGTATTTCCATAGTCCTTCCACTAGGTCTTCCTTTAGTTACTTCTCTTGGATTTCTCGTTTCAGTTGCTCTTGGCAACATACCATACTCACTAGTTATCCACCCCTTACCTGTACCTTTTTGAAATGGAGGTACTTTATCCTCAATAGAAGCTGTACAAATGACTTTTGTCTCCCCCATTTCAATTAGCACAGAACCTTCTGCAAATTTATTAAAATTTCTTGTAATTTTTATAGGTCTTAGCTCATTAAATTCCCTTCCATCAATTCTATTCATTTCTTCAACCCTTTCATTTCATAAAAATAGTTTAATGTTAATTTATCCTCTCATTGTTTTTATTCTACAATATTATTTTAAAACCTTTATTAATATTTTACAAGAACATAAAAACAAAAAATCTGGTTTAAAAAACCAGATAAATTACGGATTGTTATTTGTATTATATACAGAATTAGAAACAGTGGTAGAAATAGATCCCTCTTTTAATTTTTTAAAATACTCTACAATACCGTTATATATTCCTTGAGCCACTTTCCATTGGAAGGCATCATCTTGAAGCAAGGCTGCATCATCAGGATTCGTTATAAAAGCTGTCTCAATAAGTATTGCTGGCATTTTTGTCTTGTTTAGCACTGACAAACTAGGACCTTCTTTAAGTCCCCTATCTACCGTATTTATCTCTTTCATTAAGTTGTTATAGATAATTTGAGCAAAGGTCTTGTTGTCTCTCGTATCTCCTTTGTATCCATTTGGATAATACCATATTTCTGTGCCTTTAGGAGTTGGAGTTCCAAAAGCATTAGTATGTATACTTATAAATATGTCAGCTCCCGCATTGTTCGCTTCTTGTGACCTAGTAATAAGGTCTACAAATACATCAGAATCTCTAGACATCATCGTTCTAAATCCACCTTTTGTGAGAAGGCTATTTAGTTTAAGAGCAATCCCTAAAACTACGTCAGATTCTCTTAAGCCACCTACACCTATCGCTCCAGGGTCAGTTCCCCCATGACCAGGATCTATGTAAATAAGAGGCACTGTATCCGCCTTAGACTTTATAACCAACATTATAATATTTTTATCGACTATTTTTACAGAATAATCCGTTTTGCTAGTAGTATCTGCCACCACCCTCACTGTGTCGTTGTTATACTGTGAATACCTTATAGCCGTTATAACATTTCCTTCTACTGGTATTTGACCAGCTTTATTGCCATCTGGCATTTTAAGAACAGCATCTGATATGTCTACAACTATTTTATTATCCCCTACTCTTTGAGTATTAAAATGCTCTGCATCAGCATTAATTATAACTTATCATAATCACCTTCTTTTGTAAAACTTATCCCTGTTACATAGCTTGTCCCAACATCAAAAGAAATAGTTAAACGTGTTTTATCCTGCGATTGGATAATTTCGTAAGGCACCACCTCTTTTAAATATATAACTGCTCGCACCTTAGGTGTAGGCTGTGTTTGGTTTTGTGCAATTACTGCCTTTACAAGACTTTTTTTGTTAATTTCTATATCTGTTCTTCCCTTAGCCCATATGGCATCTTCTATATCAATATAAATTCTAATATCCCCACTATTTTCTATAAGTCCTTGGTTATATTTTATAGGATTATCTCCTGTGATATTTATAGAAAATATGCCATTATTATAGCTTGTATCAAAATTTGTTATATTTACAATTTTAGGAGGAGAGGTAGTATTTATTTGATAATTTTTTTGGTCCCATTCTACTTTATAACCAAAAGTCTCAAATAAAAATCTAAAAGGAATATATGTATATCCCTTTTTACTAATTTCTATTATTCTTGCAGGAGCTATCAATTTAACTTCTTTTCCATCTACTAAAGCAATATCACTTCCAATAGTTAATTTAACTGTTTTATCTTTTGTTATAGTAACCGTCTTGGTTTTATCATCCCACTCTACTTTAGCTCCAAATCCTTTTTCTGAGATCACCCTCACAGGAATTAATGTGCTGGCTTTTAAAATTAAAGGTGGGGTCTTTCCTGTATCGAAATTTTGACCATCTATTTTAATTGTGACATCTGGAATATTGTAATAAAAAGGTTTTCCATCTACTAAGATAGTATTTTTATAAGCGAAGGCCATACTGTAGGAGGCTAAAATTGCTACAACTATTGCAACAAATAATACTATTTTTTTCACTAAAAACCCCCCTTTTTTTGAAAAATTCGACTTTAAATATATCATAATACATTAATATTACAAAATGATTACAAACTCATTACAATTTTTTAACTTTATTAGTAATTACATATACTGTATCGGTTAAATGGATTAGTTTTTTGAGTTTTAGGAAAAATAAAAAAGGGAGGTGGCACTTGTGACTAATATAAATTGCACAGCCGATTGTATTTACCAAAAAGAAGGAAAGTGTATTTTATCTAATCTTTCACAGATGAACAAAATCAATGGATTAATTGATGATTATATCGATAAAAACAAAGTCAGCGATGAAAATTCAAATATCAATTGTGCATATTATATAAAAGCAAAAAAATAACAGCAAAATGCTGAAAAATTTGTTCACAAAGTGAGTAATATAAATCAAGCCCCACTTTTAAATGTATAAAAAGTGGAGCTTATTATTAATCTTAGCCTACACTTAGCGTAGACTATTTATTTAGACAATTCTTCTTTCAAAATTTGATTAGTAAGCTGCGGATTTGCTTTTCCTTTGGTCGCCTTCATAACTTGCCCTACCAAAAAGCCCATTGCCTTTTCTTTGCCATTTTTGTAATCCTCTACTGACTTAGGATTTTCAGCTATGACTTTTTTGATAATTTCTCTCAATTCGTCCTCATTAGCTATCTGTTTCAAACCTTTTTCTTCTACTATTACCTCTGGCTCTTTCCCTGTACCAAACATTTCTTCAAAAACAGTTTTCGCAATAGATCCGCTTATCACACCATTATCAATTAATTTAAGTAATTTTACTAACATTTGCGGTGTTACGGGTACTTCGTCTATTTCTTTCCCTGTCTCATTCATGAGGCGAGAAAATTCTCCCATAAGCCAATTGCTTACAGTCTTTGGAGAATCATACTCGAGAGCACACTTTTCAAAAAAGTCCGCCATTTTCTTTGAAGAAGTTATAATTTTGGCATCATATTCAGGCAAGCCGTACTCAGCAATAAATCTTTCTCTCTTGCGGTGTGGCATTTCAGGCAAAGACTTTCTAATCTCTTCTTTCCACTCATCTGTTACAATTATTGGAACTAAATCCGGTTCAGGGAAATACCTATAATCATGAGCTTCCTCTTTTGTCCTCATAGGCTCAGTAATTCCTTTTGCCTCATTCCATCTTCTTGTCTCTTGTACTATTGTTCCGCCTTCTTCTAAGACCTTTATTTGCCTTTTTATTTCATACTCCAACGCCTTTTGAACGGCTCTAAAGGAGTTTAAATTTTTAAGCTCTATCTTTGTCCCTAAGTCAGTGCTTCCCACAGGCCTCACAGACACATTTGTGTCAACCCTTAAAGAACCTTCCTGCATTTTGCAGTCAGAAACTTCGGTATACTCTAAAATGCTCTTTAATTTTGTTAAGTATTGATAAGCTTCTTCAGGTGTAGATATATCTGGTTCAGAAACTATTTCAATGAGAGGAACCCCTGCACGGTTGTAATCCACTAAAGAGCCATCTGTATTTTCATGTAGCAACTTTCCCGCATCTTCTTCAATGTGTATTCTCTTTATCCCTATTTTCTTCACCTTACCATCTACTTCAATTTCTACATATCCGTTGCTGCACAAGGGAAGGTCATATTGAGAAATCTGATAAGCTTTAGGCAAATCAGGGTAAAAATAGTTTTTTCTGTCCATCTTGCTGAAGTTTGCAATTGTGCAGTTTAGAGCAAGTCCCGCTCTTACAGCATATTCTACAACTTTTTTATTTAAAACTGGTAAAGTCCCAGGAAGCCCAAGACATACAGGGCATACATGGGTATTAGGTTCTCCGCCAAATTTGGTAGTACAGCTACAAAAAATTTTGCTCTCTGTCAAAAGTTCGGCATGGACCTCTAAGCCAATCACTGCTTCGTACTTCATTATCTTGCACCTCCTATGGCCTGTGGTTTTGCACTAAATTTATTGGCTTGTTCAAAAGCGTAAGCGACGTTTAATATTCTTCCTTCGTCAAAGTGTCTGCCAATTATCTGAAGTCCAACAGGTAAGCCATCTGAAAGACCACAAGGTATGGATATTCCAGGAAGCCCCGCTATGTTAACCGATACAGTGTATATATCTGCTAAGTACATGGCTAACGGATCGTTTGTCCTTTCTCCAATTTTAAAAGCTACAGTAGGACTTGTTGGACCTATTATTACATCACATTTTTCAAAAGCTTTTTCAAAGTCATTCTTAATGAGAGTCCTGACCTTTAATGCTTTTTTGTAATAGGCATCGTAATAGCCCGAACTTAAAGCGTAAGTCCCTAGCATTATCCTTCTCTTTACTTCTTTTCCAAATCCTTCACTTCTCGTGACCATGTACATATCAATTAAATCTTCATATTTTTCTGCAATATGGCCGTATCTTATACCATCATACCTCGCAAGGTTAGAACTAGCCTCTGCCGAAGCGATTATATAATAAGCTGGAAGAGCATATTCTACATAAGGAATAGAGATATCTATGATTTCTGCACCTAAGTCTTGTAAAACTTTTATAGATTCTTGTACAGTTTCTTTTACTCCTTCTTCTATTCCCTCCCCAAAAAATTCTTTAGCCACTCCTATCCTCAAGCCTTTAATATCTTCGTTGAGATAAGAAGTGTAATCAGACTTGTCTATTTTTAAAGAGGTGGAGTCTTTTGGGTCATGCCCTATAATTGTATTTAATACAATAGCACAGTCCGTAACATCTTTTGTAAAGGGCCCAATCTGGTCAAGGGAGGAAGCAAAAGCTACAAGTCCATATCTTGACACCAATCCATAAGTAGGTTTCATCCCTACTACACCACATAGAGAAGCTGGTTGTCTTATAGAACCACCTGTATCTGAACCCAAGGCAAAAGCCGCTTCATCTGCTGCTATAGCTGCTGCAGAACCACCAGAAGACCCTCCTGGAACACGGGATAAGTCCCACGGATTTTTTGTAGTTTTAAAAGCGGAATTTTCTGTAGAAGAGCCCATTGCAAATTCGTCTAAATTGGATTTTCCTAAAATCACCGCTCCTTCTTCTAATAATTTTTCCACTACTGTAGCATTATAGGGAGGAATATAGTTTTCTAGCATCTTAGAAGAACAAGTGGTTTTTATTCCCTCAGTAGAAATGTTGTCCTTTATTATCACAGGAATGCCTGTAAGGGCCGTGTCTTCTCCTTTTTTGATTTTCTCATCTGCCTCTTTTGCCTTTTGCAAGGCAAAATCCTCTGTAATTGTGATAAGAGCATCTATTTTAGGTTCTACTTCTTTTATTCTTTCAAGATAGGATTTTGTCACTTCCAAAGCACTGACTTCTCTCTTTTTTAGAAGTTCTCTAAGTTCGTGAATTGTCAAACTATATAATTCCATTTATGTACCTCCTCATTCTATTATCTTAGGCACTTTAAAGCATCCGTTCTCTTTATAAGGTGCATTCATCAATATTTTGTCTCTGCCCATTGAAGGCTTTACTTCGTCTTCTCTAAATACATTATGGATTGGCACTATATGAGCTGTAGGCTCTACATTTTCAGTGTCCAATTCGTTTAATTTGTTTACATAGTCGATAATTTTACTCAGTTGCACTGTAAACTCTTCTATTTCCTCTTGCGAAAATTTGAGGCGGGCTAGTTTAGCCACATGCTCAACTTCACTCCTACTAATAGCCATGCTATCACACCTTTCCTTTATTATTGTCCACCTCTTATAGTTTACCACAAAAACATATTTTTTGAAGGATGGAGTTTTTAAATATTTTCACCTTTTAGCATTTCTTCAAATTGTTTTTCATCAATTATCTCTATTCCCAATTCTTGAGCTTTTTTAAGTTTAGAACCAGGATCCTTCCCTACTAATACGTAGTCCGTTTTTTTACTTACTGAATTTGTAACTTTTCCACCTCTTTCTTCAATTATTCTGGTAGCTTCTTCTCTCGTGTAATTTTCCAACGCCCCTGTCAAAACGAAAGTTTTCCCTTCAAATATGCTGCTTACTTTTTCTTTTGAAAGTTTTTTCATGTTTACTCCAGCCTTTTTAAGTTTTTCAATTGTCTCTACATTTTGCTTTTCTGCAAAAAAGGAAACTATGCTTCTTGCCATCTTAGGTCCTACGTCAGGCAACTTTGTAAAATCTTCAAATTTTGCCTTCATAATATCGTCTATTGTCTTAAAATGCTCCGCGATCACTTGGGCAGCTTTACTGCCTATTAAGTTTATACCCAAGCCAAAGAGCAATCTATCTAAATCCCTTGTTTTGCTTTCTTCAATAGCATTTAATAAATTTTTAACAGATTTGTCTCCCATTCTTTCTAATTGTATTAAATCTTCGTATTTAAGATAATACAAATCTGCTATGTTGTGAATTAGCCCATTTGACAAAAGCTGATTTATTATAGCTGGTCCCAACCCTTCTATGTCCATTGCATCTTTAGAAGCAAAATGGATAATACCTCTTAAAAGCTGAGCAGGACAGTTAACGCTGGTACAACGCCTTACGGCTTCTCCGGGAAGCCTTACAGCTAAAGCACCACAAACGGGGCATCTATCTGGCATTACAAATTCTCTTTCTTGTCCAGTCCTCTCTTCTTTTACCACTTCTACTACTTCAGGAATGATTTCTCCCGCTTTTTGAATTATTACTGTATCTCCTATCCTTATGTCTTTCTCTTTTATGTAGTCCTCATTGTGAAGGGTTGCTCGGCTTACAACAGAACCTGAGATGGGCACTGGCTCCAATATAGCTGTAGGAGTCAAAGCTCCGGTTCTTCCTACTTGAACTATTATGTCCAAAACTTTTGTTTTTTTCCTCTCTGCAGGATATTTAAAAGCAATAGCCCATCTTGGTTCCTTTGCAGTCTGACCTAAAATCTCCCTCTTTTCAAGGTCATTTACCTTTACTACTGCTCCATCAATATCATAAGGCAGTTTATCTTTTAAATTTCTTATTTCTTCTATTTCTCTTATTACTTCATCTATATTGCTACATTTTTTGTGAATGGGTATTACTTTAAACCCTTGTTCTTTTAAAAATTCTAATGTCTCGACGTGAGTTTTAAATTTTCTACCCTCAACCCTTTGAAGGTTAAAAATAAAAATGTCCAAATCCCTTTTCGCAGTCACTTTAGGGTCTAATTGCCTTAAAGAACCTGCTGCGGCATTTCTAGGATTTGCAAAAAGGCTTTCCCCTAATTTTTCTCTTTCTGTGTTTAATCTTTCAAAAGAAGCGCGAGGCATAAAAACCTCTCCCCTTACAACAAGGCTTACATTGTCCTTAAGCCTTAAAGGAATTGACTTTATAGTTTTTAAATTTGGTGTAACATTTTCTCCTATAATCCCGTCTCCCCTTGTAGAACCCACAGTAAATATGCCATTTTCATAAATTAGTTCCACAGATAAGCCGTCAATTTTTAATTCTACTACGTACTCTACATCTCCCACTACCTCTCTTACTCTTCTGTCAAAATCTTTAAGCTCTCCTTCAGAAAAAGCATTAGCCAAACTCAGCATTGGAACTATATGGGTAAAAGGCTCAAATTCCTTTAAAGGCTCCCCACCTACCCTTTGGGATGGAGAGTCTGGAGTTTTAAGTTCTGGATATTTTTCTTCTAATTCTATAAGTTCTCTCATCAGCATGTCGTACTCATAGTCTGAAATCTCTGGTTGGTCCAAAACGTAATATCTGTAATTGTGATAATTTATTTTTTCTCTCAATTCCTTTATCCTTTCTTTTGGATCCATAATTCGACCTCCACATTTCAAGAAATAGCTTTAATAGGAGCAAATTTTAAGTCTAACTTTTTTAGGCCCACATTTGGAAAGGCAACTGTAATCTCTTCTCCCTCTACTTTGACTACAGTACCTATCCCCCATATTTTATGCTCTACTTTATCTCCCAAATTATATTGAGTCTTTTCATAAGTTTTCCTTTCTATATAGCTAGATACGGGTCTGTATTCTTCTTTCGGCTTTGACAATTCATGGTATCTTACTAAAAACCTTTCAGGTATTTCGCTTATAAAACGGGAATAGGTGCCGTACTGAGACTTGCCATATAAATTTCTCCTCCTTGCATAGGTCAAATAGAGTTTTTCTTTAGACCTGGTAATGCCAACATAACAAAGCCGTCTTTCCTCTTCTAATTCGTGCTCATCTGTAAAGGACTTAAAAGAAGGAAACACCCCTTCTTCCATGCCTACCATAAATACAACGGGAAATTCTAGCCCCTTCGCAGAGTGCAATGTCATGAGAACAACGCTTTCTCCAATCTCTCCAGCCAAGTCAATGTCTGAGACCAATGTTATGCCGGACAAAAATGCTTCCAAAGATTTGTCCTCTGAAGACTCTTCAAATTCATAAGCCGCGTTTAAAAACTCATTTAGGTTTTCTATTCTTCCCTCTGCTTGCTCTGATTCTTCTCTTTTTAACTCCTCTATATATCCAGTCTCTTCTAAAATGTATTTTATTACTTCACTGACAGTCATTGTATCTTTTTTATCAATTAATTCTAAAATAAACTCCTTAAATTCTAAAAGGCTATTTTTAGCCCTTTGGCTTACTTTTACATCATCTATTGCAAAAAAAAGACTGGTGTCTTTCTCCAAAGCTGTAGCCTCTAATGCTTCAATGGTTGCAGCTCCAATACCTCTTTTAGGAATGTTTATTATCCTTTTAAAAGATATGTCATCATAAGGATTTACAAGTATTCTCAAATAGGCAATTATGTCTTTTATTTCTTTTCTGTCGTAAAACCTTAAAGCTCCGACCACTTTGTAAGGAATTCGCACCCTCATTAAGGCTTCCTCAAAAGCACGGGACTGGGCATTTGTCCTGTATAAAATAGCAAAATCTCTAAAACTTCTATTTTCTCTTTCTTTTAAGTTGATTATTTCTTGTATCACAAATTCCGCCTCTTCCCTCTCATTCTCTAATTCACAGAGAATTATCTTTTCTCCTTGTTCATTATTTGTCCATAAAGTTTTTTTCTTCCTTCTTATATTATTATCTATGACATAATTGGCTGCTTCCAATATTGTTTTGGTAGAACGATAGTTTTGCTCTAATTTTATAACTTTAGCCTCAGGATAATCTTTCTCGAAATTTAATATGTTACCTACATCTGCCCCTCTCCAACCATATATGCTTTGGTCATCATCACCAACTACACATAAGTTTCTGTATTTTTGGGCTAACATATTCACAAAATGGTATTGAGGCATATTTGTGTCTTGATATTCATCTACCATTATGTATTTAAATTTCCTCTGGTAAAAGTCTAAAACTTCTGGGCTTTCCTTAAAAAGTTCAATGGTTTTTATAATTATGTCATCAAAATCAAGTGCATTGTTTTTCTTTAACTTTTTTTGATATAATTTGTATATTTCACTTATTTTCTTACTCCTGTATTCATTTCCAAAAACATGAATATACTCTTCTGGAGTTACCATTTTATCCTTTGCAGAAGAAATAGCATTTAAGACAGTTTTCACAGGATACTGTTTTTCACTTAAATTTAGCTCTTTAAGGCATTCCTGTATTAAAGCCTTTTGGTCAGTAGTGTCAAATATGACAAAATTTCTGTCATATCCTATTTTGTCAATATCTCTCCTTAAAATTCTCACACTGGCTGAATGAAATGTAGATACCCACAGGTCTCCTATATAACCCAGTAACTCTTCTACTCTTGTTTTCATTTCCTCTGCCGCTTTATTTGTAAAAGTGATAGCCAGTATGTTAGAAGGAGAGATTTTTTTCTCTTTTATAAGATAAGCAATTCTATGAGTCAAAACACGAGTTTTTCCGCTTCCAGCTCCCGCTAATATCAAAAGAGGTCCTTCTGTAGTCATAACTGCTTCTTTTTGTTTGTCATTGAGGTTATTTAATATGCTGTTCATTTTTCTCACTCCAATTTAGTTTTAAAAAAGCCCGGTTTTATTCCCGGGATTCTGATTCTAACCTGTCTAATATAATTTTATATCCATTTGCTCCATAATTCAATGCCCTATTTACTCTGCTTATGGTAGCAGTACTTGCTCCTGTCTTTTCTGCAATTTCTATGTAAGTCTTTTTTTGGCGAAGCATTTTTGCAACCTCCAATCTTTGGGCTAATGCCTTTATTTCATTTATTGTAGCAATATCTTCAAAAAATCTGTAACATTCCTCTATATTTCTAAGTTTTAAAATGGCCTCAAATAACTGGTCAACAAGTTCATCTTTAATTTTAGATTCATACATAATTATCCCTCACCTAATGAAATAATTTAATTGTTTACAAATATATTGTAATAAATATTAAAAAATAATTCAATACTTTAAAGCGATTTTTTATAACGTATACAAAATAGATTTGTAGTTGTCTTGTGGACAAATGACTTTCAAAGCTTCGGGTCATAATGACAAAAAAGAAACAAGGTGATATAATTATTATAAAAATACTACCCGGAACTTCCGGGTAGTGAGGGGCTTTTATTATTGTCTTTTTTCTAATTGATTGACTCTTTTATAGAGCTCAATCATTCTTTTTATTAAATTTTTTTCAGCAAGGGCTGTCATAAGCTGGTCTTGAGCATGAATTACTAGAAAATTTGGAGCCGCATTTTGTTCTCCTTGAGTGAGCATATTTTGGTATTTATGACCTTCATAAAACTCTTCATCTGCTTTTTCAAGATGCTTTTCAGCTTCTTCAAAGTCTCCTCTTTCGGCTGCATCCAATGCTTCATAAGCCTCTGCCCTTGCATTTCCTCCATGTAATACTAAGTTATATATTATCTGTTCTAACTCCATTAGTTTCACTCCCATCACAAATTACTCGTGGTCTGCTGCTTGCTTTTCGTTTTTTAAAAGTTGAGCTTCATACATTTTAAAGAAGGGATAATATATAATCGCTGTTACAATTAAATTTACCAGCTGCAACAAAGCTCCTTGCCAATGACCACCAGTAGATAAAAATCCGCTTATAAAAACTGGAACTGTAAAAGGCAATTGTATTAAAGGTCTTGGTACTAAGTTTACAGCAAAAGCAAAGTAATTTATTGTTACAACAGCTGCTGGAGCTAATATAAACGGAATAATGAGTATCGGATTTAACACAATAGGTGTACCAAAAATTAGTGGCTCGTTTATATTAAATATTGCAGGTATAAGCTCAGCTCTCCCAATTGTCCTAAGTTGTGCAGAAGCTGAAAGTAAAAACATTATTGTCAAAGCCCATGTAGTACCTGAACCACCTAAATGAGTAAACACATGGAAGAAAGGTTCAGTTACAATGCCTGGTAAAGGCAGCCCTTTTGCTGCAGCTTCTGCATTTGCAGCTAATTGAGTCATCCAGAAAGGATAAGCAATTGAGGAAACAACATTCATACCGTGAATTCCTAATGACCACAAAAGCATCATGAGTATTATTTCAGCTAAAGCTGCAGGATAACTATTTGATGCAGCAACAAGGGGTTTAAATAAGTCAAGCACCAATTGTGGCAATGTTATATGGAAGTTTGACCAGACAATCCATTCTACAATCCACGCTGACACTACCATTACAAACATCGGAACGAATGCCAAAAAGCTTCTTACCACATAAGGTGGTACACCTTCAGGCATTTTTATTACCAAGCCACTTTTGTTAAAGAATCTCACAACTATTGCCGAAATTATCCCTATTATTATTGCTACAAACAAGCCTTGTCCACCGAGATAATTTAGTACATCTCCAAAAGTAACTTTTGTCACATCTGTTGCAGGAAAGCTTGTTATAAAAAACGCTAACATTGAAATAATTCCCGTCATCGTCTCATCTAAGTCCCAGCGCGTAGCAAGGCTATAAGCTGTACCAAAGGCTACCATCATAGCCATTATCCCAAAAGTGAGTTGGAAAGGTATCAGGATTTGTGCGGCAATAGGTTTTACTGCTCTTGCCCATGCATGTATAGGTGCCCAATTAATTCCCTCTGGTGGATTCGCTATAATCAAGAAAAGAGCACCAGTCAAAATCACAGGCAAAGCAAAACTTGAAAATGCATCTCTAATTGACTGCAAATACACATTTTGCGCCATACGGGCAAGAACTGGCATCAAAGACTCTTCCATCCACTTCATAAACCAATTGTTTGAAAGCCTATCGTTCATTTTATTCCCTCCTTAAACTTCTTTTCCACTTTTTTTAGCAAGCTCAATTATTTGATTTAATATTTTTTTGCCATCCATCATAGCAAAAGCTTGCATATCAACTATATCAACAGGGATATTGTATTTGGAAGCAATTGACTCAATTTCTTTTTTGAGATGCCTTACTTGCGGTTCTAATAATGCTACATCGTACTCCTCTGCTTTCTTTTTGAATTCTCCTGTACCTCCGGCATCTACCACAACGTCCAATCCTTGCTTTTTAGCTTCATCTGTTACTTTTTTAGCAAGCGCACTGGAAGTTGCTCCCCAGCTGCAGAGTATTACTCCTCTTATTCCCATTTTTAACACCTCCTTCCAAAGATTATTTCATTTTTTTCTTTTTAAGCTTTTTATGTTGTTTTTGTAGGTTGCTATCATAAAGTTGTATCATTTTTATGACATAAGTCTGTATTGCAAACACTATCAACATAAAGGTACTTCCAAAAGCCATTATTTTTAAGCCACTAATGACACTATCATGAAGCATGGCATAAAATCCTGTAGAAAACCATACTACTCCTAAAAGTAAATAAAAAATTTTTCTTTGAACTCTCGATATGCTGAACATTTCTGATCCTCTCCTAAATTACCCTTTTTACTTCTTCATAAAATTTTCTCAATAACACCTCTTTTATTTTTTCTTTGACCTCATTTTGGGTCTGTGCTTCGTTAAGAGTATTTACTAAATCAACTCTTTCAATTAATGACATGCTCAAATCCCCCAAAACTTCGATTCCCTCTCTATCGCCTTCTGGTGCCACCATCAAAAAAGCTGTCTTTATTTTTTCATAATCTCCTATAAGATTTTTCATCTTAACCTCTTCTATCAATTTCCTACAACTACTATAGGAATATCTATATTTAAAATTGTACAGTGATATATGACAAATCCTTTATTGGGTAATACTATTTTACCCAAGCTTTCTCTTTTTAAAAGTCTTTCCTTTATTTGTTCTTTTTGATCTTCATTAATTAAATTTTTACCCACCAAATTCTTTAGAATATACTCTATTATTTGAGGAGAATTTTCACCTTTTACAGCCATATAACTGGTGGCATCGCATAGCTCTAAAATTCTCTTGCCATAATTGGCTATGTGTAAAGCCTCTTTTTTAAAATTTCCTTCTTCTTCTCTTTTTATTCCATATTCCATAATAAAGTCCGTGTTTAATGCATTTTTTAACTTTTCTACATCTTCTTTTAAAAGCAAAGGATTTACTACAACGACTTTTTTGTCTTTTATGTCAAGAGGTATTGTAGAAACAATTAAGTCTATATCATCTCTTCCTTTTAGATCTTTTAGTTTTATACTAGAGGTAACATCTACTATGTTTATTTGTGGAAACATCTGAAGTTTTGACATTAGCATTCTGGAGGTTCCAATACCACTAGCACATACCACCATTATGTTGTATTTTTGGGAAGCTTCTTTTTTCCTCTCTAAAGCTGCACCAAAATGCATAGCAATATATCCGATCTCATCTTCTGGAATATCCAGGTTTAATCTTTTTCGCAAAACATCGCAAACTCTATTACTTTTTTCAAAAAGCAAAGGATATTTTGTCTTTATATCCTCCAACAAAGGGTTTCTTATATCAAGTCCCATCTTCAATCTGTATACTGCAGGAACTAAATGGCTCTTTAAGCCATCTTCCAAAAACTCATCTTTTGAAAAACTGACATCAAAAATTTTTTCTGCTTCTTTTATCATGTCCCAGGCAATAATCTCTATGTCTTTGTCATTGTAATTTTGAGTAGTTGACCTGTACTTTGCACCTATAAGGTGTATTGTCACATAACCAATCTCATCTTCAGGTATAGATATATCCAATTCTTCTTGTAAATATTTAGCTAACTTTTTAGCAAATTTATATTCGCTAGTCTTTTTAAGTTCCTGTAAATTGTCTTCCCCCATTTCAATAGTTTCACCATTTTGAAGCCTTTTTATAGCCAAGGCAAGGTGAACAACAAGACCTAAATAAGAACTTTCTACAATTTCGTAGTCAATTTCCGATTCTACTTTTAAAATTGCCTTTTCTATTTTCAAAACAGTATCGTAGTCAATTAAGTTTAAAAGCCTTAAATCTATGTTTTTTTCAATATTGTTTTTTGCGAGAAATCCTGTTTTTAAGAAATCAATCAAATCTTTAGTATCAAAATTTTCATACAAAAAATTAGCTATAGCTTTTCTAAAAGAGTTTTCGCTTCCTGATATATAAACGCCATAACCTGGCTTTGTTATTAATGTTAATCCTTGTTTTTTAAGCCACTTTTCCAATTCTTTAAGGTCATAACTTATTGTAGAAGTGGTGACGCCAAATTTTTTGCTGAAATACTGTAATTTAACAGCTTCTTTTAGCTGCAAAAGCTCTGACAATATCATCTTTCTTCTCTCTTTTGTTTCAAATTCTGAAGGATATCCTACTATATCTAGCTTTAGTTTCTCAATATCAGCAATATTACCCTCTATAGCCAGTCCATAAGTTTTATTTACAATTTTTAAGTTGTAATTTTTAACAAATTCATTTATAGAAGCAATTTCTCTGTATACTGTCCTTTTGCTTATATCAAATTCTTTCATAATGTCTTCTATTCTTGTACTTGTTGCGGACAGTATCTTTCTTAAAATTTGCAGTTGGCGCCCTCTTAATTTATTCATTTTACATCATCACTTTTATGTGCCATTAATTTAATAATAGTATCTCTTTTTACAACTATATTATACACTTAATTGCTAAATTAACAAGGAAAAGATGTAAATCATCTGGCATTAGCATTGTGTCATATTTTTAATTGTAAAAATATACAAAATAAGACCTCGTGAAAGCGAGGTCTTATTTCGTTGACAAAGTCAAAAAATTTTAAAATAGGATATTTTGCATCGTCACTCCAATGTTCCAAAGCGACAAAACTAAACTCGACCTTCGGGCTCCGGCAGGTTCCGGGCACATTCGACATCCCTGTCTTAGTGCCCGCCTCCGCCATCCGTGGCTACGGCTCTGCCTCCACCCTCGGTCTTGTTAAGTTTTGTTGCCGCTTTGTCACAAGTCGTTCCTTATGCAAAATATCCTATTTTCGAAAGTTTGTCAACAAACTGAGACCTCGTGAAAATGAGGTCTCAGTTTGTTGATAAGTTTTATTTTCTTGGCATTTTGTTATTAAAAATAAAGGTCTCTTTCTCCATTTTCTATTCTTGTAAGCCTTCTCTTTGTCTCTTCTCTTACAGTTCTTGATGGAATTTTCTCTAAATTTACCGCTATTGCTTTTTCTCCAATTTTCTTGGTTTTTTCATCTCCATAATCAATTAAAAATTCTTTAAAGGTCAGTATAGCATTTGGTAGGCAGAAGTTGTGTATTTGCCCTGATTTTGCAAAACTCATAAACCTATCTCCTGTACGTCCCATCCTGTAGCAGGCAGTACAATAACTTGGGAGATACCCTTGTTCACACAAAGTCCTTAAAATTTCATTAGGCTTCTTTTGTCTTCTACCTCAAATTGTGGCTTTGAGCCGCCCTTTTTGGATATCTCTTCATGATATCCACCTACTCCTGTACAAGAACCGGCACTAATCTGAGAAATACCAATGCTTATTACCTCTTCTCTAAATTTAGGTTTTTCTCTTGTAGACAAAATCATTCCTGTATAAGGTACTGCCATTCTTATGACTGCTACTAATTTTTTGAAATCTTTGTCTGATACAATATATGGAAATTTATCTATAGAAATGTTAAGGGCTGGTCTAAGTCGCGGTACTGAAATAGTATGTGGCCCAACTCCAAATTTCTCCTCTAAATGGTTCGCATGATAAAGCATTGCAACAGTTTCGTATTTATAATCATAAAGCCCATACAAAACTCCTAATCCTACATCGTCAATCCCCGCTTCCATAGCCCTATCCATAGCAGTCAAATGATAATCATAATCGTGTTTTGGCCCTTGGGGATGCATGTATTCATACGTGGGCCTGTGATAAGTTTCTTGGAATAAAACATAAGTTCCTATTCCCACTTTTTTGAGTTTTTTGTAATTTTCTACAGTAGTCGCAGCAATATTTACATTTACTCTTCTAATACTTCCGTTCTTAAGTTTTGTATCGTATATCGTCTTTATTACGTCAACAATATAATCTATAGGGCAATTTACAGGGTCTTCTCCAGCTTCAACTGCTAATCTCTTATGTCCCATCTCTTCCAAAATTTCAACTTCTCTTCTCACTTCTTCCATTGTAAGTTTTTTTCTTTGTTGTTCATTAGAATGTCTGTAACCACAATATCTACAGTTGTTTACACAGTAGTTACTAACATAGAGGGGAGCAAAAATCACAATCCTATTCCCGTATATTTCTTCTTTTATATACCTTGCTACTTTAAACATCTCATTGAGCAAATCCTCATCTTCTACATTTAAAAGTACCGCTGCTTCTTCAGGAGTAATGCCTTTTAGGTTTTTAGCTTTCTCTATAATTTCTAATGCATCTTTACTTGTCGCTTTTTTAGCCTTTTCCAAATCTTGTCTTATCTTTTCATCATTAATAAAATCTGCTTTTTCTTTTACCATATTTTATCTCCTCCCTTACCCTCAGGAAAATTCCCTTGGGCTTAGTTTTATTTTTATTATATACTATTATTGTTAATTTTTCAACAAAATTATTTTCTTTAATTCTTCAATATAAGGCAGTTGCAAGGCAGAACAAAGCATTAAATAGGCAAGAAACCCTGTTAAAATTGACAAAAAAATATTTATCCACATATTAACATTAGTTTCCAACAATTTACTGTGGATAATTATAACTATTGCTCCCATAATTGTTGACGCAATTATCGGTTTTATAAACCAATTTAAATAGTTTATTCTTAATCCTGTCATTTTTATGAGCTCAAACATATTTAGCATTAAAATAAGAGCATCGGCAAATATAAAGCTGTATATATATCCAAAAAGTCTAAGTTGTGGCATGGCAGTTAAGTAATACATACCTACAATACACACCCCTAGCCATATTATGGAATTCTTTAAAACTACAGTTTGTTTTCCTAATCCATGGAGAATACTCGCCACCACTGCTTCTAAAAACGCGAATATACTTCCCAGGGAAATCACTCTCACAAAATTCCCTACTCCTGGTGAAGAAGGATACAAAAGCTGAGAAATTTGATCAGGAAGAGCTAAAAATAAAATTATAGCAGGAAAAGCTACTAAAGTAGTATAGCCAATTGCTTGGTTAATCCTAAGTCTTACTGCATCCCACTTTCTTAGAGCAGCTGCTTCGGAAACGGCAGGAAGTACAGTAGTAGAAAGACTTGAAGTTATAACTGCTGGCATGTATGCAAGAGGTATTGCCATACCTAACATTTTACCAAATTCAGACATTGCTTCACTGTGACTAAGTCCTGAAGCAACAAGTCTTGAAGGAATTATTAAAGATTCCGCTAAATCTACTACATTTACAATTAATTTTGAAAAAGTAATGGGTATAGCAGTAATCACTAACGTTTTTGCTATAGAAAAAGCCTCCCATTCTCTTCCATCATAAGGCATTTCTCTGTTTATAACTTTCACTTCTTTTTTGTAAAAAAGTATGTACATAAGGAAACTGGCAATTTCACCTGCAGATATGCCAAATATAGCTATTGCTACTAAATACTCAAGTTTAGCTCCTGTGAAAAGTTGGATTAAATATAAAGTTATTGATACGCGCACTATTTGCTCAACAATTTCTGAAACTGAAGCAGGTATCATATTTATAACTCCTTGAAAAAAACCCTTAAACACTGATGAAGAAGCAACAATGATAAGCACAGGAGCAAATATAAGAATTGATAAAAGTGCTCTTGGTTCGTGAAGTAATTCTTTAGCTACGTACGTTGCCTTAAAAAAGAGCAAGGAAGAAATAGCAAAAGCAAATATCAATACTATCAAAAAAGTAATTTTTAAAATTTTAAACACATTTTTTTGTTTCCTTTTGCTTTTTCTTCCGAAATAAAGCGTGAAGTGACAGCCATCGTGCAGAAGTTAAAAAAGTTATTGAAACAAAGTATATAGGAAGAACTAATTGATAAATACCCATACCTTCTGGGCCTAACATATTTGATAAAATTATTCTAAAAATAAATCCAATACTCCTGTCTATAATGTTGGCAATAGTCAATATAAAAGCACCGCGAATAAATGACCTCTTGTGCATAAACAACACCTCACAATAGTTTATTCGCGGTGCTTTTTATATATGAAAAAAACCGGCAGTATGCCGGCAGTAAAGGGGGATTAGGGGGAGTTTTTAAATACTTAAATTGAAGGGGGGGTAAGATCTACCATTGTTAATGGCTTTCTCTCACCTGTTGGCAGAGGTGATAAGTTCACATTACCTTTTCTCCGACAAATATTATGCACCATTTGATGAAAAATGTCAAGATTTGATTTAAATATTTTTTTACATGAAATTTTTCATGCAAGTTTTACTTTTAACTATTTGAGTTTAAATAATTTAACACAATGGATAGATGCAACGCTACACCAATTTTAATGCATCCCTCATCCACATTAAATTGATTGCTATGTATAGGTTTATTTATCCCCTTTTCTTTATTCCCACAGCCTAATTTGTAAAAACAGCCAGGAACTTTTTGCAAGAAGTAAGCAAAATCTTCTACTCCCATTGTTGGGAGCACTTCTACCACATTATCTTCCCCCAGCAAAGTTAAAGCAGTTTCTTTTACAAGGTCTGTCATACCTTTGTGATTTACAAGACAAGGGTACCCTCTTGTTCTTTTAAATTCTACTTCCCCTCCCATAGTTTTAGCTGTGTTATGACAAATCCTTTCAACTGTTTTAGCAATTTCATCTCTTTTTTCTTCTTCCATCATTCTTATAATTCCAGACATCCTCACTTTATCCGCTATTATATTCCTTGCATATCCTCCTTCAATAGTACCAATAGTCAGTACCATAGGACTTAGTGGATTTGCTTTTCTGCTAACAACAGTTTGTAATATATTTACAATATTAGCTGCAATTACTATAGCATCTACTGACTTGTGGGGTTCAGCTCCATGACTACTTTTTCCTTTCACAATTATATCTATCATGTCAGAAGAAGCATAAGCTTTTCCATAGGTTATCCCTATTTGTCCCACTTGAAGTTCTGGGTCTACATGTAGTCCTATTATAGCATCAACTTTAGGATTTTCTAAAACTCCTTCTTCAATCATCGGAAGAGCTCCCCCCGTTGTTTCTTCCGCTGGTTGAAATATAAACTTAACATTTCCCTTTAACTTATCTCTCATATTTTCCAAAAGTTTAGCAGTACCAAGAAGTATAGCTGTATGAACATCATGCCCACAAGCATGCATTCTTCCTGGAATCTGCGATGCATATTCTACATCATTTTCTTCTTGAATTGGAAGAGCGTCCATATCTGCTCTTATAGCTATCGTCTTGCTTCCATTGCCTTTAAGGGTCCCCACAACGCCAGTTTTAGCAATTCTTTCTACCTCAATCCCTAAATTTTTTAAATAATCATAAACAATTTCAGAAGTTTTTGTTTCTTCAAAACCTAATTCAGGGTACATGTGTATTTTTCGTCTTAATTCTATTACTTCTTTTTCTACTTTTTTAACTTCTTTGAGAATATCCATCCCAAATCCCACCTGTTAATATTTTTCTATGTCTACATGCAAAACATTCTCAATTTTCTCGCCTAATAGCATTTCTGCCGTTTTGATAAAATTATCTTTATCTCCACTTACAAAAAATTTTGTCTTGCCAATGTTTTGAATATTAAATAAATCTCTCCTTAATAAATAATCTTTAACATCATAGGCTAATTTAATTGCAGGGTCTACTATTTTTACATTTTCTCCCACTATTTCTTCTATAACTTCCATCATTAAAGGATAATGAGTACAACCTAAAACAAGAGTATCTATATCTTTTTCTTTTAATTCTTTTAAACAATTAGAAGCAGTTTCAAAAGCTATTGGAGAATTGTATAATCCTTTTTCAATAAGAGGGACAAATTCCGGACATGCCTTTTGGTAAACTTTAATATTTTTATCAATAATTTTTATATTCTTTTCATAGCTTTTGCTTTCAACAGTTCTTGTAGTTGCAATAACACCTATTTTTTTGTTTATAGTATATAGGGCAGCGCTCTCTGCTCCCGCTTTTAAAACATCAAAAAGAACCACATCATATTCGCTTTTATTTATAACTGCACAAGTAGTATTACAAGCTATTACTACTGCTTTGACTTTTTGTTCTCTCATAAAATTTAAAATCTGTTTTGCAAATTTTTTTATCTCTTCTTCACTTCTATCGCCATAGGGAACTCTTTTTGTATCACCAAAGTAAATATAATCTTCTCCAGGTAAAACCTCAACAAGTCTTTTTAGTACTGTAAGTCCTCCCACTCCGGAGTCAAAAATGCCTATTGGTCGTAAGTCCATTTCATCACATCCTAATAAAAATTTAAGTCAATTAATTATATACACCATGGTAGTTATTTATATCATAATTCATTACTTATTTTCTGTACAAAATTGAAAAATAATCTTTTTTTCCAGTCATTTCACAAAGAAGTGACAAAGTTTTGTCTTGATTGTACACATACTCCCCTCATTTTAAAAATTATAAGACACACGTTAGAAGATATTATACCATAATTTTAGCCAATTAAAAATGCCAGGTTTACACCTGGCTCAATAAAGCGATATCTTTTCTATAATACATTCCATCAAAGCGTATTTTTTCAATCTCCTTATAAACTTTTTCTCTCGCTTCCTCATACGAATCCCCTGTTGTAGTAACAGCAAGTACCCTTCCACCCGATGTGGTAATTTTACCATCTTTTAATGCCGTTCCTGCATGGTATACAAAGGCCTCTTTTACTTTTTCTAACCCCGTTATCTCAAAACCTATCTGATATTCCCCGGGGTAACCGTTTGATACCGCAACAACACATACAGCCTTTTTGTTTTCCCATTCAATTTGTATTTTATCAAGTTTTCCTTCTATGGTAGCTTCCATTATATCAATAAGGTCTGTTTTTAAAAGGGGCAGTACAACTTGTGTTTCAGGGTCTCCAAATCTTGCATTAAATTCTAAAACCTTAGGTCCTTCTTTTGTAAGCATTAAACCTGCGTACAACACTCCTTTATATACAATGCCTTCTTTTTGAAGTGCCTTTACCATTGGTTTTAAAATACTTTCCATTACTTCTTTTAAAGTTTCTTCCTCAAGATAAGGATTTGGTGCAATGCTTCCCATACCTCCAGTGTTAGGACCTTTGTCTCCTTCATAGACCTTTTTGTAATCCATAGCAGAAACCATAGGTAAAATATTTTCTCCATCTGTAAATGCGAATACTGACGCTTCTTTTCCAAAAAGCATCTCTTCTATTATTACTATATCTCCTGATGCACCAAAAATCCTTTTTTTCATCATTAAATCAAGAACTTCTTTTGCCTCTATAAAATCTTTTACAATAAACACTCCTTTACCCTGTGCCAGTCCATCTGCTTTCATCACAACAGGATACCATGCCTCTTTTAAAAACTTCAGAACCTCCTGATACTTATCAAAAGCTTTAAACCTTCCAGTAGGAATATTGTATTTAGAAAGAAGCTGTTTAGTAAAATATTTGCTCCCCTCAATAGCCGCAGCACTTTTATTAGGCCCAAAGATTTTAAGCCTTGCTTTTTCAAATTCATCCACAATACCTTGAACCAGTGGCATCTCTGGCCCTACAACTGTTAAATCAATGTTATTTTTTATAGCAAATTCTTTAAGCCTTTCAATATCACCAACTTTTATGTCAACACATTCTGCCAAAAGACCTATGCCAGCATTTCCGGGAGCACAGTAGATTTTATCTACTTTAGAACTTTGTGAAAGTTTGTGAACAATTGCATGTTCTCTTCCTCCGCCCCCTATGACTAAAACCTTCATACTAAATCCTCCTCAATGTTTAAAGTGCCTTATGCCAGTAAATATCATTGATATGCCACCTTTGTCTGCAGCTTCAATTGATAGTTCATCGTTTTTTGAACCACCCGGCTGGATTATAGCAGTTATACCAGCCTTTGAAGCTACCTCCACAACATCTGGAAATGGGAAAAAGGCATCTGATGCAAGGACACTTCCCTTTGCTTTTTCGCCTGCTTGTTTGATTGCTTGTTCTGTCGGCCATATCCTGTTGACTTGTCCCACGCCAATACCTACTGTAGCTCCATCTTTTGCTAAAACAATCGCATTGGATTTTACGTGCTTTACTACCTTCCAGGCAAACCTTAAATCTTCCATCTCTTTTTGAGTAGGTGCTTTTTTAGTAACTACTTTCAAATTATTCTCATCTAAATCTATTTCATCTTTTTCTTGTACTAAAAGTCCGCCTTCTACTTTCTTTAAATCATATTCTTTTTCATATCCTTCTTTTAACCTCAATATCCTTAAGTTTTTCTTTTTCTTTAAAATCTCTAAAGCCTCTTCTTCAAAGTCTGGAGCAATTACTATTTCTAAGAATATTTTTATAAGTTCTTCAGCTGTTTTAACATCTACAGTTCTATTTAATGCTACAATTCCCCCAAAAATAGAAACAGGATCACTCTCATAAGCTTTTAAGTAAGCATTGTATATATTATCTGCAATAGCTACTCCACAAGGATTTGTGTGCTTTACCGCAACTGCTGCAGGTTCTTTAAACTCTCTTAGAAGCTCTATTGCGGCATTTGCATCGTTTATATTGTTAAAAGAAAGCTCTTTACCGTGAAGCTTAACACATTCTGCAATGCCATAGGCTTTTATAGGATTTTTATAAAAAGCTGCTTTTTGATGAGGATTTTCACCATATCTCATGTCTTGAGCTTTTTCATAGGCAAAGGCCATAACTTCGGGAAACTCTATGTTATTTTTTTGTATCAAATAGTTGTATATCAAAGAATCGTAAAGGGCTGTATGACCAAAAGCTTTTGCTGCCAGATAAAATCTCGTCTCTTCTTTTGTATTGCCATATTGTTTTATTTCTTCAATGACTGTATTATAATCCTTTGGATCTACAAGAATAGTCACATATTTGTAGTTTTTAGCTGCAGCCCTTATCATTGACGGGCCGCCAATGTCTATATTTTCTATTGCTTCTTCTAAAGTCACATTTTCTTTGAGGATTGTTTCTTTAAAAGGATATAAATTTATGACAACTATATCTATTGGTTCAATGCCATGTTCTTTTAAAGCTTTAATGTGCTCTTCATTGTCTCTTATTGCAAGAAGTCCTCCATGAATTTTAGGGTGAAGCGTTTTTACTCTCCCGTCCATAATTTCAGGGAAACCTGTTATGTCTGACACTTTTATTACATTTACTCCATTTTCTTTAAGAAGGTTATAAGTCCCACCTGTTGATATGACTTCATATCCTAATTCATTTAGCTTTTTAGCAAATTCAACTATTCCTTCTTTTTTTGAAACACTTATTAACGCTTTTTTGGCCATAAGATTGCCTCCTTTTTTCTATTTTTATGATCCGTTCGAGTTTATGATATATCTGTATCAAGATTTTTCACAGCCCCTATAATATCCTTACTTTCCTTCCTTCGACTTTTAATCTCCCCTCCGTAAAAAGCTTAACTGCATAAGGTAAAACCTTGTGTTCTACTTCCAGCACTTTTTTTGCAATAGTCTCTGGCGTATCCTCTTCATCGATTTTCACGACTTCTTGAAGAATAATTGGGCCAGTATCTGCTCCCTGGTCAACAAAGTGCACTGTACAGCCGGTGTATTTTACTCCGTATTCATAAACCGCCTGATGTACCTTCATTCCATAAAATCCTTTGCCACAAAAGGCAGGAATAAGTGAGGGATGTATATTTATTATCTTGTTTTCAAATCTTTCTACAATTTCTCCACTGAGAATTGTCAAAAAACCTGCAAGAATTATTCCATCAGGACTCAATTTTTCAAGAAGTTTTAATAACTCTTCCTGAAAATTTTCTTTTAATTCTTTTTTGGGGAGGCAGTAAGTAGCAATTCCGTGTTTTTTTGCCCTTTCAAGAGCATAAGCTCCTTTTTTATCACTAATGACAGCAATTATCCTGGCATTTATATATCCTTCTTCAATGGCATCAATTATTGACTGCAAATCAGTCCCGTTACCTGATGCCATCACCACAAGGTTCATAAAATTACACCGCCTTCGCTTTCTACTATCTCCCCTATTATATAAGCTTTTTCACCTATGCCATTTAATTTTTCTAAAGCCTTATCTACATCAGACGGGTCAACTATAACTATCATTCCAATCCCCATATTAAAAGTGCGATACATTTCTCTTTCTTCAATATCTCCCAATCTTTGAATTAAATTAAAAATAGCTGGAATTTCCCAACTTCCTTTGTTTATTTTTGCAGCTATACTTTTTCTTAGTATTCTTGGAATATTATCAATAAAACCTCCACCGGTAATATGAGCCATCCCTTTAATTTTTAACCCTTTTAAAGCCTCTATTGACTTGACATATATTTTTGTAGGAGTAAGGAGTGCCTCTCCTAAATTTATCCCAAGCTCTGGTATAAAGTCTTTTACTGAAAAATTGTTTTTCTCAAAGAAAATCTTTCTCACTAAAGAATATCCATTGCTATGAATTCCAGAAGAGGCAAGCCCAATTATGGCATCTCCTTCTTTTATTAATTTTGTATCAATCAGCTCTTCTTTTTCTGCTATTCCTACACAAAAGCCTGCTAAATCGTACTCTCCTTCTTTATAAAAGCCTGGAAGTTCTGCTGTCTCTCCTCCTATCAGAGCACACCCGGCTATTTTACAACCTTCTGCTATTCCTTTGATTACTTCTACTGCAGTCTCACTTTTTAACTTTCCTGTAGCAAAATAATCAAGAAAAAACAAAGGCTTAGCCCCAGTTACAATAATGTCATTTACACACATAGCTACAAGGTCTATCCCTACAGTATCGTGTTTGTCCATCATAAAGGCTATTTTAAGTTTTGTCCCAACTCCATCAGTGCTGGATATAAGTACAGGATTTTTATAATTTTTTATCTCAATAAGACCAGCAAAACCTCCTATCCCTTCTAAAACATATTCATTTAAGGTTTGCTTAGCTATTGGCTTTATCATCTCCACCAGTTTATTGCCTTCATCTATATTTACCCCAGCATCTTTATAATTCATAATTATACACCTACTTTTTATGTTTTCTCAAAAAGATACTTGTTTCCTTCTTTTGGAACATACATAGGATAGTCGCCATCAAAGCAACCTGTGCAAATAAATTTAAGTCCTACACTTTTTATAAGCCTTCAATGCTTAAAAACTGTAAGCTGTCAGCCCCTATTACTTTGCATATCTTATCAACTGACATCCTCGCCGCTATCAGTTCTTTTTTTGTCGGGGTATCAATTCCAAAGTAGCAGGAATATTTAACAGGAGGTGAACTTATCCTCACATGAACTTCTTTTGCCCCTCCATTTTTTAGTAGACTCACTAATCTTTTCATAGTTGTGCCTCTAACAATTGAATCATCTATTAAAACTATCCTTTTGCCTTGTATCAATTCTTTTAAAACATTTAACTTTATTCTCACTCCTGTCTCTCTATCCCTTTGGTCGGGAGCAATAAAAGTTCTGCCAACGTATTTATTTTTTATAAGTCCTTCCCCCATTGGTATACCTGTTTTGAGAGAATAACCTCTTGCAGCAGCAACACCTGAATCTGGAACTGGTACTACTAAGTCTGCATCTACAGGTGCTTCTTCAGCTAATCTTTTCCCCATCTCCAATCGTGTAAAATAAACACTTTTTCTATCTATGACACTGTCAGGTCTAGCAAAATAGATGTATTCAAAAACACAAGGCTTCTTTTTTTCTTCTCCTTCTAACTTAACAGACTCTATTCCTTTTCCATCAATTATAACTATTTCTCCTGCTTCTACATCTCGTATCAACTCTGCTCCTATTACGTCAAAGGCACAAGACTCAGAAGATAAGAAATAAGTGTCATCTTTTTTACCTATACAAAGAGGCCTTATACTGTTTACATCTCTTATCCCTATTAATTTATTGGCTGCTAAAATCACCAAAGCATATGAACCTTTTATTTGTTTTATTGTTTCCTTGAGGGCTTCTATTAAGCCCTTTTGGAAATTCTTCGCAATTAAATGAAGAATTATTTCGCTATCTGTTGTAGTTTGAAATATTCTACCGTCATCCTCCAATTGACCCCTTAACTCTTTTGCGTTTATCAAATTGCCATTATGGGCAAGAGCCATATATTCATTTTTAAAATTAGCAACGAGGGGTTGAGCATTTATAATGTCATTGCTGCCCGTAGTAGAATACCTTACATGGCCTATCCCCATTTTTCCCTCTAATGTCTTTAAATTTTCCTTATTAAAGACCTCACTGACAAGTCCCAACCCCTTAATACAATTTATTTTTTCGCCATCATAAATAGCTATGCCCGAACTTTCCTGCCCTCTGTGCTGCAAGGTTTGTAAGCCATAATAGATATAAGAAGTAACTGAAGTGGATAAACTAAAGGCACCAAAAACACCACATTCCTCTTTTAATTTCTCTCCATTTCCCATTTTATTCTCCCTCTCCAGCTTTCCTCTAAGGCCTCCAAAGGAAGGTCTATTATTCTTTTACCATTTACATCAATTACTATATCTTTACCCTCTACAACTCCTACTTTTTGCGCTGGAACTTGGTATTCATAAGCTATTTTTAACACTTCATCTACCTTTTCAGGACTTGCAGTAATTAATGCTCTTGATTGAGATTCAGAGAACAACTCTACATCCTCTCTAAGAGAAGTTTGTAGCGAAATTTTTGCACCTTTTTTGCCTGCAATTGCACTTTCAACCAAGGCAGCCGCAAAACCGCCCTCTGATATGTCATGAGAAGACTTAATTAAGCCTTCATCAATAAGTTTTAACACCAATTCTTGCAATCTTTTTTCCTCTTCCAAGTCTATTCGAGGTGGTTGCCCTTTTACCATTCCAAAGCAAACTTTAAGATACTCACTTCCTCCAAGCTCTCCTTTATTCTTACCTAAAATTATAATTACATCGCTTTCTTTTTTAAAGTCCATTGTACAAATTTTTGATACATCCTCTATAAGTCCTGCCATTCCTATTACAGGAGTAGGATAAATGGCCTCTCCCTCATTTTCATTGTAAAGACTGACATTTCCGCTTACCACAGGGATTTGAAGTGTTTCACAGGCTTTAGCTATTCCAAATATAGAATTTTTTAACTGCCAATATATTTCTTTCTTTTCCGGATTGCCAAAATTCAAACAATCCGTAACCCCTATAGGCTTAGCACCAACCATACAAAGATTTCGAGCTGCCTCTGCTACAGCAACTTGAGAACCTATATAGGGATCTAAATAACAATATCTACCATTGCAGTCCGTTGTCAATGCAACAGCTTTCTTTGTACCTTTTATCCTCACAACAGCTGCATCCATACCTGGAGTTATTACTGTGTCTGTCCTCACCATATAATCATATTGACTGTATATCCATTCTTTACTTGCAATATTTAAAGAAGAAATTACATCTTTTAGAGCTTTATTCATATCCTCTGGAGGTTTTACCTCATTTATATCCAACTTATTGACATCTTCTTGCCATTTAGGCACTTCTTCTTCTCTCACATATTGTGGAGCACCTTCTGTTAAAGACTTGGCTGGAACTTCCGCAACTATTTTTCCCTCTTTAATCACTCTTATCATTCCATCATCAGTGATTTTCCCTATTGTGGCGGCATTCAGTCCCCATTTTTTAAATACCTTTTGTACATCTTCTTCCTTGCCTTTCTCTACTACAACCAACATTCTCTCTTGAGATTCAGAAAGCATTATTTCATAAGGGGTCATTCCCTCTTCTCTCAAAGGCACTTTATCAAGGTCAATTTCCATTCCAACTCCACCGCGGGAAGCCATCTCGCAAGAAGAAGAGGTAAGACCTGCCGCTCCCATATCTTGTATAGCAACTACGGCATCTGTTTCAAAAAGTTCTAGACATGCCTCTAGAAGCAGTTTTTCCATAAAAGGGTCGCCAACCTGAACAGAAGGTCTTTTTTCTTCCGATTCCTCGCTTAACTCCTGAGAAGCAAAGCTTGCACCTCCGATACCGTCTCTCCCCGTAGTAGCACCTACTATCATAACAGGGTTACCTATGCCTTTTGCTATCCCTTTTTTATTTTGTCTTTTTCTACAATTCCTACACACATCGCATTTACTAAAGGATTTCCTTTGTAACTTTCTTCAAAATAGGTATCTCCACCTACTGTAGGAATTCCTATGCAATTTCCATAATCCCCTATACCGGCTACCACGTTTTCGATGAGATATTTAGTCCTTTTATCCTCAGGAATTCCAAATCTCAAAGAATCCAAAAGAGCAATTGGCCTTGCTCCCATTGTAAATATATCTCTTATTATTCCCCCGACACCTGTGGCTGCTCCTTGATAGGTTCAATCGCAGAAGGGTGATTATGGCTTTCTATCTTCATGACAACTGCCAAATTATCTCCAATATCCAATATTCCTGCATTTTCTCCCGGTCCTTGTATTACTCTTTCGCCTTTTGTAGGTAAATATTTTAAAAGAGGTTTAGAGTTTTTATAGGCACAATGTTCAGACCACATAACACTATACATACCTAATTCAGTTATATTAGGCTCTCTTCCTAATATCGAAATAATTTTTTCATACTCCTCATCAGTAAGTCCTAATTCTCTCCATATTTTATCCATCCTTAAACCCCGCCTTTTACAAAATTATCCACTATTGATCCTAATATATAAAGCCCGTCAGTATTACCCAGCAAGGGGCATAAGCTCTCTCTGGATGAGGCATCATTCCTAAAACATTTCCTTTTTTATTTATAACTCCGGCTATTCTCTCAACAGAGCCGTTGATATTTTCTTTGTACCTAAAAACAATTTGATTGTTCTCTTTTAATTCTCGTAAAGTTTTGTCATCTACATAATAATTACCTTCTCCATGAGCAATTGGAAGTAAAATCTCCTGCCCTTTTTTAAGCCTTGTAGTAAAAGGAGTCTTGTCATTTTCAACTGTTATACTGACAGTCTTGCAAATAAATTTCAGCCCTTCATTTTTTCTCAAAGCTCCCGGCAAAAGCCCTGCTTCTGTAAGTATCTGAAATCCGTTGCATATGCCTATAATAAATTTTCCTTTTTCTGCTTCTTCTCTGACAGCTTCCATGACAGGCGAAAACCTCGCAATAGCTCCTGCCCTCAAATAATCACCATAAGAAAATCCTCCTGGTAACATTATAACATCATACTTACTCAAATTTTTTTCTTGATGCCACACATATTCTACTTCTTCACCAAGCCCATCTTTAACAGCATAATAGCAGTCCACATCGCAATTGGACCCTGGAAAAACTATAACAGCAAATTTCATCTTTATCCCTCCACAATTTCAAAGGTGTAATCTTCAATAATTGGGTTTGTCAGTATCCTTTTGCACATCTCATCTACTTTATCCTTTAGGAGGGATAAATCGCCATCCTCAAAAGTTAATTCTATATATTTCCCAACCCGCACCTCTTTTACTTCTTCGTACCCTAATGAGTGCAAAGCTCCCTTCACTGCTTTTCCTTGAGGGTCAAGTATTCCCTTTTTTAAAGTTATATAGACTTTTGCAATTAGCACTTTTACATACCTCCAAGTCTTTTTAAAATTTCTAAATATGCTTCTTCTACTTTACCCAAATCTTTTCTAAATCTATCTTTATCAAGTTTTTCCATAGTGTTTTTGTCCCAAAATCTGCAAGTATCAGGAGAAATTTCATCAGCTAATAATATTCCTTCATTACTTTTGCCAAATTCTAATTTAAAATCTACCAAAATAATGTCTTTAGATAAAAAATATTCTGATAAAATTTCGTTGACTTTAAACGTCATTCCTGTCATAATTTCGATCTCTTCTTTGGTGGCTAATTCGAGAGCTTGTATGTGATATTCATTAATCATTGGGTCTTTCAATTCATCATTTTTATAGGAGAATTCTAATACAGGCGTTTTAAACTTTAGTCCTTCTTCAAGGCCTAATCTTTTACAAATACTTCCCGCTGCATAATTTCTCACGATAACTTCCAAAGGAAAAATTTCAACCTTTTTAACCAACATTTCCCTATCACTAAGTCTTTTCACATAATGGGTGGGTATATTATTTTTTTCTAATAATGTAAATAAAATTGCAGAAACTTTGTTATTTACTACTCCTTTTTCGGCAATTGTGCCCTTCTTTAAGCCATTAAAAGCAGTTGCATCATCTTTATATTCGATGATATAAAAGTTTTCTTCCTCTGTCTTATAGACTTTTTTGGCTTTTCCTTCATAAAGTAATTCTCTTTTTTCCATATTTATCTCCTCCAATCTCTTAATTATTTAACACTTCTTCAGCCATTTTTTCCCTATAATCAGCTAAGGCTTCCTTCAAATAAGTATACTTCAAAGAGAGAATATGACAAGCTAAAAGTGCTGCATTTTCTGCTCCATCTATAGCCACAGTTGCAACAGGAATACCTTTAGGCATTTGAACTATTGATAAAAGGGAGTCAAGACCATCTAAAGTAGAAGACTTTATGGGAAGACCAATAACGGGCAAGAGTGTATAAGAAGCAATAACTCCAGGCAGATGAGCAGCCTTTCCTGCACCTGCAATGATTATATCATAATATTTATCCGCATTTGCAGCAAACTCTTGTGTCTCAAAGGGAGTCCTATGGGCAGACAACACTTTAACATCATAGGAAATTTCAAATTCTTCAAGAATTTTTGTGCATCTTTCAACTACAGGCAAATCAGATTTACTTCCAACAACTATAGCCACCTTTGGCATTTTTATACCTCCTTTTCTTTTAAGACCCCAATTAGTAAGTTACTAATTGGGGTCTTATTTTTACTCTGACAAAGTTATAAATCTCAATATGAATAAAATTGCAAGAACATAAACTATTGGGTGAATTTCTTTTGCCTTTCCTGAAGCAATTTTTACGATAGGGTATGCAACAAGACCTGCAGCAATACCATTAGCAATGCTAAAAGTGAAAGGCATAGCAATTATAGTAAGAAAAGCTGGCATAGCCTCTGTAAAATCTTCAAAACTTATCTTTTTAATAGAGCCCATCATCAAAACGCCAACAATAATAAGAGCAGGAGCAGTTGCCTCTGTAGGAACAAGCAAAGCTATTGGTGAGAAAAATAGTGCTACCAAGAACAAAATGCCTGTCACAAAAGCAGTAAGTCCCGTTCTACCACCTTCTGCAATACCTGCAGCACTCTCAACGTAAGTAGTCACAGTAGAAGTTCCCAAAAGTGACCCTATCGTGGTAGCAATAGCATCCGCCATTAGTCCTTTTTTCATATTAGGCATTTTACCATTTTCATCTAACATTCCTGCTTTTGATCCTGTTCCTATAAAGGTCCCTATGGTATCAAATAAATCTACAAAAGCAAAAGACAACACTACATATAGCACACTTGTAACTAAAGAAATAAAGCCGATATTCTCACCAATTCCCAAAAGCCCTTTTATATCGAGTTTGAAAAATGTAGGTGCAAGACTTGGTGGCATTTTAATTATGCTAAAATCAGAGGGTAATTTCACTATTCCAGTAAAAAGTCCCAATACTGTAGTTATCAATATGCCAAGAAGTATTGAACCTTTTACGTTTCTTGACATCAATATCCCCGTTATAAAAAGTCCCGCAATAGCAAGAAGTGTCCCAGGATTAGTTAAATCACCAAATCCAATGTATGTTGCTTGATTTGGTACAATTATTCCAGAATTTTTAAGTCCAATAAAAGCTATAAATAATCCTATACCCGCACTTACTGCATATTTTAAAGACAAAGGAATAGCATCGACAATCATTTCACGTATTCCAGTCAAAGTAATCAAAATAAATATAATTCCTGAGAAAAAAACTGCAGCTAAAGCCTCTTGCCAAGTATAACCCATTGTCAAAACGACTGTATAAGTAAAGAAAGCGTTAAGTCCCATTCCTGGAGCTTGTGCAAAAGGGTAATTGGCATACAAAGCCATCATAAAAGTGCCAATAGCTGCTGAAAGACAAGTTGCTACAAATACCGCTCCTGCATCCATCCCTGCTTCTTTTAGTATAATGGGGTTTACAAACATAATATAAGCCATTGTTATAAATGTGGTAATCCCAGCTAATATTTCTGTTTTTACATTAGTACTATAGTTTTCTAGCCTCCATATCCTATTCGCTAGATTCTCTAAAGAATTTTTGTTTCTCATTTTACTCACCTTTTCCATTATAATCCTCCTCTTCTATATTATTTTGCAACTTGTGGGACAATTTAAAACAAATAAACCCGGCAAGAATAGATTTCCCATTAAGTTAAGATACGAGTGAAACCTATCCTCCCGGGCTTTTGTCCCTAAGGTGTGGTATATAAAAATATACCTGTACCGCTCGGTCCGAACACCTACAAATAGGCTGGAACCCTAGGTACACTTTCACTCATAGTCGAACAATTTACGGTTGTTCGGTAGAGACTCTCGAGCCATATTCTCGAGATTATATGAGTGAAATTTATTCAGTTGTCCTCTTTTTATCTTATCAACTTTTTTAATATTAGTCAACCTCATTTGCGAATTTTTTAATAAAAAATTAAAATAATGTTCGGATTTTTATTCCCACTCTATGGTTGCTGGAGGCTTTGAAGTAATATCGTAAAGCACTCTGTTTACTCCTGGGACTTCATTAGTAATGCTTGTTGATATGCTTTCCAAAATTTCATAAGGAAGCTTTGTCCAATCCGCTGTCATTCCATCGTAGCTATCTACTACCCTCAAAATTATGGCATAAGCGTAAGTTCTTTCATCTCCCATAACTCCAACACTTTTTACGCCAGGCAAAACTGCAAAAGATTGCCACACTTTATTATACCAGCCAAATTTTTTCATCTCTCTTAGAACTATGCTGTCAGCTTGCCTTAAAATTTCTAACTTTTCTTCTGTAACTTCTCCCAGGATCCTGACTGCAAGGCCTGGGCCGGGGAATGGCTGCCTATATAATATTTCCTCAGGAATTCCTAATTCTTTTCCTACTTGCCTCACTTCATCTTTAAAAAGCATTTTCAAAGGTTCAATAAGTTCAAAGCCTATATCTTCAGGCAAACCTCCCACATTGTGATGGCTTTTAATAGTGGAAGATACACCATTGCCACTTTCTATTACATCAGGATACAAAGTCCCTTGCACCAAAAACTTAACGTCTCCTATTTTTAAAGCTTCTTCTTTAAAAACTTCTATAAAAACATTACCAATAATTTTTCTCTTTTCTTCTGGATCCGTAACTCCTTTAAGCCGTGACAAAAATCTATCCTTTGCATCTACCCGGATTATGTTCATGTCATAATTCTTTCTAAAAGTTTCGATAACCATATCTCCTTCATTTTTCCTTAAAAGCCCAGTATCAACAAAAATGCACACCAATTGGTCGTGAATGGCTCTGTCTACTAAAACAGCAGCAACCGAAGAATCTACACCACCAGACAGAGCGCATACAGCTTTGTGTTTACCTACTTTTGCTTTTATTTCTTTTACTGTCTGCTCAATCAAAGAATCCATTGTCCAATCTGCCGCACAATCACATACTTCAAATAAGAAATTTCTTATGATCTCTGTTCCTCTATGGGTATGTGAAACTTCAGGATGGAATTGAACTGCGTACAATTTCTTTTCTACATTCGCAATAGCTGCAATTGGGCAATTGTCAGTAGAAGCTACCACCTTAAAATCTGGAGGGGGAAGTTCTATGTGATCAGTATGACTCATCCAAACAATAGTGTCTCTTTCTATGCCTTTAAACAAAGGGATAGTATTGTTTAAAACAATTTCTGTCTTGCCATATTCCTTCACAGGTGCTGGAGCAACTTTTCCACCTAAAAGCTCTGTCATAAGTTGTGCACCATAACATATACCTAGCACAGGATATCCTAATTCGAAAATCCGCTTATCGCATTTAGGAGCATTTTTTGCATATACACTAGCAGGTCCTCCAGAAAGAACAATTCCCTTTGGCTCTTTTTTTCGTACTTCCTCTGGAGAAATATTGTAAGGAACAATCTCGCAAAAGACATTTGCTTCTCTTATTCTCCTCGCTATTAATTGTGTGTATTGGCCTCCAAAATCTAAAACTAACACTACTTCCCGTTTAATCCCCATTAAAATCCTCCTCTTTATCTCAAATTATAATTAGGAGCTTCCTTTGTAATAATTATATCATGAGGATGACTTTCAGTTAATCCTGCCTGTGTTATTTTTACAAACTTTGTTTTTGTCCTAAGTTCTTCAATATTGCGAACACCACAATATCCCATCCCTGCTCTTAAACCACCAACTAATTGATACACTGTATCTTTTAAAGGTCCCTTATAAGGTACCCTTCCTTCTACCCCTTCTGGTACAAATTTTGTTACATCTTCTTGGAAATATCTATCTGAGCTTCCTTCCTTCATTGCTCCTAAAGACCCCATGCCTCTGTAGACCTTATAGCTTCTTCCTTGATATATCTCTATTTCGCCGGGACTTTCTTCTGTCCCTGCAAAAAGGCTTCCCAGCATAACTACAGAAGCTCCCGCCGCAATGGCTTTTACAATATCACCTGAATACTTAATTCCCCCATCTGCAATTATAGGTATTCCATACTTGTCCGCTTCTTGAGCACAATCATAAATAGCAGTAATTTGGGGAACTCCTACTCCAGCGATCACTCTCGTAGTACAGATTGACCCTGGTCCAATGCCAACTTTTACGCAATCTGCCCCTCTCTCTATCAAATCCCTCGTGGCTTCAGCAGTAGCCACATTTCCTGCTATCAACTGCAGGTCTGGATATTTTTCTTTTATTTTAGAGACAGCATCTAAAACCCCTTTAGAATGGCCGTGAGCTGTATCTATCACGATAGCGTCTACACCTGCTTCTACTAATGCTTTGACTCTATCCATCATGTCTTTTCCAACACCGACAGCAGCCGCCACCAGAAGCCTTCCTTTACTATCTTTTGCCGCATTCGGAAATTCAACCGCTTTTTCTATATCTTTTATAGTAATAAGCCCTTTTAAGACGTTGTTTTCATCTACTAAAGGTAATTTTTCTATTTTGTGTTTTTTTAGTATCTGCCTTGCTTCCTCTAGAGTAGTTCCAGGAGGAGCAGTAACCAAATTGTCTTTTGTCATAACTTCTTTTATTGGTTTATTCAAATCATCTTCAAATCTTATATCGCGATTAGTAATTATTCCTACAAGTTTTGAATCAACAGTGATAGGTACTCCTGAAATTTTATACCTCGCCATAAGTTCAGCTGCGTCCTTAATAGTATGGTCAGGAGTAAGCGAGAAAGGGTCCGTTATGACACCATGTTCTGACCTTTTGACCTTGTCAACCTCTAAAGCTTGTCTTTCTATAGACATGTTTTTGTGAATTACACCTATGCCACCTTCTCTTGCTATAGCAATTGCAAGTTTGGATTCTGTAACAGTGTCCATTCCAGCACTCATCAAAGGAATGTTTAAAGTAATTTTTTTAGTAAGCTTTGTTTTTAAATCCACATCTTTAGGAAGAACATCAGATTTAGCAGGAATTAAAAGAACATCGTCAAAAGTTAAACCCTCTTTAACAAACTTTTCCTCCATATTTTACATCTCCCTTTTTAATTTTATTATAACATATCATTAGCAAAATTTTTTTGAACGTCATAAAATTTACAAAATTACCGTGGTCGTTTATAAATAAAGCCGAGGTAGAATTTTCCTCAGGCCAAAAAGGCAACAACAAATTCCACCCATAGTAAAGCAGTTTACGGCTGCTTTGTAGAAACTCCCGTGCCATATTCACGGGATTATATGAGTTTCTTTAATAAAACTATTAACTTGTTAGATGAATAGTTTATTATTCAATATAACAAATTTACTTTGCTATGTCAACAATACAAAATTTCTGATAGTGTCAAGATACTGTAGGATTTTTTTAAGACAACCCCTGTAACTTACTTAATTTAGGGCTTCGTCTTATCATGTTTTTTATATGACTTGTGCATATTTTATTGCTCTTAAAACCCTATATATTGGCGTTACTTTGCCTAAATTCAAAACCGTAATATTATTTATCTTTTCATTTGTAGACGTTTTAACTCTCCTCACTGCCTCTTTTATTTGCTTCTTCGTTAATTTGTAACTTCCTTCATTTATATTCTTCCTCTTACCCCATTCTACTTCTCTTAAGTCTCCTCCATTCTTGCTGAATACCCTTAATTTCGCCATTAACTTTAATCCTTCTCTACTCCATCCCAATGGATTCCTGCTTAGTCTTACTGAAAATACATGGCTTATATGCCTTCTGCACTGCACCCTATTACATCTTTGTCTTCACTGTATATCTCTATCCCTTCCCAATTGTTTAGTATGTATTTCCTTGCTTCTTTTATCTTCTCTTTCTCCCTCTCTTCCTCTGCTGCCTTTATTAGTTCATCAAATATCTTCTTCACTCCTTCTTTATCTCCTTCATTTATTGCTCTCCATATCTTTTCTCTGTATTTTGGCTCTTTTGATGTGGCTTTTAATACGTATTTGTTTAAATGATATCTGTCTAACACAAACCTTGATTTTACTATCCATTTTAATCCCTCTTTTATCCACGGTGCTCCATCTCCTGCTATGTATATCTTCTCTATCTTCTCTTCTTTGTAGTTTTCTTCTATGTAATTTGCTACATCTATCCATATGTCTTCTGCTTTCTCTCCTACGTATGCCTTGTAATGCACATTTCTCAGTACATTTC
>NZ_BAZY01000020.1 GCF_001310975.1 Thermoanaerobacter thermocopriae JCM 7501
CCGTTTATCCAAGTCAGCTTTTGTACATCGTAAACAGCTGGATTTTTTGATACCCTTTCTAAAGTAAATTCTTTTATGCTTTTTGAAACATCAAAATTTCCTCCCCGTCCTTTGGCATCCATCCTAGTAAGGTTATATAATTTACAATCGCTTCAGGGAGATATCCTTGCTCTTCAAACTCTTGCACGGAAGTAGCTCCATGTCTCTTACTAAGTTTACTCCTATCAGGAGCTAAAACCATAGATACATGGGCAAATTGAGGAGTTTCTAAACCTAAAGCCTCATAAATTAGTATTTGCTTTGGAGTATTTGATAAATGTTCTTCTGCCCGTATAACATGAGTTATCCCCATTTGGTAATCATCTACCACAGTGGCAAAGTTATAAGTAGGCATATTGTCTGATTTCATAATTATAAAGTCATCAATAGTAGAATTATCAAATTCTACGTCTCCTCTTATTATATCGTGCACAATTGTTTTTCCTTCACTAGGCACCTTTAATCTTATAACGGGCCTTTTGCCTTTTTTTAAATACTCTTCAATTTGTTCTCTGGTCAAATTCCTACATTTTCCTGTATACATAAAGGGCCTACCTTCATTTTCTGCCCGTCTTCTCATTTCCTCTAGCTCTTCTTTTGTACAAAAACAGTAGTAAGCCTTGCCCTCATCTAATAATTTATTTGCGAATTTTCTATATTCATCTAACCTTTGGGATTGGTAAATAGGTCCTTCATCCCAATCAATACCTAACCACTTAAGTCCATCAAGTATTCCTTTCATAGATTCTTTTGTAGACCTTTGTAGGTCAGTATCATCCACCCTTAAAATAAATTTTCCTCCATAGTGCCTTGCAAAAAGCCAATTAAAAAGGGCTGTCCTGGCACCGCCTATATGTAAACTCCCTGTAGGACTTGGAGCAAATCTTACTCTTACTTCACCCATCTTTTTCACCTCTTATAAGTTTAAACTATTTTGATTATACTTTAATTGAATTGTTTTTTCAACAAAGAAGTATTTCAACAAAAATTTGTGGTATAATCATACTATAAACTTAAAAAAAGGAGCTGTTAGTGTGAAAGATATTGCTATAAACCTATTAGAAGAAAGAGGAGTTACTTTAGAAGATATGGCAGTATTAGTACTAGACTTGCAAAAAAGGTACTATGATGATTTAACAATAGAGGAATGCATAGAAAATTTACATCATGTGCTTGAGAAAAGAGAAGTTCAAAATGCAATTTTGACAGGTATTGCGTTAGACAAATTAGCAGAAAAAGACATGTTAGAAGAACCTCTTTTGTCTATTATAAAAAGAGATGAACCTTTATACGGCATCGACGAAATTTTAGCCTTAAGCATTACAAATATTTATGGTTCTATAGGTTTTACTAATTTTGGATATCTCGATAAAGTAAAACCTGGTATAATGGGAAACCTTAATAAAGATAAAGATAAAAAGTGTAATACCTTTATTGATGACTTAGTAGCTGCAATAATCGCCGCGGCTTGTGCTAGAATTGCCCATTCTAGAAAAGAAGTTTTATAAATATTACTTTTGTAAAGTAAACTTTACATAGCCCTCTTCGGTCTTAACCTTTTTTAATTTAAATCCTTCAACAGGAATTTTAATGTTTATGGTGGTATCATAGCCATAGAGAATCTTTTGAAGCAACTGGTCGTTAATTTTTATATCTCCTATATTCAGAGAAGTTATTAACAATTTAATCTTGTTATCTTCTATTCCAAAATTTCCTTTTAAAGTGTATGAATCATCATCTTTTATTTCAAAACCTTCTTTGCTAAAAGAAACTGTTATATTTTTTAACTTATTACTGTAAGAACGTATCATCTTTGTTACATCAGCATCAGAAAAAGAAGCAGATATGTCAAAAAAAGAAAACCTCAAATCTTTATACTCCAAAGTATCCCATGGAAGTTGGGAAAGATGGCTTAATAAATAATCTAAAGAAGGAAACATTTTGTCCAAATTATCAGCTAGTGTAAATATTTTTTGATAATTTGCAATTTTGATTTTTATCTCTTCTAACATTTGGCTTTTTGCTAACCTTAATTCATCTATTTTTTTTAACAATTCTATTTGTTCTTTTTGTTTTTCTATAAGCTGTAATCTTTGGGAGGTTAGTCTATTTTCCTCTTCTTTTTTATATTTTACAAGCTTATTTAAATTATCTAGTTTATTGTAGAAATAATTGGTAATAATGTCTATGTAAATAAGCCTATGCAACAACTCACTGGAATTTTGTGCCATAAGTAGAAGTGATAGTATAGCATTTGCCCCATCCATATACAAAAACCTAAACCAAGTCTTTAATACCTCTTTTTCCTTTTCTATCTCTTTACTTACTATTTGTATTTCTTTAGATTTTTCTTGAATGACTACAGCTAAATTTTCAATATCGGCCATTAAATTTTCCAAAAACTTTTGTGTTTTAAGCCTTTCTATCTCAAGATTCAATAGCTCTAGTACAAGTTTTTGTTCTTCCACTTTCGCCCTATTAAGCTCAGAAGAGGTATCAATCTGTGCTGGTACTAGCATAAAATTAAATAAAAAAATACTCACAGTTATAACAGCTATCAGCCTTTTCATAATACCCCTCATTTAATATAGAATTTTTTGTTCTATGTGGAACTATTTAACATACTAATCAACGGTAATTTTATCTTTTATCTGTTCAAACATTTTAGGACCTATTCTAGGGACATTCATTATGTCTTCAATCTTTTTAAAAAAACCTTTGTTTTCTCTAAATTCGATTATCCTCTCAGCCGTTACAGGTCCTATTCCTGGTAAAGTTTCCAATTCTTCTTTGGTTGCAGTATTTATGTTTATTTTTTCGCTTTTTTGTAGTGTCTTTGCAGAAGAAGTATTATATATCTCACCCTTTTTTGGGACTATTATCATTTGTTCGTCCTTGACTCTTTGTGCAAGATTTATATTGGAAAGGTCTGCTTCTTCCAAGGGTCCTCCTGCTTTATTTATAGCATCTATTACTCTTTCTCCTTCCTTCATAGTATAGACCCCCGGATTTTTTACTAATCCTGTAACATACACTTTTATTTCTAAAGGTTCTTCCTTGTTTTCCTCCTTCTCGGCAATTGTTTCTATCGCTATGCTTTCATTACTTTCATTGATGACAAATTCATTTTTTAATTTAAAATTTTGGTAAATTACATATCCTGAAACCGATAATATAAGGCATAATATAACAATAATAGCATATTGCTGTTTTTTTGAAAAACAAGGCATATTAACACCTCTTTTTACAGCGTCCTTTATTTATTTCTACATGAATTAAAAAATTCCTTTTTATTTTTTGCGTTTTTTTGTTATACTTTAAGTATCAGCATGAATTGGAGGCATAAAAATGAAAAAATGGTAGCTTCTTTGCTCATACTATTTATTTTGGTAGTACAAATAACTCCTGTATACGCTAATGTGCCATCACCACCTGAAATTGTAGGCCCAACTGCAGTTTTAATGGATTTTACAACAGGTCAAGTATTGTACGATAAAAACATGCACAAAAGAATGTACCCTGCAAGCACAACTAAGATTTTGACCGCAATTATCGCCATTGAAAAGGGAAACTTAAATGACATCGTAACAGCTAGTGATAATGTTACAAAAATAGATGGAAATTCAATATTTCTTTCTCCTGGTGAACAACTTACGTTAGAACAATTACTTTATGCAATTATGTTAGAATCAGCTAATGATGCTGCCATCGCTATCGCTGAACATATTGGTGGAAGCGTAGAAAATTTCGCTAAAATGATGAATGAAAAAGCCAAAGAAATTGGGGCTTACAATAGCCATTTTGTAAATCCAAATGGTCTTCCTGATGAAAACCATTATTCCACTCCTTATGATATGGCATTAATAGCAAGGTATGCAATGCAAAATCCTGAATTTAGAAAAATAGTAACTACAATACATTACCAAATTCCTCCTACTAATAAGTTTGATAAAGTAAGAGACCTATGGTTAAGCAATCGCTTAATTAAACCTTCAAGTTTTCGCTATGAAGGAGCTGACGGAGTAAAAACGGGATATACGGTTGCAGCTGGTCAAGTTTTAGCAGCTTCTGCAACGAGAGAAGGTCGCAGACTTATCTCCGTCATAATGGGTGACCAAGGAGCAAACATTTGGACAGATACTATAAAACTTTTGGATTACGGGTTCCAAAACTTTAGTTTAGTGAAAAAAACAGAAAAAGGTGAGGTAGTAACCTATATCGATTTAGGAAAGTCTCACTTTAAACTTCCTCTTATTGCAAAAGAAGACTTTTACTATGAAGTCCCTAAAGGGCAAGAAAATTCTATAGAAACTCAAATAATACTTAATAAAAACATAAAAGCGCCAATAAATAAAGGAGACATATTAGGTTACATTAAATACACTTTAAATGGAAAGGAGATAGGTACAAATCATCTAATTGCAGCGGAATCTGTTTATAAAAACTTTTTGGGATACTATTATACAGAAAACCAATCTTTTGAAATAAAAAACAATCCCGTAAAATTTATTGCTGGAGCAACGATTTTAGGAACAGCTTTTCTCCTTTGGAGAAGACGGAAAATTAGAAATAGAAAAAAATATATCTTCTCAAAATATTGATTTAAAAAGAGGGCAGAATGCCCTCTTTTTATGCATATATTTGGTTGTCATTGAGACTTCTACTTCTTCCCATGTCCTTTATAAAAGAATCAACATTAAAAAATCTTTTAAAATTTTAAAATAATACAGCTCTTCCTTTGACTTTATTTCAAAACCGTTAGAAAGGAATCTATTTTTTATATACTCTGCATCACTAATTTCTGATTCAGCTATCTTATTCAATATTTCAGATGTACCACTTCCTATTGCAAATTTTTCTTTTCTTCTCCATACAATTGACTCTGGTAAGTAATTTTCTGCAAGTTTTCTAAGTATCCACTTTTCGGTTTTTTCTCGGCCGTTAATTTTAAATGACGGCGTTATTCTAAACGCGTACCGTAACACTTCTACATCTAAAAACGGTACACGTCCTTCAATGGAATGTGCCATTGTCATTCTGTCAACTCTTTGAAGATTTGTATTATGCAAATTTCGAGTTATATATTTTAATTCGGATTGTAATTTCCAAGGACTGGTATAATTTTTAAGGTAATGGTATCCACTAAACAATTCATCAGCACCTTCTCCCGAAAGAATAACTTTTACGTAATTGCTTGCAAGTTTTGATACAAAATATGTTGCAACAGCACTTCTGACTAAGGCTGGATCACAGGATTCAAGATAATATATAACTTCGGGTAAAATTTTTTTTATGTCCTCCTCTGTATAAATAAATTCATGGTGAATCGTCCCCACATAATCAGCAACAACTCTTGCGTTCTTTAAGTCATTACTTCCTTCGACGCCTACTGCAAATGAATGAAGGGGCTTTTTGTATTTTGCTGCTATTGCTGCGATAAGGCTGCTATCCAATCCGCCACTTAAAAATACTCCAACAGGCACATCAGCAATCAACCTTTTTCTTACTGAATCCTCTAATCTAAGCCTTAATCCATTAATAATATTATTAACATCTGCAAAATGCATCGGATCCTGTGGAATTGTATAATATTTCTCAAATCCGTTTTCAGTTGTATAAATATATCCATTAGGAAATTCATTTATATCATCAGTTACTTCCTGAAGTGCTTTAATCTCCGAAGCAAAGGCAAAATACCCTTCTTTTGTTTTGCCATAATACAATGGCTTTATTCCTAAAGGATCACGAGCAATAAATATGGTCTTTTTTTTAGAGTCATAAATAGCTAAAGCAAACATTCCATCAATATAGTTAACACAATTTTTACCTAGTTCTTCATACAAATGAATTATTACTTCGCTATCAGTATCTGTGGAAAAAGTATGGTTTTTTAACTCTTTACGCAATAATTGGTAATTGTAAATTTCTCCATTATAAATAAGCCAATACCTACCATCTTCGTTTTTTATAGGTTGACGTCCATGATAAAGGTCAATTATCGTCAGCCTATTATGGCCTAATGTAATATTTTCATCTACAAAAATACCTGACTCATCCGGACCACGATGTCGTATTTTATCAAGCATCCTTTTTATTTTACTCTTATCACCAGTTCCTATAATTCCTGCTAATCCGCACATTTAGCTATCACTCCTCCTCTTCAGATATATTCAAAGAAATTCAATAAGGAACGTAAGAAAAGATCTTACGTTCCCAAGTTTTTATACTTCTATAGCTGATTTTTCATATTCACGTAAAATCCTTTCTACCCTTTCTTCTTCAGGTATTATTCTATGCTTCTCATAGTCATAAGCATAGCATGCACCATCTATTACTTTGGTTTGCAATTCTCCTTTTGCATACTTGTTACCCTTGAGATGTGGTGCATCTAATAGACCAATCTTTATCGCCAATGCCAACACATCTGGATCTGCCAGTGGATCAAGACTGTAAGGTGCCAAGCTTTTTATCGCTTCCAATAAAATCCTTGTCTCTTTCTTTAACTGTTCTTTTCTTTGAATTACTTCTTTATCCTGAGTCAAATCAGGCATTCCAAACATAGAATTTTTTATCACGGCTTTTACTATTTTAACGCTTTCAATTATATCTTCTGGCGTTGCAGCATGATGAGCTTCACAATATCCCACTACGTGATATATATGAGGTCTTATAGCCATAGAGAGATAAGCACTAGAAGCTAACTGACCCTTGGCTTCTAAAAGGTCGATTGGAAAACTTGCAAGTCCCGCTCTTGCTTGCCTTATAACTCTGAAATTTTCATCTTGCAATTCTTCTATCAGCTCTATCTTAGCTAACATCTTTGCCAAATCCATTTTTGGTGAAATAGAAGCAGGCACGTTAAACATAAATTGTGCTACATAGTCTTTAACACCCATTTTTTTTGCATTATATGCCGCAAGATATGCCGTTGTTACCCCAATTACATCATGAGCATCCCTCAAGCTCCAATGGTGTGGCTCATTTACCTCTACTGGTACTCCTCTTTCAGCATGCCATTTCATCAATTGTTGATTTTCTCTGATTGAAGTGTTAACATCTCTTGGACCTCTTCCATCGAGAACATTGTACCAGCTAAGTGGTATTGCTGCCCACGCATTGTGGATCGTTCGCAAAAGCATTTCCGCCATCTTAAATACGTCATTTGTACCACTGTAGCACCTTAAAAGAGGGAAATTACCCCTTCTTGAAGCTTCATATATCCGTATCAAGTCTTCTTCCTTTCTTATAGGAACACCGCCTGCTCCGTCCAAAGATTTGTCATATTTCTTATCAAAGAAGTGCTCTTGAGCATTTTGGTCTGGTGCTATAGAAATTACATCTAAAACTTCTGCTTCTGCTATCTTCTTAACTCCTTCTATAGTGTCCTCCAATGAAGGAAGCCCAAAGTGATGCCTTATTATAGGATAAGGATATTTATCTTCTATTCTTCCAATTAATGTATCAGCAAAAACTCTTTGTCTATGGTTTGAACTTCCTCCTCTTAAGAAATTAATTGTAGCTTCATCGCCATTTTTACCATCAAAAACTGCTACAAATATTCCTGATTTACGAGCTACTTCTGCAGTAGGCTCTGTCCCTCCAAATACCCATTTTATATGTTGCAAATTATTTACTTCTATTTCCCTCTTGAGTTCTTCTAAAAGTTTTTCAAGAGCAGAAGGAGTCAGTCTATAGCTTACTCCTACAATTGACGGCTTATGTTTTTTAACGGCTTCTATCAATTTCTTTATAGGAACAGCAGGACCCAAAAATATAGTTTCATAACCTTGCTGTTCCGCAAATTTTAAAAAGTTATATACACCGGCCACATGGACACAATTACCTATCGCTGCCGCTACAATTAACCTTTTCACGCTATAGTTACCTCCTTTCTTTTTCCTTCCACCAACTCTATAATTTCCTCTACTGTTTTCCCTTGGATCCCAAGTTTCTCAGCCGTCCTTCCAATATTCCAATAATCTTTTCCGTGCATAACCGAAGCAAGATGTATAACAGCATCAATAGTGGGAGTCTTAATGCCTATTTCTTTCCCTATAGAAGACATAGGCACCAAGCTCATAGGAACATCTTCAAATATATAACGGCAATCTAATGTTTGAGGAGCTAATAAGCCAACATAAGCTTTTGTATTTTGAATTGCCTCATATAGATTTTCTCCTTCCGCATTATAACTTTCTTTTAGCCATCTTTTAGCTGAAATAGTATTTACACCTAGAGCTTTTGCCACCATCATTCTTTCATTGTCTATTTTTTCCAATATTTTTGCAACAGAAGGAGAAATACCCTCCCGATAAAATTCAAAATTCCCTTTAGTAGTTTCTATTCTTGCTGCATTAAGTAAAGTTGGTGCAGGGTGAAAAACAGCTCCAAAATTGTTAAGGCTTGTTTCCAAAACATTTTGCGCCGGAATAAATTGAGGAAAGGCGGTATTAAGCGCTTCCACTACCATTTCTGTTTTATCGTTAGGTATCGCAGCAACAGCCACAACTTCCTTTACCATAAATATTTTGGATTTTCCCATGGAAGACCTGCATGCATATATTAAAGTATCCGTTTCTGCAATAATTACATCCAAATCTTCTCGTCTTCTTATAATATTATAAAATTCCAAAGCACCACCAGTTCTTCCTGGGGTTAATACAATTATTTGACCATCCTTAAGATATGGCAACATCTCTTCAGCAATTTTATAATGGGCAGAAGCAGGAACTGCCACTAAAATTATATCAACATCTTTAATAGCTTTTTCCATGTCATCAGTTATCACATTTAACTTGCCAAAACCTTTTACTTCTCCTTCTAATTCGATACCACCTTTTTCTATGATAGGAAGTAATTTTTGATAGGTTCTATTGTACAAATTAACTTTAAAACCTTTTAAAGCGAGATGCCCCGCTATCGCTTGACCCCCATTCCCAGCTCCAACTACTGCAAAAGAGAGTTGCTTCATTTTAGTTACCCCCTTTTAAAGAAATGAAAAAGCTATAGAGGAAAATCTATAGCTTCAGCCTTGGGTGTCTGAAAAGACATAAAAAGACACCATTGCTATCATCCTCCTCTTTCAACGCTTACGAGGTTAGCTGACGGGTTCGGGTCGAAAGATAACCCTACCATCTTATCAAAAGATGGATTCACCCCCAAAGTGGTTCCCCCGCTTCTTTACGAATTCAGCGTTTAGCATTTTATTTAATTTTCAAATTTATTTTTATTATATCATAAAGCAAAAAACTTGTAAAGGAAAACATGTTAATATTTACTAAAATCTCCTCCTACTCTTATTTCGTCTAAATAATTGTATATGGTATATCTGGATACACAAAGTATCTTAGCAACGTAATCAACAGCACCTCTTATCAAAAAAGTCCCTTTTTCATCTAACATTTTGACCACTTGTACCTTCTCTTCTTTTGTCATGAAATTTACAGGTTTTCCGTAGTTTTCCAATGTGGTGTTTACTATACTTTCAAGTACATCACTAACACTTCCTGCATAAGCCTCCCGAGCTTCTTCATTGGTATCCGCTACATCGCAAAACTCTGATAAAGTATTTTTTACCATTACAAATTCCGAAATATCGATGTTGATTGTAAGACACCCCACAGGTTTACCATTTTCATCTTTTATAAAAAGAGCAGATGACTTCAAAATCTTACCATCTTTACCTTTACTCTTATAGTTTATTAAATTTTCAACATTTTCAGATTTCAATATTTTCGCAATGTTCTCAGGCAAAGGGTTACCTACATCTCTTCCTGTGACATGTCCGTTTACAATTGCAATAATTGGATTTTGAGGAGAAGAAAAGTCATACAGTGCCACTTCACAATTTTTTCCAAATGTATGTGCTATTCCTTCTATCATAGGGATTATGCTCTTCAAGATAGGATGAGTCTTCATTTGCTCTAAATCCCCCTAATCATACCATATTAAATATATGCAATTAGGTAATGAAAAATTACTGACTAGGCTCAAATTTATTTTTAAAAAGACGGAATGCTAATAAAAAATTTATTAACGTTATTATACATACCTCAAACAAGGTTGTCAAGCACTATTTCCTTTGCATCCGCCCATAATCTCTCTAAATTATAAAATTCCCTTTCTATTTGCTGGAATATGTGAACTATCACATCACCATAATCCATTAAAACCCACTTCCCCCAATTGTAACCTTCGATATGATCCACCAGAATGCCCTCTTCCATGAGTTTCTTTTCAATTTCGTCTGTCAATGCTTTAACATGAGTGTCTGAATTGCCAGTAGCAATAATAAAATAATCTGCGACAACTGTTAAATCACCTATATATAAAATTTTTATATCAGAAGCTTTATTATCTTCTAAAACTTTATAAATTTTAAATACTTTATCTTTTACGTCTATCACTAAATCACCCTCCACCTTATATATTTGTCCCCAAAATTATAGTTACATCAACATTACTGTTTGCATTTGTATCTTCCACTACAATAGCATTTTTTTAAAATTTTTTTCAAATTTTCTACTATTTCTTTATTATCAGTCTATTAATTATCTGAGTCGTGTTATATGTGGTCCCTATCACATTACCTATCTTCACTACATCATACCCTTGTTGTTTTAACAAATCAGCAGTTTTTGCGGCTGCTCCTGGGATGCCGCCACCATTTAAAACCTCTATTTTTATATTTTTGTTAACCGCTACCTCATTGGTTTTATCATCTACATTGCTATCTAAATTTGCAATAAATTCTTGTATTTCTTGCGGATCTGTAATATAATAAGCAATCCCGTTAACGTACTGAGGAGTACCAGGCAAAGTAGCTGTTTTTATATTCTCCTTGTCAAGCTTTAAAATATAATCTGCATATTTTAACATAGTAACAGGTGGTATGTTTGTTTCAACGTATTGATTTATGGTTTTTAATATACGATTAATCTTTAATAAAGTACTGGGATTTTTAGCTTTTTCAAACATTGCTAACAAAAATTCCCTTTGTACTTTTACCCTCTCTAAATCTTGTTCTGCATACCCATGTCTAAATCTCACCAGCTGTAAGGCTTTTTCCCCATCTAAAAGCTGAACACCTTTTTTTAAATGAATGTGTAAATTTCCCGCATAATCATCATAATTCATATCCACCGGTACGTTCATTTCTACTCCGCCTAAATCGTCTACTAATTGTTTAAAGCCTTCATATCCAATCTTTACATAATAATCAACAGGCTCTCCAATAAGCTGTGACACCGTATCCATCGCCAACTGAGGTCCACCTATTGGGTAGGCAGCGTTTATCTTTTGTGTGCCATATTTGTCAAGTTTAATCATTGTATCTCTTGGAATAGACAAAATATAAGCTTTATTAGTTTTAGGATTGTAGGATAATAATATCATAGTATCAGAACGCTTTGGATCTGTTGGCGATGTTTCATCAACTCCTAAAACTAATATATTTATTTTCTGAATCGTTTCTGAATTTGTGTTTTCACTGCTTCTTTGCATCAAAAAGCTATCTGAAGGATTTAGAGACTTTAAAAAAATATACCCTCCTACCCCTGCCGATAACAAACTTAACAATAATATCGCAGATATAACTTTTAATACTTTTCTCATTTATCTCCACTCCCAAGCTTCAGAAGAATATAGTTTCGAGCTTTTACTGTTTTTTCATAAAGAAGTAGTCCCCTCTGTAAGACATAACAAATTGTACTATCAAAAGACTTTAACAAAGCAAGCTCCAAATTTTCTTCTGCTAATTCTCTTAATTGCGTTACCCCTTCAAAATCTCTATTAGGCTCTATATAATCCGCAAGAAATACTATTTCATCCAAAAGACTCATATTAACATCCCCAGTAGTGTGAAGAGAGATTGCCCTTTTTATTTCTTTATCTTTGATTCCAAAAATTTCTTCTACTAAATGCGCACCTATAGGACCGTGTAAAAGAAAGGGTGCATTTTTTAAAACATCGTCTACTTCAATTCCATATCTTTGAGCAAATTTTAAAAGTTCTTCATCAGAATAGCTCTTTGCACAATCGTGCAACAAACCTGCAACTTGGGCTTTTTCTACATCAGCACCATATTTTTTAGCAAGATGTATTGCAGTTTCCATAACACCTATAGAGTGTAAATACCTTTCCTTATCTAGCAAACTTCTTAGTTTGCTTTTTAAAAGTTCTATGTCATACTCCATTTTCATCATCCTTTTTGTACAAACCATATTTTTGAATATATCTTTCCACAGACTCTGGCAGCAAATACTTTATAGGTCGGCCCCCTGCTACTCTTTCCCTTATATCGGTGGAGGATATAGCCAAAGAAGGAACAGTCACTTTGTAAATGACATTCCCATAAAACTTTCTAATTTTGTTTAATTCTTCATCTATTCTATCGCCTTCAACTCCTGCCTAGTTGCGGCAACAAAATTACACATCTTTAAAAGCTCATCTGCACTTTTCCAAGTCAAAATCTCCAAAACAGCATCCGCTCCTGTTATAAAATAAAGTTGAGTTTTATCCCCATAAATTTTTTTAAACTCTTTGATAGTATCAATCGTATAAGTATACCCTTCCCTGTCAATTTCAATCGTCGATACCTCAAAAAAAGGATTAGTTATTGTGGCAAGTATAGTCATTAAATAACGATGTTTTTTATCTGTCACCTTTCGCTTTACTTTATGAGGTGGGTTGCCTGCTGGAACAAAAATCACCTTGTCCAATTTGAATTCAGCCCTTACCGCTTCAGCAGTAACTAAATGACCATAATGAATAGGGTCAAATGTACCACCCATTATCCCAAGTCTAAGCTCTCTTTCCAAAGTGCTATCCCCCAATTTATATTTCTTTTATATTATACATTATACATTAAAAGAGGTAAACTGCACAAGCTTACCCTGGAACCTCATTTAAAGAAAATAAAAAAGTGGAATCAAATTCCACTTTTATTCATAGTATTCAAATTCAAAATCTCTCACATTTATTGTATCACCACTTTTAAAGCCCTTTTCCTTAAGAGCATCTATTACCCCGCTCTTCCTAAGAAGTATTTCAAAGTACCTTAAAGAATGTTCATCTTGTAAATTTACTCTTTTTAAAAGTTTGTCAATTTTTGTACCGCTAAGATAATAGGTATTATCTTTTACTTCTACGTTGAGAGTTTCTTCCTCTTCAGGAGGTGTATAAACAATAACTTCTGGTACGTCTTTTATCTCTTCAACTGGAATAGAAGAAAGAATTTCTATAGCCTTGTCCAAAAGTTTGTCAATTCCCTCTTTTGTCAAAGCAGATATAGGATATACCTCGTAACCTCTTTTTTTTATTTCTTTTTCAAAAGCAGGATAATTTTCTTTACCACTTTGTATATCAATTTTATTTGCTGCAACAATTTGAGGCAAAGTAAGTAATCTTTCACTGTAAAGTTTCAGCTCCTCATTTATCTTCTCAAAATCTTCTATAGGGTCTCGTCCCTCACTGGCAGAAACATCCACTACGTGTATCAACATTTTTGTCCTTTCAATGTGCCGTAAAAAGTCATGACCTAATCCTTCGCCTCTGTGGCTCCTTCAATTAAACCTGGAATATCTGCCATTACAAAGGATTTCCCTTTATATTCTACAACTCCCAAATTAGGTGTCAGTGTTGTAAAAGGATAATTGGCAATTTTAGGTCTTGCTCTCGTGCAACTGGCTAAGAGGGTGGATTTACCTGCATTAGGAAATCCTATTAATCCTACATCAGCGAGAAGTTTTAGCTCTAACCGTACCCACATTTCTTTACCTTTTTCTCCGCTTTCAGCAAAACGAGGAGTCTTCAAAGTAGAAGTAGCAAATTTAGCATTTCCCCTTCCTCCCCTACCTCCCCGTAAAACAATAGCTTTTTGATTAGGTTTTACAAGGTCAGCTATAATTTCTCCCGTTTCATCATTAATTATCAAGGTTCCTACAGGAACTTTTATATACAAATCTTCTCCGTTTTTTCCATACTGATTTTTACCTCTACCGTTTTCTCCGTTTTGCGCAATGTATCTTTTTTTGTATTTAAAATCTAACAAAGTTGACAAATTTGGATCTGCTATAAATATAACATCTCCTCCTTTTCCTCCATCACCACCATCCGGCCCACCGTAAGCAACGTATTTTTCCCTTCTAAAAGATATAACTCCATTTCCACCGTCTCCAGCTTTTATGTATATCCTCGCTGTGTCTATAAACAAAATTCTCTCACCTGCCTTATTTTATAGTATGTATAGTATATACTTCTCGTATTTTTTTACTCTCTTAAGAGTTTCTTTATAATTTCCTGTACATTTTCAGAATTAAATATATCTCTTTCTCTATTAAGGTGGTCAATTGCAATGTGAAGAGATTCAATGACTCTATCTAATTTTCCCAGTTGAGCATAACCTAATACCACTTGTAAATCATTCAAAAACTCATGTCTGCTCCTTTTTATGTAATCTATCAATAACTCTACATCTGACACCATATTTTCACCACTTTCTTTTTTATTTATGAAAAATCCTGGTATAAACCAGGATTTAATTCTGTGCAACTTTCCTTTCTGGGTAAACACTTACTTGTTTTTTGTTACGTCCTTTTCTTTCAAAAGTAACATATCCATCAATTAACGCAAAAAGTGTATCGTCTTTTCCTTTTCCTACATTTACACCTGGATGTATTTTAGTTCCTCTTTGCCTTACAAGGATATTACCAGCTAATACAAATTGGCCATCCGCCCTTTTTACTCCCAAACGCTTAGATTCACTATCACGACCGTTTCTGGAACTTCCAACACCTTTTTTATGAGCAAAAAGCTGAAGTTTCATTTTTTGCACCTCCTATCCATAACCCTTACATATTCAGGATAATCTGTTTCAATATCTTTAAGTCCTAAAACCATAGTCTCCAGAATAGCTTTTAGTCGTAAATCATCTTCTGGCATGCCTTTGTCAACAATTTCAACCTGCAACTTGCCACTTTCTATCTCTTTCTTTATCTTAACAGTTTTTAACGCCTCTATTCCCAGAACCGCTGTCTGAGATATAGCAGAAACAGCTGCACATATGATGTCCTTTCCGTACTCATCAAAACCTGCATGTCCTTTTATATTAAATTTATAAATATCCCCTCTTGAATCTCTCAATATTTCCACTCTAATCATGGCTTACTGAATTATTTTTTCAATCTGTACTTTTGTGTAGGGTTGACGATGCCCTTGTCTTCTTCTATAATTTTTCTTTGGCTTATACTTAAAAACTCTTATTCTTGGTCCTTTGCCATGCTCTATGACCTTAGCACTTACCTTAACATTTTCTAAATAGGGTTTGCCAAACTCTACGTTACCGTCCTCTTTTGACACAGCCAAAACTTTGTCAAAAGAAATAACTTCCCCTTCTGGATAATTTAACTTTTCTACTACAAGAACATCTCCTTCACGAACCATATACTGCTTTCCACCAGTCTCGATTATTGCGTACATTTTTGCACCTCCTCTATCCAGTCTCGCCGGGAAACAAGGTAAAAATTTAGGAACCCGTCCCGAGCGGCCACAAGTGATATTTTAACATAATAAAATACCACTTGTCAATTAAAAATCGACTAAAGAGTTTGTGTTCCTTTTTCTTTCTCCACTTGCTTGCCATCGCTTTGTCCTTTTGTTTCTTCTTCCGCTAATTTATAGTTTTGTAATTCTATAATCTTTTGATTTAATTCTTCCTTTTCTTTTTCTAATTCTTTTATCCTAATGTTGAGCCCTCTTATCGTTACGCTATAGCGAATTTGTCCAAACAAGCCTATTATCCACACAATTATAGCTCCAATAGCTGCTGACAGTAAAATTACTAAAGCTTGAGAAATTGAGTAATGCCAATACAAAAAGCTTATATCTACGGGTCCAGCATTAGAAATAGCAAAAACCGCTACTATAATTGCAAATATCAAAGCTAATATTGTATAATACTGCCCTTCATAGAATACACCACCCCATCTTTAGTAACAAACTCTTTAACAACTTTCTAACTTTATGATAATTTATACAAATTACCATTGTCAATAAAAATTATAAATTTTTTGATAATATAAAAACATCATTCTTAACTTTTATCATTTGATTGGGAGAAAAACTTTTTATGTTGAAACTACTCCAGTAGTTGTGTTAAAATTGATTATAGTGAGCAAAATGCTCACCTGGGTCGCAGTAACCCCAGTTAACAAAACAAGGGAGGTAATTTTGTGTTCAAAAAAAGAATAAAAGATATTACAGAAATTGCCTTGATTGCGACAATTTATTTTGTACTCACAGTTATATTTTCTTCTATTTCATTTTTACCCCTTCAGTTTCGCGTAGGGGAAATTACAAAATCCATTGTAGTATTCAATAAAAAATATGCTATTTCCATGATGATAGGAAATTTTCTTGCAAATTTGTTTAGCCCATTTGCTGGCACAATGGAGCTAATTTTTATGCCTCTTTCAAATTTAATCGGTTGTACAATTGGATACTACATTGGAAGAGCCACTCACAAATTGGTAGGTGCTGTATTTGTAGCTCTTTGGATTGCCGCATCGGTGGGGATCACCCTAAATGTCTCTGCAAATATACCATTTATTCCAACTTTCTTAAGCGTAGGATTTGCTGAGACTGTACTTCTTGTAACAGGATATTTTTTACTTTTTATAATTGAAAAGAAAGGAGCTGTGAAATTTGACAGATAAATATAAAGAAAGAAGATTTGACGCTTACGGTTATGAAAAGATTGACAAAGAAGTTTTAGAATCCATTGAATATGAATACCCTGAAAAAAATACAATTGTAGAATATATAACTAATGAGTTTTCTTCCGTCTGTCCTTGGACAGGATTGCCTGACAATGCAAAACTCACAATAAGATATATACCTTCTAAAAAATTAGTAGAACTTAAATCTTTAAAGTATTATCTCACATCCTATAGAAATGTAGGTATACTGCAAGAACATGCTATAAATAGAATTTTAGACGATTTAGTTGAACTTCTACAGCCAAAATTTATGGAAATAATAGGTGAGTTTCAAGAAAGAGGTGGAATAGCCACCAGAATTGTGGCAAAGTATGAGAAAGAAAAATAGATACAAAGCTGCCCAAAAATTTCCTTGGGCAGCTTTTTTGCGTTGATTCTTTAGTGAAATTCTATCTCAAAATAGCCATATTCTTTATTATTGTCGACAACGAGTTCGAGGTCTACGTTAAATTTCTCTTTGTAAAATTTTATGATTCCTTTCTCTGCCGCGATTTTAACAACTTTATCATTACCTTTTATATAAATTTTTTGTACATTTACATGCCTTAACACTCTTTCTATATTATTTCTTAATCTTTTGTAGATGTACTCTGTAGAGTATACTACGCCTTCTCCTTTACATGTAGGACATTTCTCTTTAAGGTAAGAACCTACTTGCGACCTCACTCTTTTTCTTGTCATCTCAACAAGTCCCAATTGAGTATAGCCCAATACGGTGCATTTTGTTCTATCTTTTTGAAGTTCTTTTTTAAAAAATTCTAACAAATTTCTTTTAAAATTTTCATTTTTCATGTCTATAAAATCAATAATAATTATTCCACCGATATTTCTTAACTTAAGCTGTAAGGCAATTTCTTCAGCTGCTTCAAGATTGGTCTTGTATATTGTCTCCTCTAAAGAAGATTTTCCTACATATTTTCCTGTGTTTACATCAATTACAGTAAGAGCTTCTGTTTGGTCTATTATTACAAAACCTCCACTTTTTAACCACACCTTTTTTTCTAACAATTTCTCAACTTGAAAATCTACTCCATAAATCCCCATTAAGTCTCCTTCTTCATAAGTAACTGAAATATTTTCTTTTGCCACATTTTTTAAATATCTTTTTATGTTCTCATATTCATCTTTGTCATTTACTACAATTTCATCTATCTCTTCAGAAAGCAAATCCTTCAAATACTTAATTACGAAATCCTCTTCTTTGTATATCAAAGAAGGGAGGGAAGCATTTTGAAAATCTTTTTGTATTTTCTCATATAAGCGAATTAACTCTTCTAAATCCTCCCTCATTTGCTGCTCTGTCGCCTCTAATGCAGCTGTCCTGACAATTAGCCCCATACCTTCAGGTTTTAATTTTTTTGCAATATCCTGAAGCTTCTTCCTTTCCTCTTCTTTTTCAATCCTATGAGAAATTCCGAGGTAATCCACGTTAGGCATTAAAACCACATATTTTCCTGGTAAAGAAATATTAGCAGTAACTCTTGGATTTTTCATACCTACTGCTTCTTTTGATACTTGAACCATTATTGGTTGTCCCGGTTTTAAAACTTGTGTAATGCTTTTGGGCAAATTCTCATGTTGAAAAACATCGTCAAAAAATAAAAAAGCGTTCTTGCCAATTCCAATATCTACAAAGGCTGCCTGCATACCTTTTAAAACATTTTGGATTTTACCTTTATAAATATTCCCTAAGATATTTTTTCCATCACTTTTTTCAGGGTGGTACTCTTTTAGCTTCCCATTTTCTAATAAAGCAATTTGACTCAAATTTTCATCAATGTCCAATATAAGTCTTTTCAAAGTTTTCACCCCGTACTTATTCCAAAATCATATTTTTCCTATGGAGTTTATAAGAATCTATATCAAATAAATTCCCTACATATTCGTTTAAGGCCTTTAATAAATGTAGGGGATTGGGAGCTCCCTCTCCTAATTTTAATTTTATATAAAATTTCAAATAATCTTCTGCCTCTTCAATTACCTTTAATTCCAAAACATAAGGTCTTAAGTTTATCATTTTTTTGCCTCTTTTACTCTTTTTTCTATTTCAATTATATCTCTTCTCATAAATTCTTCTATTTTATTTTGAATATCTTTAATACTTTTTTTAACATTGACTTGCAAAATATACTCTGCCGCTTTTATTTTTGTAGAAAGCGCATCATTTAATTCTACTTCACAACTCTCCACAATTTCAATACCAGGTGGCAACACTTTGTTCATCTTTTTTTTAAATTCCTCAGGAGAAATATCTTCTTCTACATCTATATCCATGTAATCCCCCTCTGTCGTCGCACCTACTAATAGGGCGGGTCCAAAAGAAATTTTAGGGCGAGGATTAAATCCTTGTGAAAAAGCCACTTTTATATCGGCTCTCCTCAAAGCCCTTTGAAACACCCTCAAAAGGTCTAAATGGGAAATAAATTTGACTCTTTCATCTTTTGTATACTTGTTTCTGAGGCGCTTCAAAACACACTACCCCCTCATCAAAGCCCTTTATTCCACAACCTGTACAATAGAGTCTGCAGTCAGGTGTAATTCTTCCTTCTTGAGATTTTTTGTATTCTCTCATCAAATACCTCTTGTCTACTCCAACATCTATTACATCCCATGGAAATATTTCTTCTAAATTTCTTTCTCTATTAGCATAAAAGTGAGGATTTACACCTACCTCCTTAAAAGCCTCTTCCCATTTGTCATAATTAAAATATTCTTCCCATCCGTCAAACCTACATCCTTTTTCCCAAGCTTTTATTATAGCTTTTCCTACTTTTCTATCTCCTCTCGAAATAACAGCTTCTAAAAAGCTCATATAAGGATTGTGCCAGTTGTACTTCAGCACTTTACTCTTGAGTTTCTTTTTAAGCAAATCTTGCTTTTCCATTATTTCTTTAATGCTATCTTGAGCCGTCCACTGAAAAGGTGTAAAGGGTTTAGGTACAAAAGTAGAAGTACTTATGGTGACTCTTAAATTCTTTACATTCCCTTTTACTTCTTTGTAATTATCTACTATTTTATATGCCAAATCCACTATACCTTTTACATCTTCCATCGTCTCTGTAGGGAGACCAACCATAAAATAAAGTTTGACATTTGTCCATCCTGCAGAAAAAGCCTCTTTTGTCGCCTCTAGAATATCTTCTTCTGTAATCCCTTTGTTAATTACATCTCTAAGTCTTTGCGTACCAGCTTCTGGTGCTAAAGTAAGACCTGTTTTTCTAACTTTTTGTATTTCTTTTAACAAATTTATAGATACAGCATCTACTCGTGTAGATGGTATAGAAACTCCAACTCCTTTATCCTTATATTTCTCAATCAACCTTTTGACTAATTCTTCAATTTGAGAATAATCACATGTACTTAAGGAAGCTAAAGATATTTCCTCATACCCTGTAGATTTTACAAGCTTGTCCGCCAAATCTAAAATTTTTTCTATTGATTTTTCTCTTACGGGCCTATATATCATGCCAGCTTGACAAAATCTGCATCCCCGTGTACAACCTCTAAAGATTTCTAACATTATTCTATCGTGAACTACGTCCATAAAAGGAACAATTTGCTCTTCAGGATGATACACATTTTCAAAATCTTTAACTATTCTTTTCTTTACCTTTTCGGGCACTCCTTTTTTAATAGTTCTTATCTCTTTTATCGTTCCATCTTGATTGTATACTTCCATATAATACTTAGGAACATATACTCCTTTTATTTGAGAAGCAATTTGTAAAAATTCTTCTCTTCCTCCTTTCCTTTCCTTCCAATCTATATAAGCGTCAATAATTTCATTTATGACCTCTTCTCCTTCTCCCATTACAAAAAAGTCAATAACCTCAGATAAAGGAGCAGGATTATAAGCACAGGGTCCACCTGCAATCACAAAAGGAAACCCTTCCCTCTCTCTTGACAGGATAGGAATATCCGCTAAATTAAGCATATTTATTACATTTGTATAACTTAACTCATACTGAAGAGTAAAACCTATAAAGTCAAATTTATCTAATGGAGTTTTTGTCTCTAAGCTAAAAAGAGGAATGTCATTTTCCTTCATGAGTTTTTCCATATCCAACCATGGCGCAAAAACCCTTTCACAATACACGTCTTCTCTTCTGTTTAAAAGATGGTATAAAATTCTAAGTCCAAGATGAGACATTCCCACTTCATATACATCAGGAAAAGCAAAAGCAAACCTAACTTTGACTTTTTCTGGATTTTTTATAGAAGAGTTCAATTCCCCTCCTGTGTATCTTGTAGGCTTGCTTACTTTCATAAGCAAAGCATCTATTTTATCTTTTAGGTTATTCATTTTCCTTCCTCCATAGTTATTTTATAATTTTGCCAATTGGTAAATGCAGTCCATGCTCTGTCGCATATTCAAAAAGCTGAGTCTCGGTTATTCTATATTTTTCCCTAAATTTATCGTCTAATATTATTATAACATGGTATTTAGCGGGTATAAAACTTTTTATTACATTTCCAATCATCTCATTTTCTAATACGGCTATATGATGTACTCCCATTAAACCTTTTTTATAAAACTCTGCTTTTTTCATAAAAAGATCTCTCATTTGCAAAAAAACTGATGCCTTTTTCTCTTTATTTGCTGCGACTATTAATAATACTGATAAAAAAGCATAAACAACATCTAGCTTCCAATTAAATATGCCTTTTAGAACAAGATATAACATAACAAGAGAAATAGCATAGGAAGAAAAAACAGCAATCGCAATAGCGCTTCTTAGACTAATAAAATACGACAAAACACTTTTCAAAACCCGCCCCCCATCTAATGGAAGTCCTGGCAGCAGATTAAAAAAAGCCATTACAATATTAGTTTTTATAAAATAATCCATTTCTATTTGTAAAACTTGTGAAATAAATTCACCAAAAAACGCAAAAAAAATATTGGACATAGGTCCTGCCAGTGCGACTAACACTTCTAAGTCCGGCCTTATAAAGACTACGCTGTCCAAAAGAGCAATTCCTCCAAAAGGATAGATATTGACTTGTAACACCTCTACCTTTAATTTCTTGGCAATATAAATGTGTCCCCCTTCGTGGACAAAAACTGTAACAAAAATAGCAATTAATTCTTTTACAAACCCCGCCGCAATTAAAAGTAATGCAAATGCAAAAGTAGAGAAATGTATTCTTACTTGGATTCCTCTAAATTTCATTTTGCGTCTTCACTGGCAGCATCCCCTATCACAACTTTTGTCAAGGGTCTACTGGCTTGCCATTTTCCCAAACTTCAAAATGTAAATGAGGAGCAGTAGTTTTGCCAGTATCGCCCGTCTTCCCAATTATATCCCCTTGTTTTACTTGGTCTTCCACATTTACTAAAATTTCTGATAAATGAGCGTAGACGGTTCTTACATCGTTAGCATGCCTTATAACTATGACTTTCCCTAAATATTGGTTTTGCTCATCTACCAACATTACTACCCCATCCAATGCTGCTTTCACTTCTGTTCCAATAGGAGCATCTATATCAATACCAGTGTGATTTGTCAATTGGTTTGTAATAGGGTCTGCCCTCATTCCAAAGCCAGAGGTTATCTTTCCAGTAACAGGGGCAATCATTTTGATAGAAGCCTGGGAAACATCAGAAGAAGTTTCATTCTCTGAAGTTTTTCTTCAGTGGGAGAAAAACTTTTATCACACTTTCTTTAAGCCAAGGAATCTTGCTTTGAACTAATTTTAAACCTTTCTTTGTGTTTTCGTAATTCATATCATAACTTAGCACACTCTTAGTAACATTTATAAAAGAAGTGGCTATAGGAACGTCAACCGCTTTAAAAAGCAAAATCATTCCTAACAAAACTAATGAAATAATTAATTGATTTTCAAATAGCTCTGCATACTTTTTGTAAGTGCTAAATTTTTTGGGAAAATAATAAGGAATTCGTTGGTATTTCATGATATATGCCTCCTTCTATGTTACATTTTATTTTGAAGGAGGCATTATTATGATAAATTATTTTTATTCTACTATTTCTCTCCACTCTAAAAGTCCTTGCTCCATTCCCTTCAATAAAACTTCTGCAGTAGCAATATTAGTCGCCAATGGAATAGAATGCACATCACAAACTCTAAGCAAAGCTAAAATATCTGGTTCATGGGGCTGAGCCGTAAGTGGATCTCTTAAAAAAATCACCATATCAATTTTATTTTCAGCTATCATTGCACCAATTTGTTGATCTCCACCAAGAGGGCCAGGTAAAAGACAATTTACCTTTAGGCCTGTGGCTTCTTTGATAAGTTGTCCTGTATGGCCTGTTGCGTATATATTACACTTTTCAAAGATATGCTTATAAGCAATTGCAAAATTCACCATAAGTTCTTTTTTTTGGTCGTGGGCTATCAAAGCTATATTCATGGAAATTCCCCCTAAAAGTTTATCTTTTGCCTTCTCATGCTTATATTTTCCAAAAGCCCTATAGCCATTAAATCTGCCACCATTGCACTTCCACCATAGCTCATAAAAGGAAGAGGAATACCTGTGATTGGCATTATCCCAATAGTCATCCCTATATTTTCAAAAATGTGAAATGTAAACATAGCAATAATTCCTACTGCCACTAGCATTCCATATTTGTCCTTAGCATTATAAGCAATCTTCCAAGCCTTATACAGCATAATAGCATAGAGAACTATCAGTATAGATGCTCCGATAAAACCTAATTCTTCCCCTACGACAGAAAAAATAAAGTCTGTCCATGCTTCGGAAGATAATAGAGCTGAGTTTGGCTTCCATGAAAAAGCCCCTTTCCCCAAAACATTCCAGAACCGATGGCAATTTTAGATTGTATCAAATGATAACCTGTTCCCATTGGGTCCAGTTCTGGATTTAAAAAGGATAAAAGTCTATTTCTTTGGTATGGTTTTAAAAGTTTGTAGCCAATAGGTAGCAGGGCCATTCCTAAAGCAAAAAGCTGTGCCAATACCTTTGTCCTTATCCCAGAGATATATACTATTGCTAAAAAAATTGCAATAAATACAAGGGCTGTCCCTAAATCTGGCTGCAGCATCACCGCAACAAAAGGAATACCTAAATAAGCCATTGGCCACAAAAGTTCTTTAAAAGTCTTTATTTCTTCCATCTTGCTAAACATATTTGCTAAAGTTAGCACTAATGCTAACTTAGAAAATTCAGAAGGCTGAATATCTACAGGTCCTAAACTTATCCAGCTTTGTGCACCCTTACTTACTTTTCCTATGGTTAAAACTAATACAAGGCCTAAAAGGTTTAGAATATATATAAAAGTAGAAAATTTAGCAAAAGTATTATAATCAAAAAGACATATTAGGAGGATAGAAATAAGTCCCATTAAAATTGCCAGCGCTTGGACAATAACTTTTCTGTAAGAGCCTGTTTGAAGTGTGTGAGAAGCACTTGTCACAACAATAATACTATATACACATATTAAAAGTACAACAATCAAAAGCCCCCAGTCAAAGTTTTTTAAAAGCTTTTTATCAAACATTTTAATCCCCTCTTTTCAGCAATTCAACTTGTATTATACCATACAAATGAAATTTTCACTATACAAAAAAACTGGCTCAAGGCCAGTTATCTTATCACCTGTTTCATTTTCTTTATAGGAATATTCGCATGAAGAGCAGGTATATAGGTATTATCACTTCTTTTTTCTTTTGTAATTTCTACATTTAATCCTGTTTCATCAATATCTACGTAATTAGAAATGACATTTAATATGTCTTCTTTCATCATTTCTAAAAATTTAGGAGAAACATCCGCCCTATCATGCACTAATAGAAGTTGTAACCTTTCTTTTGCTATATTTTTACTGTTGTTTTTTCCTCCAAAAGATTTAAATAAATCCACCAATCACACCTCCCAAAAGCACTAAGCCAGCTTAAAAAGCTTTTTAAGTCTATCCATAAACCCATTTCCTATATCAAGGTTGATTAAAGGCACATTATTTCCTAAAAGTCTTTCCACCAAATTTCTATAGGCTTGTCCTGCTAATGACCTCTCATCCATAACAATCGGTTCACCTCTATTAGAAGAAATAATTATATTTTCATCATCAGGAATAACACCTAAAAGGTCAATAGCTAAAATATCTATAATATCTTCAATATCCATCATATCTCCTCTTTTTACCATATCCATCTTAATCCTGTTTATAACTAACATAGGATTATGAAGTTCCGCTGCCTCCAAAAGTCCTATAATTCTATCAGCATCTCTAACCGCCGAAACTTCTGGAGTAGTTATGACAATAGCTCTATCAGCACCGGCAATTGCATTTTTAAATCCCTGTTCAATACCTGCAGGACAATCTACTAGTATATAATCAAATTCCTCTTTTAAATCTCCGATTAATTTTTGCATTTGTTCCGGAGTAACAGCCGATTTATCCCTTGTTTGGGCAGCAGGTAAAAGATATAGCCCATCAAACCTTTTATCCTTTATCAAAGCTTGCTTTAACCTACACTGTCCCTCTACTACATCAACAATATCATACACAATTCTATTTTCTAACCCCATCACCACATCAAGATTTCTCAAGCCTATATCAGTATCGACTAAAACAACTTTATAACCTTTCATAGCAAGGTATGTACCAATATTTGCAGTAGAAGTAGTCTTTCCAACTCCACCTTTTCCAGAAGTTATAACTATTGCTTCGCTCATCGTACCACTCCATTCCATTAATATTATTTTTTAGAATATTTTACCATAAATCATAGAGATGGTAAAGAGGCTTTACAATAATTTTGCCTTTTTTAACAACTGCAATTTCAGGATAATCACTGCCATCATCTTTATCTGGAGCCCTAGAAATAACATTAGCTATTCTAAGCTGCATTGCTTTTAAGGAAGAAGCTACGATTATTGCCTCCTTATTGCCAGTAAATCCCGCGTGAGCTATTCCTCTCAACGTCCCCATAACAATAATATTGCCAGCTGCTTGTACCAATCCTCCAGGATTTACATCCCCAATTATAACAAGATTACCATGGTATTTCACAACTTGCCCAGATCTGACAGTACCTTTATAAAATTTTGTTATCCCCTCTTCTAACCCATTAAATATTTCGTCATCTGTCACATTTTTTATATATTTTTCTTGAAAATTTTTTATTCTCACCTCAATACCGTATTTATCAAAAATAAAGTCTTTTAATTTTTGTAATTTTTTCTTCTTTGACTTTTAAACTTTTTACTCTTACAGTAAGAGTTGCACCCTCAAAAAACCTGAGAGATTTCTCAATTCGATTCACTATTTTCTCTTTTAGGATTTCAATATCTACATCCTCTTCTAAAACAATTACCAGTCCTTCTTTTGTCCCTTGAATTTTTATTGGTTCTTTTATCATAATCTACCTCCGTAAAACCCTCATTACTATCTATATTCGCCACAAATCGCAATTTTCCTTCTTAATTATAAGAAAAAAGAGGATAAAATATCCCCACCCAAAATCATCTTATAGGCAAATTTATCACATTGAAGGTTTCACCTGTATTATCTTTGCTCAATCCAAAATAAACATTAAAAATATCTCTCGCTACATAACCAGCGTAAGAACCATGTCCTCCTTGATATATAACCACAACCACAACTATTTGTGGGTCATCATAAGGAGCAAAACCAACAAACCAAGCATAATTAGCCTTTCCAATTGCCTCTGCAGTACCTGTCTTGCCTCCTACAGGAATAGGAAAATTACGAAAAGCACTGCTTGCAGTACCCCCTAATTCTGTTACTTCTTTCATACCTAACTTTATAGCATCGAGATATTCTTTCGGAATATCAATTCTCTCTAAAACTTCTGGCTTTGTTTCTTCCACAATTTTCCCATCGGGAGACACAATTTTATCAACTAAATGAAGTCTATATCTAATTCCCCCATTTATTAATGTAGACACATAACTGGCAATTTGTAAAGGAGTAAATTGATTATCTCCTTGTCCTATCGCCGCACTACAAGTTTCTGCCAAGCTCCAATGTTTTGCATAATACATTATTTCCCATAATTTTCTTTGAAGCTTTGTATCTTTTATCCCCATCTTTTCTAACTGTAAAAAAGTATTATAGTCACCTAAATTTTCTTTTTCAATGATTTCTATAATTTTTTGATATTGTTCCTCTGTTATAACTCCATCTGGATTTTTATCTGATTTCACCATTGATTTTATCAAACCAAGATAATATTCTTTTTTATATTGTGGACTTGCAATAACACCTTTTGTTTCATACAGTTCTATTCCTGTTTTTTGGTCTAATCCAAATTTTTTTGCATATTCAACTATTTTATCTATTCCCATTCGTCTTCCCATTTCAAAAAAATAGGTATTAGTAGAATATTTAATTGCATCAGATACATTCACCCAACCTTGTGTCCTGGGCCATGCCCAGTTACGTTGTCCTGTATAAGGATATATTCCTGGATCTAAATATTTCTCATCAACTGTTGTAACACCAGTATCTAAAGCTGCAAATGCAACAACCATTTTGAAAATAGATCCTGGAGGTACGGCACCTTGAGCTGCATAATTAAAAATAGGACTCGGATCAATAGTAGTATCCCTTGATTTAAAAAGCTCATTTATTACATCTTTCGGAGGATTGCCCGTAGCAAAAATGTTTGGATCATAACCAGGGATATTGGCTAATGCTAAAACTTTTCCTGTGTGTACATCTACAACAACTGCTGCTCCAATATTAGCAGGAAAAGATTCACCATATTTCCCTTCTTTTATATTTTGCATAGTTGTAATAAGAGATTGTTCTGCCGCCTCTTGAATATTTTTGTCAATAGTTAAAAATATTGTACTACCTGGTACAGGCTGCTCTGTCCCTAAATTTTCTATTAATCTCCCATAATTATCTACTACAACTTGCTGACCACCATCTTTTCCTCTTAAATACTTTTCATACAATGCCTCAAGTCCAGAATGTCCAACCAAATCTGTAAGCTTATACTTGGTCATATCCAAATTTTTTAAATCTTCGTGAGTAATTCGACCAATATAGCCTAAAGTTTGGGATAATAGTGTTTTATAAGGATAATACCTAACAGGTTTTACATTTATCATAATTCCCGGCAATTCTAAATGTCTTTCCTCAATCTCAGCAATCGTTTTTTGGTCAACATCCACAGCTATTTCTACTGGCTGATATTGATTATATCCTTGTTCTTCCATTAATTGGCGTACAACCATTATTTTTCTAGCTTTTATTGGATCCATATCCTTAGATATTTTAAATTTTTTTGTTAAAATATCCCATGCCTCTTGAGCAGTAGCATTTTCAGGTATGTTATTAGCTTTTTTCCAGGCTTTTTCTCTAGCTTTCAAAGTTTCTTCTTTTACTGATACTTCATCTGAATTTTTAAAATTGAAATAAGGCCTCCCATTTTCATCTAAATAGATAGGCAAATCGTCTTTATATTTTACATTGTTTTTCGTCAAAATATCCATTAATTTTAGTATAGTCTCGTTAAGGTGACTATCTACCACTTCTCCTTTTATAATATTTACAGAAAAACTTGGCCTGTTTGTAGCTAACTTTACTCCATACCTATCAACAATTTCACCACGTGGAGCATCAATAGGTATGAGTCTAATTGCTTGCCGAATTGACATTTCTCTATAATAGTCGCCTTTTATCAGCTGCAAATAAACTAAGCGGAAAACTAAAACGACAAACAGGGCAATGATAATGGCTCCAAAGGTATAAAATTTTCTTTTAAGGCTCTCATTCAAAGATATCACCTTCAAAATTTGTTTTTTTTAAAAAAATTTCACTTTATTTTTAGTAACATAGATGTTAAAAGAAACTAGATATCTATAAACAAAAACAGTAATTATAGAATTATAAAGCGCCTGTATCATCGCAATATTCACAAAATCTAATAAGAAATTAAACTGATATTTCATCAAAACCATTGAAAACATGGTGATAAGATTATAAAGAAGAGTTCCTAAAAATACAAACACAAAAGCTACAAAAGAACTTTCTTTAAAAACACTTTTACTTAAAAGTCCTGTGAGGTAACTTACAATTAATAAAGAAAAAGTAGTAACCCCTAAAGCATTATTAAAAAGAATATCCTGAATAATCCCAGCAAAAAGACTTAAATAAACGGCTTCCCAAGGACCATTTAAAAGTGAAAAACTTAAAACTACCATAAAAACTGCATCTGGTTTGACGCCAAAGATATCTATAAATCTAAATAAAGTTGATTGTAAAACAATTAACAAAGCAAGCAATAAATATTTATATATTTTCCTCATAATAACCTACATCCCTGTCATATTAGTAACTACAAAAACATATTCCAGTCTTTCAAAATCAGCAGCAGGTTCTATGACAGCTTGTTTTAACAAAGAACCTGGGTCTCGAGTAACTTTTGATACTTTTCCTATTATCAACCCTTTGGGAAATCTACTCATACTAGAAGTAGTTACTACATCACCTTCTATTAATTCAGCATCCAAGGGAAGATAAATCATGATAAGTCCACCGTTTGAATCTCCTCTTACAACACCATTATCACGAGTTCGTACAGCTACAGCGCTTACAGAACTATTTCTATCTATAATGCTAAAACCTTTGCCCATTTGTCTCCTACCTCTGTAATCTGTCCTATCATATTTCCTTTTTCGTCTAAAACTGCCATACCGGGTTTAATACCCTCATTTTTCCCTTTATCAATAGTAAAAGTATTAAACCAATTTCCTGGATTTTTTCCTGTTATAGTAGCGAGTTTTAAATCTAATTCAACATTTTCTGTTTTAAAATTTAAAGCTTCTTTAAGCCTTTTATTTTCGTTCATTAATTCCTGTAACTGAATATTTTCTTTTCTTAGTTTTTCTACTTCTCTTTTAAGTTTTTCATTTGTTGCCCTTAAAGTACCTATCTCACCAATTGAAGAAAAAAAATTAGAAATTCCTTCTCCCACTTGATAGAAAACCTTTTGAAAAGGAGTAAAAACAGTTCCAACTATAGATTCTGCTTTAGTAGCATATCTTTGGGCATCATAAGTATAAGCCATGGCGGCAATCAGCGCCACGGCTATAAAAAAAACCAAAATAAATTGCTTATTCCTAAAAAAACGTGGCACGCCAATAACACCTCTCAAGCTCTACTTGCCGGGCTTAAAACCCTTCTAAAGAGGGAACTTTCTTCTAAAATTTTTCCTGCTCCAAGTGCCACACAATCTGTCGGCTGATCAGCTATTTGCACAGGCATTCCTGTTTCCTCTCTTATGAGCTTATCTATTCCGCTTAAAAGAGCACCTCCGCCTGTTAACATAATTCCCCTGTCCATGATATCTGCTGCAAGCTCTGGTGGAGTCTTTTCCAGTGTCATCTTTATAGCTTCAATGATGCTGGATATCGGATCTTTTAATGCTTCTAAAATCTCTGTTGAAGAAATCTTTAATGTTTTAGGAAGGCCAGACACTAAATCTCTTCCTCTTATGTCCATAGTCTCCTCTTTTGGTTTTGGAAAAGCTGAACCAATTTGTATTTTTATCTCTTCTGCAGTCCTTTCTCCTATCATGAGGTTATACTCTCTTTTTATATAATTTATTATAGCTTCGTCCATCTCGTCTCCGCCGACTCTTAAAGACTTGTTGGTAACAATTCCCCCAAGGGAAATTACAGCCACATCTGTCGTACCACCGCCTATGTCCACCACCATGCTACCAGTCGGTTCTTCAACAGGAAGGCCTGCTCCAATTGCTGCAGCCATAGGCTCTTCTACTGTATGAGCTTCTTTCGCCCCTGCTTGTAAAGCTGCTTCAATTACTGCTCTTTTCTCTACTTCTGTAACTCCAGAAGGTATACCAACTATAACTCTAGGCCTAAATAACCCCTTTCTTGGATTAACTTTACTTATAAAGTGATCCAACATAGCTTTAGTTATATCAAAATCGGCTATTACACCATCTCTCATAGGCCTTATAGCGATTATATTTCCAGGAGTTCTCCCTACCATCTTTTTTGCTTCTTCTCCAACTGCAAGAATTGCATTGGAATCAGTTCTTATAGCTACTACTGAAGGTTCTCTTAAAACAATTCCTTTACCTTGTACATACACCAAGGTTGTAGCAGTACCCAAATCAATTCCAATATCTCTGGAAAATCCTCTCATCTGCGTATACTCCTTCCTATTTTATTCAAACTCATAATACCCTTTTTCTTTAAGGCTTATACCTCTTCCGTCTCCAATTATAACATGATCTAACACCTTTATACCCAATATATTTCCTCCTTCTACTAACCTTTTTGTCACTTCTATGTCTTCTCTGCTAGGAGTAGGGTCTCCACTTGGATGATTGTGAACTAAAATTATAGAGGAACAAGACCTTTCAATTGCTGCCTTAAATACTTCTCTCGGATGTACAATGGAAGTATTTAGACTTCCTATAGAAATAGTCTCTATCGCAATAACTTTATTCTTTACATTAAGCATTATCACTTTAAAATATTCTTTTGTCAAATACCTCATTTCATCCATCATTAAACTTATGACATCTTCTGGCGATGTTATTGTAAAACTATCGCTTCCTGTAGATAACATCATTCGACGTCCTAATTCTACTGCAGCTTTTAGCTTTACTGCCTTAGCTATACCAATTCCCTTTATCTTAGCAAGTTTTTCTACACTTGAATCTACAATGAATTTAAGCCCTCTATCCTCCATTATAAGCCTTTGTGCTAAAGTAATAGCACTTTCTCTTTTACTTCCTGTCCCTATTATTATAGCTATCAACTCGGCATTTGACAATACCTGAGCACCATGTTTTATAAGTCTTTCTCTAGGTCTTTCTTCATAAGGCAAGTCTTTTATCATGATTTTTGCATCCTTGCCCAACCCCTTCACCCTTTCAAAGTAACCTCACATCAAACTCTCTTTTTAAAATATCAAAAAAGTTTTGAAATTGGAAGACCTACCACATTAAAATAATCTCCTTCAATTTTCTCAACAATAAGAGCACCCACTCCTTGTATAGCATATGCCCCAGCTTTATCATAAACTTCGCCAGTATCGATATAATTAAAAATTTCCTCATCTTGTAATTTTCTAATCCAAACTTTTGTCTTTTCAAAATCGCTTACATATTTAAAATCGTAAGTTCTGACGATAGTAATTCCTGTATATACTGTATGAGCTTTTCCCTGTAACTTTTTAAGCATAACATAAGCTTCATTTCTATCCTTTGGCTTTCCTAAAATTTTATCTCCAATTACTACAACGGTATCAGCACCTATCACTATAGCTTCTTCACTTAATTTTTTAGCAACCGACATAGCTTTATTAAAAGATAAATCCATGACATATCTTGAAGGCTGCTTTTCTCTTGAAAACTCTTTTGCATTACTTTCTACCACTTCAAAGTCAAGTCCTAAATTTGAAAGTAACTCTCTTCTCCTTGGCGATTTAGAAGCAAGGACAATTTTCATCTTATCACCTACATTTTGTAATAAGCGTAAATTGCAAGAACTAATCCTACAACTGTTCCTATATTTATTTTAAGAGATAGCTGAAAAGAAAACCTAATAAAACTCAAGTTCAAAGTAAGTGGATTGTCCATACCTATTATTTGATAATAAGCTAATTCTTTAAAAAAATGTGCAAGCAGATCTCCTAAGAATCCTCCTAAAATTAGGCCGACAATGAGTAAAAACACCAATGTATATGGACTCTTACCTCTTCTCAATTTCTTTCACTCCTTAAGTTCTAATAGCATCATAAATTACTATTCTTTTTTATTATATCATAAATTATATACATTTCTATAACTAACTTTAAAAATAAAAAATGGTAAAGCTCCCAATAATATATTGGAAGCTTTACTTTTGATTAAGCTTATCTCACCAAAGGATACAATTCCTTCTTGGAATAGTGAGTGTGAAGTAAATGATGAGACTTCTCACTTAAAGGACTTCCCAAAAATTCTTCATAAAGTTTTTGTATTGCAGGATTTTTGTGAGATTTTCTTATGGGTAAGCTTTTATCAGCTTCATAAATGGCTTTTGCTCTTAATTCTTTTACTTTTCCCATTTCATTTGGATTGTGAATCGGCTGACCGCCTCCCATTATGCATCCTCCTGGGCAACCCATTACCTCTATGAAGTGGTACTCAACTTCACCAGCCTTTATTTTGTCAAGAAGTTTTTTAGCATTTCCTGTACCATTTGCTATGGCAACTTTTATGTCCATACCATCTATTTTTATGGTAGCTTCTCTTACCCCTTCTAAGCCTCTCACTTCTTCAAAGTCAACCTTGTCTAATTCCCTTCCTTCTACAATATCTGCAACTGTCCTTAAAGCTGCCTCCATAACTCCACCTGTAGCTCCGAATATCACTCCAGCGCCAGTGGACATTCCAAGAGGTTCATCATATTCTTCATCAGGAAGATTTACAAAGTCAATGCCCATTTCTTTTATCATTCTCGCCAATTCTCTTGTGGTAAGGACAGCATCTACATCTTTTATTCCATTATGCTGCATTTCTGGTCTTTCAATCTCTAGTTTTTTAGCAGTACATGGCATAATTGATACCACATATATATCCTCAGGATTAAGCCCTTCCTTTTCTGCATAATAACTCTTTACTAATGCCCCCATCATCATGTGAGGAGACTTACAAGTTGAAAGATTATCTATAAATTCTGGATAATATTTTTCACAGAAAGCTATCCAACCAGGACTACAGGAAGTTATCATAGGAAGTTTTCCACCATTTTTAAGCCTTTCAAGAAGTTCCGAGCCTTCTTCCATTATAGTCAAGTCCGCCGCAAAATCCGTATCAAATACCGCGTCAAAACCCATCCTCTTCAAAGCTGCTACCATTTTTCCAGTAACGATACTTCCTATAGGCATACCAAACTCTTCACCTAATGCTACTCTTACTGCTGGAGCTGTTTGAGCTACTACATATTTTTTCTCATCAGCTAAAGCTTCATAAACTCTTTTTGTATGGTCTTTTTCATATATAGCTCCAACAGGACATACCTCAATACACTGTCCACAACTTATACAAGGGGAATCTTTTAAACTTCTCCCAAAAGAAGGTGCTACCATTGTTTTAAATCCTCTATTTACCATTCCAATGGCAAATACGTTTTGCACTTCTGAACATACTGCTACGCATCTTCTACAAAGTACACACTTATTTGGATCTCGAACTATAGCAGGAGAAGCATTATCTATAGAATACTTTATATTTTCCCCTTCAAACCTTATTTCATTTACTCCTAATTTTTTAGACAATGATTGAAGCTCACAGTTAGTATTTCTAATACAAGTCAAACAACTTCTATCATGATTTGAAAGTATAAGCTCAAGATTTAATTTCCGCGCTTCTCTTATTTTAGCTGTATTTGTATACACTTTCATACCATCAAATACCGGATAAGTGCAGGAGGTTTGTAAATTTCTAACTCCCTCTATTTCAACTACACATATACGGCAAGCGCCAATTTGGTTGATTTCCTTGAGGTAACACAGTGTGGGGATATCTATTCCTGCTTCTTTTGCTGCTTCCAATACGGTATAATGGGAGGGAACTTCCACAGTGATGCCATCTATCGTAACACGAACTTTGTCCATCTTTTACACTCCTTCCTTCAATTATTTTTTGTAGATTGCGCCAAATGGACATTTTTCAATGCATGTGCCGCACTTTATACATTTGTCTTGGTCAATCACATAAGGCTGCCTTGGTTTTCCAGAAATAGCATTGACAGGACAATTTTTAGCACAAATTCCACAGCCTTTACACTTATCGGGGTCAATGTAAAATCTTAAGAGGGCTTGGCATACGCCAGCTGGGCATTTTTTCTCTTTTATATGCGCCTCATATTCATCTCTGAAATATCTAATTGTAGATAAAACCGGATTTGGGGCTGTTTGTCCAAGGCCGCACAAAGCTGTCGCTTTAATGGTTTTCGCAAGTTCCTCCAACTTTTCAATGTCTCCTTCTTCACCTTTACCAGAAGTTATCTTTTCTAAAAGCTCCAGCATTCTTTTTGTGCCAATCCTACAAGGCGCACATTTACCGCAGGACTCATCAACTGTAAACTCAAGGAAGAATTTTGCAACATTGACCATACAAGTGTCTTCATCCATTACAACAAGTCCACCTGAACCCATCATAGAACCTACATTTATTAAGGAATCGTAATCTATTGGTGTATCTAAATGCTCTGCAGGAATGCAGCCACCTGAAGGTCCTCCAGTTTGAGCAGCTTTAAATTTCTTTCCGTTAGGTATTCCTCCACCTATTTCGTATATAATTTCTCTTAAAGTGGTCCCCATTGGAACTTCAATAAGACCTGTATTGTTTACCTTACCGGTCAGGGCAAAAACCTTTGTTCCTTTCGATTTTTCAGTACCTATGCTTGAAAACCACTCCGCACCATTTAGTATAATTGGCGGAATATTAGCGAATGTCTCTACGTTATTAATAATTGTAGGTTTGCTCCATACACCCTTTACAGCAGGAAATGGTGGTCTTGGCCTTGGTTCGCCTCTTCTTCCCATTACTGAATTTAAAAGCGCAGTCTCTTCTCCACAGACAAAAGCGCCTGCTCCTAACCTTATTTCAATGTCAAAATCAAAACCTGTACCAAATATGTCTTTTCCTAAAAGGCCATATTCTCTAGCCTGTTCAATAGCAATCTTAAGCCTTTTTACTGCCAAAGGATACTCTGCCCTTACGTAGATGTAGCCATAGTTTGCTCCAATTGCGTATCCTGCTATTGCCATAGCCTCTATAACACTGTGGGGGTCTCCTTCTAATATGCTTCTATCCATAAAAGCACCAGGGTCCCCTTCATCAGCGTTGCAAACTACATACTTTGGAGTTTCTTTTTGGTTATAAGCAAATTCCCATTTCACACCTGTCGGGAATCCACCGCCGCCTCTACCCCTTAAGCCAGATTTTTTGACTTCTTCGATAACCTCTTTTGGTGTCATTTGAGTAAGAACCTTTGCCAACGCTTTATATCCGTCAAAAGCAATTGCTTCTCTTATATCTTCAGGATTAATGATACCGCAATTTCTAAGAGCAATTCTCTTTTGCTTTCTAAAGAAAGGAGTCTCTTCCAATGGCTTTATCTCTCTTTCTGTCACGCTTTCTCCATAGAGATATTTCTTAACAGGTCTTCCTTTTAGCAAGTGCTCTTCCACAATTTCCGGAACATAGTCAGGTTTAACTCTGCTATAAAAAACTCCTTCAGGATACACTACAACAACTGGTCCCAATTCGCAAAGGCCAAAGCATCCAGTTCTTACAACTAATACTTCTTTATCTAGACCAGCCTTTTTTATTTCCTCTGTAAAACGCTCTGCTACTTTATCAGAATCTGAAGATGTACATCCGGTACCACCACATACCATTACGTGTGACCTATAAAGCATACTATTTCCCCTCCTCTATTCGTAATTTTCAATAGTCCATTCTCTGATTGGATGGCCATTTATAACATGTTCAGCAACTATTTGCCTTGCCTTTTTCTCATCAACCTTTACGTAAGTCACTTTCTCTTGGCCGGGAACATAAACATCTACAATTGGTTCTAATTTACACATACCTATACACCCTGTCTCTGTAACAATTACATCCGTGACATTTCTCTTGCTAAGTTCATCCAATATCGCCATCATGACAGGTCTCGCTCCTGCTGCAATACCGCAAGTAGCCATACCAACAGCAATTCTTACACCTGACCTATCCTTCTCAAATTGATTCTTTCTAATGTTTCTTTTCTGATTTTTTCCAATTCCTCTATAGATTTCATTATTCCACCTCCATATCACCTTTCATATTCTCATTTATATATTCATTTATCCAGTTCAACACCTTGATGTCATTTATATTGACACCCTTTAGTATTTTTTTGAGTTCTTTAGTGTCAAACAAAAATTCATGGTTATCTTTGTTGTATTTGTATACAATATCCACTTCTGGAGCAGATAATATCAACGAAACAATTGTTGACGCTATATCTCCTAGTGGAACAAGGTCTACACTGGAAAGTTTAAAAGTACCCATTATTTTTGTTCCTTTTCCTTCTTCAGAAAAAATCTCAAAATTCCCTTCACACTGCTGGACAAGCTCCTTAAAGAGCGGAATCCCAAGCCCCACTTTTCTTTCCTTCCTTGTAGTTACAAAAGGGTCTGTGACCTTTTTTAATAATTCCTCCTTCATTCCACATCCATCATCTTCTATAGACACTTTAAGCATATCTTTTGAAGTATCTATATTTATTTCAATACAAATATTTTTAGCTCTTGCTCTTATGCTATTTTGTGCCAAATCTAATATATAAAGGGCTAATTCTTTCATAATAATCAAACTCTTACTCAAATTTACTTAATATTTCATCCACATCATCAGGAGTTAATCTTCCAAAGACTTCACCATTTATCATCATAACAGGAGCCAATCCGCAAGCTCCAAGACACCTAGTAGGTTCTAAAGAAAATTTTCCGTCTTCAGTGGTTTCACCTACTTCTATTCCCAATTTCTCCTTTATTTTCTCCAGTACCATTGCAGCTCCTCTTACATAACAAGCTGTTCCCATACACAAATTGATCTTGTATTTACCCGAAGGCTTTAAAGTAAACCTTGAATAAAAAGTAGCTATTCCAAATATTTCTGATAAAGGCACATTCATTTCTTTTGAAATATAAAGTTGAACCTCAATAGGAAGATATCCAAAAATTTCTTGAGCCTCATTCATAATTGCAATCAACGAACCAGGAATATTTTTTAATTCCTCCAAAGCCTTTTTAAACCTCTCTACTTTCTCTTCACCGAATTTTTGGTACAAAGCATCCATTTATTTCCCTCCTTGTGAATTAAAATTTCATATAGCTTATCTCATATAAATTTTTTGTTTATTCTTTGTTAATATTATATCATAACTTTATTAAAACTTTAACAACTTTTTATAAAAAATTTTTATTTTCTAATAAGTCCAACTAATTTAGTAGGATTATAGGAAAAATTAATAACCTCTTAGCCAGTCTACAATACTTTTTAATTCAGACCCGCACAGTAAGAATTCTTCTTTTTCAGAAATATCTCCTAAATAATGAGCATCTGAAGACCTTATAATTTTATATTTTTTATGTTCGGGATATGAGTGTAAAAAATTTTCTTTTCTGATGGCTTTCGATACCTCGATTGTAATTAAATTTTTAATATTCGGAATAAAACCAAGATTTGATATAATACTATAGGAATGTCGATCCACATGGGCAGGGACCGCTACCCCCCTGCCCTCCATATAGTCGAAAATTTCATTAACACTTAAATTAGAAGAAACTAACAATGAGTAATCTATTTCCTCTGCTATGTTATCTTCTTCATCCATTACAAATTGATTCCCAAAGATTGTTTTTTTGTTTTTAATTTTTATCAAATTTTTGTTAATAATTTCACTAAATTTTATACATTCATCTACTGAATAAAAATAACAAAGTATGTGAACCTCTTCTCTTGTCTGTACCTCTATACCAGGAACTACTATTAAGCCTTTTTTTAATCCAAGATTATACACAGCTTTTACATTTTTTGCACTGTTATGATCTGTTATAGCTATTACATCAAGTCCTTTTATAGAAGCCATATTGACAATATTGTTAGGAGTCATGTCATCAGAAGCACAAGGAGATAGCGCTGTATGAATGTGCAAATCATAGTAAAGCATCACTTCATCATCTCGTACAAAGTTATTGCTGCTTCATAAGAAGTTCCTGAAAAACTTAATATAGGGATGCCCTCCTCATCGGCTTTCCTCTTGGCTTCCTCATCTAATTTCGCATTTTCGGGAATTATTATGCAACTTATTTCTGCCAGCAAAGCCACTGCTACAATATTTATATGAGTTTGAATTGTTATCCAAGCGCTTTTTGCTTTTGCATGAGCCATAACCCAACTTAAAAGGTCGCATATATACACCCCCTCAATTTCTTTGCTGATTCCGTTGTCCCCTGCAATTAATTTAAATCCGCTATTGACAAGATCTTCTACTTTTATCCTCATAAATTTCACTCCTTTTCGTCACTTAAAACTGGAGGAATTTTACCCGCAAGGTCATTTAATTCTTGAGACAAATTTTTTATTTTGTCTTTTAATATAAAAATGCAATCATATTCCGTAGCATACCCTTTCACTATATCTTCTGCCAATGCCCTGCAAGTAGGAGAGCCACAAGAACCACAGTCAAGTCCTGGTAAGGCTTTGTATTGAGTGTCTATTTGTTTCATCATTTCAAGCGCTTTTGAAATGTCTTTGTCCAACTTCATAACTTCACTTTTTTCTATTTTCTTTTTCCATTTCACCTCTTCAAAATCAATCTCTTCCTCATCAAACAAAGCCTCTTCTTTTTTAGGAAGTTTTTCTGTCAGTTTTCTTATTCTATTTTTGGCTACAAAATTATTTTCAACAGTCAACGGTCCACCAATACACCCACCGATACATGCAAGCCCTTCAAAAAAGTCTAAATCGTTCAATTTTCCTAATTCAATCTCTTCTAAAACATCCACAACATTGTGTATCCCGTCTACATAAATACTATTTTCTGTAAAAGTACCAAAAGCTTCTCCCCCAGAGTTTGCCCAGCCAACACCTATCATAGAAGCCTTGCTTAAATCTCTAACAACAGTAGTCTTAGCTTTTTGAATTATTAGTCCATATATTTCTTTCATAGAAAAAACCCCATCAATTTTGGATTTTTCTATACCAATAGGATTTTTCACACTTGTCACTTTTGCAGCACAGGGAGAAATGAAAAAAACTCCTATTTCCTCTTCCTTCAGTCCCGTCTTTTTAATTGCTTCCTTTTTTGCTAATATCGCCGCAGTATCCATAGGAGAACATATATCCAATAAATTATCAATCAAAGAGGGAAATCTGATTTGTACGAGTCGCACAACAGCAGGACAAGCAGAAGATATAACTGGTTTTTTTAAATTCCCTTTTGTTAATGCTTCCCGCGTAAATTTAGAAACAATTTCAGCGGCATATGCTACTTCAAAAACCTCATCAAATCCTACATCCAGTAAAGCACTCAATATTTGATTAATAGTTAAATCCCTAAATTGTCCATATAAAGAAGGAGCAGGAAGTGCAATCTTGTACTTGAAATCTTTCATCATATCCAAACTATCAGTTACCGCCAATTTAGCATGATATGGACACACACGTATACACTCACCACAATCTATGCACCTTTCATTTATAATCCTTGCTTTTCCATCTCTTACCCTTATTGCCTCTGTAGGACATCTTTTTATGCAATTAGTACACCCTCTACATCTATCCTTATCTAATGTTACAGAGTGAAAATATAACATTTTATCACCTACTTAAATAAAATTTCCATCACCACAGTTGTTCCCTCTTTACTGCTTTTTATATCCATGAAATCCGAATTCTCCTTCATATTAGGAAGCCCCATGCCGGCTCCAAATCCCATTTCTCTTATCTCTTCAGGAGCAGTAGAATATCCTTCTTTCATGGCAAGCTCAATGTCTTCTATTCCAGGACCTGTGTCTTCTGCAGTTATGCGTATTTTATCGCCAAAAATCTCTATTTTCATGTGACCTCCATAAGAATGAATTATTATATTCATCTCTGCTTCATAGCAAGCTATGCAACTTCTCCTTACAACATCTGGATTTAAGGAAAGCTGTTTTAATACTGACCGTAAATTGCTGGAAACCTCTCCTGCAGAATCAAAATCTCTTGCTTTTACATCAAAATCTAAACTATAAAGTACCATTTCCTTCACCACTTTTACAAGTAAGCCCATTGGAGTACAAAAGGCCACAAGCAATGTAAAGAGGATATTTCGTTTTCATTATCACTAGCCCTGCCTTTTTAGCAAGTTCCAATATGTCCTCTCCCGGATTCTTACCTCTTACAAATACTATACATTTAATATCTCCAACTACTTCTGCAGTCCTTATAACCTGCACATTAGTAAGCCCTGTCAAAAGCACAGCCTTTTCGTCACGTGATGCCAAAACATCACTCATCAAGTCCGCTCCACAAGCAGTGAACACTTCTTCTTCCAATTTTTCTTCTCCTATCATAACTTCTGCATTTAAAATTTCTTTTACCTCTTTTAATCTCATACCCTAACACCCCATCATTGATTTTGCACAGCAATTGTTTTCAAAAAAGCGTTGTATTCTTCACAAGACTCCCATAAACTTTTTTGCAACAAACTAAATGTATTTCCATCTTCTAAAGCAGCTGATATTTCAATTTTTTCAATATCAGTTGTTATTTTATCGACAATATCTGTCGTCTTTTGTACTAGTGCAGTCATTTCTTTTTTTCCAAAATCCTCATTTCCGCTTTTAAAACTATCTATTTTCCTTTTCAATTCTTCCAATTCTTGTCGTTTTAACTTGCCATCATAAGCCTTATAAGAAAGAGTAGCTATATAATCAAGAATTTGTTTAAAATCTTGTAATTTACTTGTAAAATCATCCATATTTGATGTTAATTTCTTATCATATTCAATTCTGAGAGAAGGTCCCCTTTTTAAATATACTTCACTGGAAATTCCTTGAGACTTTAAAGAGGAAGAAAATAAAGCAGCCTGTTCTTTATCTAAAAATATGCCACCTATCAACAAATACTTATCAGAATATTTACTAACGAAAGAGTAAACTCTTTTCATCCTCATTAAATCTTCTTGATATTTTGCAGTCTCAAAATCTGAATAGCTACCTAAAATAATTTCAAACAAGTCTACGCCTTTAACAACCATCTCTTTAAAATTATTGCTGTCATTTGTTTTTGAAATGTTAGGCACTATAATATCTTTTGAAACAAAATAACCTGCTAAAAGAGACACCAGAGGAATTATTAATACAACAATTAACACTTCCAGTATTCTTTCGTTTTTCATTGCTTTATCAACCCTTACCATAAACCTTTACTTATATTATACTATACTCCTTTAAAAAATCCTTTAAAAATTTTAATAGGACTTTTTTACTAATTTGCACTTTTAAAAGAGGTTTTAGAGGAATTTTGTCGAATTATATATGATAGGAGGGGTAGAATTGATAAATATTGTAAATCAAATAATTGAAAATAAATTTAGAGAAATTCAAAGTAGACTCCCTGCTAATGTAAAAATATTTAACACTGATAAACCTTTTGCTGAAGTTTTAAAGAATGCTATAGAAAATCAACAATACAATTCAGGAAATGTAAGTAACAATGCGCCATCAACAAATACAAATTTACAACAAATTGAAGATTTAATACAACGGGCCAGTCAAAAATATAATATAGATGCAAACCTTATTAGAGCAGTTATCAAAGCAGAGTCTAATTTTAATCCTTTCGCAGTTTCTCCTGCAGGAGCAATGGGACTTATGCAGCTTATGCCTTCGACTGCAAAGGAATTAAATGTATCCAATCCTTTTGACCCTTCTCAAAATATAGATGGAGGAGTAAGATACCTAAAAAATTTGTTAGACACTTACCATGACATAAGATTAGCATTAGCTGCATATAATGCTGGTCCTCAATCAGTAGAAAAATATCAAGGTATTCCCCCTTACCAAGAAACTATAAATTATATAAGCAAAATTTTAAATGAATTATATAAATAGAAGGAGCCATAAAGCTCC
>NZ_BAZY01000021.1 GCF_001310975.1 Thermoanaerobacter thermocopriae JCM 7501
AGCAGTTTCATAAATTTCGTTTTTATTCATTCTCGGTGACCTCCTTTGAGGATTATTTCAATTCTAATTATACAGTGGACACAATTTTATTTTAACTCCCTTAACCTAATATTACGGTTTTGAATATAGGGAAAGTAACGCCAATATATAGGGTTATAAGAGCAATAAAATATGCACAAGTTATATAAAAAACATGATAAGACGAAGCCCTGAAATTAACTAAGTTCCAGGGGTTGTCTTAAAAAATCCTACAGTATCTCGACACTATCCTCAAAAAATTTGTGATTGACATGGTTTAGAAGGATGTATATAATAAAAATGAAGAGTGGGGTTATAGCTCAGCTGGTCAGAGCGCTACGCTCACATCGTAGAGGCCACAGGTTCGAATCCTGTTAACCCCACCAGTAAGTTGAAGGTTTCCGGCATGTGATATATGCCGGGATTTTTATTTTGGTTCGCAATATTTAAGTCACCTCTTGACATATTATCGAAATGCTGTAGAATGGTAGTATAATGAAAATCTTTCAGAGTTTACTTTTCAAAAACTACTATATGGAGGTTGTACAATGTACATTCCGACAATTAGTCCTTATGCTTTTAAAATTGGTCCAATTGCTGTTCATTGGTATGGAATTTTTATGGCTATTTCTATTGCTATTGGTGGATATTATTTGTACCGACAGGCGATGAAACTGAATTACGATGAAGATTTTTTGCTTAATCTTTTGATGATTGTCGTAATTTCAGGAGTTGTAGGTGCTCGACTTATGTTTGTGTTGGCAAATTATCCTGAGTGGTTTATTAAAAATCCTATTCAAGTGTTAAAGATTTATGAAGGTGGACTTTCATGGCATGGAGCAGTTTTAGGTGGTTTTTTAGCGGGGCTTTATTATTGTCGTAAAAAAGGTGTGAGGATAAATCCCTTGGAGGATTTTGCAGTTTTAGGTCTTGCTATTGGAAACATATTAGTTAGAATTGGCAATATTTTTAATCATGAAGTATTGGGAAGGCCGACTGAATTTGCTTTTGGGAGATGGCCTGCGCAATTAGTAGGAGTTGCTATGGGAGTAATACTTCTCATAAGGTATTTTTATATACAAAAAAAGCATATGCTGATGGATATCAATTTTGGTCTTTTATATTTTACTATCAATTAATGAGAGGTTTAATTGAAGAAACTGTAAGGGATAATCCTTTAATATGGCCTGTATATTTAAATGAAAAATGGGGAATAGGATTTTTTACTTTAACTCAGTTAGTAACACCTTTCATTTTGATATTGGCATACTGGATGATTAGAAGGGTTTTAAATGACTCTGATAAACAATTTTACAATTAAAACTGCTTTTGAGGAGTTTTCTTATTTAAGGCAATTGAATTTATCTTTAACTATTGTTAAATTAAAAGGAAACTACTTTATTTTACCACATTTTAATGGTAAAATTATATTAGTAAATTTCTCACAGAGGAGCTGGAAAGATGGAAAAAAGAAAAGTTTTTGATGACTTATTAGTTAAAATTGACCAGAGGGCAAAAGAAATTGATGATATGAATGAATTTTATGGTGAAGTTGTTAAGATATTAGCAGACAATGTTCCTTACTACAATTGGACAGGTTTTTATTTCATGAAAGATGGAGAGTTAGTAATAGGGCCTTATATTGGTAGACCTACTGAACATGTGAGAATAAAAGTGGGACAGGGAGTTTGTGGAAGAGCTGTTGCAGAAAAAAGCACTGTAATTGTTGATGATGTTACAAAAGAAGATAATTATTTGGCTTGTAGTCTTGAGACGAAATCGGAAATTGTAGTGCCAATATGGGCTAATGGTGAGATAATAGGAGAAATAGATATTGACAGCGATGATTTAGCTGCTTTTGATGAAGAAGATAGAAGATTTTTAGAGAAAGTTGCGGAAATTATAAGTCAAAAACTCAAAAAATAGATTTCTATTTATTTTTTGTGGTATAATAATTGTGTCAGGAAGGAGGATAGGCTATGAGAGAAAGAGTAGAAGAAGTGTTAGAGCTTCTAAGGCCATCTCTTCAAGCAGATGGAGGAGATGTGGAACTTATTGACGTTACAGAGGATGGAATTGTAAAGATAAGGCTGACAGGTGCTTGTGGAGGATGCCCTTTTGCTACTTTGACGCTGAAAGAAGGCATTGAAAGGGCCATCAAGGAAGAAATTCCTGAAGTAAAAGAAGTGATAGCAGTTTAAAAAATCCGGGTTATCCGGATTTTTTTTGTTATATAAGCAGGAATTTAACCATACATAGAATAGTATATATGGAAATATTTTCAAGGAGGTCTATGTATGGTTAAAAAATCTGTTTAGCAGGATTGATTGCCTTAATATTATTTTTAAATTTATCAAGTGCCTATTCAGAAGCTAATACTTATTTAGAAGAAATAATATTGCAAAAAATAATGATGAAGGTACCATTTGCAAATGGGTTAAAATTAGTTGAATATAAATTGGAAAATGGATTATACAGCTTTAAATTTGAAGGAAATAATCCCTTTAAGGCTTTAAAAATTGTATATAATAGTAACAATGATAAGGTGGAATATATAGATTACTACGTAAATACCTTTATGCCTTTTGACAAAAACTTATCAGTGGTGTATTCAGAAGATGAGTCGATAATTTTAGCACACAATTTGATATCTTCGATTACAGGAGAGGAATATCAATTTGTAAAAAGCCTTTCAGATGATGAGTATATTGATGAAAGTTTAGAAAAACCATATATTTATAAGCTAATATTTAAGAAAGTGATAAATAGCCTCATAGTAAATAATAGAGAAATAGTTGTATACATAAATTCTCATTCAGGAGAAGTTGTTAAATTTTTTGGTGAAAATCTTTCGGAAGATGTGGAATATGATGATACAAAAAATATTAAAAGTGTTGATGAGATAAAAAGCTTATATCAAAGATATGTTATCCCTCAGCTTATGCTTTATAAAGAAGGCCAAAAGTACCAGTTAGTTTATATCCCCTCTTTGAATCCTTTATTTTACGGAATTGACGCTAAAAGTGGTATTTTTACTGATTATAAGGGAAATGATATTAAAGAAGAAATGGTTACACTGGATTTTGTAAAGTTAAAAGGCAATTGTTTTAATTTTAAAAATCCAGAGACAATTGCTCATGATATAGCGAGGAGTTTAAAAATAGATAAAATTTCCTTGATCAAATCCGGTTATGTGAATAATTTTTATTTGACGGGTAAACCGGCTGTGACCTATGATTGGAATTTTACAAGTTTAAAAGACAAAATTTTAAATATAAATGTAGCAATTGATTCTCACGACCAAAATATTCTTCACTTAGGTTTTGGTTATTGGAGCTATAATAAGAAAAATTTTAGAATACTTGATATGGAAGAGGCAAAGACATATGTGAAAGAACATCTTTATAATTATTTGTCTTGTGATTTTTTGGTAGCATATCCTATGAATTATCGAGATAATAAAATTTATACTTTTTATAGACAAACAAACAATACGATAATTTCTAATAATTATATAACAATTGAAACAAATGAGGAAGGAATAATTAAAAAAATAATTTTTAATTGGGATTATATTGATTTCCCAAAGATAGACAATACTATCAATATACAAGTTGCTCAAAATATTTTTATGGATAGTGGTTTTAAAATGTACTATTTTATAACAGAGAATAAAAAAGGTAAATTATTGTATATACCTAACTCTTTGGAGTTTATGATAGATGCCAGCACAGGGAAAAAGATATATTACAGTTCTTTAAATTGGGAGGAGGATTAAAATGGATAATGAAATTTTAAAACTTGAAGCGGCTGAAGAATTAGGACTTCTTGAAAAAGTAAAAAAAGTTGGATGGTCTAAGTTATCTGCCCAAGAAACTGAAGATAGGTTCAATAGTTAAGAAAAAGATGAAATTGAAACGGGAGGTAGGAAAAAAAGATAAGTTGTGATATACTTTATTTGAGGTGAATTATGATGGGGGATAAAAGCTTGTTTGAAGAGGCTGCTCGTCTCATTAGGCAGTCAAAAAAAACTATGGTATTGACAGGAGCGGGAATATCAACGGAAAGTGGTATACCTGATTTTAGAAGTCCAGGAACAGGCTTGTGGGAGAATTTAGATCCGATGGAGGTTTTGTCGACAAGAGTATTGTACAATTCCCCGGAAGAATTTTATAAAGTTGGTTTCAAGATTTTGTCTTCAATGAGAAATGCTAAGCCTAATGAAGCTCATTACATATTGAGCGAAATGGAGAAAGATGGTATAATTTCTGGAGTAATTACACAAAATATAGACAATCTTCATCAAAAAGCTGGTTCTAAAAATGTATTTGAAGTCCACGGCAATACGAGAGAAGGAAGTTGTTTACGTTGTGGTAAAAAAGTTTCTTTTGAAATTTTAGAGGAAAAAGTAAATAAAAAACAAATTCCTCCTTGCTGTGATGATTGTAATGGCGTATTGCGCCAGATGTAGTGCTTTTTGGAGACCCTATGCCTTATGCATTTGATTTAGCACTAAAAGAAGTAAAGTCAAGCGATTTATTGATAGTTATAGGTTCTTCTTTGACAGTTTCACCAGTAAACTTTTTGCCAGATATGGTAAGACATTTAATAATTATAAATGCAACTGAAACTCCTTATGATTATAAAGCTGATGTAGTTATAAGAGAAAAAGCAAGTTACGCTCTTGGAAATATATGGGATATAATAAAATTTCAATAAAAAATTTGACAATTTGATATATAAGTGCTATGATAGAAAAGTAAATTATTTATCAAGTTTGGAGGAAGATATAAATGGTAAGAGGTAAAGTAAAATGGTTTAATGCCGAGAAAGGGTATGGCTTTATTGAAAGGGAGGATGGGACAGACGTATTTGTCCATTACTCAGCAATTGAAGGCGATGGCTTTAAGACATTAGAGGAAGGACAAAAAGTTGAATTCGAGGTAGTTGAAGCTGCAAAAGGACCACAAGCTTCTAAGGTAAGAAAGGTAAACTGACGCGAAATCAAACCCTAACATTGATATGTTAGGGTTTTTTAATATAGGAGGTAGGAATATGAAAGATTACATTGTAAGAGCTACAGGTTATAATAATAAAATATTAGCTATTGCAGCTTTTTCAACGCAAACTGTCCAGAAGGCTAGAGAAATTCACAATCTAACACCTACTACTTGTGCAGCTTTAGGAAGAGCTTTGACTGCTGTTGCTATGATGAGAGTTACGATGAAAGGAGAAAAAGATAAGGTTACCTTAGTTATAAAAGGTGATGGACCGATTGGTAATATCGTTGCAGTGTCAAATTACCCAGGAATTGTCAAAGGGTATATAGGAGATCCTACAGTGGATTTGCCACTTTCTGAAAAAGGGAAATTAGATGTAGGCAAGGCTGTTGGTAAAAATGGATATGTGACTGTAATAAAGGATATAGGTTTAAAAGAACCTTACGTTGGAACTGTAAAGCTTCAAACTGGAGAAATTGGAGAAGATATAGCCTATTATTTTTATGCTTCTGAACAGATACCTTCTGCTGTTGGGGTAGGAGTGTTAGTTGGTAAAGAAGGAAATGTCTTAGCTGCTGGAGCTTTATTATACAGTTATTGCCCGATATTGAGGAAGAAGTTGTAGCAAAGTTAGAAGAAAAACTTAAGAATATTTCTTCAGTGACAGAATTGCTGATGGAAGGACATCTGCCGGAAGATATATTGAACATTATATTAGGGGAGTTGGGATTTGATATTTTAGAACGGACAGATTTAAAATATGAATGTGATTGTTCACAAGAAAGATTTGAAACTGCAATAATTGCGCTTGGAAAAGATGAGATAAATAAACTTATTGCAGAAGGACAATCAGTTGAAATGGTGTGCCATTTTTGTGGCAAAAAGTATATAATAGAGGAAAGTAGACTTAAAGAATTGCTGAGAATTGCAGAGGAATAAAGCAAATTTAAGAGAATCACCAATATTTTTTATTCTTAATTAGACGTAAAGGCGAAAAAATCCTCAAAATAGTGTTGACTAATAGCAGTTTTTTATGTATACTATTACTTGCACGGCAGTAAAATGGTCGTATAGCTCAGCTGGGAGAGCACCTGCCTTACAAGCAGGGGGTCATAGGTTCGAGTCCTATTGCGACCACCAGGCCCAGTAGCTCAGTTGGTTAGAGCGCCAGCCTGTCACGCTGGAGGCCGAGGGTTCAAGTCCCTTCTGGGTCGCCAGTTATGCCTCGATAGCTCAGTTGGTAGAGCAAGGGACTGAAAATCCCTGTGTCAGTGGTTCGATTCCACTTCGAGGCACCATTTATGCGGACATAGCTCAGGTGGTAGAGCATCACCTTGCCAAGGTGAGGGTCGCGAGTTCGAGTCTCGTTGTCCGCTCCATTATGGCGACATAGCCAAGTGGTAAGGCAGAGGTCTGCAAAACCTTTATTCCCCGGTTCGAATCCGGGTGTCGCCTCCATAAAAATATAAAAGTTTAAAACATAGCAAAAAGCCCTAGAAAGGGCTTATATTTTTTGATTTTTAAACTCTAATCGTTTGTAGTCTTTTGGACTGGAGGGGAATTATGGTAAAAATTATCGACATAGAAAATATAGAACAAATTATAAAGGAAAATGATATAGTGTTTCTTTATTTTTCTACACAAGATTGCGGAATATGTACTTCATTACTTCCTAAACTTGAAAAAATGCTAGCAAATTATCCAAAAATAAAAAGTTTTCACATTCCTATTGACGAGATTCCGGTGGCTTCTGGTAAGTTTTCTGTTTTTACTGTTCCTACTGTAATAGTTTATGTGGATGGAAAAGAGGCAATAAGAGAGGCTCGCTTTATAAGTATGGACACATTGGAAGAAAAAATTTCAAAATATTATTCTTTTTTCTTTGGAGAAACTGCGTAAAACTTTATTAATGATGTGGTTTTTGCCAAGATTTTTATATAATAATATGGGATGGTATCACATAAAGACAATTTTAAAAGGAAAAGATGATGTTAGTTGTTATTTAAAATGATAAAAAAAGTTAGGGCATATAGCAGTATGCTCTATTTTTATATGAGGAAAGAGGGTGAAAAAATGTTTAATCCTTTTGTTCCCCATGGTAATTTTAAATGGGTTGTAATTGATGGAAGGGAGAGGGAAATTGGAGATAGTTTGTTTAAGTTAGGAATAAAAGTTTTATATACGGAAAAATGTGCAGATTTATACGATGCTATTTCTTTCCATCCCGATATACTTTTACATCCGTTAGGAGATGGAGAAATTATTGTAGCCCCCAATGTGACACCAGAGTTTATACACAAATTGAAATTAATAGGTTTAAAAGTAAAAATAGGACAAACTTTTTTGAAACGTAACTATCCTTATGATATCGCATATAATGTAGCAAGATTGGGAAACACAGCTTTTCACAATTTGAAGTACACAGATCCTGTTTTAAGAGAGTCCTTAGAAAGAAAAGGCGTCAAGTTTTTAAATGTAAGGCAAGGTTATACAAAATGTAATATGGCAATCATAGATGATAATAGCTTTATAACTTCAGACAAAGGAATATTTGAGGTAGCAGTTGATAATGGTTTTGAAGCACTTTTGATAGAACCTGGAGGTGTTTTTTTAAAGGGTTTTGAATACGGATTTATTGGCGGTGCAATGGGGCTTATAGGAGAGAAAAAATTAGCAGTGACTGGTGTGTTTAAATCTCACAAAAATTATGAAAAAATTATTGAATTTTTATATAAAAAAGGAATTGAAATTGTTTATCTTACTTTTAAACAAATAAAAGACATTGGTTCCATCATTCCACTGATTTAAAACAGATAAAAACGAGAAAAAGAGACATATACTATTAACGAAGGGAGTGAGAAGATTGCAACTATTTTCCATAGGTGTTTCAAAGGATTTAAAACTAGATGAAGAAAATTTGAAACATGGTTTAAAAAATTTAGCTGAAAATGGTATAAAAATTGCAATAAATTCTAATGTATATGGCCCAGTTACGTATTATAGCTTAAAAGTTGAAGATAATCAAGGTTTTAGTAATGTTGGGAGAATAAGAAATTATATAGCAGAAGCTATTTCAGATATAATAGTTAACCAAATTGACAAACGGATAATAAAAAAATTAATCAATAAATATTACCATTATTTTTCAGAAGATGAAAAAGAGGAAATAGAAAAAATTGCTTACAATATTTTGGAAGACGACGTGAATAGAGAAACATTTAAATTGGCAAAAAAAGAGCAAATTTTTGTATTGATAAGGGATTTTTTAAAAGAGAGTGATTATATAGACTTAGAAGGGTTTGTGAATTTTAGACTTAGGGATTTTATTGGCGAACTTAGCGAAGTTACAGATAAAGCTGTTGATGAATTTTTAATGAGAAAAGAGTATAACGAGTTATAGGTTTACTTAAATACTTTGTGGAATTACAGGACTCAAAAGTTGAAGTATTGAATGTCATTGTTGATAAAAATGGCAAGTTTAAACTTTATGATGAAAATTCTAAACCAATATCTAGTGATTTTATTGATGAAATAGTTAATGAATTAAAAGATGGTGTTATAAGTGATGAAGATGCTTTGATGAGTACGCTTATAACCATAGCTCCTAAAAAGATATTTTTTCATTCCATTAACAATATGAGAAATAGGGAAATTTTAGAGACCATTAAAAAAGTTTTTAATAACAAAGTGGAAATTTGCTATGGTTGTGAGTTGTGTTCAAAAATTAAGTGTGAAAAATAGCCCAGCTTAAGGCTGGGTTTTAAAATTCGTCAAAATCTGATATTATTATATTTGGTGATTTTTTAAAATTTAGAGGTGGTGGAATGCAATTTTTAACAAGGATGCTATTTTTAGCTTTTGTAGGAGCTGCTATTGGATGGTTTACGAATTTTATCGCCGTTAAAATGCTATTTAAGCCTTTTAAACCTATAAAATTTTTCGGTATAACATTACAAGGGCTTATCCCTAAAAGAAAATGTGAAATTGCTAAATCAATAGGTGAAATTGTGGAAATGGAATTGTTATCTTTTAATGATTTATGGGACAGGCTTTTAACAGAAGAAAATCGGAAATTATTGTTATCGAATTTGGATTTAAAAGTCAAAGAAGTTACAGAGAATAAACTTCCTTCTTTTTTTCCTAAGGCTATAAAAGGAATGATATCAAGGTATATCGGTGAGATTATAAATAGAGAAGTAGAAGTATTTTTGAATTCTCCTTCTAATGAAATGGTGGAGATTATTTCAAAAAGGCTTAAAATATCAGAAATTGTAGAGAAAAAGATAAAAAGTTTTGAATTAGAGAAATTGGAGAATGTGGTGTTTAAAGTTGCTCACAATGAACTTTATACGATAGAGCTTATGGGAGGAGTCTTGGGGTTTATTATAGGGGTATTGCAAGCAGTTATAATACAATTTTTATAAAATTATTATTGACAAAAGCTTTAGGGAAAGATATAATGATTAAAAAATTGAATATTAAAGCAATGAGGGGGAAAGTAGATATTTGATGAACATCACAGAGATTGAATGACATAGGCTGAGATCATTCAAATGTTCTGAATATCGAAAACCACCCCGGAGCTGCGGATGATGAATCCGAACGGTTATTCCGATATAATACCAGAGTATAAAAAAGAGTGGAACCGCAGAGAACCTCTGCCTCTTTACGGGGTAAGAGGTTTTTTATTTAAGATTTTGCAAAGGAGGTAGTTGAATGATTCTCACATTAAAAGATGGTACACAAAGAGAATTTGAAAAGGGTATGACAGTTTATGAAATAGCTAAAAGTATAAGTGAAAGATTAGCAAAAGAAGCCGTTGGTGGAAAGTTTAATGGCAAAGTAGTAGAACTTAATACAAAAATTGAGGAGGACGGAAAATTAGAAATTTTGACTTTTGATGATGAAGAAGGGAAAAAGATTTATTGGCACACTTCTTCCCATATTTTAGCACAAGCTGTAAAAAGGCTTTTTAAAGATGTGAAATTGGCAATTGGTCCAGCCATAGACAATGGTTTTTACTATGATTTCGACACAGATAGGCCTTTTACAACGGAAGACTTTGAGGCTATAGAGCAGGAAATGAATAAAATTATAAAAGAGGATTATAAGTTGGAAAGATTTGTTCTTCCAAAGGATAAAGCTATAAAATTAATGGAGGGAAAAGGTGAACCTTATAAAGTGGAGCTAATTAAAGAGATACCAGAAGGGGAGGAAATTTCTTTTTACAAACAAGGAGAATTTACTGACCTTTGCGCAGGACCTCACCTTATGTCAACAGGTATGGTAAAGACTATTAAATTGTTATCAGTTGCTGGTGCCTACTGGAAAGGCGACGAAAAAAATAAAATGCTTCAAAGAATATATGGAATAAGCTTTCCTAAAAAAAGCATGTTAGATGAATATTTACATATGTTAGAAGAAGCAAAAAAGAGAGACCATAGAAAATTAGGGAAAGAGCTGGATTTGTTTAGTATCCACCCTGAAGGACCAGGCTTTCCATTTTTCCATCCTAAAGGAATGATTATAAGAAACATTTTAGAAGATTTTTGGCGTAAGGAACATATGAAGCACGGTTATCAGGAAATAAAAACACCTATAATTTTAAATGAGGAATTGTGGCGTAGATCTGGACACTGGGACCATTACAAAGAAAATATGTATTTTACTGAAATAGACGGTGAAACTTACGCGATAAAACCCATGAATTGTCCTGGAGCAATGCTTGTTTACAAATCTACAATGCATAGTTACAGGGATTTACCCTTAAGACTTTGTGAATTGGGTTTAGTGCATAGACATGAACTTTCAGGAGTTTTGCATGGGCTTATGAGAGTAAGAAGTTTTACTCAGGATGATGCTCACTTGTTTATGACTCCTGAGCAGGTAGAAGACGAAATTTTAGGGGTTATAAATTTAGTGGATTATTTCTATAAAATCTTTGGCTTTGAGTATTTTGTTGAATTGTCTACACGTCCTGAAAATTCTATGGGGTCTGATGAAGACTGGGAATTGGCCACAAATGCTTTGATTTCTGCTTTAAACCGCGTGAATTTACCATATAAAGTTAATGAGGGGGATGGTGCATTTTACGGACCCAAAATAGATTTTCATTTAAAAGACAGCATAGGTCGTACATGGCAATGTGGAACTATCCAATTAGATTTCCAGATGCCTGAAAGGTTTGAACTGGAGTATATAGGCCCAGATGGAGAAAAACACAGACCTATAATGTTACACAGGGTAATTTACGGAAGTATAGAAAGATTTATTGGAATTCTTACTGAACATTTTGCGGGGGCTTTCCCAACTTGGCTGGCGCCAGTACAAGTTAGAGTTTTGCCTATATCTGATAAACACTATGCTTATGCCCAAAATGTATATGGGCGTCTGTTGGAAAATGACATAAGAGCTGAATTGGACGACAGAAATGAAAAAGTAGGATACAAAATACGAGAGGCACAACTTCAAAAGATTCCCTATATGCTGATTGTAGGGGATAAAGAAGTAGAACAAGGGACAGTATCTTTAAGGTCAAGAAAAGAAGGGGATCTAGGTGCTATTTCCTTAAGTGAGTTTATAGAAAAAATTCTTAAAGAAATCGCTACAAAAGCTTTATAAAATCAAAATGCTCCTTTAAGGGGCATTTTGATTTATTGTTTATTGAAAGAATTTAAAAAACGTGATAATCTAAAATTAAAATATCAATTTTGAGGGAGAGGTATGAAAAAGAACTTAGAGGTTTACAAGCATTTGAAATACAACATAAAAATGAATATGATAAATGGTCTTGCATGGGCTATAGGCTTTAATATGGTTAACCCTTTTATTGGAATATATGCCATAAAATTAGGAGCCGACGATTTTCAGGTATCTCTTTTAAATTCTCTTCCCGCCCTTATGGTGGTAATTGGAGTAATTCCTGTGACCTACTTGATTAATAGCTTAAAGAATGTTCATAAATTTGCTTATATTGTTCTTTATATTGCACGAGCTTTTTATTTTTTACTTGCTCTTGCTCCCTTTTTTAATAAGGAGTTCCAACCGTGGATTGTAGTCATATTAGTAGGAGTAATGAATTTACCTTCTATGGCGGTTGGTATGTGCTGGCAGTCTTTTATGAGTGAATTAATTCCTCACGAATATAGAAGTAAAGTTTTCGCTGACAGAAATTTTTGGACGACAATTGTGGCAACAATTACAGTTTGGTAACAGGATGGTTGCTTGATAATATAGTATTTCCTATTAATTATCAAGTAATATTTACCATTGCATTTATTTTCGGATTAATAGAATCTTATTATTTTTCAAGGTTTTACGTGGTGGAAAGCGATTTGGAGGAAGCCAATCCCGCAAATTTTTACGAAGCTTTTAAAAACATGTTGGAGTCCAAAAAATTCATATATTTTAATATAACTTCTTTTATATATTATTTTACATGGATAATGGCTTGGCCTATATTTACCGTATATAAAGTGAATTTTTTGCATGCTAACAACGGATGGATGAGTATATTTACTATTGTTTCCTCGATTGGGTCTATTTTAGCTTTTTATAAATGGGCTGACCTTTCTAACAAAAAAGGAAACGGATTTACTGTTGCATTAAGTGCATTGCTTCTAGGATTTATTCCTCTTATGTGGGCTACAACTAAAAGCCTTTATGTTGGTGCTGTTTTTGATTTTTTAGGGGGTATAGCTGTAGGAGGTTATAACATGTTGCTTTTAAATTGGCTGTTAGAACTTTTACCTCCTACATCAGGAAAAATGAGTTACATAGCAGTTTTTACATTAATTACCCAAATTGCTGCTTTTATTGCTCCTATGTTTGGAATGTGGCTTTATACACAAATTGGTTATGTAGTTTTTATGATTTTAACAGGTATTGCAAGAATAGTAGTGAGTATTTTGTACTTTTTAGTAGCTAATTATGAAGATGAGATTAAAAAAGTTGAAGCAAAGTAAGGAGGAAAAGTATGAGGTATATTACTGCAGGTGAATCCCATGGAGAAGCATTAATTGCTGTTATTGAAGGTCTTCCTGCAAATCTTTTAATAGATGAAGACTTTATAAATAAAGAGCTTAAAAGAAGACAAGGTGGACATGGAAGAGGAAAAAGAATGGCAATTGAAGAGGACAAAGTCCACGTTTTAAGCGGTGTGAGCAACGGGAAAACAATTGGTTCCCCTCTTGCTATACAGATAATAAACAAAGATTATGAAAATTGGAAGGGTAAAATAGTTCCAGCTATGACAAGACCTCGCCCTGGTCATGCAGACCTTTCAGGAGCAATAAAATATAATCAAAGGGATATAAGAAATGTTTTGGAGCGTTCCAGTGCACGAGAAACAGCAGCGCGAGTGGCAGTAGGAAGCGTCGCAAAATTACTTCTCAAGGAGTTAAATATATTCGTAAAAAGTAAAGTTTTAGAAATAGGTGGAATAAGTGTAGAAGAAGAGTGGCCAAAGATTATTGAAGAGGCAAAATCAAAAGGAGATACTTTAGGTGGTGTAATAGAAATAATAATAGAAGGTGTGCCTATTGGATTGGGAAGTCATGTGCAATGGGACAGGAAACTGGATGCTCTTTTAGCTTATCATGTCATGAGTGTACAAGCTATAAAAGGAGTAGAGTTTGGCTTGGGATTTGAAGCAGCAAGAAGACCTGGATCTTTAGTTCACGATGAAATATACTACGATAAAGAAAGAGGTTTTTATAGAAAATCCAATAATGCAGGAGGAATTGAAGGCGGGATTTCAAATGGAAGTCCTATAATTATAAAGCTGCGATGAAGCCAATTCCTACACTTTTAAAACCTCTTAATTCAATTGATATAAATTCAAAGAAACAGGTAAAAGCTGCCTATGAAAGGTCTGATGTAACTGCTGTAGAAGCTGCTGCCTGTGTATTAGAAGCGGTATGCGCTTGGGTGATTGCTGATGAATGCCTTAAAAAGTTTGGTGGTGATTCAATTGAGGAACTAAAGAAAAATTATGATGCTTATTTAGAGTATGTAAAAAATTTCTAGATTTTAAAAATAAAAAGGTAAGCATAAAGTTCGCGAAAAATTTCGGTAGACTAGTTAATAGAGTTGACATTTTGCACAAGACGAGTGACTTGACAGAGCAGTTGCTAAGCATAAAAATAAATATTGACAAAAAAATAAAATAATGATAAACTAAAGAAGCAATAAGTAGAAGCGCCCGCTTCTCACCTTTCACCGAGGGTGCAAAGGTTTTTTCAAAAGTAGTTATTGTTGTTTTGTTATAAAGAAGCGGGTATTTCTATATCCGCTTTTATTTTTTCATAATTCTTAGGAGGTGTGTATTTATTAACAAAGAGCTGCAGGTCAATGAGGAAATAAGAGACAAAGAGGTAAGGTTGATAGACCAAGATGGAAAGCAAATTGGCATAATGTCGGCAAAGGAAGCTTATAAAATTGCTCAAGAGCGACATCTTGATTTGGTTAAGATTGCCCCTCAAGCCAATCCGCCCGTGTGCAAATTGATGGATTTTGGTAAGTACAGGTACGAGCTTAGTAAGAGGGAGAAAGAGGCAAAGAAAAAGCAAAAGGTGATAAATGTTAAAGAAATAAGAATGTCTCCAAATATTGAAGATCATGATTTTGGAGTAAAGTTGAGAAGTGCTATTAAATTTTTAAAAGAAGGTGACAAGGTAAAAGTTACTATAAGATTTAGAGGAAGAGAAGCTGTTCATACTTCACTGGCAGAAGACCTTTTAAAGAGGTTTGCAGAAGAGCTTGATGAGTATGGCGCTATAGAAAAAGCTCCTAATATGGAGGGTAGGAATTTAATAATGGTATTAACACCAAGAAAATAGTAACAATTACAGAAGGAGGATATATTTATGCCTAAAATGAAAACACATAGAGGAGCAGCAAAAAGGTTCAAAGTATTAAAGTCAGGAAAAGTTAAAAGGTCAAAAGCTTATAAAAGTCACCTTTTGACCCATAAAAATGCAAAAAGAAAAAGAAGATTAAGAAAAGCTACTTATTTAGTAGGTGGGGATGCTAAAAATATCAGACGCTTACTACCTTATTCATAATAGATTAGGAGGTTTTTAAAATGGCTAGAGTAAAATTTGGCAAAGTAACGAGGAGAAGACGCAAAAAAATATTAAAGCTGGCAAAAGGTTATTGGGGAGCTAAAAGCAAACTTTTTAGAGTTGCTAATCAAGCAGTAATGAAATCTTTAATGTACGCTTATATTGGTAGGAAATTAAGAAAGAGAGATTTTAGAAGACTTTGGATAACAAGAATAAATGCTGCTGCAAGAGCTCATGGGATTTCCTACAGCAGGTTTATAAATGGACTAAAAAAGGCTGGAATAGAAATTAACAGGAAGATGCTTTCAGAAATGGCTATACACGATGAAAAAGCTTTCGAAGAATTAGTAAATATAGCTAAGCAGCATTTAAACGCATAAGGCCAGTTTTTTGGCCTTTTGCTTTAACTAATTTTATAAAAGAGTGGTGGGAATGTTAATTACGAGTGAAAACAATGACCTTATAAAAAAAATAAAAAAGTTAAAAGACAAAAAGGGCCGATACGAAGAAGGGCTGTTTTTTGTAGAGGGTACTACAAGTGTATTGGAAGCTTTAAAAAGTAACTTTGAAATAGAGTACATAGTTATGGGAGAAGGGGTTAAAATAGATATTCCCACAGGGAATTTTAAAATTGTACATACTACTGAAAGAGTCTTTAAAAAAATAAGTGACACAGTAACTCCACAAATGGTGATGGCAATTATAAAAATACCAAAATATGAAGAAGATACTTATATAAAAGACAAAGGCATATATATTATAGCGGACAATATTCAAGATCCAGGAAATTTAGGTACTATAATCCGTACGGCTGATGCATTTGGAGCTAGTGCTATTTTTACTATAAACAACTGTGTAGATGTTTTTAATCCAAAGGTTTTAAGAGCATCCATGGGGTCTATTTTTCACATTCCTGTCATAGTTACTGCTTCACAAATTTTGTTAAAACTTAAGCAAAGAGGAATAAAAGTTTTTGCAACTCACTTAAAAGCTCGGAAATTAGTTCATGAGTGCAATATTTCGGATAAAGTAGCTTTTGTTTTGGGGAATGAAGCGAAAGGTGTCAGTGTTGTAGACTGGTAGATGACTTTGTAAAAATACCCATGACAGGGGAGGCAGAGTCTTTAAATGTTTCAATCGCTGCTGGTATATTTTTATACGAATCTCAAAGGCAGAGGTTGATAAAAAATAATTAGGATGGTATAATTTTAAAAAAATATTGCAAAATGCTATGAAGGAGTAAAGTACATTATCGAAAATCACAGGGAGATAACACCGCAGACTGAAAGTGTTATCGTTAGGTAGATAATGGAAAGTTCCCTCCGGAGCAGCGTGCTGAACTAATAGTAGGCATTGCCGGTCATGCCGTTAACCAAATGAGTGAGCATTTTTTATAAAATGCTAATGTAGGTGGTACCGCGGATTCTTCGTCCTATTGACGGAGGATTTTTTATTTTAACTAATACGCTAAAAGAGGGGTTGAGATATATGGAGGAATTGTTGCGCAAGCTTTATGAAAATGCACAAAGGGAGATTTTGTCAGCCGATAGTTTACAACAAATTGAAAACTTAAGAGTCAAATACTTGGGCAAAAAGGGTGAATTGACACAGATTTTAAGAGGAATGAAAAATTTAAGGCCTGAAGAAAGACCATTGATTGGTCAAATTGCCAATGAAGTAAGAGAAAAAATTGAGGGATTACTCACAGAAACAAAAAATAAAATTGCCCAATTAGAAAAAGAAGAGAGAATTAAAAGTGAGTACATAGATATAACTATGCCGGGAACACCTTATGAGTATGGTCACAAACACCCTCTGACACAAGTATTGGATGAAATCAAAACAATATTTTTAGGATTAGGCTTTTCTATTGCAGAAGGACCAGAAATAGAGTTTACTTATTACAACTTTGAAGCATTAAATACACCAGAGGACCATCCAGCTAGAGACTTACAGGATACCTTTTATGTTACTTCTGATATACTTTTGAGAACTCAAACATCCCCAGTACAAGTAAGGACTATGGAGAAAAATAAGCCTCCAATAAGGATTATATCTCCAGGAAGGGTTTATAGATCTGATGAGATAGATGCAACTCACTCTCCAGTGTTTCATCAGATGGAAGGGCTTGTAGTAGACGAAGGAATAACTATGGGAGATTTAAAAGGAGTTTTAAATATATTTGCGAAAAAGTTTTTTGGAGAAGACACTCAAACCAAATTTAGACCTCATTATTTTCCTTTTACAGAGCCCAGTGCAGAAATGGATGTGAGCTGTTTTGCTTGTGGTGGAAAAGGTTGTAGAGTTTGCGGATATACTGGTTGGATTGAAATTTTGGGAGCAGGGATGGTACATCCTAATGTCTTGAGAATGTCTGGTATTGATCCTGAAAAATATAGTGGATTTGCTTTTGGCTTGGGAATAGATAGGATTACAATGCTGAAATACGGAATAGATGATTTAAGGTTTCTTTTTGAAAATGATTTAAGGTTTATACAACAGTTTTAAAGGGGTGGTCGTATGTTAGTATCACTTTTGTGGTTGAAAGAGTTTGTCGATATAGATGAAGATGCGAAAATTATTTCTGAAGGTCTTACTATGTCAGGGTCAAAAGTTGAGACTATAACAAGCTACGGGAAAGAAATTTCAAATGTGGTGGTAGGGAAAATTATTTCATTAGAAAAACATCCTAATGCAGATAAATTGTTAGTTGGCATTGTAGATGTAGGTACTGAAAAACTACAAATTGTAACCGGAGCACAGAATATTAAAGTGGGGGACTACATACCAGTAGCCCTTCATGGTGCAACTCTTCCTGGAGGAGTTAAAATAAAAAGAGGCAAATTGAGAGGAATAGAGTCAAATGGCATGATGTGCTCTGCTAAAGAATTGGGACTTGATGAGAGCCTGTTGCCAGAATACCAAAGAGACGGGATTTTTATATTGCCACCTTTCCCATTAGGAATGGATATAAACGAGGCTCTTCAGTTAAAAGATGATGTATTAGAATTTGAGATAACTCCAAATAGACCTGACTGTTTGTCAATGGTAGGAATAGCGAGAGAGGTAGCTGCGACTTTTAAGAAAGAGTTTAAAATGCCAATGATAGAGGTTAAGGAAAGCGAAGAACAAAATCCTGCAAAAGTGACTATTGAGGCTACAGATTTATGCTTTAGATATGTAGCGCGGGTTGTTAAAAATGTTAAAATTGGTCCTTCTCCTATGTGGATGCAGATACGCCTTTTAAAAGCGGGAATAAGACCTATAAATAACGTGGTGGATGTTACAAACTATGTAATGCTGGAATTAGGTCAGCCTTTACACGCTTTTGACTTGGACAAAGTTGAAAACAAGCATATAATTGTGAGAAGGGCAACAGAAGGGGAAAAATTAGTTACATTGGATGGGAAAGAAAGGATTTTAGACAGCTCAATGTTGGTTATTGCGGACGAAAAGAAAGCTATAGGTTTAGCCGGCGTAATGGGAGGAGAAAATACAGAGATAACTGACACTACTGTAAATATTTTAATAGAAAGTGCTAATTTTAAAGGAAGCAATATAAGGCATACTTCTAAGAAATTGGGGTTAAGAAGTGAAGCTTCTTCAAGATTTGAAAAGGGTTTAGACCCAGAGGTTACAGTTTTGGCTTGTGAAAGAGCAGCACAGCTTATGGAAAAATACTGTGGCGGTACAGTTTTAAAAGGGCTTGTGGACGAGTATCCAAAGCCAATTGAAAAGACAGTTTTAACTGTAAATCCTCACAGGATTAATAGATTTTTAGGCACAGAGCTTCCGACATCTCAAATGATTGAAATATTGGAGTCTTTAGAGTTTAAAGTTATAGAAAAAGGCAATGACCTTGAAGTAACGGTACCTCACTTTAGAAGAGATGTTACAATGGAGGCAGATATTGCTGAAGAAATAGCAAGACTTTATGGGTATAACAATATTGAAGACAGTTTAATGAAAAATGCAGAAACTACCTTGGGGGCATTGACCAAAGAGCAACGACTAGAAGAAAAAGCAAGGGAAGTTCTATTGGCTTGTGGGTTAAATGAAATTGTTACTATGTCTTTTATGGGGCACAAGGATTTAGACAAAATAAACGTACCTTTAGATAGCCCTCTTAGAAAAGCAGTCAAAATTATAAATCCTCTTGGGGAAGACCAAAGCCTTATGAGAACTACTCTACTGCCCTTTATATTGAACGTAGCTTACACTAACTATAGTAGAAAAGTACAAGAGTTCAAAGTTTTTGAAATATCCAAAGTGTTTATACCCAAAGAATTACCCTTAAAAGAATTACCACAAGAAATAAAGACTGTTGCAATAGGAATGTACGGGGAAAATGTGGATTTTTTCTCATTAAAAGGAATAATAGAAACATTCCTTGAAGTAATGGGTATAAAAGGAGTAGAATATGTAAGGGCAGAAGATCCTTCCTATCATCCAGGAAGGTCTTCAAAAATTCTCCTAGGTGACGAAACATTAGGTATATTTGGAGAGATACACCCTGATGTTTTGGAAAATTACGATATACCTGTTAGAGTCTACGCTGGAGAAATAAACTTAGATAAAGTAATACAATATTCTAATGTAGAAAAGAGGTATATTCCTCTTCCCAAATATCCAGCTGTAGAAAGGGATATAGCAGTTTTGGTAGATGAAGACATTTTTGTAAAGGATGTGGAAAAAGTTATACTTGAAACGGGAGGTAAACTTGTAGATAAAGTTGAATTGTTTGACGTCTATAAAGGTCCTAACATCCCTGAAGGTAAAAAAAGTGTTGCTTTCTCTATCTGGTATAGGTCTTATGAAAGGACTTTGACAGATGAAGAAGTAAGTGTAATTCACAACAACATTGTAGAAGATCTTGACAAAAAATTAGGAGCCAAATTAAGATAAAAAGGCAATTTTAAGCCTTTTTTATCTTTTATCTTAATTATAAGAAGGAAATTGCACTTTAATGTAGAACTAAGTAAAATAAACAAAAGATTAAGGGGATGTTTTTGTGGAGTTAAATAAAGTCACTGTGATTATAAATGGGAATGAATATATTTTAAAATCTGATTATCCTGAAGAGCACGTAATAAAACTTGCCAATTATGTAGACAATGTGATTAAAGAGTTATCACAAAATTACGAAAAGTTATCACAAATGCAACTACTACTTTTGTCGTCTTTGAATATCGCAGATGAACTTTTTATTGCAAAAGAAGAAAATAATGCTATCAAAAAGGAATTGCTTTCTTTGAAAGTAGAATTAGAAGAAAAAAATCGCTATATAAAACAATTAGAGGAGGAGCTTAGTAAAACTAAACAACAGCTTTTAGAGACAGAGGAAGAATTTCGGCAGTTTATAGAAACTTTTGATGAAGAAAAGTAAAGGTGATTGGATGAAAAAAGTTGAATTATTAGCTCCAGCAGGAGATTATGAGGCTCTAATGAGTGCAGTTAATGCAGGATGTGATGCAGTGTATTTAGGAGGAAAAAATTTTGGTGCAAGAGCTTATGCAACCAATTTTGACCATGATGATTTAAAAGCTGCTTTGGAATTCTGCCATTTAAGAGATGTGAAGGTATACGTTACTGTAAATACCCTTGTAGCGAATGAAGAATTTGAAAAGCTAGTGAACTATTTAGATTTTTTGTATTCTATAGGTGTTGATGCTGTTATAGTGCAGGATATGGGAGTATTAAAGTTTTTGCGAGAAAATTATCCTGGTTTAAAAGTTCATGCCAGTACACAAATGACAGTCCATAATTTAGAAGGAGTACAGGAATTAGCTGAAAAGGGAGTTTCCCGGGTTATTTTATCAAGAGAGCTTACGTTAAAAGAAATAAAGGATATAGTTCAAAATTCTAATATTGAAGTAGAAGTCTTTGTTCATGGAGCACTCTGTGTCAGTTATTCTGGACAGTGCTTTATGAGTAGTATACTAGGAGGAAGAAGTGGAAACAGAGGAAGATGTGCACAACCCTGCCGTTTAAAGTATTCTCTTGTAGATAAAGAGGGAAAAGTTTTAGAAAAGGATTTACACCTTTTGAGTATGACGGATTTATGTACTATAGAAAATATACCAAACCTCATTGAAGCAGGAGTTACTTCTTTTAAGATAGAGGGCAGGATGAAAAATGCCGAATATGTTGCTTCTGTTGTAAAAGCTTACAGAGAAGCTATTGACTGTTTTTATGAGGGCAAAGCTTTTGATTCAGGTAAAGCTATAGAAGAGATGTCTCGAATTTTTAATAGAGGATTTTCTAGTGGCTATCTTTTTGGAGTTAAGCCTCCAAAATGAGTTATATTTCTCCTAAAAACACGGGAGTTGCTGTGGCAGAAGTGATAAGTGTGACTTCGAAAAATGCAAGGCTGAGACTTTTAAGGGATATTGCAAAAGGTGATGGAGTTTCTGATGAAAAAAGAGAAAAGGGGCAAAAGGTTGAAGTAATATTTAAGAATGGGAAGAAGGTAGATAGAGCTTATGAAGGAGATATAATAGAACTACCTCTTAAGTTTTATGTAAAAGAAAGAGAAATATTAAATAAAACTTATGATGTATTGTTAAATAACAAGCTGAAAAACTTACCTTCCAAAAAGATTCCTATAAAAATTTATGCGGAGTTAAAAAAGGACAAACCTTTGTATATAAAGATACAAGAAGGAATTCATACAGTAGAAGCTTATAGTGATGAAATAAGTCAGATAGCGGAAAAAGTTTCTATTAAGGAAGATTTTTTGAAAGATAAACTTACTCAAATAAATGACACAGCCTTTTATGTAGAAGAAATAGAAGTAGTAGTTGAAAAAGGACTTTACATGTCTGTAAAAGGAATAAAAGAAGCGAGAAGAAAAGCACTAGAAATGTTAGAAAAGAAAAAGTTAGACTATTATAAAAGAGAAGAAAAGCACACATTTTTTAAGCTACCTTCTTTCAAAGAAAAAAAGGAAAATATAACCTTAACTTTTTATACTGACAAGCTTGAACATTTGAAGATAGCCAGCCAATTGGGTATAGAATATGTCTATTTCAATTACAAGCTTGATGTAAAACTTTTAAAAAAAGGTTTAGAACTAATAAAAGATTCAAAGACAACGGTTATACCTGCTTTCCCTTCTATATTGAGGGAAGAGATAAAAAGAATAAAGCCTCAATTAGAATTTTTACAGGATATGGGGATAAACAAAATTTTGGTTTCAAATTTAGGGCTTTATCATATTGCAAAAAATTATGACTTTGAGATATTTATAGATTATCCTTTGAATATTTTCAACAATTTAGCTGTAGATTACTTTAAACCTTACGCTGTGACTTTATCTTATGAACTTACGCTGGAGCAGATTAAAGATATTGCCAAAAGAAGTGACGTAAAATTTGAAGCTTTAATATACGGTAGACTGCCTCTTATGACGATGGAATATTGTCCAATAAAGAATTTAGTAGGCTGTGACAGAGAAAGGTGTGAAAAAGGTTATTATTTTCTAGAAGACAGAAAAGGCAAATTAATGCCTCTTAAAAGCAATGGTTTTTGCAGGATGCAGATTTTAAACGCAGATGTGCTTTTAATGGTAAGCATAAAGGAGCTTAAACAAGCTGGACTTTCTTTTTTGAGGATACATGATACAATAGAAGAAGATGAAGAAATAGAGAAAGTTTTAAAAATGCATATTGAAGCTTTAGAAGGGAATGAAATTGAAATTTTAGAAGGAAAATATACAAAAGGACATTTTTACAGAGGAGTTTTGTGATGGTGAGGGGAATTAATAGTAGAGCATTAAAAAGTCTTGAATTTGACAAGATAGTGGAGTTTATTGTTAGCTATTGTGATTCGGATCTAGGCAAACAAAAAGCTTCAGATATTGTCATAAAGAAAGACATAGAGGAAATAGAGAGGGAATTAGATTTATTGAATGAGGCAATTTACTTTATTTCCTCCTATGGGGGTATTTCTTTTGCTTTTGAGGACATAAGGGATTATATAAAAAAGCACAAATAGATTCCGTGCTTTATAACAAGGAGCTTTTAAAGATAAAGAAGTTTCTTAAGTTGGTAAGCCAAATAAAAGGCTATTTCAAAAATCTTCAAGAAAGTGATAGATTTGTAAGGTTAAAAGAATACGATAAAAAAGTTTTACCGATAAAAGATTTGGAAAAAAGGATTGAAAATATAATAATTTCAGAAGATGAAATAGCAGATGATGCTTCTCCACTGCTCAAATCTTTAAGAGGGCAGAAATCAGCCATAAATGAAAAAATAAGGGCAACATTGAATTCGATAATTTCTACCCGTCAAAAAGAATTGCAAGAGCCTATTATAACTGTAAGACAGGGAAGATATGTTGTACCTGTAAAACAAGAATATCGCAGCACTTTTAAAGGTATTGTCCACGACCAATCCTCCAGTGGTGCTACTCTTTTTATTGAACCTATGCAAGTAGTTGACTTAAACAACGAATTGAGACAAGTGGAACTAAAAGAAAGACAAGAGATACAGAGAATACTTTTTGAGCTTTCTCAAGAGGTCAAAAGTATGCACAGGCTTTATTTAATGACATTGAAATAGTTTCAGAATTAGATTTTACATTTGCTAAGGCTAAATATTCTTTAAAGCTAAAAGCCGTAAGGCCAGAGCTAAACACAATGGGATATATTAATTTAAAAAAGGCAAGACACCCTCTCATAAATCAGGAAGCTGTTGTCCCTATAGATATATACATAGGAGACCAATTTAATACCCTAGTCATTACTGGTCCTAATACGGGAGGGAAAACTGTAACTTTAAAGACAGTGGGACTTTTAACTATAATGGCAATGGCAGGGCTTAATATTCCTGCAGAAGAAGGGTCACAGGTTTCAATATTTGAGGAAATTTTTGTGGATATAGGCGATGAGCAGAGTATTGAACAAAGCTTAAGCACTTTTTCTTCCCATATGACGAATATTATAAGCATGCTCCAAAAAGTAAACAAAAATTGCCTTGCTTTGTTAGATGAATTAGGGGCAGGTACTGACCCTGTAGAAGGTGCTGCTTTGGCTATGAGTATTCTCGATACACTGCATAAGATTGGTGCCAAGACAATAGCTACTACCCATTATAGTGAGTTAAAGCAGTATGCTTTAAAAACCGCAGGAGTAGAAAATGCAAGCGTGGAATTTGATGTTGAAACTTTAAAGCCCACCTATAAGCTTATAATAGGTCTTCCTGGCAAGAGTAATGCCTTTGAAATAGCTAAAAGATTAGGGCTTCCTCGGCAAATAATAGAAGATGCAAGAAAATATATTTCAGGAGAAGCCTTAAAATTTGAAGATATAATTGCAGACGTCGAAAGTAAGCGAAGGGAATTGGAAAAGGCAAACCACGAAATGGCTTTTTTAAGGAAAGATGTGGAAATCTTGAAAGAGGAATTAGAGAAAGAAAAGAAAAAATTGCAAAATGAAAGGGATAAAATATTAAAAGAGGCGAAAGAAAGGGCAAGGAAAATAGTACAAGAAGCGAAATTTACTGCTGAGGGGATAATCAAAAAGATTAGAGAAGCAGAAGAAAGTACACAAAATAAAGACAGGATCATACAAGAAGTAAGAGAAGAATTGAAGAAAAATTTAGAGGAATTAGAAGAAGAAGTTTTAAAGCCTAAAGAGGTTTCCTACGGCAAAATTCCTGATAGTTTAAAAGAGGGACAGACAGTCTATATAGTGCCTTTAGGCCAAGATGGGATTGTGCTTTCTCTTCCTGACAAATCAGGGAATGTGGAAGTGCAGGCAGGAATTTTAAAGATGACTGTGCATATAAGTAATTTAAGGGTAGTGGAGGAGAAAGAAGATGAGGTAGTAAAAAAAGGCTACAGCAAATTTGTACACGAAAAGTCTCAATCTATAAGACTTCCATAGATGTGAGAGGCAAAAACCTTGACGATGCTTTGTTAGAGGTGGAAAAATATATAGACGATGCGTATTTGGCTGGTCTTACTCAAGTGACAATTATTCACGGACGGGGTACAGGGGTGTTAAGGACGGGTATATCGCAATTTTTAAGAAGCAATAAACATGTTAAATCTTTTAGGTTAGGTAAATACGGTGAAGGAGGAGACGGTGTTACAATAGTTGAATTAGTTGACAAATAGGGGATGATAAAATGTATTTAGTAAGTGCTTGCCTTGCTGGTGTTAACTGTAAATACGATGGAGGAAACAATGAAAATAAAGAAATAAAAAAATTGGTAGAGGAAGGGAAGGCTATTTTAGTTTGTCCTGAGCAATTAGGGGGGCTTCCAACTCCTCGACTGCCCTCTGAGATAAAAGTTGATAAGGTTTTTAACATTGAAGGAAAAGAGGTTACGGAAAATTTCTATAGAGGAGCGTATGAGACTTTAAAAATTGCTAAAATGTATAAGATAAAGGAGGCAATTTTTAAAGCTAAAAGCCCTTCTTGCGGCTGTGGAGAGATTTACGATGGCACTTTTTCGGGGAATTTGATAGATGGAGATGGAATTACCACAAGGATTTTAAAGAAAAATGGGATATCTGTTATGACAGAACATGACTTTTATAGAAAATATAAAAAATAAGTAACAAAAACACCTCCTCCACATAAAATGTAGGGGAGGTGTTTTACTTGAAGAGGAAAAGATGGGGACTAAGGCGGGTTAATTCGTTTTACATATATTTGATTTACGTAACTATTTTATTTGTGATTTTATACTATTTTACAGAATATCGATTAAAACCGGCTATTATAGCAGTAAGTGAAACTTTAGCAAAAGAAACAGCTGTAAATACTATAAATGATGCTATAAATGAAAAAGCGCTAAAAGGAATAGAGTATAAAGATTTAATTTATGTAAGAACAGATAACAATGGAAAAGTGTCAATGTTACAGGCAAATACTATTGAAATGAACTTGCTGGCTTCTAAGATTACAAAAGAAGTGAAAGAAAATTTAAATAATTTAGGTCCTCTCTATGCTAAAATTCCTTTAGGTTCGGTTTTTTCTACTGATTTATTTGCAAATGCAGGGCCACGTATAAAAGTAGGGCTTTTGCCAGTTGGAGCGGTAGATGTTGATTTTAGTTCACAGTTTGAACCGGCTGGAATAAATCAAACAAGGCATAGAATATATTTAGATATTCAAACTACGATACGAATAATTGCGCCTTTAGCTTCAGAAAAAATAATTGTTACACTTCACATGCCTATTGCAGAAAGTATAATAGTTGGAGATGTACCTTCAAGCTATGTGGATGTAAATGGAGATAAATTTACAATTCCTGTGCCTCAATCTCCAAATTCAAATGTAGAAATACAAAAATAACTATTGAATTTTTTTGATAATGTGATATAATAAAAAACGTGTGATAAGTGGGGGTGTAGCTCAGTTGGGAGAGCACCTGCTTGCAAGCAGGGGGTCAGGAGTTCGAATCTCCTCATCTCCACCAAATAAAAAGAAAATTACCCGATAAGGGTATTTTTTTTTGCTTTCGTATAACTTAGCAATTTTTTCTTCAAAATGCAGGATTTCTGCATTTTTTGTCGAATTATTAAAAAGATGGTGCTCAAAGAGGTGAATTAAATGAATACCGATGTAGAAGTCACATACAAAAAACGATTGGATAATATTGTAGAGAAAACAATAGAGGCAATTGAAAGCAGTAAAATACAAATTTTTTGATATTTTAGAAAAGGCAAAAGAAGAAGCGAAAAGATTGGAAGCGCAATTAGAAGAGCTAAAAATCCAAGTTATAAATGTTATAAAAGAAGTAGAGTTGTGCGAAAGGAAAGAAAAAAAGTGCAAACTAAAACTTGCACTTGTAAGTAAACAGTTTGGGCACCTATCTGAACAAGCAGTAAGGAAAGCTTATGATGAGGCAAAAGAGGCTCAAATAGAGTTGGCGTTAAAGAGACGGGAAGAAAAAGAATTAATAGAAAAAAGAAATGAACTGGAGAGAAAACTTATAGACAATAAGACTATTATTGAAAAAGCTGAAAAGCTTGTTTCTCAAATTAACGTAGCTCTCAATTATTTAAATAGGGATTTAAAAAAAATGAATACTCAATTAGAGCAATTGAAAGACAAACGAGCTTTGAGTGTAAAAATTATTGAAGCACAGGAAGAGGAACGAAAAAGAATTGCAAGGGAAATTCACGATGGTCCTGCGCAAGCGATGGCAAACGTGTTATTGAAATCTGAACTTTGTGAAAAATTGATAACCAAAGATATTGAACAGGCGAAAGTAGAACTTAAAAATCTAAAAAATATTGTACAACAATCTCTAAAAGAAGTAAGGAAAATAATATATGACTTAAGACCTTCTGCTCTTGATGACTTAGGTCTTATTCCGGCATTATCCAGGTACATAAAAAATTTTTCAGAGGAGACAGGCATATTTGTAGATTTTAGTGTTTTGTCGGATTACAAGAGACTTAGTCCTGAGATTGAAATAACTTGTTTTAGAGTAGTACAAGAGGCTCTTACAAATATAAAAAAACATTCCAAGGCAAAAAATGCTTCTGTTAAATTTGAGTTTGGCATGCGATTTATTAGCATAATTATCAAAGATGATGGCATTGGCTTTGATAAGGAAAATATTGGACAAGGCTATGGGCTGATGGGCATGAGGGAAAGAGTAGAAATTTTAAACGGTAAATTTGAAATAAGTAGTTTCAAAAATAAGGGTACTCAAATTTATATTTCTATACCTGTAAGGGGTGTTGAGGATGATCAGATTGTTAGTGGCTGATGACCATGCTTTGATAAGAAAAGGGTTAGTCCAGCTTATTGAAATGGAAAAAGATATAAAAGTTATTTCTCAAGCTTCAAATGGGGAAGAGGCTTATCAACTTGCAAAGAAATTTATGCCCGATTTAATACTTATGGATGTAAATATGCCTGTAATGAATGGCATAAAAGCAGCAAAAATGTTAAAAGAAGAAAAACATCCAAGCAAAGTATTGTTTTTGACTATTTACAACGATAGAGAATACATTTTGGAAGCACTTAAATTGGGAGTAGAAGGGTATATTTTAAAAGATGCTGAATATGATGATTTAATAAAAGCGATAAGGACTATTTACAATGGAGGAGTTTATATTCATCCTTCTTTAATGGAAGAAATAGATAACATAGATCACGAAAACTTGAAAAAAGACCTCACACCACGGGAGATAGAGATTCTCAAACTTATTTCTAAAGGGTATAGCAATAAAGAAATTGCACAAAAACTATTTTTAAGCGAGAAAACTGTCAAGAACCATGTTTACAATATTTTTAAAAAATTAGATGTGAAAGACAGAACTCAAGCTGCTATTTATATGCTTAAAAATGAGACGATTTTACAAAACTAAACTTTTACAATGCTAAATTTGACTTTTATACAAAAAAAGCGTATCATATTGTTGATACACAATGTCATCCATACAAAAAACCACGGGGGGTAATTTCTTTGGAAGAAAAAGATTTAAAGGAAATTGAAAAGCGTTTAGGTTACAAAAAAGTGGATGCATGGACAAAGATTACGCAAGAGGAGAAAGAAAAGGTTTACCAATTTGCAGAAGACTATAAAGATTTTATGGCAAAGTGCAAGACGGAAAGAGAAATAGCAGAAAAAATTGTAGAAATGGCCGAGAAAAACGGTTTTATTAACATTGAACAAGTTACAAATTTAAGGCCGGGCAGCAAAGTGTATTACAACAACAAAGGAAAATCAGTAGTTTTAGCTGTAATTGGTAAAGAGTCAATGCAAAAGGGAATAAAATCGGTAGCATCTCATATTGATTCTCCGAGAATTGACCTAAAACCTAATCCAATGTATGAAGATGGTGGTTTGGCTTTATTTAAAACCATTACTATGGGGGCATTAAAAAATACCAGTGGGTGACAATCCCTTTGGCTCTCCATGGAGTAATTGTCAAAGCAAACGGTGAGAAAATAAACATTATACTGGGAGAAGATGAAAATGACCCAGTCTTTTACATAACAGATTTATTGCCCCACTTAGGGAAAGACCAGATGGAGAAAAAAGCAGCAGAGGCGGTTACAGGAGAAGCATTAAATGCTGTAGTTGGAAGCATTCCTTTTTCTGAGGAAGTCAGCGTGAAACCCAATATTTTAAAATATTTAAATGAAAAGTATGGCATAGTGGAAGAGGACTTTTTAAGTGCTGAGTTAGAATTAGTACCTGCCTATAAGCCTCGCGATATAGGATTTGACAGAAGTATGATTGGAGCTTATGGTCAAGATGACAGGGTTTGTGCTTATGCTTCTTTAAGAGCTATTCTTGAGCTTGAGGTGCCAGAGAAGACAGCTGTTACAATATTTGCCGATAAAGAAGAAATTGGAAGTATGGGCAATACGGGTTTACAATCAAGATTTTTTGAAAATGCTATTGCAGAGATATTAGAAAAATACGAAGGTAGCACAGATATTAAATTAAGAAGGGTTTTTGCGAATTCCGAACTGCTTTCTGCTGATGTAAATGCTGCATTTGATCCTACTTATCAAGAAGTCAGTGAAAAACAAAACACTGCTTATATAGGTAAAGGGGTTTGTGTAACCAAATATACTGGTTCAAGAGGAAAATCGGGGTCAAATGATGCAAATGCTGAGTTTGTCGGCAAAATAAGAAAACTCTTCAATGAAAATGGAGTAGTATGGCAGACAGGTGAGCTGGGCAAAGTTGACATGGGAGGCGGCGGCACAGTAGCACAGTTTGCAGCGAATTACGGAATGGAGGTTTTGGACTGCGGTGTTGCTCTTTTAAGCATGCACGCTCCTTATGAACTGTCTTCTAAAGTGGATGTGTATATGGCTTATAAAGCTTATAAAGTGTTTATGGAAAAAGATTAAATCCGGGAAAACCCCGGATTTAATCTTTTATAAACATTTCAACAACTATTATGCCATTGCCCTCTTTATTTTTCACTATTCCTACTCCTACCTTGTTGTAATAAGGGTTTAAAATATTTGCTTTATGTCCTTCTTTATTACCACCTCAAATCATATATTCTACAGACAGCTGTAAATTCCTTCAAGTAATTTATGGTGAGATAGGAACATTGTATCAACTTTTGCTTTATTGGAATATATTGATTTTGAGGTGGTATTAGTGAAATATGGATTGATTGTCTTTTACTCTTATCAGCATGGTTTAATGGCAGAAAAGATATTAAAGAAAAATAATATTCCGGTGGAGTTTGTACCAACTCCCAGAAGTATCACAGAAAGCTGCAGCCATTCTCTCAAATTTGGATTAGAATCTTTACGAATAGTACAAAACCTTTTGCAAAGGCTCAACATTACTTATAAAGGGATATACGAAGTAGAGAGAATTCCTGCGGGATATAAAATAGTCAAAATTATTTAATTTTCGTCGCTTTTTATAAATATACTTTTTATTTTTTGAAAAGTACTGACATTTTGAAGAGCTTCAAGTTTGCTGTTTAAAGTTATTATTTGATTTTGCAAATCTTTTATTTGTTTTTTAAGATTTTCATTTTCTCTTATCAAACTATTCACCATTGTATTATAATTGTCCGCTTTAAGGACAATTTTTATTTTTTCGTCATTTGTTTGTCTTAATAATTCTTGTAAGTCGGCTATATTTTTGTTTTTTATTGCAAGTTCAACATTTTTTCTACTTAGTTCTTCTTCTAATTTTGTTTTTTCCTCTTTGATAGTTTCAAGTTTTTTTATTAGGATGTTCAAGTATTCCTGAACTTCTTTTATATAGAAAGTGAAGTAAGAACCTTTCTCGCCGTTTTTACGGGCTAATTTGTACTGCAAAGAAGGAATTACATCTCCTTTATCGTTTATCAGTAAATAATTGCTTTGAAATTTGTCTATCGAGGTTTTTAACTTAAAAAAGTTGTATTCAGAGAAAGAAGGGGGAATCTTAAAGGGCTTGCACCAACTATTTCCTTCATCAGAGGACATGGTGGCAAAAAAGCTCTCGTTTTGAAGGTAAGTGCACCATAAAGTATTTTCTAAAAGAGAGATATAGCAATTTTTAATATTTGTAGAATAAGCTAAAGTCATGATACTACCCCAACTACCTTTTGGCCAGCTTCCAGGGGTTTTCTTTCTGTATTTTATTTCTTGAATTATATCTTCCTCTACCCATAAAGTATGTACATTTTTTTGAGGATCTATAGTTATTGTAGGATAGAATATTCCTTCTGCTTCTGAAATTAAGAATTTTGGCGACCAGTTATCTTTTATGTAGTTAAGGTAGTAAAGTTGGCTGTTATTTTTTTCTTTTGTAATGTAAATTAAGTGAATATTTTCTTCTTCATCAATGAATAAGTCATAAAAAGGGGTGAAAGAGATATTTCTTATAACAGCTATATTATTGCCATCCCAATTTTTTGCCCATTTTTGGTGTATTAAATGGACTTCTCTAGGATTATTAAAATTACTGATTGTGAAAAATATGTGAAGTGTTTTATTTTTTATAAAAAGGTGAAAATTGCTTATGTACGTTTTTTTATCTTTATAAGCGTATAAAGCTTTTCCTATCCATCCCTCTTCCTTTTGAATTAAAAAAACTATTTCTCCTTTTGAATTATAGTATATCAGATTTATTTTTCCTTCTTCGTCGTAACAAACGTCAAAATCACTTAAACAGTCTTTTACAATGATTTCTTCTGATAATATTCCATTTTCTATAGTGTTCAATATAATTTTTCTATCTTTAAGACAAAGATACTGTAAAAAATTCTCATCTTTTTTAATTACAATCTTGTCCATAAATTTCCCTCCTTTCGCTAAAGTATATGCATAAAGATTATTGAATAGAATTAACATGTTATTGCAATAATGAAAGAAGGATTTTTGAGGTTAAGTGTAGAAATAAATAAAAAAATAAATCAGGCATCAATACAGACAAAAAGGAGGATAAAAATGGATTACGATGTAATAGTTTTAGGGGGAGGACCGGGGGGTTATACTGCTGCTATTAGACTCAGTGAATTAGGGAAAAAAGTCGCTGTTGTGGAAGAAGATTCACTAGGGGGTACTTGTTTAAATCGAGGCTGCATACCGACAAAAGTCTATTCTCATGCGGCAGAGCTTATAAATGCCATAAAAGATGCTAAAGACTTTGGAATAATGACCCAGTATACATTAGATATTGCAAAACTTCGCCAGAAAAAAGATAGAGTAGTAAAAAGACTTGTCGGTGGAGTAGGCTATTTGATGAACTTATACCATATAGATGTTATAAAAGGAAGAGGAAGGTTTGTTGATGAAAATACTATAGAGGTTGATAAAAGATACACGGCAAAAAATTTTATAATTGCGACAGGTTCAAAGGTGTTTTTACCTCCTATTGAAGGGATTAACTTAAAAGGTGTTATAACAAGTGATAAAGCATTAGAACTTGAAAAAATTCCTGAAAAAATTGTCATCATAGGGGCAGGAATTATAGGATTGGAATTTGCAAATATTTATTCTGCTTTAGGAAGTCAAGTTGTCATTATTGAAATGCTTCCTCAGCTTTTGCCTATGTTAGATAGAGATATAGCGAATACGATGGAAAAAATTTTGAGGCATAAAAAAATTGAACTACATTTGAATAGTAAAGTAGAAAAGATAGAAGAAGGTTTAAAGGTGATTTATACCACAGAAGGGAATACTCAGGTAGTGGAATGTGATACTGTTTTAGTTGCTGTAGGAAGAGCTGCCAATGTAAATGGAATTGAAGCTTTAAATCTTGATATGGATAAAAAAGGCATAAAAGTGGACTCTCACATGAGGACAAGTATAAAAAATATATATGCAATTGGAGATGTTACAGGAGGTATACAACTGGCTCACGTGGCTTCTTATCAAGGTATTGTAGCTGCTCACAATATAGCAGGAGAAGAAAAGGAAGCGGATTTAGATGCAGTGCCTAATTGCCTCTATACAAATCCTGAAATAGCGTGGGTAGGTTTGAATGAGGTTCAAGCAAGAGAAAAATTGAAAGATGTAAAAATAGGCACTTTCCCTTATACTGCTTTAGGAAGAGCAATGACTATGGGGCAAAACGATGGATTTGTAAAAATAATCGCAGAAACAAAATATAATAGGGTAGTGGGGATGGAAATAATAGGTGCTGGCGCTACAGAGATAATTCATGAAGGAGTGCTTGCCATAAAAGAAGAGTTTACATTAGAGGAATTAGCAGATACAATTCACGCTCATCCTACGCTTTCAGAAAGCATAAAAGAGGCAGCAGAAGACGCATTAGGAATGCCTATAAATAAAGGATAAGTTAAAAAGGAGAGATTCACTTGAGAAAAGGAGAAGTTTTAAAACTGGGAATTGTACCTTATCTTGAGGGGAAAAAGATACAGTTTGAAGCCTTGGAAAGGGTTAAAAAGGGGGAGGCGGACGGGATTCTTATATTGCTTCAACATCCACCAGTGTATACTATAGGAGTTTCAGGTGGTTTTGACGAAAACATCCTTGTGCCTTTAGAGGAACTTAAGAAAAAGCGGAGCTTTATAAAGTAGAAAGGGGGGGTAAAATAACTTTTCACGGACCAGGACAAATAGTGGCCTATCCTATATTTGATTTGGCAAAGTGGCAAAAAAATGTTCATCTTTTTGTTTACAAATTAGAAGAGACGATTATAAAACTTTTGGAGGATTATGGCATAAAAGCGGGAAGGAAGCCTAAATACACCGGAGTATGGGTAGGAGATGAAAAGATATGTGCCATAGGTATCGCTGTTAGGCGCTGGATTACTTGGCATGGAATAGCCTTTAATGTAAATACTGACCTTTCATATTTTGGCTTAATAAATGCCTGCGGTATCACTGAGTTTGGAGTTACTTCTATGCAAAAACTTGGAATAAATGAAGACATAGAAAAAGTAAAAGAAAAAATGGTTGATAAATTTAGTGAAGTTTTTGAAATACAATTTAGGGAAATAACTTTAGATAGATTGGCGGTGATTGATAGTGGAAAAGCCTGAATGGCTCAAAGTGAGGTTATTAAACGAAAATTTAAACAAGATGGAGTCTTTTTTAAAAAATATGTCTTTAAACACAGTTTGTCAAAGTGCCAATTGTCCCAACATGGGGGAATGCTTTGCAAGGAAGACAGCTACTTTTATGATTATGGGAAATATATGTACGCGAAACTGTAGGTTTTGTGCGATAGAGAAAGGACATCCTCAACCTCTTGATGAGGATGAGCCTCAAAGAATTGCTGAGGCTGCTCAAAAGCTAGGATTAAAGCATGTTGTGGTTACTTGTGTTACAAGAGATGATTTACCGGATGGTGGAGCATCACATTTTGCAAAGACGATTTATGAACTTAAAAAATTACCCGGAGTTACAATTGAGGTACTTGTATCTGATTTTATGGGTAAAGAAGAGTCTATTGCTCGAGTAGTAGAAGCCAAGCCAGATATAATAAATCACAATGTAGAAACAGTACCGGGACTTTATCCTAATGTAAGGCCAAAAGCAGATTATTTAAGGTCTTTAAATCTTTTAAAAATGATAAAAGAACTGGACCCTTCTATACTTACTAAGTCAGGAATTATGGTAGGTCTTGGGGAAACAGAAGAAGAGGTTATACAAGTTATGAAAGACTTAAGAAGTGTTGATTGTGACATGATGACTATAGGACAGTATTTGAGGCCTTCAGCAAAACATATAGAAGTAGCAGAATATGTTATTCCTCAACAATTTAAAAGATATGAAGAAATAGGATATGAATTAGGTTTTAAATACGTAGCTTCTGGTCCCTTAGTCAGAAGTTCTTATCATGCTGATGAGGGGTTGAAGGTGATGAAGAGTTAGTTTCAACTTTTTTTAAATTTTTTGATATTACATTAATTTATGATATAATAAAATCAATACATAGGGAAAGGAGATGTTAATTATGCCTGAGTTTGGAACTCCTTTTTCTGGACTTACTGAAAAAAGGAAGGTCACCCACGAAGAGTTGGTACGGGCTATACGCTTTATGGTGGCGGCAGAGTATGAGGCAATTCAACTTTATACTCAGTTGGCAGAAGCTACTGATAATGAATTAGCAAAAACAGTTTTGATGGACATAGCAGATGAGGAAAAAGTGCATGCGGGAGAATTTTTGAGGCTTTTGAAAGAATTAGCTCCTGATGAGGAGAAATTTTACGAAGAAGGGGCAAAAGAAGTAGAAGAAATGATTGAAAAGATTAAATAAAAGAAAGAGTTTGTGCTTATAGATAGTTACAAAATAAGTGCCTCAATCGAGGTACTTATTTTTTGATTTTTTGTAACAATCTAATACATTGAAACGTATATTGTAGATAGATAAGACAATTTAAGTTATTAAAAGCTGTAACTTTTAAGGGGGGAAATAATATGGCTTTTTCTAAAAAGATGGTGGGACAGCAAGAAATAGTGCCAGGTCCTGTACAGCCAGGGCAACTTCCAGAACCTACAGAGATAACTTGCATTGAAGTGACTAAGATATATGATGCTTGTTCTCAGAGAATATGCCTTGATGATATACCTCCTATTACCTTTGTACCAACAAATCTAACTTTAACTCCTTCTTTTGGGGGATGTGAAAATATAACAGTATCTTTGGTAACACCGCCGGGTTTTGTGATAACGCCGCTTCCTGATAGAGAAGGATTTGCGAGGGTAGAAGCTACTTTTCAAGTGACTTTTGATATAGTGATTAACTATCCGGATGGAACTACACAAACATTGCCAGGTAATACTACTACTTTTAACAAAGATATTGTACTTTACGTGCCAGACCCAAGTGTAGCAATAATGAAATACGAAGCGTTAGCAGAGTGCTTGTACGGAAAGGTTAATCTAGGAGTTACTACCACTGTAGAAGTGATAATTGGGATATGGATTGTGATAAAATCCGCAGTAGATGTACAATTATTAGTTCCTTCTTATGGATTCTGCCCTACTCCAGCAGCTTGCGAGGAGTTCGTCACAGATGTGTGCGAAATTTTCAATCAAAAGCCTTTTCCATCTTTTGATCCGCCTCAAATGCAACAAAATCCTTATTAAAAGCCAGCTACTTAGCTGGCTTTTTTACATAGTGATTGACTCTTTATTATTTTTGTGGCAAAGTTATAATAGAATATGAGCAAAAGAAATCTATCTGTTGAAAGGTGTGTTGTAAGTGAGTGATAGTTTGAGAAATGATATTTTGCTAAGATTAAAAACGATAAAAGGGCATATTGCCGGTATAGAAAAAATGGTAGAAGAATCAAAAGGATGTGAGGATATCTTGTTGCAAATAGCAGCTGTTAAAGCCTCATTAGAAAAAGTAGGTATGTCAATCATTCAAGAACATGCAAAAGAATGTATATTAGCAAGTGAGGATGGAAAGGCTACCTATGAAGAGGTAGAAAGAATTATTAATTTAATGATTAGATTTGTAAAATAAATCGAGGAATTTGCTATTATTAAAAATCTAGTTAAAGGGATGATGGCCATGGAAGTATATCTCGACAATAGCGCTACTACAAGAGTTAGGAAAGAAGTAATTGAAAAAATGTCTGAAGTTTTAGATAAGGAATACGGCAATCCCTCTTCTTTACATATGAAAGGCTATCAAGCTGAAAAGTTAATGAAAGAAGCGAGAGAAAATGTAGCTAACTTAATCAACAGTGAGCCCGAAGGAATAATTTTTACTTCTGGAGGGACAGAATCAAACAATCTTGCTTTAATAGGGGTTGCAGAAAGTTTAAAAAAGAAAGGAAATCATATAATATCTTCAAAGATTGAACATCATTCTGTGCTCAATGTTTTAAAATATCTTGAGGAAAATGGCTTTGAAGTAACTTATCTAGATGTGGATAAAACAGGAAAAGTAGATGTAGAGGATTTAAAGAGGGCGATAACTAATAAAACTATACTTATATCAATTATGGCTGTAAATAATGAGTTAGGAACAATAGAGCCAATAGAGGAAGTAGCTGATATTGCAGAAAATGAAGACATAGTTTTTCACGTTGATGCTATACAAGCAGTAGGAAAAATAAATATAGATGTAAAAAAGCATAAAATAAAGATGGTGTCTTTAAGCAGCCATAAAATACACGGTCCTAAAGGAGTAGGTGCGCTTTATGTTGATAAAACAGTAAAGATTAGGCCAATAATTTTTGGAGGAGGCCAAGAAAAAAATTTAAGATCTGGGACAGAAAATTTACCGGGTATTGTAGGATTTGGAATAGCAAGCAAATTAGCCAAAGAAAATTTCCACGATAATGTAAGCAAATTAATGACATTAAAGAAGCGACTTTATCAAGGCATAGTTTCTGAAATAAAAGATGTCCATTTAAACGGGCCAAATGTTGAAGAAGGAGCGCCTCATATACTCAATATTTCTTTTGCCGGTGTGAGGGGAGAGGTGCTTTTACACGCTCTTGAAGAAAAAGGCATATATGTTTCTACGGGATCGGCTTGTTCTTCTAAAAAGAAAGGGCAAAGCCACGTTTTAAAGGCGATAGGCTTAAAAGAGGACCTGATTGAAAGTGCTATAAGATTCTCTTTTGGAATTTTTAATACAGAAGAAGAAATTGATTATACAATATCAGCTTTAAAAGAGAAAATAGATTTTCTTAGAAAATACAAACGGAGGTAAAATATGAAAGACGTATTATTGATTAAATATGGAGAACTGGCACTAAAAGGAGATAACAGGTCCTTTTTTGAAAACAAGCTTGTGAAAAATATAAAGAATGCTCTTAGAGATTTTGATGAGGTTAAAGTTGAAAAAACTCATGGCAGGATATATGTAGAATGCGATGGTGATATTGAAGAAGTTATAGAAAGGTTAAAAAAAGTTTTTGGCATTGTAGGCATAACAAAAGCAAAGAGAACTGATTTAAAGTTGGAGGATATATATCAAGCTGCGATAGAGTTGATGAAAGAGCATACGGGAAGGACCTTTAAAGTGGAAACTAAAAGACCAAACAAGTCTTTTCCTTATGACAGCATGGAAGTTACTCGGAGAGTAGGAGCAGCAGTATTGAAAAATGTCAAAAACTTAAAAGTAGATGTCCATAATCCTGATGTGCTCTTGATGGTAGAGATAAGAGAAATGGCATTTTTGTATGCGGGAGTGATTGAGGGAATAGGAGGCCTTCCTCTTGGTACGAATGGTAAAGCTACAGTACTATTATCAGGAGGAATTGATAGCCCTGTAGCTACTTGGATGATGATGAAAAGAGGAGTAGAGATAGAAGCAGTTTATTTTCACAGTCCTCCTTATACTTCTGAAAGGGCTAAAGATAAGGTTGTAGATTTGTGCAAAGTCCTTTCTCAGTATGGACAAAAAATAAAATTACATGTAGTGCATTTTACTGATTTGCAATTAGAAATTTATGAAAAGTGTCCACCCAAATTTACTACTATAATTATGAGAAGGATGATGATGAAGATAGCAGAAAAAATTGCTCAAAAGAATGGTTCTATGGCTCTAATCACTGGGGAAAGTTTAGGACAAGTTGCAAGCCAAACGATTGAAAGTTTATATGTAACCAATGCTTCTGTCTCTATACCAATATTTAGGCCTCTCATTGGAATGGATAAGACGGAGATTATAGATTTAGCTCAAAAGATTGGTACTTTTGAGATCTCTATAAGACCCTATGAAGATTGTTGCACTATTTTTGTGCCAAAACATCCTGCTACAAAGCCTAAGTTAGAAAAAGTAATAGAAGCAGAACAAAAAATGGAGTATCAAAAATACTTAGATAATTTTGAAGAAGAAATCGTGGAAGTTTAAACCAAGCCTCTAGTGCTTGGTTTGTTTTTTGCTACTTCTTTTAAAAAATTAATTTTTTCAAAGTAAAACTTAAAATAATTTAAAATTAATATTGACATTTTTAAATTACGCGTTATAATGAAAAACAAAACAACGGATAAGAATGTAGGTTTTACTGATAAACTTACATTTTAAGAGGTGATATTATGAAGGAAATTTTAGGGAAATGCCCTGTTTGTGGAGAAAAATTAGTAGTGACGAGACTGGAATGTCCTCAATGTGGCACAGCAATTGAAGGCAAATTTGAACTTTGTAAATTTTGCTATTTGTCAAAAGAGCAGAGAGATTTTTTGGCACTTTTCATACGGTCGAGGGGAAATATAAGGGAAATGGAAAAAGTATTAGGTTTATCTTATCCTACCATCAGAAATAAATTGGATAATTTAATTGCTACTTTAGAATATAAAGCTGAGGAGACGCCAAAGATAGACAAAAAAGAGTAACGTATAAAAATCGCCTTTTATGGCGATTTTTATACGTTAAATCTAAAGACTACCACATCTCCATCTTGCATCACATAATCTTTTCCTTCCAGTCTCATAAGTCCCATTTCTCTTGCTGCTGCCTGTGAACCGGCTTTTACTAAATCTTCATAAGAGATTACTTCTGCCCTTATAAATCCTTTTTCAAAATCTGAATGAATTTTCCCTGCTGCTTGAGGTGCTTTTGTGCCTTTTTTTATTGTCCAAGCGTGGACTTCTTTTGGCCCAGCGGTGAAAAAGGTTATAAGACCAAGAAGAGAGTAACCATGTCTTATTATGTTGTTAAGGCCAGGTTCGGCAAGGCCGTATTCTCTCAAGAGTTCATTTCTTTCTTCATCACTTAAAGAGGCTAATTCTTCTTCAATTTTTGCACTTATAACCAAAACTTGGGAATTTTCTTTTTCAGCATATTCTTTTAGTTGCTTTACATATTGATTTTCTTCTCCTGAAATTAAATCTTCTTCTGATATATTTGCTACATACATAACAGGTTTGGAGGTAAGCAACATAAGTTGACTTACAAAACTTTTCTCTTCTTCAGTAAATTGAAGAGCCCTTACAGGTTTCCCTTCATCTAATCCTTTTTTTATTTTTTCAAGTACTTCCACTTCAAAGGCTGCTTTTTTATCATTTCGCGCAAGTTTTGATGTTTTTTGAAGACGCCTTTCAATAACTTCCATGTCAGCAAGTATAAGCTCTAAAGTTATTATTTCAACATCTCTTATAGGATCAATACTTCCTTCTACATGGACAATGTTGCTATCTTCAAAGCATCTTACCACGTTTAATATAGCATCAACTTCCCTAATATGAGAAAGAAATTTATTTCCTAAACCCTCTCCTTTACTTGCCCCTTTTGTCAGCCCTGCTATGTCAACAAATTTTATAGTTGCAGGAATAACTTTTTGCGGTTTCTCAATTTTTGACAAAAAATCTAACCTTTCATCAGGCACAGATACAATTCCGACGTTTGGCTCAATAGTACAAAAGGGATAATTTGCACATTCTGCACCTGCTTTTGTAATTGCGTTAAACAAAGTGCTTTTACCGACGTTAGGCAGACCAACAATTCCTATTTCCATTTCATCTTCCCTCCAATAGCATTACATATGCATTATATATTACTTACGAAATTTTTTCAAATGTTTTTCATAAAAATTCCATAATTTAGCATAATACTTTTTAATAAAAGTGCAAAAATATATTTCGAGGAGGTGTATAGCTTTGAAAAAAATAAAAAGTATAATTACAATAGTGCTTATTGGGACAATGATAATAGCTTCAATGGCAGGATGCAGGACTACGGCTAGGAAGCCGGCTCCTACTCGTTATACACCGACTCCTACAAGAACGGTTCCTGCACCTTCTAAGACAGCGCCACGTTATACAACACCTGCGCCTAGGACACCGACAACACCGGCTCCGACTCCTGTGAGGAAACCGACAACAGAAAAAGCAAGAGCAACAACTATAGCTACAAATGTTGCTAAAATACCGGAAGTTAACAAAGCCACAGTAGTAGTATCTGGAAGTACTGCTATTGTAGGGGTGGACATGAAAGCAAAAGTGCAAGGTACTCGCGAGACAGATGTAAAGAAGAAAGTAGAAAAGACTGTAAAAGATACTGATAAGTCTATTACAAGGGTCTATGTAACTTCAGACCCAGATTTATACAAGAGAATAGATAATATTGCCAAAGGAATTTCTGCAGGAAGACCAGTTTCTGAATTTGCAAAACAAATTTCGGAAATTATAAAACGCATTACTCCTGGTATGTAACAAAGCCTGGGGTTTTTCCCCCGGGTTTA
>NZ_BAZY01000022.1 GCF_001310975.1 Thermoanaerobacter thermocopriae JCM 7501
CTATAAAAAGCTGCCATAAATAGTAAAATAAGTAATACGCCGTACATACCAACTTTGACAGCAGCATTGTAGGCACTAGGACCTAAAGTTGCACCTACAGAACTATAGGCTATTGGTTTTAATGTGACAGGCAAAGAACCCGCCCTTATAAGAGTCGCTAATTCAGATGCCTCTTGGAAGTCCTTCAGGCCTGTAATGACTGCATTTCCAGTAGTTATTACGTCATTTACTCTAGGAGCTGATATTACCTTATCATCTAAACTATTGCAATAGGTTGATTTAAAAATTTTTGAGTAGCTTCTGCAAATTTTTTTGTTCCTTCAGCATCAAGTACTAACGTAACTTCTGGTTGTTGCACACCTGTTTCAGTTTGAGCATATACTGCTTTTGAATCTTTTACATTGGCACCTGTCAAAATAACTTGTCCATCTGGTCCTATAAATTTTAATTGAGCAGTTTTACCTATTATCTCTATTGCCCTATCAGGGTCATTCATGCCAGGTAATTCTACACGAATTCTATTTGACCCCTGTTGAGCTATCACAGGCTGAGTCACACCAAGGCATCTACTCTATTCCTTATAACCGCAATAGCCTTATTTATCTCATCTTGTGTAACATTGCCCTCGGCTTCTTCCAATACATAAACTCCTCCTCTTAAATCCAGCCCTAACCTTATGCGATTTTGTATAGAACTTATGGAATAATTACCTACCTTTATTCCAAAAAACGCCACATATGCAACTATCGCTGCAATAACAATTACAGAAAAAAATTTGATAGCCCCTTTACTTCTCATTCGAATCCTCCTTCATAATTCAACTATTTTCTATTATATTACTTTTATTGTAAACGGTCAATTGCCCAAAGTTAGAAAAATGTAATTTCGCTAATTCTACATAAAGTTCATAGGAGTGACGAATATTTTCAATTTCCTCTTGAGTAAGTTTTCTTATAACTTTTGCAGGATTTCCAAAAGCAACACTGCCCTCAGGAATCTTTTTACCTCCTGTTACCAATGAACCAGCTCCAATTATACAATTATCCCCTATTTCAGCATCATCTAAGATAATCGCTCCCATGCCTATTAATACATTATTCCCTATTTTACAAGCATGAAGTATTGCTCCATGTCCTATCGTGCAGTAATTCCCTATATAGCAAGGATGTCCTTCTGTAACGTGTACAACGCAATTATCTTGTATATTAGTTCCTTCTCCAACAACTATTTTATCTATATCACCTCTTAACACAGCACCATACCATATATTTACATCTTTTTTTATTTCTACATCTCCAATAACTTCTGCTGTTTCTGCTATATACGCCTCATCATCTATTTTAGGCTTCATACCTTTATATTCCTTTATTATCATTTTTCTCACCCATAAGCATTTGATACGCTTTTATGGCAATCGCATTTTCAAAACGCCTTTTTTGCATCTCACAGGCCAGCTTGTACGGCTTATTAATATCTCCATTTATGTTGTAGTTATTTGCAAAACATCCTCCACTGCAATAGAACCTTGCCCAGCATTTGGTACACTCTTCTCTTTTGTAAATATCGCTTTCTATAAATTTTTGCTGCAATTCTTTATTAGTTATACCTTCTTCAAGATTTCCTAATTTAAATTCCTTAATACCTACAAATTGATGACAAGGGTAAATATCTCCGTCAGGGGTCACCGCTATATACTCGAAACCAGCACCACAGCCTTGAAGCCTTTTTTTAATGCAAGGTCCTCCTTCTAAATCTATTTTAAAATGATAAAAAGAAAAAGGTCTTCCTTCTTCATATCTCTTTATATACTCTTCCGCTAATCTATCGTATTCCTCTAAAATTCTCTCCAAATGCTCCTCTTTTAATGTATAGTCTTTATCTTCTTTTTCAATTACAGGTTCTACGGATATTTCATAAACTCCCAAATCAGCAATATGCAACACATCCTTAGTAAAATCTAAATTTTTTGCTGTAAAAGTCCCTCTCACATAGTATTCTTTTTTCCCTCTTGATTCAACGAATTTTTTTATTTTTGGAACTATTGTATCATAACTTCCATTACCGTCTACACGTATCCTCATGCTGTCATTTACTTCTTTTCTTCCATCCAAACTAAGTACCACATTAGAAAAATTTTCATTAAAATACTTTATTTTCTCATCATCCAGCAAAACTGCATTGGTTGTTATGGTAAATTTAATTACTTTTTTATTTTCTTTTGCCTTTTCTTTTCCATATTCTACTAACTGTTTAACTACCTCAAAATTTAAAAGGGGTTCACCACCAAAAAAATCAACTTCAATATTTCGCCTTTTCCCAGAACTTTTTATCAAAAAATCGATTGCTTTTTTACCCGTCTCAAAATCCATCAATTTGCGACCACTTTTAAAATCTCCCGTAGAAGCAAAACAGTATTTACACCTTAGATTGCAATCGTGAGCCACATTTAGACACATGGCCTTTATAACAGAATCATTTCTCGGTGCTGAAATATCCTTATATATATCTTCTGAAAATAATAACCCTTCTTCTCTCAATTTGTCAATTTCTGCAATAGCTTCTAGTATATCTTCTTTTTTATATTTATGTTGAAGTAAATTTATAATTTTTTCTTTTGAATGATTTTCATAAAAGTCCAAAACATCATAGATAATATCATCTACTACATGAATAGAGCCACTTGCTGGATCTACTACAATATTCATTCCTAATCTTTTAAATTTGTGTATTAGCTCTGACATTTTTTAACCTCCATTGCAAGTTTAAATGGCAGTAATTACTTTACTGCCATTTGAGTATTATGTATTAGTATTGGCACTCTTGGTTTGCTACAGTGCAAGAAGTCTTACAAGCAGACTGACAAGATGCTTGGCATTCGCCGCAGCCTGGTTTTCTTAAGCTGTTTTTTAATGTCGGTTTGTTAATCGTAATAATATGTTTCATCCTACTTCCCTCCTCTTCTTGATTTATTATAGCACATAAAGAGAAGTAATTAAAGTTATAAATTAATGCCTATCATGCCACCTAAAGCACCTAAAACAGCTCCCCAAGCATATTTTACCGCCCAAGAGGAAGTAGGCCCTAGTTCTTTTACAAAAAATGTCCCCAAAATCAGCATAATAGTTACATACAGAATACCAGCAATTCCTCCATTTAGCCATCCTTTGCTGGTTGTACGTCTTGCAGATAAAGCACCTGATAAAACTATGCCTATTATGGTTATCAACAAAGTAAGAGTAGGCAAAGTTAATTCAGATACAGCTGTAAAGGTCAAAAGTAAAGCGTAAATTATGAAAAAACCGAGAGTGAGAATATAAGATATTAAAACCCCTGTAAAAATTCCAATAATATTTATACCACTTCCCTTTTCCAAACCAAACCTTCCTTTCAAAATTTCACCCCCACAGTTTTCTTACTAAAATGTATGCTTTTTATTTCTAACATAGTACATAAAAAAAGATGCGGCAAACCGCATCTTGTTATTTCTCTTCTTTTTCGTTTTTGTCACTGGCTGACCTTATAACTCCTCCAACTGCCCATTTTGCAATCTTTAGTCTTACTTTATCTGCTCCCATTTCTAATGTTATCACATCGTCTTTTATATTTAGAATTTTACCATAAAAACCGCTTTTTGTTATAATCTCATCACCTGGTTTTAAAGAATCCAGCATTTCTCTCTCTTTCTTTTGTCGCCTTTGTTGAGGTAAAATCAATAAAAAGTAAAAAATTGCAAGAAAAATAAGCAGTTGAACAATTACATAAGTCGTTTCTGGACTCATCAATAATCCTCCTTATTCCCATAATATTTTTCAAAAAACTCTTTCTTAAATTCAAGCAGCCGGTCTTGCTTTATAGCTTCCCTTATCCTCTCCATTAATTTAATGAGAAAATAAAGATTATGTAAAGTAGCAAGCCTTGCTGCTAAAATTTCGCCAGCCTTAAACAAATGTCTTATATAGGCCCTAGAATAATTTTTACAAGTATAGCAATCACATTCTTCGTCTAAAGGAAAAAAATCTTCTGCATAAGGGGCATCTCTTACTATTAATTTGCCTTTACTTGTAAAAACTGTTCCATTTCTCGCAATTCTCGTTGGAAGCACACAGTCAAACATATCAACACCTCGTATTACTCCCTCTATGAGGTCATCAGGACTTCCCACTCCCATAAGATACCTCGGTTTGTCTTCGGGTAAATTTTCCGTAGTCAAATCTACCATATCATACATTACATTTTTCGGTTCTCCTACACTTAATCCCCCTATAGAATATCCAGGAAAGTCCATGTCTACTAATCTTTGAGTACATTCTCTTCTTAAATCTTCATAAGTTCCACCTTGAACAATGCCAAAAAGAGCTTGTTTTTCTGTATATCTATGGGCTTTTTTCCCTCTTTCAGCCCATTTGATGGTAAACTCCATAGATTTTTTGACATACTCATAGTCTGCATGATAAGGTGCACATTCATCAAAGGACATTATTATATCTGCACCTAAGGCATTCTGTATCTCTATCACTTTTTCTGGAGTAAAAAAGTGTCTAGACCCATCTATATGAGACCTAAACTCTACACCGTCTTCTGTAATTTTTCTTAAAGAACTCAAGCTAAAAACTTGAAATCCTCCACTGTCTGTTAAAATTGCTCTATCCCAATTCATGAATTTATGAAGTCCACCGGCTTTTTCAATAATTTTATGGCCTGGCTTAAATATAGATGATAAGTGTTGCTTAAAATAATCGTTGCTCCAATTTCCTTTAATTCTTCAGGAGTCATAGCTTTTACAGTTGCTTGTGTTCCTACTGGCATAAACACAGGCGTTTCTATAGCACCATGGGGAGTTTCTAATATTCCCAATCTTGCTTTTGTTCTACTGTCTTTTTTGATAAGCCAATATTTAATCGCTGCCATTATATCCTCCTATTCTGGTCAAATTATAAGCATTGCATCTCCAAAGCTAAAAAATCTGTATTTATGTTCAATTGCTACTTGATAAGCCCTCATTATGTTTTCTCTACCAGCAAAAGCTGACACCATCATAATTAAAGTAGACTCAGGCAAATGAAAATTTGTTATCATACCGTCAATAGCCTTAAATTTGTAACCAGGATATATGAAAATATCAGTCCAACCACTTTTTTCTTTTACATAACCATTTTCGTCAGCAACTGTTTCAAGAGTCCGAGTAGAAGTTGTACCAACTGCTATGATTCTTCCACCACTTTTCCTAGTTTCATTTATTTCATTAGCTGCTTCTTTTGTAACAATATAAAACTCTTCATGCATCTTATGGTTTTCAATTTCTTCTTCCTTTACAGGTCTAAAAGTACCTAAACCTACGTGAAGAGTTATAAAAACAGTTTTTACTCCCATCTGCTTTATTTTTTCTAACAACTCTTTTGTAAAATGAAGCCCTGCAGTAGGAGCAGCTGCAGAACCTTCGTATTTTGCATAGACAGTCTGGTATCTATCCTTATTTTTTAATTTTTTCTTGATATAAGGGGGAACAGGCATTTCGCCTAATTTATCCAATACTTCTTCAAATACCCCTTCATAATAAAACCTTACTATTCTCCCTCCTGCTTCTGTAGTATCTAAAACTTCTGCTATTAGCTCTCCAGTTCCAAAAACAAATCTTGACCCTATTTTAGCTCGCCTTCCGGGTTTAACTAATGTTTCCCATTCATTACTGGATATCCTTTTTATAAGAACAAATTCTATTTTCCCACCTGAATCTTCTCTTCTTCCAATAAGACGAGCAGGAATAACTTTTGTGTCATTTAAAACAAGACAATCACCTGCTTTTAAATATTTTGTTATGTTTTTAAAAATATCGTGCTCAATTTCACCGGTTTTTTTATTTAAAACCATCAATCGAGAACTTGACCTGTCTTCTAAAGGTTCTTGTGCAATTAATTCTTTTGGTAGCTCAAAATAAAATTCACTGCGTTTCATTTTTCTTTGCGCCATCCTTTTATAAGCTTTTGTTGTTTATAGTATCGTATACCTCAATACCTTTATAATAGTATTTTAAAATAGAAATGTAATTATACCCTTGGTCTGCCAGTCCTCTCGCCCCATACTGGCTTAACCCTACCCCGTGTCCATAACCACTGCCTTTTATAGTATAAACTTCACTGGCTTATCTGTCTTTTTTAACTCTTTAATGCCATTTGCCCCTACCGCATAAAAAGTATCTTTAGAAACCTTCGTTATCCCTTTATTATTTTGAATATTTATCTCTTTTAAAGAAATTTTTTGCGAACCACTGTAAGAAGAAATCGCGTAGGCTTCAAATTCACTGCTACCATCGCCCTTTATGTCAATCATAGTGCTTTTTAATCCAAAGAAAGACCGTATGTCTCCTTTTCGCAAAGTAAAAGTTCCCTTTGTACCGTAAATGGTAACAGCAATCGCTCTTCCAGTCCAGCTTTTTTCTGTAACTTTTACATCTACTATATCTCCTATGTCTTGTCCTTTATTTAAAAGCAAGTTTTTTATCTGGTCTTTTGTATAAGTTACCATCCAACTATCATGATAACTGTTATAGCCAAAAACGTATTTATCCTCCACTCCTTTTAAATAAGGAACATCAGCAGAAAAATAATTAATATTGTCTTCAGTATATCCTCCGCTGTGGGAGTGATAAAGGGCATCTATAAGTTTTCCTTGATATACAGCCACTACACCTTTTGTTTCGTCTACCGCTTCATTTGTAGAAGGAGCTTCTCCATCATATCCTTTGTAAACCTGTGTGTTAGTATCGTTTGTCAAATCAAAACCATACTTTCCATATCTCCCTACATTTTTAGCAGCATAAGTTCGTGCAGCCACTGCTTGTGCTTTTAAAGCTTCTATATTCCACCATGCAGGCATTTCTCCTGGCACAACACCATATAAATATTCTTCCAAAGGTACAACATTTATAGCGGTCATATCACTGTCTTGTTGCCTTCTAAACTCAAACATGCCTCTGTAGCGTTTTGATTCTATTGCCATAGGAATACCTTCAGGATTAAGCTTACTTACATATAAATCAGCCTTCATATTAAACAAAAACAAGTTTTTTGCTCCATTGCGTATCAAAATATTTTTGTCCGGTAACACCTTGGATATATTGGTATAATTTTTTGAAAGAATCTCATAGGCAGATTGCAAATCCGCTAGCGTCAAATAAGGTCCTATGTATATATGATATTTTCCATCAAATCCTATTAAGACATTGGTAATTCGATTTACTATTTTCGCATACTCACTATTTGCCATTTCAAAATCATCATAGTTTCCCATCATCAAATAAAAACTATCATCTTTTATAACTTGCACGTTTTGCATACTAGTGCTAAAAATATTAACCAAATTTCCTGTATTATTTTCATATGCAAAATTAAAGCCTACAGGGGATGAAAGTTGATAAGAAGATTTGGCAGTTTGTCCATAAAAAAGCCCTATTTTTATAATTTTCGGTATGCTAATGTCAGCATTCACCGTAGAACAAGGTAAAAGAGTCAAAATCATAGCACTAATTATACCTACTATTACAAATTTTCTAAACCTCACAAATTACAACCCCTTTTTCATATGTTATTTTTTAAAAATCCATAAAATTAATGTCAAAAGAAGACTCAACAACAGGCTTGTCATAAGAGGAAAATAAAAAGTGAAATTTCCTTTTTGATAAACTATGTCCCCTGGTAGACGCCCTAAGCCAATTTTTGAACCTACAGAAAAAAGCACCCCTATTAAAATCAATATAGCTCCCATCAATATCAACATTTTGCCAAAACTATCAAACACCTTCTATCCTCCCCTGTTCTATATAAGGATATTTAAGGTAATCATAAGCTAATTTTGTAACAACTCTTCCCCGCGGAGTCCTGTTTAAAAAACCTATTTGTAAAAGATAAGGTTCATAAACATCCTCTATTGTATCACCATCCTCTCCTATTGATGCAGCAATAGCATCGATTCCTACAGGGCCACCGCCAAACTTTTCTATAATAGAAACTAAAATCTTCCTATCAATGTATTCTAATCCCATCTCATCTACACCTAATACGTCTAGCGCTTCTTTGGAAGTTTTAAAATTAATGTATCCATTTCCTCTTACTTGTGCGAAATCTCTTACCCGTTTTAGAAGCCTATTGGCAATTCTCGGAGTCCCTCGGGACCTTTTCGCAATCTCCAAAGCAGCATCTTCATCAATTCCAATGTTTAAAATGTTCGCTGACCTTTTAATTATTTCTTTTAATTCATCGACTGAATAGTAATCCAAACGGTTTATAACCCCAAATCTGTCTCTCAAAGGAGAAGTCATAAGAGCAGCCCTTGTCGTCGCTCCAATTAAAGTAAAACGCGGAAGACTAAGCCTTATAGACCTGGCACTTGGACCTTTTCCTATTACTATATCCAACTCAAAGTCTTCCATTGCAGGATATAGAATCTCTTCTACACTTCTATTGAGTCTATGAATCTCATCAATAAAAAGTATGTCATTCTCCTGTAAGTTAGTCAAAATTGCTGCCAAATCTCCCGACCTTTCTATAGCAGGACCTGAGGTTATTTTTATTCCTACTCCCATTTCATTAGAAATTACCGTAGCTAAAGTCGTTTTTCCAAGGCCAGGAGGACCATATAGCAGGACATGGTCAAGGGGCTCTTTCCTCATCTTAGCAGCTTCTATATAAATTTTTAATTCCTCTTTTATCTTTTCTTGACCTATATACTCAGAAAGCCACCTAGGACGCAAACTATATTCGGAGGCATCTTCCTGTGTAAAACTTTGAGTTAGTATTCTTTCCTCCATTTAATTCACCCTATTTCATTAATTTTTTCAAGGCTTGTTTTACAGTCTCTTCTACACTGTTACAAGTAATATCTGCCAAAGCAGAAATAGCTTCACTTTTACTATAACCTAATGCCAATAAAGCCTCTAAAGCCTCATTTGAAAGATTATTATCACTTTCAAAAACTATCTCCTTTGGAAGCTTATCTTTCAATTCCAAAATAATTCTCTCAGCAGTCTTTTTCCCTATTCCCGGAACTAATGTAAGAGCTTTATAATCGCCAGTGTTAACTACTTTTGCAAAATTATCAATAGGGACCACAGATAAAATAGATAAAGCACCTTTAGGCCCTACCCCATTAACAGATAATAACTTTTCAAACAAATCTAACTCTTCTTTTGTTTTAAAGCCAAAAATTTGAAAACCATCTTCTCTCACATGTAAGTATGTATAAAGCTTAGTAATATTCCCTTTAGTAGGTAAAGCTTTTAAAGTAGAAAATGGAACAAAAACCTTTATGCCTATACCCATAAAGTCAATTATTACATAATTTTGTCCAATATCCTCAATCATTCCTCTAATATACTCAATCATTTTGAATACCTCAACTTTTCAATCATATTGTTACTGTGACAATGGCATATGGCAACCGCCAAGGCATCAGCCACATCGTCAGGTTTAGGAATTTGATCAAGATTTAATAAAACCTTCACCATTTGCTGAACTTGATGCTTATCTGCTTTTCCGTACCCCACAACTGCTTGTTTTACTTGCAAAGGAGTGTATTCAAAAACTTTTATTCCCGAATTAACAGCAGCTAAAATACAAACTCCTCTGGATTCTCCAATAGTAATGACAGTCTTCGCATTTTTATTATAAAAAAGCTCTTCTATAGCTACTACATCAGGGCAGTAAGATTTTATAAGTGATGTAATTCCATTGTATATATCGTGTAGGCGCAGTGCCTTATCAATACCAGCTTTTGTAGTAACTGCCCCGTAATCTACAACAGTGAATTTATTGGATTTATAATCTATTATACCATAACCCATTGTTGCAATTCCAGGATCTATCCCTAATACCCTCATTATATCCATCTCCTTTTATTTATTTTAACATCAATAGCCTTTATAAACAAGAAAAAGTTCTCCTAAAATTAAGGAGAACCTACAGACTGATGACAAACTTTCGTAAAGTAGATATTTTACATAAGTTGCGACTTGTGACAAAGCGCTAACAAAGCTTAGCAAGACTGAGGATGGAGCGGGGCCGAAGCCAGGAGGGCGGAGGCGGGCACCTAAGACAGGACGTCGAATGTGCCCGGTACTCCGCCGTAATCCAAAAGTCGCGCTTTAGCTTTGTCGCTTTGGAACTTCGGAGCAACGATGTAAAATATCTACTTTAAATAATTTTTGGTTCTTTGTCAACAAACTGAAAGTTCTCCTAAAATTAAGGAGAACCTAAGAACTTAGATTTGTTAATATTTGATACGCCTCATCTTTGTCTTTTGTAATTATATTTTTCATCACTCTTTCTTTGTCAAAAGGTGTTAAACTATCCAGTGGAATATCTGTTTTTTCCACAACTTCATTATTGCCATTTCCATCACTTTTTAGCAAAACAACATATCCATTTATACTAGAAATTATATAATAATCTGCAGGCAACCCTTCTTTTTCTCTGTAAAGAACTATTTCCTCTTCATCAAAATTTTTAATTTTCCAACCAGTATATATCTTTTCAATTTCTTCCTTGCTCTTCCCATAAAGAGAAGGGGTTAAATTTTGAACTTCCCGCACTATTTCTCCATTTTCAAGATATTTAGTTTCAAATATAAGTTTACTTTGGGAAATTAATTTTTTAGCAAGAGCTTCTTGTTGAGAAGAAATCCCCTGCTCATAAACTATATTTTTTTCCCTTCCTTCCTTTTCGTTATCTTTAACACTAATTAAATATCCAACCATCATTCCTATAAATATAGCTAACATATATATCATAACCATTTTATAGGAAATTAGCTTTTTCATAACATCTCCTCCTGTTTTATGTAATTATAACCAATTTTAAAAAATTTATTCTCTTTGCAGGATTTTGTCAAAAAATATCGAATAATATTCATTAAGGGAGGAGATGATGAAGTGGCAAATCAAATTGTAGTTTTTAAATTAAACAATGAAGACTTTTGCGTTGACATCAATCAGGTAATTGAAATTATACGGCTCCAAGCAATTATTAAAGTACCCGATGCGCCTACTTTCGTAGAAGGTATAACTAATCTAAGAGGAACAGTCATCCCTATTGTAGATTTAAAAAAGCGCTTCAATTTGCCTTTGTCAGAGAAAAATGACAATAATCGAATTATCGTAGTAAATGTCACTAACAGACCGGTGGGTTTCATCGTTGACTCAGTAACAGAAGTGTTACATGTAGACGATAGTTCCGTACAAGAAGCTCCAGAGATTATAAAAGGAATTGGAAAAGAGTACATAACATCTATTATCAATTTAAACGACAGATTGATAATTAATTTAGACTTACACAAAGTTTTAACAGAAAAAGAAAAGAAAGAGATAGAAGAAATGTAGCTTCTTCTATCTCTTTCTTCTATTCCTCATCCTCGTCTTCTATTTCCACATTGTGATAAACGTTTTGTACATCGTCATTTTCTTCTAACTTGTCAATTAATTTTTCGAATTTTTGGTAGTCTTCAGGACTTAATTGTATAGTATTTTTAGGAAGCATTGTAACTTCTGCCTCCGAAATTTTATACCCTGCTTTTTCAATTGCCTCTTTTACTTCTTGAAAATTTGACGGTTCAGTAATTATTTCAAATTCTTCATCTTCTGCAGAAAAGTCCTCTGCACCTGCATCTATTGCAACCATTGCAAGTTCTTCTTCATCAATAGAATCATCTTTTCTAACAGTGATAATTCCAACTTTGTCAAACATCCACGTAACAGAACCGGCTGCCCCTAAACTACCACCATTCCTATCAAAAATATGCCGTATTTCACCTGCAGTTCTGTTTTTATTGTCAGTCAAAGCTTCAACAATTATAGCAGTACCAGCAGGGCCGTATCCTTCATATATTACTTCTTCTAAATTAGCTCCTCCTAATTCACCGGTACCTTTTTTAATAGCCCTCTGTATATTTTCATTCGGCAAATTGTTAGCCTTTGCTTTTTCTATAGCATCCCTTAACTTACTGTTAGTATTAGGATCACCACCGCCTTCTTTAGCCGCTTTTATAATATCTTTGGTAAGTTTTGTAAAAATCCTTCCCTTTTTAGCATCCATTTTTTCTTTTTTATGCTTTATGTTAGCCCATTTTGAATGCCCTGACATAAAAAAACCTCCTTCACTGTGGCCTAAAATATTTTAACACAATAATATAGGGCTTGTAAATTAATCCTCTCTAAAAAGTTGTGTGCTCAAATACCTCTCACCACTGTCAGGAGCCATTGCTAAAACCTTTTTTCCTTTGCCTAACTTCTTAGAAACCTCAATTGCTGCCCATAAAGAAGCACCTGTAGAAATTCCTCCAAGTATACCTTCTTTTTTTGCCAAAAGGCGAGTCACCTCAAAGGCGTCTTCATCTTTTACAGCAATTACTTCATCTATGACATCTCTATCTAACACTTTTGGAATAAAACCTGCTCCAATCCCTTGAATTTTATGAGGACCAGGCTCTTTACCAGAAAGCACCGCTGCTGAATAAGGCTCTACTGCAATAATCTTTACATTAGGAAATTTATTTTTTAATATTTTCCCAACTCCTGTAATAGTTCCCCCTGTACCTACACCTGCCACAAAAGCATCTATACCATCCTTAAAATCTTCAACTATCTCTTTAGCAGTAGTCTCTTCATGAATTAACGGATTTGCAAAATTTTCAAACTGCTGTGGCATAAAATAATTTTTATTTTGTCTTACCAATTCTTCTGCTTTTTTTACGGCACCTTCCATTCCTAATCTGCCAGGGGTAAGAATTATTTCAGCACCATATGCCGCTAAAAGCATTCTTCTTTCCATACTCATAGTATCGGGCATAACTATTATTACTTTATATCCTTTTGCTGCTCCTACCATTGCCAACCCAATGCCTGTATTTCCGCTTGTAGGTTCAATAATTACGCTTCCTTTTTTCAATTTACCTTCTTTTTCTGCCTTTTCTATCATTGCAAAAGCTACTCTATCTTTAACACTGCCACCCGGATTAAAAAATTCCAATTTTAGATAAATTTCTGCCCACTCTTTCTCCACAATTTTATTTAATTTAACAGCAGGCGTTTTTCCAATCAGCTCAAAAACATTGTTAGCAATCATAAAATTTACCTCCATTTGTACATTACTATAAAAATTTTAAACTTTCTACGTAACATATGTCAAATGGAAATTAGAATATCAAACATTTTTAGAGAAAAAATAATAGTATCAAGTTACAAAAGGTGATAAAAAATGACTGGCAAACTAAAACTTTTCGTTATAGGATTCATAACTGGTATTATAAACGGTCTTTTAGGTGCAGGTGGAGGTACTTTAATAGTCGCTGCATTGGTTTTTTTACTTGGCATAGAAGACCATAAGGCTCATGCTACGGCGATTTCAATCATACTACCTATTACTTTAGTCAGTAGTTTAGTGTATTTACAAAATAGAATAACCGACATTCCTATAACCATTAACATAGCTATAGGAAGTACAATAGGAGGATTTATTGGCGCATATTTTCTTAATAAAATCTCCATACCTTTATTAAGAAAATTTTTGGAATAATAATGCTTATAGCTTCCGTCAGGATGTGGATATCATGAAACTATTTTTAATAGGACTTTTTTCAGGAATTGTAGGGGGAATGGGAATTGGAGGAGGAACAATTCTCATTCCTGCATTAACAATCTTTGCTGGAACCGAGCAACACATTGCTCAAAGTGTCAATCTTTTTTCTTTTATTCCTACAGCAATTATCGCACTAATATACCATTTTAAAAAGAAAAATATCAAATATAAAATTATATTGTTTATTATAATCGGTGGAATAATAGGAAGTGTTGTCGGAGCTATTATAGCAGCAATAACAAAAGCTTTTATATTAAAAAAAATATTCGCTGTTTTTTTATTTTGTATGGGAATATACGAACTTCTCTCAAAGCCCCGCAAATAATTAAAATAAGAGGAGATAGTTCTCCTCTTATTTTCTCTTGTCTGTTTCCAACATTACACAGGCATTATAAATAACCTTTAATCCAAGGTTTTTGGCTTTTTCCACCAGTTCCTCACTTTCTGCCCCCGGTTGAAACCAAATAATTTCTACACCTAATTTTGCAGCCTCTTCTACGTACTGCTCACCTATACTTGGAGAAACTACCATATCTACAACCTCTGGTATCACAGGTAAGCTGGACAAAGAGTCATAGCAAGGATCTCCATCTACTTCTTGATACTTAGGATTAACAGGATAAACAGTATACCCGTTTAATTTAAGAGCTCGATAAATTTTATATCCATATTTACTTTCTCGAGGAAGGGCTCCTACTACAGCCCATACTTTCCTTTTCATTGCTTCTTCAACATAGTCTACATAGGAATTATCTAACTCCATTTTTTTTACCTCCTAAATCAATTGATGAATCTCCATTTCTTTTCCTCACCATTTTTATAAGAAATTAAGCTTATGGTGCATAATATTCATTACCTTTTTTAAGAAGGTATACATCCCCTTCAATTTTTATGTTACACCTTTTACTTGTCAAATCATTTATAAAACTTTGAAATTCCAATAGACGGTCTTCTTCAATATGTGATACTATAGAAACTTTATCTGAATACATAATATCTTTAACATAATAGCCTTTCTTTAGAAGCTCATTTTGAATTTTTCCCAGCAAAGTATAATCAAAAGTGAGGATTATACTTTTCGCAGGGATTTTTTCTACTATTCCAGCAGCATCAATACCTATTTTTGCCCCTTTTGTGTAAGCTCTCACTAATCCTCCTGCTCCTAATAATATTCCACCAAAATACCTTGTAACCACAACAGCAACGTTTTTTAATCCTTCTTTTTTTATCACATTTAATACAGGTATACCTGCTGTGCCAGAAGGCTCTCCATCATCACTAAAACGCTGAATTTCATCATTTTCTCCAATAACATAAGCATAAACGTTATGGTTTGCCATTCTGTGATTTGCTCTAATTTCCCCTATAAATTTTACCGCCTCTTCCTCTGAAGAAACTGGTTTAGCATGTCCAATAAATCTGGAACGCTTTATTTCGATTTCAGCAACTCCGTAAGAATATAGCGTTTTATAACTTTTAGCCAAAATAGCACCCCTTTGTAATTATACCAAAATATAATCAAAAAATAAAGCCGTTACCGGCTTTATTAGGCTTCATCAAAGCTTTTTCGCCTATGCCAAAGCCTTCGTCAACGTCTTGTATTTAAAATAAGAAACGTTTACAAGCGATTTGTCTTGACTATAGGTAATCATCTCCAAAGCCTTGTCTATAGGATAAAAACCTCCATCGACAAAGCCATCTTCTTTGCTAATATTAAATTCCTCTTCAAAAGTAGTCATGAGATACCAAGTAATTTTATTAAAGACAGGACGTTGACGGGTAACAGAATAGAATTCGTAACTGGTTTCACCAGCAGTAGAAAGGACTTCAACAGATTTAAGGCCTGTTTCAGTACAGACTCTCCTTATGGCCACATCAATAGGCAATTCATTATTTCTAATAACCCCTTTTGGTAACACCCATTCCCCTTTCTCATTTTTAAGAATGAATACACTATCTCCTTTGAATACAACTCCACCAGCGCAATCTCTTATTAACATTTACAAGCCCCCTAAAATTTTTATTTTTTTCTTTTAATATAATATTCTTTAAAAACTTTTAAATTCCTTCTTAAATTTTTAATTTTATTTTTATTTTTATCCATATCTCCACAATTATACATCAAAATTTAATTTTTCCATCAAAAAAAATCAACTTACCAGTATAAAAATCTCTAAATTATAAAAAATATTTAATGTAAAAAACAAGGAAGGGGAGTTTCAAATGTATATAATTTATCACTGTTATGGCGGAACGCATACTTCTGTAATAGCATCTTACATACACACTGGAAAACTGCCAATGGACAGAATTCCATCTAAAGAAGAAATAGAAAGCATATCTTTGTTCGATAAATTAAATGGCCAAAATGACCCGGGACACATCGTTCCTATTGGTACTGATGAATATGGCAACAACGTATATTCTATGGGGGTAAAAAATGCCAAAAAGTTAATTGAGCCAGCTCTTAAAGATTTATACTATCATATATTCAATACAAACGAAGGACTGCTTTTGATTGACACGACTGGTACTACAAACTGGATTATGAAAATTGGCGGATTTACTTCTATTGCTTTAAAATTTCCTGTTATAGGAAGGCCTTTAGTCATTTATGGTACGCAAAAAGCTTATAAAAAAATTGTTCAAATAGTTAAAAACGTAAAGGCTCAAGAAAAAGCAGAATACAACGCTATTAAACGATAATAAAATCTTTGAGTTTCTCCTTTGTTTCTTTTTGAACTTCAGCTTTTATCATTATCCCGTCCTCATTATAATTTTCTTCAATTATTTTTGTTTTTTCTTTTAAATAATTGTATTCTTTAGTCTTATCATAAGGCAGTAGAAAATTCACTACTTCCACATCTTTAAAAATTTCTCTTTCTATTGCCTCCAATAAATTATCAAATCCAATTTTATTTTTTGCGGAAATATAAACTTCTCTTTCATTTCCTTTAAGTACAACTTCCAAAAGGTCAATTTTATTAAAAACATTTATCTTAGGGATATTAATAGCCCCTAAATCTGAAAGAACCCTTTCTACAACCTTTATCTTTTCCTCCATATCTGGTGAAGTCACATCAATTACATGAAGCAATAAATCTGCATATTTAACCTCTTCTAATGTAGATTTAAAAGCCTCTACAAGGTCATGGGGTAATTTTCTAATAAACCTACGGTATCAATCAAAATCACTTCTCTCCCTGAAGGTAAAATAAGTCTTCGGGCAGTAGGATCAAGTGTTGCAAATAATTTATCTTCCACATAAACTTCTGCCTTTGTAAGAGCATTAAGTAGTGTGGATTTGCCCGCATTTGTATATCCTACTATAGCTACAACAGGAACTTGATTTTTTTTACGTCTACTCCTTTGTAAATCTCTATGCCTTTTTATTTCCTCCAGTTTCTTTTCTATTGCCTTTATTCTATTTTGTATATGCCTCCTATCAGCCTCTAATTTTGTCTCACCAGGTCCCCTTGTTCCTATTCCACCACCCAATCTTGAAAGTTGTCCCCCCATACCTACAAGACGTGGTAGACGATACTTTAATTGTGCTAATTCCACTTGCAACATACCTTCTTTTGACCTTGCCCTTTTAGCAAATATATCAAGGATAAGATTAGTTCTATCAATCACTTTTACATTTAAAAAGTCTTCCATATTTTTAATTTGAGTACCAGTAAGCTCATCATTGACAATAATAAGGTCAGCCTCTTGATTCTCAACAAAAAATTTTAATTCCTCCAACTTACCTTTGCCAATATAATGAGCTTTGTGGATTGTATCACGCTTTTGCGTCATAACACCTATTACTTCTACACCAGCTGTCAAAGCCAGCTCCTTTAATTCTCCTATACTTCTTCATCTTCAGTTGTTGAAATGATTCCTACTAAAATTGCGCGTTCTATCTTTTCATTTCTGCTTAACTCTTCCATAATATCACCAGCCTTGAAAAATCTTCTGTAAATATAAATATATCACAAACAAAGGAATCTATAAATAATGACTAGGTAAATTAATAGCACTTTTTATAAAAAGGGTATTGAAATTTTTATTAACCTATGATAAGATATCAAATGTAATAACTTGCCGAAGTGGTGGAATTGGCAGACGCGCTGGACTCAAAATCCAGTGGGGCTTACACCCCGTGTGGGTTCGACTCCCACCTTCGGCACCAGTTGAAAATGAAGGATTAGCCTCCTCAAGCGAATCCAGTGTTGCTGAGGAGGTTATTTTTATTTTACAGTAAAGCTTCGCAATCTATTTAATGCCGCAGCTATTTCATAAAGCCTCGGCAAAGCTAAATTACCAGGATGCTTACCATAAAAATGAGATACCACATCAAGTCCTTTTTTATTTATATCTTGATATACTTTTTCTAATATTTCTTTTATATTGCTTTTTTCATCTACATATTTATCGGCAATATATCGTATTATCTCCCCAATAGCATTTGTCTGACTTTTGTCTACTAATTGTTCTACATAATCCAATTCAATCTCTTGATATCCAAATTTAATAGTATCTTCGTCTTTTGATTTTATCTTTTTACCCTTTATTTCAAGTCCTTTTTTAAGAGGAACTCTTGGCTTTATAACTATAGGTTCACTATTTCCTTCGACTTTTCTATTCGTTTTGAATTCTTTGGCAATTTTCTTTGCCTCTTGTGTAACGTCATAGGGTCTGTAGTCGTGCATTTTAATTACGCAATCAGCAACATCAAAATAATCTCCACTGCCACCCATAACTAAAATCGTAGAAATACCCTTATCTTTATATAGCTGTTTTACTCTATCAATAAAAGGAGTTATAGGTTCTTCCTTTTTTGCAATCAGTTTTTGCATACGTGCATCTCTTATCATAAAGTTAGTAGCTGAAGTATCTTCGTCCAAAAGCAGCAAGCTGGTACCTATTTCTATCGCCTCAATAATATTTGCTGCTTGAGAAGTACTGCCACTGGCATTTTCGGTAGTAAACCTTGTAGTATCTATGTCGTTGGGCAAATTATTTATAAAAGGACTTATGTCTACTTTTTCTATTCTTCTGCCATCCTCCGCTCTTATTTTTACTGCATCAGCTACAGTTATAACAAACTCTCTGCCATCACCTGGTATGTGATTGTATACTCCTTTTTGAATAGCTTGTAACAAGGTAGACTTGCCATGATAACCGCCGCCCACAATAAGCGTAACTCCTTCGGGTATTCCCATCCCCGTTATCTCTCCTCGATTCGGAAGTTGAAACTTAACCCTCAAGCTATTCGGCGACTCAAAAGGTACTACATTACCGCCTTTTAAAGGTCTATCACTTATGCCGCTTTCTCTAGGAAGAATCGCACCATCAGCCACAAAAGCTACAAGCCCTTTTTCTTTTAGCTGACTTCTAAGGTAATCTTGGTCTTCCACTGTCTCAACCCATAGCCATATATCTTGTATATTGAGATTCTTTTTTAAAAGTCCTTTTTCTACAATTTGAGGTAAAAATTCAAGAAATATTCTTTTGGCACCACTGCTATTTATTCGTCTACCAAAAGCAGGAAGTCCTATGCTCAATCTTGCCTCTACGTAATCTTTATTAACTACCATTGCACTTCTTTTAATTATTTGTTGACCGCCTTTATCAATATAAATGTCCCCACTATGTCCTGTACCTTTTAAAGAAGGTAACTTTTTTATAACTTCAAAAGCTGACCTTATCAAAAAATCTTCTAAAGCAACTTGCCTTGAAGGATTGTTATACATAGAAAACTCAAAATCAGCTATATTTTGAGGCACTCTAATCCTTATCCTTGAAGGCGATGCAAAAGGATCTCCCTGAACATGGTCAATATACAGTATAAATTTTTCAAACTCATATTCCCCTTCAAGGTCTTTATAAGCTTTATACCCCTTTCCATCCATTTTATCAAGCTTTTTCTTAAGGTCTTCTTTTGTCATCTACAAACACTCCTTTGTTATAATTTTAATGCATTTTTTCTTATATTCTGACTTCCACTTTTATTAAAAATACATTCCTTTTACAAATTCATTTTGAAAATCTTCATGGGTTGATAGTTCTATATAGTTTATTTTATTTTGTAAATGTATTGCTCTTTTCAGTTCTTTATCAGAAAGCAATGCCATTATCGCACCAATCCCAGCACTATTGCCTACTTGAAGGATTTTGCCTTGAAGTTCCCTTGGCAAAAGCCTAATTGTTATCGCACTTTCAGGAAGAATGTAATTTCCAAATCCTCCTGCCAAAAAAACTTTTTTTATTTCATTTACATCAATACCTATTTCTTTTATCATGATGTTAATGCCAGCAAGTATGGCGCTTTTTGCCAGTTGTATTTGCCTTATATCTTTTTGTGTCACATATATTCCATTTTCTATTAAAAATGCCGGTTCACCTTTGTAAAGAGTTATCCTTTCTGCAATATCAACAGGTACATTTTTAACTTCTTCTTTAGACAAAAGCCTGCCAGTACTATCAACAATGCCATACTTCAAAAGTTCAGAAATAATATCTACAATACCGGAACCACATATTCCTTTAGCTTTTTTATTTCCTATTGTAGTATAAAAAGCTCTTTTACTAAAATCTACATGGTCTATAGCTCCTTCTACGCCATTTAGTCCAAAAGTTATTCCTGCTCCTTCAAAAGCAGGGCCTGCTGCAGCCGAAGAAGCAATAAGGTTATCTTTATTCCCCAATACCATCTCGCCGTTGGTTCCTATGTCTACAAGCAAGCATAGTTCGTCAGATTGGTCAATTTTGTTTGCCAAAACCGCTGCCACAGTATCTGCTCCTACATAAGAAGATATAAGCGGTAATGTTATTAAATATCCTTCCTTGTTTATCTCTATACCAATCTCTCTTGCTTTTATTTCTATCATTGACGTAAAAGTCGGCACATAAGGAGATATCGCTATATTCTTGGAAGATACATTTAAAAGGAAATGTATCATTGTAGGATTACCTACTGCCACAATTTCATGTATATCGCTTTTGTCTATAGAATTTTTTACACAAAACTCCTCTACAATTTCATTTATTTTATTTATTAGAGCTGAATGCAACTGATACAATCCTTGAGAATTAGTAATACTATAAGTTATTCTCGTTACAACATCAGCACCAAAAGTCCTTTGCGGATTTAAACATGAATATACATCTACTTCTTTCCCCTCATCTAAGTCATATAAATAAGCAGCAATAGTAGTAGTTCCTATATCTAATGCTATACCGTAATTGTATGGTTTCGAAGTGACCTCCTTAATCGAAATTATTTCATTTTTCCTAATAGTAATATTTACCTTATAATCATTTTCTTCTAAAACTTCAGGAAGATTCGTTAAAAACTTTAAAGGAACTTCTATTTCTCCACCTACAGCCTCTTTAATTTTTTTAACATAGTCATTTTGGTCATGTAAAGTTGGTTTTTTAATTTCTACTGTAGAAGTTTTTACGCGAGGATATAATTCAATACTTAACAAATCATTTTCTTTTGTCAATATTTTTGCTTTTTGCTCTTCAGAAAGTACCTTGACCTCTAAATCCCTATCTATCTCAACAAAACACGCAAGCCGAATGTTGTTTTTTATTTCTTTATCTGTCAAAAAGTATTTTTCATCATCAGAAATATCAATTTCCTCACTTAATATAACTTTACATTGACCACAAATCCGACTGCCACCACAAAAATTGTTAAGTTTTATTCCATTTTTAACAAGAACATGAAATAAATTTTCTCCTTTACTTACTTCAATAACTTTTGTGTTGCCACTAAAATGAACAGTTACTTTATATTTAGATTCACCAAAAGAATTTCTATAAATACAATCTTTAGCTTCACAATTATTGCAAACTGATTTATTTTCAAGTCTTTTCACGTTTTCCCCTACTCCACATACAAAAGACACTGTTTTTTGTGGTGTTATGATAAAACTGTGATTAATATTTACACCGATTTTTGAACTGTCCACAAGTTTGCAAATCACAGCCTGATTTTTTATGTCCCACTTATTTCCTGGGTAAAAAACATCTGTAACTTCTTTGCCATACTTTTCCGCGTTTTTTCTTACCTCTTTCCAAAAATTATCTGTCAATATTTCAAGGAACACGCCTGCAATAACATCTAAAATCATTCCTTTTGTGTAATTACTTTCTGAAAAATAATCATTTACCTTTTTATCTATTCTATCTCCCAGTGTAATGATTGCTAAAATTATATATTCCGCTTCTTTTAAATTTTTTACTATATAATCCCCAAAGAAATAATCTCCAGTTTTAAAGATTATTTTATTTTCTCTCTCATCAATATGAAAATTATCACATACTTGATGAATAATTTTGTAATCTATTAAATTTTGCGCTTCCGTAGTTGCTTCCTCAATTAAATATTGATCCACATCAAAATTCATGTTTTTCAACTTTTTTAATGATAAGTCCTTTACTCTTTGCACAACATCTTTACTAAGCATTTCCACACCTCATTAAAACGCATATTGTCATACCGTTTTGTTTATTATTATAAATTGCTATAGTAAAAATCGCAAATAAAATTTATACAGAAAACCTCTACTTATTACAAAAATGCATTTGACATTTCAGGGTTTTTCTCATACTATATAGTATAGTGTAATTAAAGACTAGATTAGCAGTTTAAAACTTTCTCTAAAAATATTTTTAAATTAACATAAAACTTATTATTGAAATTTACAGCAATATGTCTTATAATGAATTGAAATTATTTTTAAGGAAAGCAAAGCTCTGCAAAGCCTATGCCTTTGAATTACTTATATCAAGGTTTTAGGCTTTTATTCTGAGCCAAAACTTATGAAAGAAGGTGTTAGATGCGTTGAAAAAGTTTGATCAAGCCCAAACTCCTTTATTTGATGCCTTAATGGAATATGTAAACAACAATACTATCCCTTTTCACGTGCCAGGGCATAAAAAAGGTGTGGGAATGGCCAAAAAATTCTTAGATTTTGTAGGCAAAAATGTATTGTCAATGGATGTAACAGTGTTTCAGCAAGTAGATAGCTTGCACAAGCCTACTGGGCCAATTAAATATGCCCAAGAATTAGCAGCAGAAGCGTTTGGTGCCGACGCTACCTTTTTTTCTATTCATGGAACATCTGGTGCCATTCAAGCAATGATTTTAAGTGTAATGAGAGAAGACGAAAAAATAATTGTACCTCGAAATATTCATAAATCTGTAACGTCAGGAATTATATTAAGTGGTGCTATACCTGTTTATATGCAACCAGAAATTGATAAAAATATCGGTGTCGCATTAAATGTCACACCAGAAACAGTAGAAAGAACCTTAAGAGAGCATCCAGATGCAAAAGCTGTTTTAATAATAAATCCGACTTATTACGGAGTTTCTACCGATATAGTAAAAATTGCTGAAATTGTTCATGACTATGACGCTATACTCATGGTGGATGAAGCTCACGGACCACACCTTAAATTTAACGAAAAATTGCCTATTTCAGCGATGGAAGCAGGAGCTGATATCTGTGCACAGAGCACTCATAAGATTATTGGCTCAATGACGCAGAGCTCGATGCTTCACGTTAAAGGCGATAGAATTGATATTAATAGAGTAAAACAAGTAATGAGTTTACTCCAAACAACAAGTCCTTCGTATATATTGTTGGCTTCCTTAGATGTTGCAAGAATGCAAATGGCTACAGAAGGAAAAGAATTATTAGATAGAACAATAGAATTAGCAGAGTACGCTCGAAGAGAGATAAACAATATAAAAGGACTCTACTGTTTTGGTGAAGAAATTGTTGGCCGTGATGGAGCCTATGACTTTGACCCCACAAAAGTTACAATAACAGCTAAAGGCCTTGGAATAAGCGGCCATCAGTTAGAGAGAATATTGGCAGAAAGATATTATATACAACCTGAACTTTCAGATATGTATAATGTTTTATGTGTATTCTCTATTGGTGATACAAAGGAAAAAGTCGATTATCTCGTAAGGGCTTTAAGAGAAATAAGTGATGAATTATACAACGAAAACATTGAAATAGTAAAACCTATAGATATACCAGAAATACCAGAACAAGTAGTCTCACCAAGATATGCTTTTGGCTCCTCAACTGTATCATTACCTCTAAGAGAAAGTGTAGGGCAAATAAGTGCAGAATTTTTGATGGCTTATCCTCCAGGTATTCCAGTACTTTGCCCAGGAGAACGAATAACATCAGAAATTATAGAATATGTAGATAAAATGAAAGAAGCCAACTTAAGCATACAAGGCACCGAAGACCCGGAAGTAAATTATATAAAAGTAGTAAATGACCGGCAAGTTTTAAATGTAATAGCATAATGTTTTACTAAAAAAGGAGTATCTCCTATAAAAGATACTCCTTTTTAAAATCTCAGAATTGTATATTGCTTTTGCAAAAGTCATATTCGTGACATTAACTGATTGTTTATACATTTCTTTTATTTGCTTCTTTGCCTTTTCATTTATTGAGAAATTGATTTATAATACTCTTCAATTTCATCATATGTCATAGCCCCATTGCTAATTGCCCTTATGACCCCGTTTTTATCTATAAAATAAGACATAGGTATAAACTGAACTTGATAATCGTAAATAGTACTTAAGTCAGTATCCAGTAACACAGTAAATTCATATCCTTTCCCTTCTAAATACTGCTTAACTTTTGATGGACTTTCACCCAAATCTATCGCAAGTAAGACCGTATCACCTTTATGGTTTTTTATAAACTGATTTAAAGCAGGCATTTCAATTTTACAATAAGGCAAGTCGTCGCCCAAAAATTTAATATAACTTTTTTTCCTCTCAAACTCGACAAAGTCACAGTATTGCCATCTAAATCTTTTAACGTAAAATCTGGTGCTATATCTCCTACTTGATTCCCTATCTTAGGCTCACTTTGCTCAGTTGAATTTGCATTTGCATTTGAGCTTGTACTTTGTTCTTCATTATTGCTAGAAGTATTATTTTCTGCCGCTTGAGAATGGAAAGGTTGAGCACTTTTTGTATAATTATTCAGCACAAAAATAAGCGCCCCTATAACTATCACAGCAATTATAGTAAAAATTAGACTTTTATTTTTCACACTAACCACCTCTTAATAAAAATATCCACTTATTTTGATTAACATGTTAAAATATAAAAGAACTCCAAATATTATGAGAATAACCCCACTTATTACCTCAATATAAGGCAATATTTTATTAATCCTTTTGTACATACCTTTAAACTTGTCAATCAATAAGGCTGTAATTATAAAAGGTATACCAAGCCCCATGGAATACGCAAAAAGAAGTATCACACCTACATTTAATGTACTAACAGAACCAGCATACAACAATATCGAGGCGAGAATTGGCCCAACACAAGGTCCATCCTGCAGCAAAAGTTACACCCAGTACCAATGACCCTATATAACCAGTTTGTACGTTTTCCATGTTTATCAGCTTAATTTCCTTGTTTAAAAATAGTGGTCTAAAAATTCCAGTCATTTGAAGTCCAAAAAGCACAACTATTATCCCACTTACTTTTCTAAAAATATCTTTATACGCTAAAAACAGCTTTCCAATTTGACTTGCTGTCGCTCCCATTAGTACAAACACTATGCTAAAACCTAATACAAAAAGCAATAAATTTGTTAAATTATTCTTCTTGTTTCCAAAAATATAAGATACATAAGCAGGAATTAAAGGCAAAACACAGGGTGATAAAAAAGAAACAATTCCTGCTAAAAATGCAGTGTAAATTGGCACATCTACACCTCCCTCCCCTATAGGGTGACTATCAAATATTATATTACAATTTCAGTTATAGTACAATAAGGTATTTATCTATGTCCGTTTAAAGATACATAATAATTAATTTATTTTGTAGCATCTATAACCATTTTTACCTTTCCAGTTACTTTATCAGCCTGAAGTGCATCAGTAAAATGTACCTCGTATTTTACATTTCTAAGCTTCTTCTTAATCAAAAACTGGTTAAATTGCCTTTTGATTTCCTCTTCAACACCTTCCTTGGCATTAGGAAGTTTGACACAGTTCAATATAAGACTTTCATCACTTGTTTTAATAAACTGATATTCTTTTATTCCTTCAACATCAAGGTCATCAATAAAAAGAGGATGAAGAAAATCCCTACCACCACTTTCATTTTTAAACCACATCATCTCTTCTTCTCTTCCCACAACTCTTTTAATATGAGTATAAGGTAAATGGCCACGATAGTCTTTATCAAACCCCTCAACCACATCATTTAGTCGATAACGAATAAGAGGAAAAATTTTGTTATACAATGGGGTTATGATTAACCTTCCAAATTCATCAACTTCCACATAATTCATATCATCCATAAGGTACATACCTTCATACCAGCTTGCTCCGACACCTAAAAATATTGATTCTGTGCAACCATAATAATCTATCACGTCAGCATCAAAAACTGAGCTTAAATAATTGGAAATTTCTTTACTTAAAGGTTCTCCTCCTGTAATTATTTTTTTGGGTTTTATATTTATTTCGCCTCTTTGCTGCATGTCAGCCAATATTTTTATACATGAAGGATATCCAGCCAAATAGCTAGGATAAAAGTTTTTAATTTTTTCTTTCCAAGTCTCAATAGGCTCACTAACATTCAGCACAAGACTTTTAGCCCCATATTTCTTAATGCCATTCATAGCAAGTACAGTAGAAGCATAACCACTTCCCACAGAAGCCACATACAGTACTTTTATAGGAAAATCACGTAATCCAATTTCATTTTTGCCCCCAATGCTTATACGTACCATATTAGCTTCGATCATATCCAAAGCAACTCTATCATAAAGAAAATTGCATGGCTTACCTGTACTTCCAGAAGTATGAACAAGAATATATTTTCCCACCCTCACTAGTAACTCGCTGCTTTTCATTGCCATTTCTATTTCTTTGGGAGAAATATAATCAGTAACTATCTCAAAAAAATTATTTCTAACCATTTCTTTATCTATCACAGGTAATTCTTCAATGGGAATAGTGTCTAAAGCTTTATATTCTATTCCTGCGCTTTTATAGAGAGTTTTATAAAAATTACTGGAAGTATAGGCGTGTTTTATCATTTCTCTCATACGCTTATTGCTATATTCCATTATTTTTTCACGTGGCCATCTATTGTGGCTGTAAAGTTTAAGGCCCTTTAACATAATGCCTATCACGACCTATCTCCCCTTTTTAAAATAGCTCTTTTTAACTTGAAATAGTGAATGCCTTTATCTTTTCCTGACAATTGTATTAATTATATTATATCTCAATTACAAAATTTTGTTAAATAAAAATCGGCATCTAACTTTTCGCTCTTCAAATACAATAAAAAATAGCTTTCGCCTATCAGACAATCACCTCTATCTCTTTTAAATCTTCATCAGGTATAAGTGAGGCAGCCTCCTTGTCAATTATTATGGTTACATCAGGATGTAACGTTAAAACAGTAGAAGGTACCTTCGTAGTTAATTGACCTTTTATCGTTTCTTTTATCGCTTTGGCTTTATTTTTTCCAGAAGCCAAAAGGACAATCTTTTTCGCTTTCATGATACTTCCTAAGCCCATAGTAATCGCCTTTTTTGGTACTTCATCTGCGCTTTTAAAAAATCTTTTATTGGCATTTATTGTATCTTCTGTCAAAGTAACCACATGAGTTTTTGTATCTATACTTTCATCCGGCTCATTAAACCCTATATGTCCATTGACCCCAATCCCCAATATTTGTAAATCAATCCCACCTGCTTTTTCAATTTCCTCTTCATATCTTCTACACTCTTCTTCAAAGTCTAAAGCCACTCCATTGGGAATGTGAATATGTTCTTTCTTAATATTAACATGATGGAAAAAATTATGGAACATAAAATAATGATAGCTTTGAGGATGTTCTGCAGACAAGCCCACATATTCGTCCAAATTAAATGTAATAACATTGGAAAAATCTATTTCTCCTTTTTTATACATTTCAATTAAATACTTATACATTCCAAGAGGTGTAGAACCTGTAGCAAGCCCTAAAACAGTATTAGGCCTTTCTTTTATCTGTCTTTTGACAATTTCTGCCGCTTTTTTACTCATTTCTTTATAGTCTACAGTTATTATTACTTTCATTTTACGACCTCCTATAGCAAAATTAAGTTATTTGTATTTAAAAGGACATCTGCCACTGCCCCAATAGCAGCAGCATCTTCTCCAAGTTGAGCCATTTTAATGCCAAAATCAAAAGGCACAATTTTCTTTACTTTTTCTTTAATTTCATGAATAATATCAATTTCATAATTTAAGATGTCTCCTCCAATTATTATTGCTTCTGGGTTTAAAATGCTTACAATATTAGCGATACCCATGCTTAAATTTTTAATAAAACAAGACACAGCTTGTACACAAATAGGATTTTGTTCTTTAAATCCTTTTATCACACCCTCTATCGTATTTATATGAGGCAAATCTTTAGAAACTAATCCCACTAAAGCAGACAAAGAAGCTTTTCTTTCAAAATAGCTATAGTCCCCATAAGAATAGGTATTTTTAAAAACATCTTCTCCTGTAGCCATATACCCTACTTCTCCTGCAGCATAAGCATTACCTCTCAATAATTTACCATTTACGTATATCCCCGAACCTATACCATTTCCTATATTTATCAGCACAAAATTCTCTATTTCGCGGCAACAACCAATCCATCTTTCTCCCAGAGCAGCATAATTTACACTATTGTCAACATAGATGCTATAATTAAAAATTTTACTTAACTTTTTCTTTAATTCAAAATTATTCCATTTTAGTCCCGGCGCATTCACAACTCCTGTTTGTATATCCGTAATTCCAGGAAGGCCAATACCAATTCCTATTACATTTTTCCCACTTTTAAGCAGTTCTTGTATCCCATTTATAATTTCATTAAAGGCTTGCTCTCCAATGCTAGTTTGCCATTTTATCTTTTTTAAAATCTTACCATCCATGTTAGTCAAAACACCTATCGTGTTAGAAGACTCAACACTCATTCCCACAACAAATTTAGCATTAGGATTAAAAGAAAGCTGTATAGGCTTTCTCCCTACTGTCCCTTTTTCACTAAAACCGTTTTCTACTACCAATCCTTCCTCAATTAATTCATCTACAATAGCAGAAATAGTGGATTTGCTCATTTTTAAAACTTTAGATACTTCTATTCTTGATATAGGCTGCCTTTTCTTTATGACATCTAAAACATTAGCCTTATTGATATTCTTAATCAACCCAGAAGTACCTTTAGTATAGCCTTTCAATATATCGCCTCCATTAGTTCACTACCTGAACTAATTGTTCAAAAAAATTAGTTCGACTATCGAACATTTTACTACAATTATTATATCATAACAATTTGAAAAATGTAAATAACAAAATTGTATCTTTTTTTGCCAAACTTTTCTGATTATTTTTCTTCAAGTCTCTTTTTTCGTTCCAGATATTCTTCCTCGCTTATTTCTCCTCTTGCATATCTTTCTTTTAAAATTTCTATCGCATCCTTCTCTTTGTTTCTATTTTTTGTGCCTCGAAATAATAATACAATAAGATATATTGCAGCAACTATTAAACCTATCTCTATTGCCATCCAGACAATATTCCAAATAAATCCACCTATTCCATATCCCCAGCCCCAACCATACATCATTCTCATCATAATGTTATTCCTCCTTTCTTCCTTTCAAAATAATTATACACCGCCATTATGAAAAACTTATGAACCAGTTTTTATAGGGGAATTTTAACAGTAAACTTGCTCCCTTTATTTATCTCGCTTTCAACGTTTATTTTGCCTCCATGAGCTAATACTATGGCTTTTACAATTGAAAGACCTATTCCACTTCCACCTGTTTCACGATTTCTTGATTTTTCTCCTCTGTAAAACCTTTCAAAGATAAAAGGAATATCATCTTTGGATATACCCATTCCATTATCTTCTATTACGAATACCGCATAATCGCCTTCTTTATAAAAGTCTATTTTTATTTTGCCACCTACAGGAGTATATTTATTTGAATTTGATATTAGGTTAACAAAGACCTGTGCTATCCTGTCCTTATCACCAAACAACATAATGTTATCTTCTATGTTCTTTACAACTTCTTGTTCTTTTTCAGCAAAAGATGCTTCAAAATTTGTTAAAATGTTCTTTACTAATTCGCTTACGTTAAATTTGATTTTATTAAGCTTTAACATGTCAGATTCAAATTTATTCAATGTTTCAAGGTCTTTTACAATGTTTATAAGTCTTAAGACTTCTTCATTTAAACTCTTTAGTCTTTCATACGTAGGCTGCCAAACCCCATCAAGCATTGCTTCAATATGACTCTGCAATGTTGTCAATGGTGTTCTAAGCTCATGTGCAATGTCAGAGGTCATTTGTTTTCTTAGTATTTCTTGATTTTTTAAAGATTCTCCAAGATGGTTTATTGCAGCTGTGAGCTTAAATAGTTCTTCTTCTTTAGGTATATCATATACCTTTGCAGTAAAATCACCTTTTTCAAGCTTTTTAGCAACTTCCGTAATATTAACTAACGGTCTTGTAATATAATTCGACACATAAATACTTATAATCAATGCTATAAAAATAGCTATCACCGTTGCTATAACATTATATCTACTAATGTCATATAAAAACTTAAAATCCAAGTCGCTCATCATCATCGGCCCATAATAAATTATATCCACATACCCTACTGTTTTTCATCCACAATGATGGGAAGAGTTTTTTCAGAAATATTTTTCTTATTCCATTTTCCCATCATATTCATCATGTGTGCCATCGAAGAAAAATCCCATATAATTTTGCCATCTTTATCTCTAAGCCTTAACCCATATCCCTCCATCATAGCAGCATGAGCAATTTCACGCCCTGTTGTACTTTTCCAGCCCCCCTCAGATTTATACACTGCAGCAAGAGTATTGGCTATATTGCTAAATTCCTTATCTGTTGACTTTGTAACATAATTTCCAAAGCTATTTATTATTAAGATGTTTGTTGTAATACTTACAATAACAATCGATATAAGAGCTATTGAAATAAATACAATAGCCGTCCTTGTTTTTAAATTATTTTTAAACATCTCCATCACCAAATTTATATCCAACGCCATATACTGTTTTAATGTACATTGGATTTTTTGTATCGTCTTCAATTTTTTGTCTTAAATTTTTAATATGCGCATCAATTGTCCTGTCATAACCTTCATAGTCAAATCCCATAACTTTTTCAATTAATTCTTCTCGTGTAAAGACCCTATTTGGATTGCGAATTAAAAACTTTAAAATTTTAAATTCGTTTGGAGTGAGATTTACAACCACTCCTTTTTTCTTCACAGTGTGTGCTTTAAAATCGACCACAAGGTCATCATTATTAAAAGATATTACTTCAGCAAGAGGTACATCATCTGTTGTTCTTCTTAATATTGCTTTTACTCTCATAACCAATTCACGTGGGCTGAATGGTTTTGTAAGATAGTCATCAGCACCTATAGAAAATCCATTAATTTTATCACTTTCTTGAACTTTTGCTGTAAGCATCAATATCGGAACATTGGAAAACTGCCGTATCTTCTTGCACAGTTCCTCTCCTGAAATACCTGGCAACATGAGGTCCAATATAACAAGATTTGGTTTTTCTTTTTTGAATGTATCTAAAACGTTATTGCCATTAGTTTCAGTAATAACACTAAATCCCTCACGCTCAAGATATGACTTTACAACTTCCAGTATTTTTATTTCGTCATCAACAACAAGTATTTTTTTATCCATCTTTTATCACTCCTTTGTATTTTATTGTAAAATTATAAAAAACTCATGAATAAAGAATGTGATAAACCTATTTATTTCTTATTATACATCTTATTATACATCACATCACGGTTATAATAATAATCTATACACCTATTTTTAGACCTAACAGTAGTTATATATTTTCTCTTCATATTTTCTTCAAAAGTAAGTTTTAAAATAAAGTTGAAAAGAGGTTAACAATTTTTTTGATAAATAATTTCAATGAAAGGAGTTGAAAAGATGTTGTGTCTTATATTAATCTTGGCAATTGGCTTTTATTTGTACAAAACAGGTGACCTGCAAAGAATAATTAATAATTTAAATGCAGACAAAGATTGCCAAGCGAATGAACCAAAGAAAATACTTGATATACGTTTAGCCAAGGGAGAAATTACAGTAGAAGAATATAACAAATTAAAAAGTATTTTGTAAAATATAAATATTTGGAGAGGAGGACAAATTATGTTTGGAGGATATATGATGGGTGGTTTAGGTCGTTGGTTTGGAGGATACTATCCTTGTGGTTATGGAACTTGGTTCGGTGGTGGACTTACCAATATATTGTTCTTGATTTTAATAGGTGTAGTAATTTACTGGCTAGTAAAACAGATTAGAAATGTTAACTTTTTTAAAAAGCACGATACAGATCCTAACAATGAAGCATTAGAAATTGCCAAGTTAAGGTATGCTCGCGGTGAAATTACTTCAGACGAATATACAGAAATAGTAAAAATGTTAAAAAAATAAACTAAATGATGTGACATTATTCTTGTTTGTATTGCTCCTATTGACATTTTATGATAAATTTTTTACAATATATTGAGTAAAGGGGAGTAGTTCGCATAGTTTATATGCGGTAAAGTCAACATATCGGGAAACCCTGGCTTTACCTGAAAGAACGAGACCTTTACATAATATGTTTTACATATTATGTAAAGGTCCAATTTATTTAAAGGGCAAATATAATAGTCGGGGAGGCAATAAAATGGAAGCACTTATCACATCATTTGTCCTTATCTTTACTTCTGAGATGGGAGATAAGTCACAGCTCATGTCAATGGCTTTTGCTACTCTTTTTAAAGTAAGGACTGTTCTTATAAGCATATTTATCGCTGCCTTAATAAACAATGGCATTGCTGTGATATTTGGTTCATATATCACCGAATATATTCCCATTTTTTATATAAAACTTTTAGCCGCTTTATTATTTCTGTTTTTTGGCATTACAACTCTGTTAGAAGAAGAAGCAAAACAAGAAAAAATAAAAAATTCAAAATACGGTCCTTTTGCAACTATTATAAGTACATATGTATTCTCAGAATTGGGAGACAAAACACAATTAGCTGCTATAGCTTTGACTGCATCATATAACAGTCCTCTATATATATTAATAGGCACCACTCTGGAATATTTTTAGCAGATGTATTAGGAATAATTGTAGGCATTTATTTTAATAAAAGAATCCCTTCAAAATATTTAAAATATCTATCTTCTTTCATATTCCTCGCCTTTGGTCTTTCTACTTTGTATAAATTATTTTTCTAAATCAAAAACGGGTACTTATATTGTACCGTTTTTGACCCTCTCATCGGAAATTTCACCTGCCGTAACAAAAAACCATATTACCTATTCTTGCCGCTATAGGAAGTGACCACAGCCACGCATTTGTAGCACTCTGGTCAAAATAATACAAGGCTCCATTTGTTGGGTCAACACCACTTAACGCTTCTCTTGCCGCACTTATAGCATCAGCTGAGGCAGGTCTATTTATCCAGCCATTTAGTACAGGAGTAAATTGATAATTACCGTAATCATCAACGTGGTATATTACGTCTTTTATAGTATTAGGGAAAATGCTACTTTTAACTCTGTTTATTACTACTGCTGCAACAGCTACTTTTGCCTTATAAGGTTCACCGTCTGCTTCTGCTGTAACAAGGCGCGCAAGGAGGTCAAATTCCTCTTTTGTGTATGGTATTACACCCCTTTCAATAGAACCTCTACTGACATCCTGATATGTCCTAGAAGAAGTAGCACTGGGTATAATAAAGACTTGTCCAGGATATATTATGTCGCTTTTATATCCATTCGCAGATTTGAGCATATCAACAGTAATGCCGTATTTTTTAGCAATTAAATACAAGCTGTCACCTTTTTGAACAACATATGTGTTATCGCTACCTGGCACTTGCAAAACTTGTCCTGGGTATATTATTATACTTCGAAGACCATTTAAAGCCATCAGCTTAGTATATGTAGTTCCGTATCTTTGACTTATGCCCCATAGAGTGTCACCAGGTTTAACTGTATAAGTTGCGGCAAATACTGATTGAAAAATAAACAATCCGGCTATAATTGATGCGATGAGAGGTTTGACCTTGATGTAAAGATTAAACATGCTGTTTCCCCCTTTCGCCTCCGAGGTTAGTTGACGGGTTCGGGTGAGGGCCACCCTACCACAAAGTGGATTCACCCCAATTTAATTCCCCCGTACCCTTATCGGGGATTCGGCATATTTTTAACTAAATTATAGCCGGATATTTAATTTGTGTCTATATTAAACTGGTGGAAAGACAGGTACTTACTGGCATTCACTATATCCACAGAAAGGACAAAAAACACAACCTCCTTCATGAACCAATTTAGCGCCGCAATCCGGACATGTAAACACATTTACATTATTTTGATCAGCTTTATTTTCTTTCAACTGTGTTTTATTTTCTGCTACTCCGTTTTTCATTTCAATCACTCCTATATATTGTTGTACTAGTATAATAACATACAATATATAGGAATTCAAGATCAAATTTTGATAAAAAATAACATTATCCTATTTTTATAATATATCGAAGGTTTTATAAAAATCTGGATACGAAATATTTACACATTCAGCATTTTTTATCTTAGTTTCTCCTTCTGCCATAAGTCCAGCAACCCACAAAGACATAGCAATCCTGTGGTCGTTGTAACTTTCCACTGTATTTCCTCTCAAAAATCCTGTACCTTCTATAATCATCCCATCCTCCCTTTCAAAAATTTTTGCCCCCATTTTCTTGAGTTCTGAAGTGATTGTATTTATTCTATTGCTTTCTTTTACTTTTAACTCCTCGGCATCTTTTATCACTGTTTTCCCTTCTGCGAAGACTGCTGCAACTGCTATTACTGGAATCTCATCAATAAGCCTTGGAATAAGACTTCCTCCAATCTCAATTCCTTTTAGCCTTGAAGTCTTAACTGTTATATCCGCTACTTTTTCATTGTTTATAGTTCTTTCATTTGTCAAGACAATGTCTCCCCCCATTTTTTCTATCACATCGATAATACCAGTTCTTGTAGGATTCACATTTACATTCTTTATAGTAACCTCCGAATTTGGAACGAGAGTTGCAGCAACAATAAAATATGCTGCTGACGATATATCCCCCGGTACAACAATTTTCTGCCCTTGTAATTTGTAACCAGGATAACAGGTTATTTTTGTACCATTTACATCCACTTTAGCACCAAAAGAACTAAACATGAGTTCCGTGTGATTTCTTGAAGGGTAGGGCTCTTCAATAATCGTTTTATCATCAGCGTAAAGGCTTGCTAACATTATGCTGGATTTAACCTGCGCACTGGCAATTGGCATTTTGTAATATATGCCTTTAAGTTTGTTCCCAAAAACCGTAAGAGGTGCAAAATTTCCTTCCCTTGCTTCTATTTTCGCTCCCATCATACTAAGAGGAGTTATCACTCTTCCCATTGGGCGTCTCTTTATAGATTCATCACCTGTAACGGTAGTCTCAAATTTTTGACCAGAAAGAATACCCATCAAAAGCCTAATGGTAGTACCCGAATTTCCTACATCAAGAATTTTTTCGCTTTTATTTAAATAAAGCCCCTTTCCATAAACTTTAACGTTTGTTCCTTTTAATTCAACATCAACTCCTAAATTCCTCATACAATTAATAGTAGATATACAATCTTCTCCTAAAAGAAAATTTTCAATCTCTGTAATTCCCTCTGCAATTGACCCAATCATTACAGCTCTGTGAGATATTGACTTGTCCCCTGGAACAGAGATAACACCTTTTAAAAATTTTTTCTTTTTAACTTCAATATCCATAACAACACCTCAAGTTATAGTGTTTCGATATTTTCTTGCATCTTCAAGAAATTTTTGTATACTGTCAATATCATCATTTTCTAAATAACAAATAAAGTCACTTAGGACTTCCTTGTAATTTTTTAGTAAGTCCAAAATAATTTCTTTGTTTGTGCAAATTATGTCTTTCCATATTTCAGTCTGAGACAAGGCAATTCGCGTAGTATCTTTAAACCCACCAGCTGCGTATTTAAAAGCTTCACTGCATTTATGATAAGCAAAATTTGTAAGTATAGCAGAAATTATATGAGGTACATGGCTTATAACTCCTACAATGGCATCGTGTTTATTATAATCCATAATTACCGGTTTCGCACCTATTTTTATTATCACTTCATCTATAAATAATTCCAAAATATCTTCCTTTACAATATCAGAAGGTGTCAACAAATAATTTGAATTGACAAATAAATCTGCATCAGCGTTATCATAACCTGCTTTCTCTGTGCCAGCCATAGGATGACCCCCGATGAAAAAAATTTCATCGGGTAAAATTTTTGCACCTCTTCCATTATGACTTTTTTTGTACTTCCAACGTCCGTTACAATGCAGCCTCTTTTTAAATAAGGAATTATATTTTTTACGCTTTCAACAACTTTTCCAACAGGTGTGCATATAAAAACTACATCAGTATCTACTTGAAAATCAAGGTGTGTCATACCATAAGAAATTACTCCCTCTTCCAACGCTTTGCGTAAATTGTCTCTGTTTATATCAACAGCAATAATATTTATATCTGTATATTTTTTTAGTGCTTTTGCCAATGACCCTCCTATAAGACCCAATCCTATAATAACCGCTTTTCTTATCATGAAAAATCCCGTCCTACCGCTTTAGCAATAACCTTTATATCCTCACACAAAGCCTCAAAATTTTCAGGAGTAAGAGATTGAGCCCCATCAGATAAAGCATTTTTGGGATCGGGATGTACCTCAATAATGAGACCATCAGCTCCTGCTGCTATAGCAGCTTTAGCCATAGGAGCTACAAGGTCCCATTTACCAGTGCCATGACTAGGGTCAACAACTATAGGTAAGTGGCTTAATTTTTTTATGGCTGGAACTGCACTTAAATCTAAGGTATTTCGCGTATAAGTTTCAAAAGTCCTTATTCCTCTTTCACAAAGGATAACGTCCTTATTGCCTTCATTTAGAATATACTCAGCAGCACTTAGCCATTCTCCTAATGTTGCAGCAAGCCCTCTCTTCAATAACACAGGCTTATTTATTTTACCTACTGCTTTAAGTAATGAGAAATTCTGCATATTTCTCGCACCTATCTGAAGAACATCAGCATATTGCGCCACCAGTTCAACTGAATGAACATCCATGACTTCTGTCACAATCTTGAGTCCGGTAAGCTGCTTTGCTTCCTGAAGCATTTTTAAGCCTTCTTCTTCAAGCCCTTGGAAGGAATAAGGAGATGTTCTCGGTTTAAATGCCCCTCCTCTTAAAAATTGAGCTCCTGCTTTTTTAACCGCCATAGCACTTTCAAAGAGTTGCTCTCTGCTTTCTACTGCACAAGGTCCTGCCATTATAACTATGTTGCTTCCACCTATTTTTACCCCTTCTACTTCCACAATGGTGGGCTCTGGTTTAAAAATTCTGCTGGCCAGTTTGTAAGGTTCTACAATAGGAATAACTTTTTCAACACCTTCCATCATTTCAATAGCCTTACCTTCCAATTTTTTCTTATCTCCAATGACACCTATGACTATCTTTTCCTCACCTTTTGAAATGTGGTAACCTAAACCGAGAGATGTTAAAAGATTTGTAATATCAGAGATTTGCTTATCAGTAGCATCAATATTCATAACAATTACCATTTCCAATTCCTCCATTCTACCGTTCTACTTAAATTTAGGATATGAACCTAACACTTTTAAAAAATCCGTTCTACTTTTTAACTCTTCTAAGGCACTCTTTACTATTTCATCTTCTCTATGCCCCTCAATGTCCACCCAAAAAACATATTCCCCAAGTTTTTTCCTTGAAGGTCGTGACTCTATTTTCGTCATATTGATTTCTTTGTTGGCCAAAACCCCTAAAGCGTTATATAAACTGCCTGGAACATTTGGAACAGAAAAAACTATTGACGTCTTGTCTTTCCCTGTGATAACCCCGTCCTTTTGAGAAAGGACCAAAAACCTTGTATAATTTTCTTTTACATCTTGTATGTCCCTATCAATTATTCTCATGCCGTAAATAACGGCTGCTCTTTCAGGGCCTATCGCCACTACCCCAGGTTTAGATTTGACACCTAAGACTGCTTGAGCAGTACTGTCTGTAGCTTTTACTTCCGCATTGGGAAATTTTTTAAATATATATTCCCTACACTGAGCAATTGCCTGCTGATGAGAAAGTATGCAATGTACATCTTTAAATTCAACTGGAACATCCGAAATCAAGCAATGAGAAATAGGTATTATCACTTCTCCTTTTATCATTATCCCATTTGCGTCGTTTATCAGCATATCTACAGCAACATTTACAGAACCTTCAATAGAGTTTTCAATAGGAATTACTGCCTCTTCGCACAAGCCATCGCTTATGCAATTTATGACCTCCGGAATGGTGTTAAACTCTACAACTTCACAATTTTTAACACTTTGTGTGTATTTTATGACAGCTTCTTCAGAAAATGTTCCTTTAGGACCAAATAGCCAATTTTCATCCAACACCCCCTCAACTTATAATATTGGTGATATTTTAATACTTTGCATAAGTAAAGTCAAGTAAATTTTTCATAAATTCTAAAAAAGATGAAGAA
>NZ_BAZY01000023.1 GCF_001310975.1 Thermoanaerobacter thermocopriae JCM 7501
CACTTACGTAGCAGCGCAAAACAAGGAATTAATGCGTGAGAAACGGCTAAAAATTGTAGAAGAAAAATTAGTAGAAGCGATTATAGCTGCAAAAGCAGTAAACTTATCCTTAGAAGAAATAAAAGAGATGTTAGAGATTTTGTATAAGGAGGTCTAAAAGGTGGAGCCAATTTTGGAAGTTAAGAATTTAAGGAAGAATTTTAGAGGGTTTACATTGAAAGATATAAGTTTCTCGCTGCCACGAGGGTTTATTATGGGCTTCATTGGACCTAATGGGGCAGGGAAAAGTACGACTATTAAGCTTATTATGAATTTGCTAAAAAGAGATGGAGGGGAAATCAAGATTTTTGGGTTGGACAATATAAAACATGAAAAGGAAATAAAAGAAAAAATCGGCTTTGTATATGAAGAGAGCTATTTTTATGGAGAATTAACTATTTCAGAGATGAAAAGAGTTATAGCACCCCTATATAAAAACTGGGATGAGGAAGCTTTTATGAAGTATTTAAAAGAATTTGATTTACCTGCTAAAAGAAAAATAAAGAGTTTATCCAGGGGAATGAAAATAAAATTTGCCCTTGCCATAGCGTTGTCCCATAGCTGAACTTCTCATTATGGATGAGCCGACTTCAGGCTGGATCCTTTGATAAGAAGTGAGCTTTTGGACATTTTTTCTTCTTTAATACAAGATGAAAACAAAAGTATTTTCTTTTCAACTCATATAACCTCTGACTTAGACAAAGTTGCCGATTACATTACTTTGATTAATAGAGGTGAAATAATATTTAGCACCACAAAAGATGAAATTGTAGAAAATTACGGCATTGTCAAGGGCAGCAAAGACGTTTTAAATGAGGATACTAAAAAATATTTCGTAGGAATTAAGGAAAATAAGTTTGGGTTTGAAGGATTAGTGAAGGATAAAAAGCAAATAAAAAAGCTTTTAAAAGATACTGTCATTGTTGAGAAACCTACTTTAGAAGATGTGATGTTATATTTTACAAAGGAGGAGTTTAAATGTTCAGTTTGATTTTAAAGGATATACTGATAAGCAAAAAAATTTTACTGCTTACTGCTGCTTTTCTTATAGTATGGGTGCCGGCTTTCCCAGAAGAAGCAAGAAATTTCGCAGCTGTAGTAATAGTGGTGGGTATGGCATACATGGGGCTGATAGTAACAAGCTCAGCTGATGAGACAAACAAAGCTGATATTTTGTTAAATAGTTTGCCTCTAAGAAGGCATGAAATTGTATTGGCAAAATACCTGTCTATATTTGTCTATTCAGCAATAGGCATAGCTATTTATTTGTTAGTTGCAGCAGCCACAAAAGTACTAGGCTTTCCTATTCATGTATATCCTATCAATTTTAAAGCTGTAATTTACGGCATACTGGCGGTGAGTTTTCTAAATGGCATATACCTTCCTTTAATGTTTAAATTTGGACATGGTTTTTCTGGGATTATGTACATTATTTTGATTTTTGGGTTTTCTTATGGCATATCTTATGTTATAAAACTTTTTAAAAAACTTATAAATTACGATTGGTTTCAGATTATTATATCTTTTATAATGGATCAATCAGATACAGTAAAGATGTTGCTTATAACTGCTATAGCTCTTATTATACTGACGATTTTCTATTTATTATCTGTAAAATTTTATAAAAATAGGGAGTTTTAATAATATAGATGAGTGTTTTTTCTTTTTGTTATAGATTTATCAGGTATCAATAGGCACCAAAATAAAATAGGTTTTTATAAAATAAATAAGGGCCAGTTCTTTGTTAAAAGAACTGGCTTCTTGTTTCTTATATTTTACAGGCAACTTTACTTCAAATTAGGCATTTGTAAGCCTTTTGACAAAATGGGATAAAATAAATAAAATTTATTTATGGCAAAGTTAATTTCATTGTCCTGGGTGAGGAAGCAGGATGAAGGTTGCATGGAGTGCAACACATCGGGAGTTTTTGCTGTCAGATGGATACTACTTTTCAGGGCTTTATAGGGAACTTTCTAAAAAAGGAATTATAATGGAAGAGGTAGAAGATTTTGATAAGCTTTTTGAGTATGATGTAATAGTGTTTAACTATCCAGAAAATCCTTTTACTGATGAGGAAAAAAAGGAAATAAGAAAATTATTGGAAAGTTATAAAAAGAAGATCATTTTTACGACACACTTTCGAAATAAAGACGGAGTATCTGAGATTTGTAACGGGATAACGAGAGATTATGGAATTTATATATTACCAGAAGGCGTTAAAGATGAGAAATTTTACTTAGAAGATGACTTTTTGATAATCACTACAGACAATATTGAACTTTATAATCAGGATGTAAAAGAAGTGGTATTTCCATATGCAGCTCCCCTTCATATTGAAGATGAGGTAGATGTGGTACTAAGAGGAAGAGAAACAAGCTTTACTGATAGTAATAAAAATTCGCCTATTTTAATTGCCCAGAAGAGATTTGACTCTGGTGGTAAGTTGATGGTATGTGGTAGCTGCATCTTTTGGGATAACTTTTCACTCTTTAGGTTTGATAATTTGCGGTTTGTGATTAATATGTTTTTAGACATGGAGTAAACTCAAAATCTTCATCTCAGTTTACTTCAATTCCTCGTTTTTTATTTTTTTTCATCAGGGTAGTATCACCGAAGCGAACTGTGCAAAACGTCAGCGTATTATTTACCTAGTAACTTTTGACCACATCACGAATAGATCCGTTCTTTACAAATAGTATTTTTTTATTATATAATTAAGTACTGAAAATAAAAAATTAGATTATTCTTTACGTTAAAGGGGAGTAGCCGAAAGATAAAGCCATCATCACGGTAATCCGTTGTGATTACCTGGCTTTATCCTCCAGGTTTATAATTGCGGAGGGCAAGACCTTTGACTTAATTCCTTATAGGAATTGAGGTCAAAGGTTTTTTTATCTCCTTTGTTGTAAGGAGGTGAGAGTGTTAAAAGTCAATTAAAATTCGATTAATAAATAGCGGTTAAAGTGAGATAATAAATGTAGATATAATAAGGGAGGGTCGCTATTGGAGAATAAAAAATGGTATACCTTACATGCAACGGATATTGCCGAATTACTTAGCACTCATTTGTCAAAGGGACTTTCATCCGATGTTGCCCGACAAAGGCTTAAGGAACAAGGCTACAATGAACTTGTGGGCAAAAGAGGGCTGACTTTGTTTGAAATGTTTTTGAGTCAATTCAAGGATTTCCTAGTAATTATACTTATCATTGCTAGTTTGGTATCTATGCTGGTGGGCGAAGTAATCGATTCGGCTGTAATTATAATGATAGTTATTTTAAATGCGATACTAGGTGTAATACAGGAATATAGGGCGAATAAAGCCCTAGATGCTTTAAAGAAGATGGCAGCTCCTGAGGCGCGGGTTATAAGAGATGGCACGGTCCAGGTTATCCCTGCTCGCGAACTGGTCCCAGGGGACATAGTTTTGCTGGAAGCTGGAAACTACGTGCCAGCAGATTTGAGATTGGTGGAAAGCGTAAATCTGAAAATCGACGAGTCAGCGCTGACGGGTGAATCGGTGCCTGTTGAAAAAAATGCCGATATAGTCTTCAACGAAGAGATGCCACTTGGAGACAGGACCAATTCTGCTTTTATGGGCACCGTCGTTACTTATGGCAGGGGCAAAGGTATAGTGGTATCGACGGGTATGAAGACTGAAATAGGTATGATAGCTGAAATGCTCGAGTCTTACCAGGATGAAGTCACGCCTCTTCAGAAAAAACTAGAAGAAACAGGTAAAATCCTCGGAACTGCCAGCCTTATAATATGTGGCGTTGTCTTTTTGTTGGGGCTCTTGAGAGGCATCCAATTTTTAGAGATGTTTATGACTGCCGTCAGCCTTGCGGTAGCAGCTATACCCGAAGGTCTTCCTGCAATAGTAACAATAGTCTTAGCCCTCGGCATGCAGCGCATGGTAAAACGGAATGCACTCGTAAAAAAGCTACACGCTGTGGAAACTCTTGGGAGTACTACTGTTATATGTTCTGACAAAACGGGTACTCTCACCCAGAACCAGATGACTGCAACTAAAATTTTTACGAATGGCCAATTTTTTTCTATTAGCGGTGAAGGCTACAGGCCTTACGGAGAATTTTACCTGGACGGTACCAAAATCGATCCAAAATCTGATACATGTTTAGAACTGCTCTTAAAAATTGGAGCTCTGTGTAACGATTCTAGGCTGGAAGAAAGCGGAACCGAACACGGAGGTCAAAAATCCTGGAGAATTCTTGGTGATCCAACTGAGGGAGCTCTTGTCGTTGCTGCTGCTAAAGCTGGAATTTTCGTGGAAGACCTGGAGAAGGTACAACCTCGACTTAACGAGATTCCTTTTGATTCTGACAGGAAACTTATGACGACAATTCATCCTTTTTACGGAAAATACATAGCATATACAAAAGGGGCACCGGATGTCCTCTTAAGTCTTTCAAGTTATATTTACAAAGCTGGTCAGGAGGTACCTCTAACACAGGAGGATATAGAAGCTATAATTGCGGCCAATAAAGCCATGGCGTCTCAGGCTCTCAGGGTGCTTGCTTTGGCTTACAGGCCTCTGGATGATTTGCCAGAGGAACTAAAGGCGGAAGATGTTGAAAAAGATTTTGTATTCGTTGGTTTGATAGGCATGATCGATCCTCCTCGACCTGAGGCCGTAGAAGCAATAAAAACATGTAAAATGGCAGGTATACGTCCTATAATGATTACCGGCGATCACAGAGACACCGCGGTTGCTATAGCAAAGGATCTAGGCCTAATTGAGAACGAGGCGGGTGTACTGACAGGTAGTGAACTTGACTCCATAAACGACGAAGAGCTGTTCCAAAAGTCCAGGGAGGTATCAGTTTATGCGAGAGTATCGCCAGTCCATAAACTCAGAATTGTGGAAGCCATAAAAAATAACGGTCATATCGTAGCTATGACAGGAGATGGTGTCAATGATGCTCCAGCTTTGAAAAAAGCTGATATAGGTGTGGCAATGGGGATTACTGGTACTGATGTTGCCAAAGAAACTGCTGATATGATTCTGGTGGACGATAATTTCGCCAGTATAGTTTCTGCAGTGGAGGAGGGTAGGGTTATTTACTCCAACATCCGTAAATTTATATTCTTTCTGCTTTCTTGCAATATTGCGGAAATCCTCATTATCTTTATCTCTATGCTGGTGGGATTGCCTATACCGCTTAAGCCCATTCAGCTTTTGTGGATAAACGTGCTCACAGATGCATTTCCGGCTCTGGCTCTAGGTATGGAAAAGAAGGAACCGGATATAATGCAACAGCCTCCCAGGAAACCAGAAGAACCTATAATAGATACTCGTATGAGGCGGCAAATTGCGATACAAAGCATTTTTATGACTATTTCTGTACTTGGAATATTCGTTTTTACATTAAAATATACCGACAGTATCGAAAAGGCAAGGACTTTTGCCTTTGCTACGCTAATTTTTAGCGAAATCTTGCGGGCTTTCTCGGCACGTTCTGAGACTCATTCAGTATTCAAAATTGGATTTTTTACCAACCGCTTTATGCTGTGGGGAACATTTATTTCACTAATCCTACTGATGGCTGTAATCTACGTACCGTTCTTGAGAACTATCTTCGACACGACGTACCTATCATTCTACGAAATGGATATTGTCATCATATTCGGTTTGATACCCTTCGCCGCTGCGGAGATAAGCAAAATATTCTTGTCTTCTAGAAGGTCATTGTCAAATTCGTAAACCTAATCGCATTTTAGACCGCATGTTTTCTCCCATTATGTCTCCTTACTACTGTTCAAAATAGATACTCAGGAGCACGGAAAATGTCCGTGTTCCTTTATTAATACTCTTTTAATCTTTATAGTACTGCGAATAATAATTTCCTTTTCCTACATTTGAAATACAATTTTGAGTCATATTCAACAAAATTTCTCTAATTTCCGTAGCCTTATCTTCATCTGCAAGGACTATCAGATAATCGCCGGCTAGAATTTTCGTATTTCCCTTTGGGATTAACTCGTATGTTCCCCTCTTTATACCAACAAGTAAGCAATTTTGGGGCAAACTAATATCCTTTAATTTTTTGCCATCTAAACTTGAGCCTACACAAACAGGCATTTCGAAGATCGTCTTTCTTTTTTTATTGGCGGTAATAGATTTTTGCTTTTTCTTTATTGGCAGACGTTCTAACAGAGATTCGTAAATCGGCATATTTGAGAACAAATCTGATGAAAGGTATGCTGTTATAGAAACAGTGCTTAAGGCCAACAAATGGCTGAATGAACCGGTCATTTCGGTTACCAGCAAACTCCCTGTTATGGGCGCTCTGACTATTGCAGCAAAATATCCTGCCATAGCAAATACGATAAAATCTTTGATGTAAATGGGGTTTAAATGCATTATATTAATTATTACAGTTCCGTATATATTGCCAATCAGAGAACCTATTATAAGGAGGGGCATAAAAATACCTCCTGGTACACCTGAGCCGTAGCTTACCATAGTGAATAAAAACTTAACAATCAATAGCAAAATTAGAAATTTTAAGCTAAAACTATTTTTACTTAATGTATCGACAAGACCTTCACCGCCGCCAATTGCCATAGGTACCCATAGCCCAACTGCAACAGATATAACAAGAGGTAGTATTGGTTTCATATATGATTTTATTTTTAACATGTTGTATATATCTTGAGTTTTTAAGAGAGTTTTATTAAATACGATTCCACATAAACCAATAATGATTCCAAGTAGAATAAGATAAAGATAATTATTAAGCGGCATTACAGCAAGATTTTTGAAATTAAAAATAGGTTTAATACCTAACAACTTACCAGCTACAAAAGTTGATGTAAGTGATGAAACCATAGCAGATATAAGTACTAATGGGGAGAAATTTTTATGAAGTTCTTCTAATGCAAAAATAACTCCTGCAAGTGGTGCGTTAAAAGCTGCTGCAAGCCCTGCACTAGCACCGCATGTAATAAGGTATTTTTCTTCAACTCTAAATCTACCAAATAACCTACTTATTCCCTGACCAATTGAAGAACCAATTTGTACACATGGACCTTCGCGTCCTAAAGAAAGTCCTGCACCTATCGCTAAAATAGTACCTAGGAGCTTTAACAGTAAAACTCGTAACCAATTAACTTTTATATAACCGATAATCATGCCTTCAACTTGAGGTATACCGCTACCGCTTATCATAGGTTCTTTTTTCACTATTATCCCCAATAATAAGCCTATTAGAGAAAGGAAAATTATCCAAGCAGTTAATAAGTAAGGATTTGTATGAAGAATTTTGTATACAGTTATTACAAGAATATTTGTTTTTTCAAGAATATATCTTAAAATAGCAATAATCAATCCCACAAGAAAACCTGTTGTAATGCCTTCAACTATAATGCGCTTACGAAATTCTTCCCAATGTATTAAGGTATTTAATGTTATACTTTTACCTTTATTCAATAAGATCCCTCCCAAAGCATAAAATGAATGAATTTTATTTTCCTCATATTATCATTATACTACAAGATCAAGCATTTTAATTGCTGGGTTTACTTTTATAGGATTGAGCTAAGTTATATAATTATATAAAAGATGTTAAACTACTCTCTACAGCGAAACTAAAGATCTAATTGGGATTATGATAATATACCGATATTGCATGAAATTGAATTTGAAATAAAACTATCTGCGTAGTATAATGGCTGATAAACCGCAAGATGGTATTGTCAAACTAAAATAATCTGGCAATACCTATTATTTTGTAAGAAAATTATGTAAATAGATATTACTTTTTAAAGATAGATTAGCGGATACATATAAATCTTAAATAAGAATAATTATTATTGTCGTTGTAATTGCTTGATAATTGAGATATAATTAAGAAAACAGGATAGAGTGGGAAAAGACAGAAAATGTTTGTAAATATGAAAGGTGGGGATAAAATATGTATAAAGTTGTTTTGCTAAGACACGGAGAAAGCCTGTGGAATATGGAAAACAGGTTTACTGGCTGGACGGATATTGATTTATCTCCAAAGGGAATTGAAGAAGCTCGGGAAAGTGGCAAGACTTTAAAGGCAGAAGGGTATATTTTTGACTGCGCTTTTACTTCGGTTTTAAAAAGAGCTATAAGAACTTTGTGGATTGTTCTTGACGAATTAGATTTGATGTGGATACCGGTTTATAAATCATGGAGGCTCAATGAAAGGCATTATGGAGCACTGCAAGGGCTCAATAAAGCTGAAACTGCCAAGAAATACGGAGAAGAGCAGGTAAAAATATGGAGAAGGTCTGCTGATGTAAGGCCACCCGCCTTAGAAAAAGATGACCCGAGATATCCCGGCTTTGACCCCAGATATGCTGACCTTTCTGAAGAAGAAATTCCCCTTACTGAAAATTTGATTGATACAATTAACAGAGTTACTTCCTATTGGGAGTCCACAATTGCACCGACTATAAAATCAGGTAAAAAAGTGCTAATAGTTGCTCATGGAAATAGTTTGAGAGGGCTTGTAAAATACCTTGACAATCTTTCAAATGAAGAGATAATGGAGCTAAACATTCCTACAGGAATTCCACTAGTTTATGAGCTTGATGGTGATTTAAAGCCTATAAAGCATTATTATCTTGCCGATGAAGAGAAGGTAAAAGAGAAGAAAGAATTGGTAGCTAAACAAGGAAAGGTTCAAGGGAATTCTTAAAATATTGGTAGGAAGTAACTTGCAGCTTATCTTTATGCTTGTTGCAGAATTGCCGCGAAGCACTTTTGTATTGGCTGTTCTATTTGATCAAGATGAGTAATAAATTACTTTAATGGTGGTTTAAAATTAAGCATTTTTTGAAAAAGATATTTTAAGAGTTGATAGTGGTAAAAGTGCAGAAAGATACTATACCATATGAGGGTATACTTTTATAAAGTATATCCCTTTAAAATTTTTTTAAAAGAACATTAAGATAATGTTTTCGTTGTCAAACTATAGACAAACTACAATTTGTTTAGTAAAATATTATAGAAAGAATGTTGTTATAATTGTATCAAACGAGAGGTGTTTTGTATGAGTGAGCATAAAAGAATTGTCATTGTTGGGGCCGGGTATGGGGGTGTACATACCGCTAAATTACTATACAAAAAATTTAAAAATGAGAGCAATATAGAAATAATTCTTATTGACAAAAAACCTTATCATACATTGTTAACAGATTTACATGAAGTAGCCGGCTCCAGAATAGAACCTGATAGTGTCCGCGTGTATTTACACAAAATTTTTGCAAATAAAAAGGTAAAAGTCATAATAGATGAAGTGGAAAAGATTGATTGTGAAACAAACAGAGTAATTGGAAAAGATGGGGAATATCACTATGATTATTTGATTTTAGGAATTGGAAGTGAGCCATGTGATTTTGGCGTACCTGGTGTATTTGAGTATGGATTTACAGTAGGGACGTTAGAAGCCGCTATTAAGACAAAAGAACATATTGAGGAGATGTTTAGAAAAGCCAGCGTTGAAAGTAATCCAGAAAAGAAAAGAAAAATGCTTACGTTTGTAGTAGCTGGCGCAGGGTTTACGGGAATTGAAACTGCAGGTGAATTGATGGAATGGGCGAAAAGTTTGTGCGATAAATATCATCTGGATTACAAGGATGTTAAAATTATGGTAGTAGAAGCCTTGAATACCATACTTCCTAATTTAAATGCAAAATTAGCTAAAAAAGCTACCAGATTTTTGGCTAAAAAAGGTGTAGAAGTTTTAACAAATGCTCCTATAGTGGAAGTAGCAAAAGATTATATAGTTTTAAAAGACGGCAGAAAAATCGAAACAAAGACTCTTATCTGGACTTGTGGAGTTCAGGGAAATAAATGTGCTGAGAATTTTGGTTTAGAGCTAGGTAGAAGATCTAGAATTCAGACAAATGAATACATGCAAGCAGTAAACAAAGAAAACATTTATGTGATTGGAGATCTGGCTTATTATGAGATAGATGGTAAACCTATTCCACAAGTTGTAGAGACTGCCTTGCAGTCTGCCGAAACTGTAGTATACAATATAGTAGCTGATATAAAAGGAGGAGAGAAACAACCTTTTAAGCCAAAATATCATGGCTTTATGGTTCTATAGGAAGCAGGTATGCAGTGGCTGAAATTATGGGTGTGTCTTTGACAGGTTTTTTAGCTATGGCAATGAAACACCTTGTAAATATCCATTATCTTTTTGGTGTAGCAGGTTTTAATGCAATGCTATCATACATTTATCATGAGTTCTTTGAAATTAAAAACAATCGTTCAATATTGGGAGGGCATATTGCTGCGCATATTCCTGTATTTTGGCTTGTCCTTTTAAGGATATATGTGGGAGCTTTGTGGCTCATAGAAGGGATAAACAAAATACAGCAAGGATGGCTTGATCCTTCGAAGATATTTATTATAACTACTTCTGATGTATCTGGTGCCACTGCTAATGCTACTACTACTGCTACTCCTGTTCAGACCTTGCAACCTTTGTTAAAAGAACCTCCAGCTTTTTACAAATGGTTTATGGATACTTTTGTGGTGCCTCATGCCTTCTTATTCCAAGCAATGGTAGTGCTTGCAGAAGTAGCAATAGGCTTGGCATTAATAGCAGGTTTGTTTACTTTTCTTGCATCAGCTGGTTCTATATTCTTAGCACTTAATTTTATACTGTCTGCGATGGCAGATAAGTCTATATTATGGTATATATTTGCAGCTATAGCTTTAATGGGAGGGGCAGGAAGAGCTTTTGGACTGGATTATTACGTGATACCTTGGATAAAGAATTGGTGGAAAAAGACTTATTTTGCACGAAAAACGTATCTTTATATCAGTTGATGGGATGGAAGAGGGTTATTTAGTGTGAAAAAAGGCGATATCTTAATTATGCTTTTTGTAGTTGTTTTAGCTATTGGGTTGTTGGTATTTTATAAAATATCAACAACCCAACATTATCACCACAAATATGCGGTAATAATGGTAGACGGAAAGATATATAAAGAGGTATCATTGGAGGATGTAAATTATCGAGAAGAGATACCTATAGTTACAAAGTATGGAAAAAATGTATTGATGGTTAAAAATGGTGGAATACAGGTTATTCAAGCTGAATGTCCAGACAAAATTTGTATGAAAGAAGGGTTTATTGATAAACCGGGGCAAAGTATAGTATGTTTGCCATTTAGAATGGTTGTAGAGATACGAGGTGTTAAAAATGCCGAAGTCGACCAAGTTGTCTATTGAGTCTACAACTATGTCGAAGACTCATAGAATGGTTTTTCTCGCAATACTTGCTACTAATTCTCTAATCTTATATATTATAGAAGGAATGCTACCTGTTCCTTTTGTTGCTCCCGGTGCTAAATTAGGACTTGCTAACATAATCACGGTCATATCTTTGTATTTGTTTGGATTCTTTGATACGTTTATTGTGCTTTTTGTGAGAATATTGTTAGCAACTCTTTTTGCTTCTTTACCTTCTACTTTTTTTTACAGCATAGGAGGGGGAGTATTAAGCCTTTTTGCTATGTATTTTGCCAAGAGTATAGGTAAAGAAAACATAAGTGAAGTTGGTGTAAGTGTTATAGGTGCCGTATTTCACAACATTGGGCAAATGTTGGTGGCCTCTCTTGTAGTGCAAAATATTAATATAATGGTGTATTTACCTATTTTGATGATAGCTGGAATAGGAACTGGCGTTTTTTGTGGGACTTACTGCGAAATTTGTTATTTAAACGATTGGGAAAATTAAAAAATTTAAATTTACATTGATCAAGGTGGTTAGATGGATAAATTTTGGGATAAAAATTTAGAGATAAAAAGTGAGCTTACTGAAGTTATAAAAATAATGGAAAAGCGTATTAAAAACTCTAACAAATCAATCAGGAATATATTGTTAGATATGATCTACAATAGTGGTAAAATGCTCAGACCTGCTTTTGTAATTTTAGCCGGGAAATTCGGAGAATACGATAGAGAGAAAATATTGCCTTTAGCAGCTGCTATAGAAATGCTCCACATGGCGACTTTGGTACATGATGATATAATTGATAATGCTTTGATAAGGCGAAGCAAGCCCACTATCCAAGCAGAATATGGAAAAGATTATGCGGTATTTATAGGAGATTTCCTTTTTTCTGAGAGTTTTTTGTTGTTATCAGATAATATTACTGTTAGTAATCTAAAAAAAGTGTCAAAAGTGGTCTCAAAGATATGCAAAGGTGAAATTGGACAATTTGAGAGTCGTCATAATATCTACATTACGATAAATGATTATTTGAGGCGAATAGCTGCGAAAACTGCTGCTCTTTTTGCTTTAAGCTTTTATGTTGGAGCTTATGAAAGCAAGTGTGACGAAAGCTTGGCTAAAGCATTGGGAAGTATAGGCTACAATATTGGCATGGCTTTTCAAATTATAGACGATATTTTAGATTACACTGGTCAAGAGGCTGTAGTTGGAAAATCTCTGGGCAATGATATAAAAGAAGGGGTTTTTACTCTGCCTTTAATCTATTCGCTGGATAAGAATAAAGATAAAAAAATATTAGAATTACTTAAAAAAGAAAGTTATTCTGATGATGACATCCAACAAATAATTGAATTTGTTCAGCAAAATGGCGGGATAGATAAGTCAAAAATGCTGGCACAAAAATATACTGAAAAGGCTTTTGATAAAATCTCTATGTTGAAAGACTCTCCACCTAAACAAGTTTTAATAGAAGTTACTGGTAAACTTTTATATAGGAATTATTAATTAAAAGATGTAACATCTTTTTGGAGGAGATTATTGGATGAAAAAATTAATAACTTTTGTTGCAATTTTTCTTCTAATTTTTACTGTTGCTGGTGTATTTTCTGGGTGTTCAAATAAAAATTCACAACCTATATCTGATACACAATTTGCTTTAGATACCTATTGTACAATAAGCATATACGATAATGTGCCAAAAAAAGTTTTAGATGAGGGATTTAAAGCTATAAAAGATGTAGAAGAAAAGATGAGTGTTACCATAAAGGATAGTGAAATAAGTCAAATTAATGAGAATGCAGGTATTAGACCTGTTAAGGTTTCGGCCGATACCTTTTATGTAATACAGCAAGCAGTGCATTTTTCTGATGTTGAAAAGGGGTATTTTGATATTACAGTAGGACCTATAGTAAAACTTTGGAATATAGGAACTGATAAGGCTAGAATACCTTCCCCTGAAGAAATAAAAGCAAAACTTCCTCTTGTAAATTATAAGGATATAATATTGGACGAAAAGAATAGGACTATTATGCTGAAAAATAAGGGTATGAGTATAGATTTAGGAGGTATTGCCAAAGGATATGCGGCAGATAAAGTAGCACAAGTTTTGAAAAAAGAAGGTGTAAAACACGCCATAATTAATTTGGGTGGGGATGTCATTGCAATAGGAACAAAACCTGCTGGCGGTAACTGGCGCATAGGTATTCAAACGCCTTTTAAACCAAGGGGCGAATATTTGGGCATAATAGAGGTTTCAAATAAAGCTGTTGTTACTTCTGGAGTATATGAAAGGTATTTTGAAAAAGATGGGAAGTTATATCATCACATACTAAATCCTTTTACAGGTTATCCTGCAGATAGTCACTTGTACAGTGTGACAATAATAGCTGAGACTTCTATTGCTGGTGATGCTCTTTCAAAATTTTTGTCATGGGGTTAGAAGAAGGTTTGAAACTGGCAGAAAGTTTACCGAGAGTACAAGCTGTATTTGTTACAGATGATAAAAAAGTATATATAACCTCTGGCCTGAAAGGCAACTTTAAAATCACTGATCCTGAGTACGTTTTAATGACTAAATAATTTCTGCAGGAGGGAAACATTATGAACAAATCAGAATTTTGGAGGATTTGGAGGGGATTTTGGCAATTAGCAGACCCTAAGATATGGGTAGCTTCTACGGTTCCCATGTTTGTTGCAGCATCTTATGCTTATAGAAAAACGGGTAAATTTGATTTTTTATGGTTTTTTATATCTGTAATAGGTATTTACCTTATTGAAATTGGAAAAAATGCTGTTAATGAATTTATCGATTATAAATCGGGAGTAGATACATTTGTGACTCCTGATAAAAGAACTCCTTTTAGTGGAGGAAAAAAGACAATTGTTGAAGGTAAACTTACAGTTAAAGAGACAATAATTATCGCAGTTTTAACTATGCTTGGTGCCTGCTTAATAGGTTTAATCATTGTGATTTTTCGTGAACCTTTAGTATTAATAATTGGCTTATTAGGAATTTTAATATCAATTTTTTATAGTTTACCTCCTTTTAAATTTAGTTATATAGGTCTTGGAGAAGTAGCAGTTGGAGTAACTTTTGGACCTTTAATTATGACAGGTATGTACTTGGTTTTGACTCATCACATAAGTAGAGATATTTTATTACTTTCATTACCGATAGGATTTTTAATAACTAATGTCCTCTGGATAAATCAGTATCCTGATTATGAGGCAGACCTTAAAGGTCATAAATATAATTTATTGGTACGAATTGGAAAAGAGAAAGGTGTAATTGTATATGCAGTACTTTATGGGGCAGCATACTTGTCTTTTATTGTAATAGCTATTGTTACTAAAAATATTCTATGGTTATTATCTTTTGTAACACTACCTTTAGCAGTACAATCTGTAAAAATTGCTCGCGAGTATTATGACAATATACCTAGATTAATAAAAGCAAATGCTAATACTGTGAAGATATATCAAATAACAGGATTTTCAATGATTATAGCTGCGCTCTTAAAATTGTAATATATAAAATTAAGAAGGAGAATTTAAAAGTTTTACCAAAATGAACATAAGTTTTTTGTTTGTAATTGATATTATTTTAACGTGATGTTATAATATTCATAGGCTATAAAATTTATATGTAAGGAGAGGTGTAAATTTTATGAAAAGAATTTTGACTGTTGCGCTAGTAGGATTGCTGGCATTGTTTGTTATGAGCGGCTGTTCTTCAAAAACAGCAAGTGGTGGCTACAAAGATGGTACTTACACAGCAGAACAACCTGATTTTGACGAACATGGTTGGAAAGGACAAATAGAAGTAACTGTAAAGGATGGCAAGATAGCCTCTGTAACTTATAATGAAGTTAACAAAGATGGTCAATTAAAGAGAGATGATCAACAATATGCTGAAAATATGAAGGCAAAGGTTAATATCACGCCTAAAGAAGCATATGAAAAGTTGGAACAGCAACTAGTAGAAAAGCAAGACCCTACTAAAGTAGATACAGTTACAGGAGCTACACACACATCAGAAACTTTCAAACAGTTAGCTACAGAGGCTTTGAAAAACGCAAAATAATTTAATGGAGAGATAGAAAAGAGTATAAGTTAGAGAGTAAAAAATAAGGGCTTTTCGCCTTATTTTTACTCAGATTTCCATAGACCGTGCAAATTGCAGTAGGACCATGCTTTTAAGTCTTTTGCATCTGTCACAAAAACTGCTTCTGGCTTTTCACCTGGTTTTAGCACTTTTCTCATGTATGTGCCACCAGCTAAGAGAGAAATCCATTCAATCCAGTGTTTTTCTTCCATTGGGTGTGGTACACTTCCTACCTTAACCGTTACGAGATTCCCATTTCTTTCAATTACCGGTGTGTGCTTTTCTGTACCTGCATCTCCTGTTTTTTCTTGCATTTTAACCATTGGCTCGCCACAGCATACCAATGTCCCTTGGCCAGCATGAAGCACTTCTACAATATTTCCACACTTTTCGCATTTATAAACGCCATATAAGTCAGCCATTTTGATTCCTCCTTTAAATTATGTAAAACTGTGCAACTAGAATTAATTTGCCTTAGATAATACATCTTAATGGAAATATATTATCCTTTATATTTATAATACATTAAAATTTTTTGGATTTCAAGAGGGAAAAGAAATTTTTTAGTAAATAACAATATCGGAAAAGTGAAAAAATGCATTTGTTAATTTTTATGAAAGTATGATAATATATGTACTTACAAAACCTCTTAACATGGTGAAAAAGGCGACTCAGGAGATGGCAAGAGGCAATTTTAAAGTTCATAAGCAACAAGGATTGGGACTTGCCATAGCAAAAAAAATAATTGAAGAACATGGTGGAAGTATAGCCGTTGAAAGCGAAGTAAACAAGGGTGCTGCTTTTACTGTAAGTTTGACTATTAAATATCGATAAATTGTTGACAATCTGACGTTTCTGTATTATTGATTATATTGATGATTTATATATAAAGTGGAGGCAATTTTTATGAAATATAGAATTGAGCATGATTTGCTAGGGCAAAAAGAGGTTCCAGTTGATGCTTATTATGGCATACATACATTAAGAGCTTATGAAAATTTTAATATATCAGGACAAAAAATTCATAGAGAACTTATTATATCGCTTGCGATGGTCAAAAAGGCTGCAGCAATTGCAAATATGAAAGCTGGTTTGCTTGATGAAAAAGAGCGAAGGCAATAATTTTAGCTTGTGATGAGATAATATCAGGTAAATACCATGATCAATTTATTGTTGATGCCCTCCAGGGAGGTGCAGGTACTTCTTCTAATATGAATGCTAACGAAGTTATTGCAAATAGGGCAATAGAACTACTGGGGGGTAGTAAAGGGGACTATTCTATTGTACACCCACTGGAACATGTAAACTTGAGTCAATCTACAAATGATGTTTTCCCGACAGCGGTGAGAATTGCAGCAATACGTCTTTTAAAGCCTTTGAGTGAAGATTTAACTGAGCTTCAAAGTGTGCTTCAAGAAAAAGAAGAAGAGTTTTCTGATGTATGTAAAATGGGACGAACCGAGTTACAGGATGCTCTTCCTGTTATGCTTGGTCAGGAATTTGGTGCATATGCACAAGCAGTTGCAAGGGACAGATGGAGGATATATAAAGTTGAAGAAAGGTTGAGACAGGTAAACATTGGCGGTACTGCTGTTGGGACAGGAGTAAATGCCGAGCTAAAGTATATATTCTCAGTTATAGAAATATTAAGAGAAATAACAGGACTAGGACTTGCAAGAGCGGAATATATGATGGACCCTACCCAGAACAATGATGTTTTTGTTGAGGTATCTGGGCTTTTAAAAGCGGCAGCCACAAACCTTATAAAAATATCAAATGATATAAGACTTATGTCGTCTGGACCTAAATGTGGACTCATGGAGATTAATATACCAGAAGTACAGGCAGGTTCATCGATTATGCCTGGTAAGGTTAATCCTGTTATACCTGAAGCTGTAAAGCAGGCAGCGTTTCAAGTTATAGCATGTGACCATGCAATAACTTTATGTGTCCAAGCAGGTGAATTTGAGCTTAATTTCACATTGCCTCAAATTGCATATAATCTTTTTATGCAGATAGATCTATTAAGAAATGCTATAAGAATATTTATAGATAAATGCATTAAGGGAATAACTGCGAATAAAGATTACTTAAAAGAAACTATTGAAAAAAGCTATTCATATGCAACTGTGCTAGTTCCTTACCTTGGGTATGAAAAGGCAACAGAAATTGCAAAAATGGCTAAAGAAAAAGGAAAAACCATAAGGGAAGTTGTGTTAGAGGCTGGACTCTTTACAGAGGAGCAACTTAATATAATATTTAACCCTTATGAAATGACAAAGCCAGGAATACCAGGAAAAAGGAAATTGAAAGGAGAAAAACGATTATGAACACGACACCTGTTTCTTCCAGGCTTCACATAGCTATTTTTGGCAGGAGAAATGCAGGAAAATCAAGCCTTATAAATGCTCTTACAAACCAGGAAGTAGCCCTTGTATCTGATGTTGCAGGTACTACTACTGATCCTGTGTCGAAAGCAATGGAAATACTTCCAATAGGACCAGTTGTAATCATCGATACTGCTGGACTTGATGATACGGGAGAGTTAGGGGAACTTAGAGTAAAAAAAACCTATGAAGTTTTAAACAGAACAGACCTTGCAATTCTTGTCATAGATGGCACTATAGGGCTTTCAGAGTTCGAAGAAAATGTTTTGAAAGTCATTAGAGATAAAAATATTCCAGTTGTAGGGGTAATAAATAAAAAAGATTTGTCACAATATTCTGAGGAAGATAAGAGAAAATGGGAAGAAAGATTAAAACTAGAGCTTATTGAAGTTTCTGCTTTAAAAAAACATGGAATTGAAGCCCTAAAAATGATGTTAATAAAAAAAGCACCATATGACGACAGGGAACTTTCGATTGTGGGTGATCTCATAAAACCTGGAGACTTTGTAGTTCTTGTTATTCCTATAGATAAAGCTGCTCCAAAAGGAAGACTTATACTTCCCCAACAACAAACAATAAGAGATATTCTTGACAATGATGCGATGGCCATTGTCACAAAAGAGCATGAGTTAAAAGAAACACTTCAAAATCTAGGGAAAAAGCCATCATTAGTTATTACAGATTCTCAGGCTTTTTTGAAAGTTAGCGCTGATACGCCTAAAGATATACCGCTTACATCTTTTTCTATTCTTTTTGCACGATATAAAGGTGATTTGGAGGAACTTGTAAGAGGTGTAAAAGCAATAAAAAAACTAAAACCTGGTGATAAAGTCCTCATTGCTGAAGGATGTACACATCACAGGCAGCCTGATGATATAGGAAAAGTAAAAATACCCAGATGGATTCGCCAGATTGTTGGAGGAGACATACAATTTGAGTGGTCAAGTGGTATAACTTTTCCAGACAATCTCGAAGAATATAGCTTGATTGTACATTGTGGAGCATGCATGTTGAACAGAAGGGAAATGATGTACAGAATTTCATATGCAAAAAGCAAAAACATTCCAATAGTAAACTATGGGATATTAATAGCTTATGTTCAAGGTTTAATGCCAAGAGCTATAGAAATGTTTCCGCTGGCAAAAATGGTTTATGAGGAAGAATAGAATAGGACGATTACACTTTCGTTGTCTCGTAAACTTTTTTATATTGAAACAATAAGACATAAAGGGTATACGATAGTGTGATTATTCCACTTACTATAAAAGTTATATGAGAGCCAAATTTTTGCGATAGTGTGCCAGCATATAGTGAGCCTATAGGAGTTACTCCACCAAAAACCAAAGAATAAACACTCATCACTCTCCCCCTGAATTCATCTGCTGTATTAATTTGTATTGTGGTGTTGGCAGAAGAGTTGAAGGTTATCATAAACCAGCCTGATAAAGCTAAAAGTAAAGCTGTTAATAAATAACTACTTTGTATACCTATAAGTATTTGAAAAATACTAAGTCCAATGCTACCGCCAAACAGATAGACAGGCTTTACTCCTCTTCCACTTACCGAAGCTAGCGTCAATGCTCCTATCAGCGCTCCTGTTCCCATTGCTGACATTAGTAAGCCATAATCTGTCGCTTTTCTGTGAAGAACATCTTTAGTAAAAACAGGTACTAATACGTTAAAGTTCAGAGAGAAAATGCTTAAAATAGCAATCATGAGTATTGTAGTGAGTATAACAGGGGTATTTTTAATGTATTTCAATCCGTCCCTTAAGTCATCAAAGATTTTTGCTTTGCCGTCATTAGCTTTTGGTGTTATACCTTCTACTGTAATTAATATAAGTCCTATTATCACAGCAATAAAGCTTGCAGAATTCAAGTAAAAACAGACGGCATATCCCAATTTGCCAATTAATATTCCTGCAATTCCTGGACCTATTATCCTTGCTGCATTAAACACTGCTGAGTTTAAAGCAATGGCATTCATCAAGTCTTTTTTTTCGACTAGGTCAATTATGAAGGATTGTCTTGCTGGCATGTCTATCGTGCTTAAAAAACCATTAAACAAAGCCAAAGCCAATATTTCCCAATAATTTATTATTTTTAGAGCAGTCAAAGTTGCGAGGATAAAGGCGGAAATTGCAAAACTTGTTTGTGTAAATAAAATCAATTTTCTTTTTGGAAATCTATCTATTACAACGCCTGCAAATAAAGAAAAAAGCATCACAGGCAAAAACTGAACAGCACTTACAAGGCCCAACAAAAAGGAAGAATTTGTCAATTCGAGAACTAGCCAACCCTGGCCTATATTTTGCATCCACGTGCCTATAAGGGAAATCATCTGTCCAAACCAGAACAATCTGAAATTTTTGTGTTTAAGGGAAGGAAACGAACATCCTAATTTTTCTACTATGTTCATTGCTATTTCTCCTTATGCCAAATTTTCATACAATAGTTCTATCGATTGATTAAAATATTTTTTGGCTTCTTCAGTATTATTTAGAGCAATATACAGATTTCCCAATCCTTTATAGGCTTCGGACAAGTCTTTCTTGAGGCCAAGGTTTTTGAGTATTTCCACAGATTTTAAAAGTTCTTTTTCACTTAATTCAAATTGACCCTGCTTTAAGTGTAAGTTTCCAAGGATTGTATGAATTCTTCCTATTTCTTCTTGTTCGTTTATCTCTTTTACAATTTCTAATGATTCATTTAAATACTCAAGTGCTTTTTGGTAATCTTCTTTTAAATAATAAATTCTTCCTATTTCTGTTAAATTATATGCCATTCCTTTTTTGTCATCTAAATCTTTGTATAATGAATAGCTTTTAAGAAAATATTTCTCTGCAATGTCATATTTTTTTAAATCTGTATATACAAATCCTAAGTAATTATATTCATTAGCAATATCTTCTTTTAAGTTTAATGTTTTGCTTATCAAAATGGCATGCCTTATGTACTTTAAAGCATCTTTGTATTGTTTAAGTTCATAATTTACAAGTCCAAGCCCATTGTTGGAAAGAGCAATAAAGTCTACTGCTTTGATTTGTGTAGAATACTCAAGACATTTTATATAATAATCTCTTGCTTTAATAAATTCTCCCATTTTGCTATATAAACTTGCTATACTGAAAAGTATGCGGGATTTCAATTCAGTGTTTCTCAAAGAATATTTTTCGAAGCCATCTAAAGCTCTTAAATAATTTTCCAGGGAAGATTGGAATTTTTGTAAATTGCCTAAAGACAAGCCTTTCATGTAGTGAATTTCTACCATAGTTTCATTGAAGGAATTTTTCTCAAAATAAGAAGATATTTTATCTAAAATTTCAAGAACCTTTTGGTAATCTTTAATAACTAAATAAGATTTAGCTAGATAAATTTATCAATTGATGAATATTCATCTATTGCATTGTTTAAAATATCGAGGTATAATTTAATAGCTTCTTCATAATTTTTGCTATCAAATGCCCTTTGTGCATTTAAAAATTTTTCGAGTATGTTTTTATATTTGGAAAGTTCCTTTTTTAATTCTTCTTTTTCTACATAGTCTTCATCTAAAAAGTATACAACCGGCTTATTTAATTTTTGGGCGATAAAGTTTAAAGCTTTTAAGGAAGGACTTATTTTACCTTTTTCTATAAGGCTTATATAGCCTTTGGAAATTCGTCTCCTGATAAATCTCCTTGTTTTAAGAATTGTCTTTTTCTTTCTTCTCTAATTCTTCTACCTAATTCTGCCATATCCATGTACTACCACTCCTTAATGTGCGTACTAAAATATATTATAATTTAATTTAGCAAATTTTTCAACGGGCAAGTATACGATAAATTTAATTATATAAAACCAAAATACGTGATATAATATTATTTGTACATTTTGACTTTGAGGTGGTTATTGTGAATAAACTATATATAATAGGGCTAGGGCCTGGGTCACCAGATTCTATTACACTGGGGACAATAGAGAAAATGAAAAATGCTGATAAAGTTTTTTTACGGACAGAAAAACACCCAATAATTCCTTTTCTTAAAGCGCAGGGAATTGTTTTCGACACCTTTGACAAAATATACGAAAAAAGTACTACTTTTGAAGAAGTTTATGAAAATATTGCTCGGGAAATAATAGATGTAGCAAAAAAATATCGAAAGGTTGTATACGCTGTTCCAGGGCATCCTTATGTAGCAGAAAAATCTGTGGAATATATACTAAACTTTTATAACAGTTATACCGATATATCAATAGAAGTTATTCCAGCTATTTCTTTTATTGATGCTATTATAAGTGAATTAAAGATTGACCCTATATATGGCCTAAAAATAATTGATGGTTTGTCTTTGGAGGTGCAAAAGCCTGATAAAAGATGTGCTAATATTGTTGTTCAAGTGTATGATAAATTCGTGGCTTCACAAGTGAAGTTAAAACTGGCAGAAGTTTATGGGGACAGTTATCCTGTAACTGTTATAAAAAATGCGGGAATTCCAGGGGAACAGGTAATAGAGACGATGCCACTTTATATGATTGATAGACTTGATTGGATTGATTATCTTACTTCTTTGTACATACCTCCTGTGCAAACACTTTTTCAAGAAAAGTATGATATATATGACCTTTTAGAGATAATGCGGATTTTAAGAAGTGAAAAAGGATGTCCATGGGATAAAGAGCAGACTCATCGGAGCCTTGAAAAATATTTGGTGGAAGAGAGTTATGAGTTAATTGATGCGATTGAAAAAGAGTCTGAGGATAAAATGGCAGAAGAATTAGGAGATGTGCTTTTACAAGTTGTTTTCCATTCACAAATTGCGAAGGAGAGGGGAACATTCAACTTTGACGATGTAGTAGATGGCATATGCAAAAAGATGATTTGGAGGCATCCTCATGTTTTTGGGACAGAAGAATTGAAAACTTCTAAAGCAGTATTAGAAAAATGGGATGAGTTGAAAAAAGAGGAGAAGAATTTAAATTCTTATACGGAAGTTTTAAAAGATGTGCCAAGGTATATGCCTGCTCTTATGCGAAGCTTTAAGATTCAAGAAAAAGCTGCAAAGGTGGGCTTTGATTGGGAAAGGGTTGAGGATGCACTTTCTAAAATTTATGAGGAATTAGAAGAATTAAAGGAGGTGTATAAAGGGAAAGATAAAGAAAAGATTATTGAGGAAGTTGGAGATTTAATTTTTGCAGTTGTAAATGTAGCTAGATTTTTAGATGTAGAACCAGAAAGTGCAACTCACAACACCGTAGAAAAATTTATAAATCGATTTGAGTACATTGAAAAAACTGCAGCAATCAAGGGAAAAAAATTGAGTGAAATGACATTAAGTGACATGGACAAGCTGTGGAATGAAGCGAAGATGAATAATTTTAATAAAAAAAATGAAAAATAAGCGTAAATTAGCAGGATTTTTCGATTTTATGAAGAATAAAAATAAGAGTAAAATATTTTTAAACTAAGGAGGTATTGTTGTGAATAAGGCAGATCTTGTTGCGAAAATTGCAGAAAAAAGTGAATTAACAAAAAAGGATGCTGAAAAGGCATTAAATGCTTTCATTGAAGCAGTAGAAGAAGCATTGAAAAATGGTGACAAAGTTCAATTAGTAGGATTTGGCACATTTGAAGTAAGAGAAAGAGCTGAAAGAAAAGGAAGAAATCCTCAGACAAGAGAAGAAATAACGATTCCTGCTTCAAAAGCTCCTATCTTTAAAGCAGGAAAAGCGTTAAAGGATTTAGTGAATTCTTAAGAAAATCAGGTCGTTATGACCTGATTTTCTTACTTTTAAATGGGGGTAAAAAGCACATGAGAGTTAATAAGTTTTTGAAAGTTTCAAGGCTTATCAAAAGGCGTACGATTGCAAAAGAGGCCTGTGACAAAGGATTAGTTTTTATAAATGGCAAGCAAGCAAAAGCTAGTGACGAAGTAAAAGAACATGATATAATAGAGGTAAACTTTGGAAATAAAATTGTCAAAATAGAGGTTATAGACGTAAAGGAACATGCTTTAAAAGACGAGGCATACAAAATGTATAAATTGATAGAAGAATGAATGATTTGTGAAAATCCCTCAAATACTATAAACAAAAGTATAGGAGGGATTTTAATTGTATAGGAACATACTGAAATTAATTGCGGTGTTGGTAGCTTTGTTATTTGCCATGACTGCTTGCAGACCGCCTACAAAAAAACCAGAACCTGTCAGAACACCTCGAATGGAACTACCTAAAATACCCGCAAAAATCAGTAGGGGTGAAAATAAAGAACCCGTTCTTAAAGTTTATGTTGTACAAACAGGTAAAATTGAAAATATGCCTTTAGAGAAGTATGTTGAAGGTACAGTAGCAGGAGAAATAAAAATTATTGGCCAATTGAAACTTTAAAAGCTCAGGCGATTTTAGCGAGAACATATGTTTTAAATTTTGTAAGTACTAAAAAGTCTAAATATCCAGGAGCCGATATATCAACGGATTTTGAGGAGGCTCAAGCTTGGAATCCTTCAAATGTAAATTCAAAAATAAAAGAAGCGGTAAAAGATACTCGAGGTATAGTTGTTGCCTATGACGGGAAATTTATAAATGCATGGTTTCACTCTCATGCAGCAGGACAAACTGCTTTAGCTAAAGAAGGCCTTAATTACAAAGAGCCAGAACCTCCTTATATTGTGAGTGTAAAGTCAAATGAAAGTCCTAGTGCGCCGGCTAATGTAAAGCATTGGACAGCTACTTTTACCAAAAGTGAAGTGATTAATGCATTGAAGAAAATGGGGCTTAATATAAACGATTTTAAAACTGTGAAAATAGGTGCAAAAGGGGCTTCAGGAAGAACTGTAACTTTTCTTTTTGACAAAACGCCTGTTAATGCTCCTGATTTTAGAATGGCAATTGGAAGTGAAAGGTTAAAGTCCACTATGATAGATGAAGTTTCTTACGATGGAAGTAAATTGGTGATAAAAGGAAGAGGGTTTGGGCATGGCGTAGGAATGTCTCAATGGGGAGCATATCAGATGGCTAAAGAGGGGAAAAGGGCAAAAGATATACTAAACTATTATTTTAAAGGCATAAATATAGTAAAAATTTGGGATTAAAATCCTCCGGAAGGAGGATTTTTTTGTTCTAAAAAAAGTACAAGATTCATAGATAAATAATAGTCTATTAAAAAGAGGGGAGGTTTAAAGAGGTTTAAAATGGAAGATAAAAGGAACTTTTCAAGAACAGGAAAACCTCATAATATTACAATTGAAAATAGAGAAAGAATCAGTATTTCTGGGGTAACAAATGTTGTAAGCTTTGACGAAGAAACAGTAATATTAGAAACGGATTTAGGAGTTTTGACGATAAGAGGTCAAGGGCTTCACATTAATAAATTGAACCTTGATGATGGACAAGTGTCAATTGATGGTGAAGTAGTAAATCTAAATTACAGTGACAAAAGTGGTCTTATAGGAAAATCAGGGGGGTTCATAGGTAGAATGTTTCGATAAGTCGCATGTTGCGGCTTATTTTGTTTTATGTACTCGATTTTAAAAAATTTAATTGTTATAATAAATTTGAATATTTTTGTGCAGAGGAGGTAGAAAGGTTGGAACAAATGAGTGATAGGGGAAAAAATTGGTTTAGAAACATGACTACAAAAGAAAAAGTAGAATATATATGGGATTATTATAAAGTTCATATTATCGTAAGTATATTAGTGATCTATTTGTTAGTTTCTTTTACAAGTAGTATTATTAATAGAAAGGATTACGTATTAAATATCGCTTTAATTGGCAAATATGTTGATTTTAATGGACAAAGTGAATTTTCTAAAAAAGTCACTAAAGAATTAATTGGCGATCCTTCTGGGAAAAAACAAACTTCTGTTGATTTTTATAGGCTTGTAAAAGGTCTAAATGGTAATCTTACTCTTGACCCTGCCTCAACTCAAAAATTAATGGCCAGAATAGGGGCTCAAGATATAGACGTCATTGTTTTAGATAAAAATAATTTTGATATATTGGCAAGACAAGGAGCTTTTTTGCGATTAGATAAGGTAAAAGAGTTAAATTTAACAAAGCTAAATGTAGTAAAAATAGAAGAAGATTCTGCTGAGGTAAAACCAGGTGTTTACGGTATATACGTTGGAAGGGGTAATAAATATTTAGAAGACCTGGAATATGACTATAGTGATAAAATTATTGCAATTATGTCGAATGGACAACACAAAGATTTAGCTATAAAATTTGTAAAATGGCTTTTGGATATAAAATAAAAGGTGGTGAAACGAATTGAAGAAGGTTTTTTTGATAGACTTTGATGGTACTGTAACCAAAGTTGATACTGTTGATTTAATGGTTAAAGAGTTTGCAAAAGATGGATGGCAGTATTATGAAAAGTTATGGGAAAAGGGGGAAATGTCTACTGAAGAATGTGCAATTGAAACATTAAAACTTATGGAAGTAGATGAGAAAAAGCTTTTAGATTTGCTTTACACAGTTGAAATAGATGATTATTTTATGGAGTTTTTAAATTTTTGCAGAGAAAAAGATTATGAAGTTGTAATAGTAAGCGATGGGTATGATTTTAATATAAAAACTATTATGAATAAATATGGTTTTGATGTAAAATTTTATAGTAACAAACTTTGGTTTGAGGATGGAAAAATAAAAGTGGATTTTCCACATAAAAGCAAGGATTGTGATAAATGTGGCATGTGTAAACTGGAAGTATTGAATAAATACAAAATTAGGGGATATTATGTAGTTTATGTAGGTGATGGATATTCAGACCTTTGCGTCTCTCAACATGCGGATAAAGTCTTTGCAAAGGGAGTTTTAGAAAAATACTGTAAAGAAAATGAGATTCCATGTACTTCTTTTAGAAATTTTAGCGATATTATAGAAAAGTTAAAGCGATAAACTTCAGTGGGTGTTTATCGCTTTAACAAGGGGTGGCAATACTTGTTTTTTTCTAGAGATGACATAAGGCAAATAAAAGCTGTTGTTTTTTATTTCAACGTTAAAAGCCCTTTGTAACAGCTCTTTGTTGTTTCCCACAAAAAGTATTTCGGAACCTTCATTTATTATGTCTGTCAACATAAGCAATAAAATATCGTAGTCTTTGTCTTTTTTCACTTTTTCCATAAAGTTTATAAGCTGTTGTTTTAATTCTCCCGCATCTGTAAGAGTGTTTACCTGACCTATGCCGATTTTATAATTATTTATTGTAAATTCTTTAAAATCTGTATAAAATATTTCTTCAACAGTTTTCCCTTCTAAAGAGGTACCTGCTTTGAACATTTCAGGTCCAAACTCATTTATGTCTATGTTGGCAATTTCTGCAAGTTTCTTAGCTGCTCTTACGTCTTCTGGTGTGCACGTAGGGGATTTAAATACAAGAGTATCTGATAAAATAGCAGCGCACATTATTCCCGCTATTTTTGGTTCTGGAATTAGCCCTTTTTCTTCAAAAAGTCGATTTATAATTGTAGCGGTAGAGCCTACAGGATGGTTTCTAAATAGTATTGGCTGCTCTGTTTCTATCGTCCCAATTCGGTGATGGTCAATTATTTCTAATATTCTTGCTTGTTCTATTCCTTCAACTGCTTGTGAGAATTCATTGTGGTCAACCATTATGACATTTTTTCTTTCATAGTCCAAAATATGTCGCCTTGCAAGTAGTCCTACAACTTTTCCTTCTTCGTCGACAATTGGAAAGTTGCGGTATCTATATTTTAACATTACTTCTTTTACATCATCAATATAATCGCTAATTCTGAATGTTACTAGATCTTCCTTTTTTATTACATATGATAATGGTATACTTTGGTTTAATAGTTTAACAGTGTCAAACGTATCTGGTACCACTTTTATAATAGTTACTTTGTATTGTTTAGCTAGTTCAAGAATTTTTTCTGAGACTTTGTTATTGCCAGTAATTATGAGAGCTTTTATTCCTTGTAAAATCGCAGCTTGTTGTATGTCGTCTCTGTCTCCAACGATTAAGATGTCTCCTTTCTTTATTCTTTTTAACACATTTTCTTTAGACATTGCAGCTACTAAAATGTCGCCTTCAAGATAATCTACATATCTTAAAGTTTCTTCTCCTTTCAAAGTAGCTAGTATATTGTCAATAGGGATTTTATACTTAGATAATTCATGAGAAGAAGAAAGATATGCTTTTGCTAAATCTCCTACTGTTGCAATTCCCATTAATTTGTTTTCCTCATCTACTACTACTATTGTTCTAATGTTTTTTTCCATCATAGTGTTCCATGCTTCAAACATGGAAGTGTTTTCTTTAAAAACGAGAGGTTTATCAAATTTAATGTCTTGTACTTGGGTATATACATTTTCAATAAAAATAGGTTCTTCTACTCCAAAATAGTCTAGCACAAATTTTGTCTCTCGGTTTATAGGACCTAATCTAACAGGTATAGCATTTATACCTTCAGACATACGCTTTAGATATGCATAAGCAATAGCCGAGCAGATAGAATCTGTATCTGGATTTTTATGTCCTGAAACATATACTGTTGTCATGATGCATCGCCCCTATTTTAGTTTCATTCTTGCTGCAGTAGATAAATATAATATAACAAGAAAAGGAGGGTATGTAAATGGTAATAACCATACAAAGTCAAATTTATGCATTTTTAGTAACAGTATATGGTGGTTTTGTACTGGGATTTATATACGATATTTTTAAAGTGACAAGGCAAGTTTTTAGGCTTAGAAAAACTTTTTCTAATATTGCCGATATTATATTTTGGCTTTTTGGGACAATTACTATGCTTTATTTTATGTATATAAGCAATTATGTTGAAATCCGGTTTTATAGTTTTTTGGGATTTGCAATTGGAATCATTCTTTATTATGTGTTGTTAAGTTATTTCATTACCCAAGCTTTAATTGGAGTTTTTGAATTTACATTAAAATTTTTAAGAAAGATGGCAGAAATTATTATATACCCTATTAGAATAGTAGTCAATTTTATTATTGTTCCTTATAGGTTTACAAAAAAAATTTTAACTTTGCCTGTCGCTTTTCTAGAAAATAATTTAACCCATTTTAAGATTTTCAAGAGAAAAAAATAAAGGATTTTTTAAAGAAATGTCGAATAAAAATTAATAGAAATTAATATGTATTGTGAAAGCAGGTGTTATGAGTGAAAAAACTAAAGAAGATGTTGTTTTTTGCCTTTATTGCATATATTGGATTTACCTTTTTTCAGCAGCAAGTTGTATTAGAGAAACTTGATAGTAGGTATAGGAATTTGAAAAATAAAGAAGCTGCTGTAATGAAAGAGAATAAGTATTTAAATGAATTACTTCATCAGATAAACAGTGAAAGTTTTATTGAGAATGAGGCAAGACAAAAATTGGGGTTGGTTAAAAAAGGAGAAATAATTTATGTAGATGTTTCGAAAACTAAGTTTCAAGAGACAAAAAAGTAATTTCAGAAAATTTATCTTGAAATGTTTTGTATCTTAATATATAATAAACTCATTAATAAAATTTTTAAAGGGAGGATCTTTGTTTATATGCCATTTGAGGTTGGAGATGTTGTTGAGGGCACCGTGTTAAACATTACAGACTTTGGAGCATTTATTCAGCTACCGGAAGGGAAAACTGGGTTGGTGCATATTTCGGAAGTTGCTAATACCTATGTAAAAGATATTAGGGAGCATTTGAAGGAGCATGATAAAGTAAAAGTAAAAATATTGTCCATGGATTCTAGTGGGAGAATAAGTTTGTCAATCAAAAAGGCTTTGCCTAAAAATAATAAAGAAAGAGAGCCAAAGGATTTTGTATGGCAGAGCAATAGGAATTATAATACTAATAGTTCCTTTGAAGAGAAATTGCTTAAGTTTTTGAAAGATTCAGATGAGAGACAGCAACAGCTGCGAAAGAATTTTGATTCCAAGAGAAGAAACACAGGCTATAGAAAAAGCAATGGATATTAACTTCGGGTTATGCCCGAAGATTTTTCATAAAAAGAACAAGAAATTTTACAGGTTTTTACCTGTGATAGTTGGGGGTTATTATGAGAATTTGTGCGATTGATATAGGGACAAATTCGGTACGCCAACTTATATGTGACATAGATAATGGAAATATAAACAAGATACAAAAAGATGTTGAAATAACTCGACTAGGGGAAGGAATTTCCAAAACGGGGAAGTTAAATAGTAATGCTATACAGAGAAGCATTGAAGTAATTGAACACTTTGTAAAATTGGCCCAAGATAAAGGTGCAGAAACTATATATGCTTTTGCAACATCTGCGATGAGGGATGCTAAAAATAAAGACGCTTTTTTTGAGCAAATTGGAAAACTTGGATTAGAGGTAGAAATCATAGATGGAGAAACAGAGAGCTTGTTTGGATATATGGGAGCAGTGATGGGAATTAATAAGAAAAATGCACTGGTGTTAGATATAGGAGGAGGAAGTACTGAATTAGCGTACAAAGGTAATGAATTTAAAAAGGAAAGCTTCGATCTTGGAGCTGTGAGGCTTACTGAAAAATTTATTAAAAATGACCCTCCTACAGCTGAGGAATATGATGAAATCAGGTTGCATATAATAGATACAATGGTAAATTCCATTAATAAATACAAAGAAGCTGAAAATATCATTGGAATAGGAGGAACTATAACAACACTTGCTGCCGTTTCACAGCAGTTGGAAATTTATTCTCAAGAAAAAGTTCATGGATATCTGCTAAGAAAAGAAGAAATTAAAAAGATTTTAGATAAATTTATGTCTGTTACATTGACAGAACGGAAAAAAATTCTTGGATTGCAGCCCCAAAGAGCTGATATAATAATTGCTGGAACTGCTATATTGTTGACCATATTAGAAATGCTGGGTTTTAAAGAAATAACCGTTAGTGAGTGGGATAACCTGGAAGGAGCAGTGTTGTGTAAATTTGGAAGATTTAAGTTATAAAAAGGGACTTTTCATTTGGAGTTGCAGAAATGGGTAAAAAAACTATTGACTTAGAGATATAGATATAATATAATAATACTGTCTCAAGGAGATAATGCCGGAGTGGCGGAACTGGCAGACGCACAGGACTTAAAATCCTGCGGGCCCTAAAAGCCCGTACCGGTTCAAGTCCGGTCTCCGGCACCAATGTCGCGGGGTGGAGCAGTCCGGTAGCTCGTCGGGCTCATAACCCGGAGGTCGTAGGTTCAAATCCTACCCCCGCAACCAAAAATATGGCGGCGTAGCTCAGTTGGCCAGAGCATGCGGTTCATACCCGCAGTGTCGGTGGTTCGAATCCACTCGCCGCTACCAGCCATGCGCAAACTGTATCGTCTATCGAAAGCCTGAAATGGGCTTCAATTCTATCACGGTAGACGATTATTTTATTGATATATGTTGGTAAAATTTGTTTAATTTTGTGAGGGTCACCCGCTTCCAACACTTCTTTGTCTTTTAAAAGGTACTGTCTTATTTTTTCTTCTGTTATAAAAGAAGTGTCGGGCAAGCTGCTTATTTCCTTTATTCTCATTTCTTTGTACCTTTATTGAATATGTATTTGCCAGTATACTTCTCATTTCGCAAAATTTCATGAATACTGTTTTTGCTAAATGGATTCCTTTCTTAGTTTTGTAGCCTCTTAAATTTAATTCATCAATTATTTGCCTATATCCATATCCCTGTGCATATAATTCAAAAATCAATCTTACTGCCTCAGCTTCTTTTTCGTTTATCACATATTTCCCATCCACAATGTCGTACCCAAGGGGCGGCGGTATGCCTCCATTAAATTTGGCCTAAAAAGCATTTAAGTGAGCTGGCTTTATCATCTGCAGGAATGCTGGCCTATCATCAGTTGTAGCGCTTTTCGCTTCATCAGTGTATATCTTTACTAGCTGTATATTATTCTTTTCGCGGTACTCTTTTATAGCTCTTAATTGAGCTTCAATGCTTTCTTCTCGCTGATTATCGCTGGAGTACCTTGCGTATGCTGCGGCTTTTATTTCTGCACTTGACATATAACTCCTCCTCTAGATTTATTTTAAGTTTACTGTAAGATTGCTTTCAACACCTCTTATTACCAATCATCAAATTCATTGTCAGTAAATTCTTCTTCTTGATTTTCAAAAGTTAATAAAGTAAGAACCATATTTAAATTTGGCATTTGAAGAACAAAAGTCTTTATCCTTACTTGATGCTTACATAATAGATGAAGCAGCAAAAGTGCTAAGTGTAAGCAAAAGCTATATGTATGAGCTTGCAAAGCATAAAGACTTCCCCTCACTAAAAGTACACGGCAAGAAAATAATAATTCCTAAAAAAGGCTTAGAAGAATGGATGCAGAAGAAGTTTGAAGAAGAGAAAGGTACCAGCAAAGTAATCGCCATGGGAGGTAGAAGATAATGTGGATTGAATTTAAGCCCATGAAAAATAAGGACCTACTTATTAGAATAGCTGAAGAGCTTATGAAAGTAGTACCTATAAAAATAGAAAAAGCCGGAGAAGGCTGGAAATTGATGATAAAAACCTAGTATATAGCCGTAGTATGCCCAAAATCAGGTTTAACAAAAATATAATTTTATTAGGAGGAAGGAATTAAAAATAAGACTAATAATTATTATAAGCCTATTAATTTTTATCTTTGTTATGGTTTTCCCTGCGGTTTACAATATAAATAGTATGCATAAAGAGCATACTATATAATAGAAAGTATTGCAGAAAAATATATTAAAGATGTCGAAAAAGACGGCTATTTAAGTTACGCAACATACAAAAAAATAGAATATGAATTAAACCAAAAGGTGGGTTATAAAGGTATTACATCTTATCATTTTATTACAGGAACAATTGAAAGAAAAACAAAAGGTGAAGAGATATTTATAGAAATTGACTATGGAAGTTTTTCATTATTTTATAATATACAAGAAAGGCAAAGATATTTTGTTCTTAACGAGAAAATATAATAACCATCTGTATCTTTGTAAATTTGCGTCTGAAAAAATTAGAAAAAAGCATGGACCTACAGAGGATGATATTAAAATTTTCCTAGAACTAGATTATCCTTTTGTATATATAGTTTTTGATTTAAAAAGACAATTAATTTTAGTTCAACATAAATCTTCTGTTTTTCAAGATAGAAATACAGCAATAAATAGGATTAGAGGAATATTCGTACCAAGAACAAGAATATATGGTTATAATTTCACAATTGAACCTGTTACTTTTGAAAATTTTTTTTGGGATCATGTTGAAAAAGCACAAAAAATTTATGAAGTTGCATTAAGTTTGAAGCACCTAATTTGTTTGGAGGCATATATAGTACAAATGATTTTGTGAAAGAAGTAAAAAAATTTTTTAATTCCACAGAAACTGAAATAAAATATAAAAATGAAGACGGGAAACTGAAGGTAAGTAAAAAAGAACTCGAAGATCAAGGAAGGAGAATATAGTGATTATAGTTACTGGTGGAACAGGTCATATTGGAAATGTTTTAGTGAAGAGATTGTTAGGAAGGGGTTATAAGATAAAAATAATAGTACCTCCAGGTGAAAATTTAACCTCTATATTTGGCTTGGATGTTGAAATTGAATTTACAGATGTTCGAAATAAAACTCACCTAGTTGATTGTTTCAAAGGGGCCGAGGTTGTATTTCACCTTGCAAGCCTTATTTCAATTTTTACAAAAGATAAAAGAGTGTATGACGTAAATGTGTGTGGAACAGAAAATGTAATAGAAGCGTGCATAAAAAATAATATAAAGAAACTTGTTTATGTTAGTTCGGTCCATGCATTAAAAGAAGAACCTAAAGGAAAAGTAATTAAGGAAAACAAAGATTTTAATCCGGCTTACGTAAAAGGTGATTACGCAAAATCAAAAGCAATTGCTACAGCAAAAGTTTTAGAATCACAAAAATTAGGTATCGAACCTATTGTTGTTCACCCTTCAGGAGTTATTGGACCTTATGATTATAAAATTTCTTTTATGAATCAGGTTATAATTAATTATTTAATGGGAAAATATAAGTTTTTAATAGAAGGTGCCTATAATTTTGTTGATGTAAGAGATGTAGCAGAAGGTATAATACTGGCATGGGAGAAAGGGAAAGCAGGCGAAAATTATATTCTTTCGGGAGAAGTAATTACTATAGAAAAGCTGTTTTCTTATCTTGAAGAAATAACAGGAATAAAAAACCTCCTATTATTAATAGATATATTGGTGAGTTTTTTTCATACTTTGCTGACATTTACTATAAAATAACAAAAGGAAAACCTACATGTACCTCTTATGCTATTTATAGTTTAAATAGTAATTCAGATTTCACTTATGGAAAAGCTAAAAAAGAATTAGGATATAATCCGAGACCTATAAAGGAAACAATATATGATACAGTGCTTTGGCTTAAAGAAAGAAGTTTAATTTAGTCGTTGAGTGGGCTAGTAAATATCAACGTGAACTGCTAGAAGATGTGGGAAACTCAAGTATTTCGAAAATTGCCTGGATTGAAGTGATGAAAAATGTATAAAGTTGTAAGCGTAAAAGCAACAGATGATTATAAACTGATTGTTGTTTTTGACAATGGAACTGTGAAAGAATATGATATGAAGCCAAAACTTAATGAGTGGCCATTTGAGTTATTGAAAAACAAAGCCTTTTTTAAAGCGGTAAAAGTTGATGCTGGGGGATATGGTGTGAGTTGGAATAGTGAACTAGATTTGAGTGAATATGAGCTTTGGAAAAATGATAAAGAAATTAAACTAGTTTAAATTTGTTTAAAGGAAAGAGAAGAATAAAAATATTGACAGTATTTTTGACATCACATCTCTAGTTGTAGGATTGTTCATTGTAGTTAATACACCCAAAGCCATAACAATTAAAGTAGAAATTGCAAATTTTAAAATAGAGATAAGTTAAAAAAAGAATAGGTAGCTCACATCTACCTATTCCCACATCCCACATATCTATGACACCCGAAGTGTCCTTTTATCTATTATATCACATCTTTTAGAAATTGAACCAATGAAATAAAAAATCAAAAAGACGGAAGTGATGCCTTACGAAATAGTCACGATTTGGTATAATAGAATAAAAGATAAAACTTAAAATTGAGGTGTTTTTTATGAGCAGAATAAAACAGTTAAATCGTGAGCTTACAAGAATTGTAGATGTGCTAATAAGGGAATATCAGCCTGAGAAAATAATATTATTTGGTTCATTAGCAACAAAAAAAATAAATGAATGGAGTGATATTGATTTAATAGTCATAAAGGATACTAATAAACCTTTCTATGAAAGATTAGAAGAAGTTGTTAAAATTGCTAAGCCTACTGTTGGCACGGATATTATAGTGTATACCCCAAAGGAAGTAGAAGAAATGAAAGAAAGTATATTTTACAGTGAGGAAATATTAAAGAAGGGAAAGGTTATTTATGAAAGAAGCAAAACAATGGCTTGACTTTGCTATGGATGACCTTGACTCAGCAGAAATTATGTTTAAAGCAGGCAAATACAATATGGTCTGCTTCTTTTCACATCAAGCTGCGGAAAAAGCTTTAAAAGCATTTTTGGTAAGTCAGAAACATAATCCTCCTCGAATTCATAATTTAATAGATCTTGTGAGTATTTGTACACAATATGATAAAACTTTTGAAGATTTTTTATCTAAAGTCCAAGTATTAAACCAGTTTTATATTCCAACAAGATATCCTACTGCTATGCCAGGTACAACAGCTTTAGGAATGCCTGATATTAAAACAGCTGAAAAAACAATGGTGTATGCTAAGGAAATCTTTTCTTATTGTAAGAGTGCAATTTGGGGTTCTGCATAAAATACAAAAGTACGTTCATAATTGAGAGCGGTTCGCTAATGTGGTACCATTCTTATACAAAGGAAATGCTGGTGACATATGTTTCTACCAAAGTTTCTGTAAAGGAGATGAAAAAGCGATTATTTTGAGTTAGAGTATGAAGTGTAATATCTCTCTCCTTTTAAAGCTTGTTCACATCACCGCCAATAGGCATGATGTGGACAGCTTTTTTGTTATTCATTAGACTTACTTGTTAGCTTCCGCAAATTGATGTCACTATAAGCAATGATAAAATAACAATATTAACGTATATCTATTGACATTGATATTGGATTGTGATACCTTTAAAAGAGAAATCATATAATTCCTATCTAAATACTCGGAATTAAAAGGAGGCAAAAATTATGTCTGAAAGACAAAACAAAATTTATGAGGATATAGCCCAGCTTATAGGCAATACACCTATGGTTAAGTTAAATAGGATTGTTCCAGAAGACGCGGCAGAGGTCATAGTAAAATTAGAGTCTTTTAATCCTGGTGGAAGTGTTAAGGATAGAATTGCATTAAATATGATAAAAAAGGCTGAGGAAGAAGGAAGATTAAAACCTGGTGGGACAATTGTTGAAGCTACCAGTGGAAATACAGGTATTGGTCTTGCGATGGTCAGTGCTGTAAAAGGGTATAGGTTGATTCTTGTAATGCCTGATACTATGAGTATAGAACGGAGGAATTTACTTTTATCCTATGGAGCAGAGCTTGTTTTAACACCCGGTGCAGAAGGCATGAAAGGAGCTATAAAAAAGGCACAAGAAATTTTGAAATCAAATCCTGACTATATAATGCTAGATCAGTTTAAAAATCCTGCGAATCCAGAAATACATGAACTTACAACGGCAAAAGAAATATTAAAAGATACAAATGGGATAGTGGATGCATTTGTAGCAGGTGTAGGCACAGGGGGAACAATATCTGGAGTAGGGAAAGTTTTAAAGCAATATAACAAAGATATAAAAATTGTTGCAGTAGAACCAGAGGAATCTCCTGTATTGTCAGGCGGCGAACCTGGACCTCATAAGATACAAGGAATAGGAGCAGGATTTGTTCCTGATACACTAAATCTTGACGTTATCGATGAAATTATAAAAGTAAAAGAGAGAGATGCTTTTGAGATGTCAATGATACTTGCAAAACAAGAAGGAATTCTTTGCGGTATTTCCTCCGGGGCAAATGTTTTTGCGGCAATTGAAGTTGCAAATCACCTCGGGAAAGGAAAACGGGTTGTAACAGTACTACCTGATACTGGGGAAAGATATTTAAGTATGCACAAATTTTTTGAATATTGAACGCCATAATGAATTTAATCCTAATGGAAGAATGACAGCACTTCGTTGTGGAGCAAATGTTGTAATGCCCAATGTGACAGAGGGAGAATGCAGAAAGTTGTACGCATTATATCCGGCAATATCCGGGAAAAATTTGTTCATTGCTTTAGTTGTATAACTGCCAGGATAAATAGTATTGAAAGAGTAGTTTTAGAAAGTTTTGGTTATAGAAAAAAGAGAGTGTAAAATCTGCACTCTCTTTTTTTTACAGATTATTTTGCAGAGTAATAGCATCTTTTAGGAGACATTATTAAATCTTCTTTTTTTAATTCTTTAATAGCCTTTTCAACTTCTTTTTTGTCAAGGCCTGATTTTTCCACAATATTACTAGGACGCAGTTGTGGCATCCATTTTATTTTTCCTCCTTAATACACATTACAAT
>NZ_BAZY01000024.1 GCF_001310975.1 Thermoanaerobacter thermocopriae JCM 7501
TAAAATTTATAGTGTATATATAATAATTCGACAAATGGGAGGGGAAATCCTACATAAAAGATAAAAAATTCAAGAGTGATAGGAAAAAAATATGTCTGCAAAGTGGCTTAAATGAAGGCTTCTGAATTTTGCACAAGTCTATTTCGTAAATGGATAAAAGGTGATAGCGATAAGAAATATTGTAATAGACTTTTATTTGAATTCGACATTAGTTCATTAAAGCCCCCCTTGAATTTTATAATATTTCAGAAGGAGATGAATGGTGATGAACAAGAAAATAACAAGCCTATTTGTAATTCTTTTGATAGTTACTTTTACTACTTCTGCATATGCGGCAATTACTACGATTGTATATCAGTCAGGTCCAAATCTAGTTAAGTCTACGGAGTACTATCAATACAAATACGTTGGTTACATTCAGTTGAGCTCTGCTTATAATGATAATGGTTGGAGTAGACTACGAGGCTATATAAGGTATTATATTCCTAATACAGATAAAGATACTGGTAGATGTTATACTGACTGGTCGCTAAATGGGGAACTCGTCAGTAAAGAGATTACTTTTTATGATACCTTAAATCCCTTTGCTGAAAAAGTACGGTTTGAATATGGATTTGACTCTGTACCATATGGTAGCGGAATTTTACCATTTACTATATCTACACCAATGGTGGAAGTTTTTGAAATAAAAATTGGTAAATAAGACAAACCACTTGTTTATTACACTTGGCAGATAAGAGTGTTTTAAAAGGGGGCTTTTTATAGGGCTTTCCGGTTCGGAGAAGACAACATTGTATATGTTGTAGTTCATATAATGAGAGGAGAATTAAAAAATGAAAAACAAATTTATACTTTTCACACTGACTTTTATTTTTTCTGTAGCATTTATCATTTTTTCTTTGTTTACATATTTCAGAGCAGATACGACTTTAAAAAATCCTTTGGGGCTTAGTGAAAATTTTGTCGAACTTCAAATTTCTCCTCCTTTTGACCCTCAACTGGCCTTAGACGTTGAAATAGCCCATAAAGTCAAAGAGGAAATGTATAAAATTGTTAAAAATAAAAATATCGTAATGGTATATTGGGACATAGAGGATGTTGGACTTGGTTTATATGATCCAATAAACTTTTACAAATCAAACTTATTAAAAGAAGGGGACATGTTTTCTACTGTGTCTGTTAAAGACATAATCATAAAAGAAGATTCTTATTCTTATGATTACAATGTAAAAAGATTAGGTAGAAATTATATTGAGGACATGATAGAAGGCAAAAAACTAAACATATTAGGAGTATACGACTCAAGACATCCCCTGTATGACAAAACTCATGAGTATATATACAACTATTTTAGCAAGGCTAATAATATTTTTGGCTTTTATTATTTTGATTCTAATTCAAAAGAAGAAGTAAATCAAATTGTTAGTGATATTCAAAAAATGCTGCAAAAATACGGGTATTTATATGACATTACTGATGAAGGGTTTTACAGGGGCAATCTTAAAAATATTATCTCTTCAATGCTGCTTTCTAAAATTTATTTGCCTGTGTTTATAGCCTTTATTTTCGTGTGCGTAAATTTGTATTTTTTCTATTATATACTTTTACATAATCAAAAAAAAGTTATGATTATACATTCAATATTTGGAGCAACAAATGTAAAGCTTTTGGCAAGGTATACAAGAGAAATATTGAAGTACTTATTTTTAAGCTCTGTGCTAGTTGCAATTTTTTACAAACTATTTTTTGCCAGTACTGTTTATGATGTTTCGATCAAAACACTATCAATTGTCGTATTGGCAAATGTCTTATTGGGATATGCAATATGGTTTTTGGCTTTTTTAACTGTTGGCTACAGGTTAAACCGAAAGGATGGAGTATATGATTACGCAATTTAAATTGGCTTTTAAAGATGTTAGGAAAAACAAGTGGAAAATTCTTTTATTTATTTTCCAAATGACAATTTTTTTGTTTTTTACAATTATAATTTTAGAGCAGTCTGTACAGCTGAGTTATTACAGCAAAACACTGAGGATTATAAAAAATAACAATATAATCTTTTTTAAAGATTACTTAAACAACTGGGAACCTCCTTTTATTGACAAGGAGATATATTATTTTTTTGAAAATTTCTTTGATAGGAGTGGTAATGCGTACTCCGTAATAGAAAATGCAGGTACTACAGAATTTTCACAAGAACATCCCGATGCGAAAATAGTTATAGGGGTTGGGAATTTTGATAAAATTTTTGGCGTTGATAAATACAAAGATACAGAAAAACCCTTATACATTTTTATAGGGTCTGATGTAAAAAGCTCGAGATTGGAGATGAAATTAAATTGGGAATTTTTAATAGGCAAACGTACAAGGTTGATGGCAGATTAGAAAAGGGAGAGGGTTATATAAATAAAGGCAGATATAGAAGTTTAGACGACAAAGTGCTTGTTTTGACTTCATCAAGAGAAGTAGCAACATTGTACCAAGTAGGAGGGTTTCTTGAGTTAATACAAAATATTCATATTACAAAATCGGAGGAAGGCGAGATTGATAAAATTGTAGAAATGGCAAATAAGACCAAAAAAATTACTTTAATTCCTGAAAAATTGAATTTAAGAAATATAGTTGAAAAGGGCTATAATGAGGATTTCATAAATTTTATATTTTTTTCAAGCTTTCTTATAAGTATGGGGATATTCATAATAGTTGGATTGGTTTCTTTCCTTTATATAATGATAGATCGCAACTTTACAGAATATGTTGTTCATCAAATATACGGGGCTACTAAAAAAGATTTGTATTTGCGCGTAACTATTTTTGTGGTTTTGGTTGTCATTTTGCCATTAGCTATGTTTTTAGCTATACCTAATATCCTTTTATTGCCAAGCACTAAGTGGGTATGGTGGTTTGTCTTTACGTTTTATTTTATAACAATATTATTTGTATCCATTTTGTCTGTTGGGAGATTGAACAAAAAGGATTTGACAGCATTTTTTAGGAGGGACAATTAAATATGCTTATAAAAATAGAAAATGTAAAAAAAGAATACATAAGTGGAAAGATAAAGAATGTGGTTTTAAAGGGAGTATACTTAGAAATAAATGAGGGAGAAAAGATTGCTATAGTAGGACCTTCAGGCTCTGGCAAAACAACACTTCTTAATATAATAGGATTATTACTTCCCGCAACAGAAGGGGAGGTTTACTTAGCTGGGAAAAGAGCATCAAGTTTAAAGGAAAAAGAAAGGGCAAAACTAAGAAATAAATTTTTTGGTTATATATTCCAGGAATTTCTCTTAGTAGAAGAAGATACAGTATTTCAAAATATAGAAATACCTCTTTTGTACTCTTTGACAAAGAAGACAAAATCAGAGAAAAGAAAAATGGTTGAAGAAGTTTTGGAAAAAGTGGGTTTGGAAGTTAAAATAAACGAAAAGGTCAGGAACTTATCAGGAGGAGAAAGGCAAAGGGTGGCAATAGCAAGAGCTATAATAAATGACCCTGAGGTAATACTTGCAGATGAACCGACAGGTTCGTTAGATGCAGAAAACGGGGAAAAAATCGTAGACATTTTGGAAAGTTTGGTAGATAAGGGTAAAACTTTATTGATTGTAACACATAATGAAGCTATTGCAAAAAGATGTGACAGGATATTCAGAATAAAGGATGGATATGTGGAGATAGAAGAGTAATACGGTTTTGATTATTTTTTAACACCTCATGCCGATTCAAATCGACTTGAAATTTTTACTATGCATTATATAATTAAGGAAGAAATATGTAAAGGGAGGAGAGGATGAAAAAGCAACCTAAATAATAATTTTTTGGTGTTTATTATTTTGATGCCCTCATAGTACTTTAACATAGGGATGTGCAAAATTAATTAAAATAATCATAATCAAAAACCAAAATATGTATGACATACAATATATAGTAATCAAAACTGACAATCAAACATAAAGAAAGTGATAAGGGGAAAGAAAAGACAAAAAAGGGGCTAAAAAAGGGCATAAATTAAATTCTCAATCTATAGACAGCTAGGATTTCCTCTTTCTTGAAAAATATTTTCATGCGGTATATATAATAATTCGACAAATGGGAGGGGAAATCTACATAAAAGATAAAAAATTTAAGAGTGAACAGTAATTACTCCATGGAGTATATTGGTGATCATTATGTTGCTGCTTTTAACAACTCGCCAAATCATCCTGAAAAAAGACTCTTTTCCAATTAGATCCTAGTTGGATACCGAGTAGTTGGGCTGACTATACAACTTTAACATTTAGCTTTTGAGGAGGTGAATTGAAGTGAAAAAAGGAAAAACTTTAATTTTAGTTAGTTTGAGTGTTTTTCTGATATTTACACTAGATAAAGGGGAAATAATAGCAGAAGGAAAACATGAGGAATTAATAGAAAATTCAAGTAGATATAAAGACATTATTTTAAGCCAATTGAGTGCTTAAAAGTTTTTGAGGCAACGAAACGTTAGGGATTGCCTGTGCCCACAATTTACCTGTGGGGAATTTTGTTTCTTGATGAAAAATTCTGCTATTCAACCCCGATTCAAATCGGGTTGAATTTAAGTAATTTAATGATATGATGAAAGTGGAAGGAAAATATTAGAGCGGAGAGTGATGGGAGGATGAATAGATCAGATAGTACTTCATTCGATTGTTTTGCCTAGATGAATTAACACAAGCCAGTGAGATGATAAAGGAATGTAGAAAATGTTCTTATTGCTTTTTGAGGCTTGTCATAATCAAAAGTTTAATGCCTTTATCAAGGTGACGGGATTTATTTAATTTAGAGAATCAATGAAAACGGTTTTAGAACATTCATTAAAGTGTTTTCCAAATCTTTCTGTAACAGGTGCTATAAGGTTTTATGACCTTCAAAAATTTTGGGCTTATCTAAGACATCTCTGGAAAGAGGAGGTGAAGATGTTTTTATAGATTTTTCGAAATTTTTTTGATGCTGAGCAGATTAATGTAGAGAACATGGTTGAAACTGAGATGATAGAAGTAATTGTAGAACCAAAGTAAAGTTTCTTCCTAGTTGGGTATGGATGCAGTGTAGCATCCCAGCGTGCAGTTAATGTTATTAACTAGTTTGTGTGCAAACCTATATTATAGGGAGAACAAGGAGGGGTGAATAATATGTCAATGGTAAGAAAAAGCTTGGTAAAACATATTGTGTGGCTTCTAGTGGTAGCTATTATTATCTACGGTGTTGGAATTAAAAGTAGTGTTATTAAAGCAGGAGACAATGACCTCAAATATCAGGGGGAAATAGCAAATTTTATTAAACAATGGATTGTAAATAATTGGTGCTATTATTATCACGTAAATAATGTAGATGTTGAAATTATTGATTTAAAAAAGTCAGGAGATAAAATTGAAGGAATTGCTAAAGTATGCGTTGTTAAAGTATTGAAAGCACAAAAAGTTAGTGAATTACCTTATATCAAAGGAATGTTAAAAAAAGGTTAATATGTCTGATTATGATGATCAACTTCAAAAAGAGCATAAAATCAATAAAGTAGTAAATGCTAATAGTGGCGTACTTACAAAGGAAAAAGCACAGAGGGTAGTGAAGGTCCTAGATGATAAATACGCAGAACTTAAAGGATATATTGGAGTTCCTGATGAATCGTATATGATATTAAAATTTGAGGCAGAACTTAGAGGAAATAATATTGAAGAGAATAGGACAAAGTTATATGCAGAACAAATGAATACGTTTGTACCGGCAGAGGAATTAATTCCAAAATCCCCTGCAGAATATGAAAATGTAGGATATAAAGAAATGGAGAGTAAATTAATTGAAGAAGGAACTTTTGCAGTAGCAACTTTATATCCTTATTATGATAGATTCAAAGCAAGAGATTATGCGAATACCTGGACTTCAAATGCAACCACTTATTGTCCCCATAATATTGCACTACAGGATATTACTAAATGGAATAATGCTAAATGGCCATACTATGACTGCTTCTGTCATAATGATTGCGCAGATTATGTTTCTCAAGCGCTAAATGCCGGTGGTATACCTATTGATCCGGGTAAATGGGAGAGATTGAAAGATAGCAATAATAATTGGGCATGGACATATGTTCCTGGTTTAAAAAATTATATGCTTAATCAAAAAGGATATTGGAAAATATCAACGTGGGAAAGTGCAGCAGCAGGTGGTGTTATTGTGATCCCAGATTCGCATGTAATAATGATTGTAAAAAACGATACTTACAGTTCCTGCAGAAGTAGATATTGATAGTATAAAACTTAAGCCAATCAACAATATCATAGAGTATCAGAAGAAATATGCTTCAGAAACATTGAAATCAGCCATGCCGGTTAATATAGAAATTTTGGGGAGCTATGAAGATATTTTATTTGTAGGTATTCAAATGGTGAAGCCCACCGAGCTTCCAGAACTCTATGTTTTTGCGCTAAAAGATGGGCAAATGATGGGACTTTTGCGAAGGACAGAGAAAGGGATAGAGCTAATAGACCAAGAAAATAAGGTAGTGGAAACATACGACATACCTAGAAGTAGTAGTTTTGGCGGAGGAAGGTATATCATTTTTCCAAATACAAGTGGGACAGATAGCGTGATGAATTGAGACTTAAAAATTATTCTTCTGCAATTGGAAATTAAAGTTGTAGGGTTGGAGGAGGATTTTATTAATTTTTTAATTTCTGTGTGATAAAAATATTGTATTCTTTGTTTTTTATTTTAATTACAGCCGTTTTTTGTGATTGGCCTTTTAATCTTTGATATAGCAGATAAAAAAGCTAAGAGGAAAGGGATTTTGGGAATGTACCAGGATTTTACACTTTATAGCATCCAAAACAATAGTTCGATTGAACTTTTTAAAGGGAGAGGGTCATGAATCCCCAGATAATTATTAAAAATGTCAGCAAAACTTACAAAGTGTACATAAAAGAAAATGGCGTGGTAAATACAGTTAAAAGCTTTTTTAAGCGAAGGTACGAGTACATAGAAGCAGTAAAGGGCATTTCTTTTACTGTAAATCAAGGGGAAATACTTGGACTAATTGGTCTTAACGGTGCAGGGAAAACTACTACTATTAAATTAGTATCTGGCATTATTAAAGCAGATGAGGGTATTATAAGAGTGTTGGGAGAAGACACTTTTTTACGAAGCAAAGATTACAGAAGAAAAGTATCATTAATAATGGGACAGAGTGGTCAGTTAGATCCAGACTTAACTATTATTGATTCTGTAAAACTTTTTGCCTCCATTTACTCTATTGACAAAAGAGAAGCAATTTCAAGGGCAAAATCAATGGCAGAAGAATTGGGCTTGTCAGAAATAGACCTGCAAAAACATGTCAGAACCCTTTCTTTAGGACAGAGGATGAAGGGTGAATTAATATTATCATTCCTTCACCTGCCGGTAGTTATCTTTCTTGATGAGCCTACAATTGGATTAGATTTTATCACCCAAAGGGCAATTAGAAACTACCTAAAAAATTACAAGAGAAAATACAATGCATCAATAATACTTACAAGCCATTACATAACTGATATTGAAGATTTATGTGACAACATCTATATACTCCACAAAGGTCAAGAGCTATATTACGGAACAATTGAGAAACTGAAAAGTATGATTCCCGACATCAGAAAGGTTAGATTTAACGCAAGCAATTGTGCAGTTGAAAGAATCAGCAAATATTATAAAGTAGAAAAAGCAAGCGAAGAACAAGAATATTTCATCAGATTTAGTCCAGAAGAAACGATAAATGTAATGAGAGTTTTGTCAAATGAGGCTGAAATTTCAAATATAAATTTTCACGATGATACTCTCGATATTATCATAGAATCATTGTATAAGGGTGCAGAAAAATGAGGACATTGTATGTTTTCATGGGATATTTTGACTACTCAATAAAAAGACTCTTAATGTATAGAATTTACCTTATAGGAGAGCTTTTAAGTTCCCTAATTGTACCAATCCTAATAAACTTCTTTCTCTGGAGGTCTTTAATTGAAAGAAATCCCATAAATTACACTCTGAAAGAAATGATGATTTACATTGTCATTTCTAATGCAATACTTCTATTTACAGAAATTCATGCTGAACATGACATTGAAAAGGATATAAAAACTTACAGATTTGGGCAAAAGCTTTTACTTCCAGTAGGTTATCTGACTAGTATTTCATACAGTCACATATCTTCAAGCCTTGCAAGGTTTGCAATTTTATATATGCCAATAATTATTGTGCTCTCAATTTGGGCAAAAATTGAAATCCCAGCAAACCGGCTGTTATACTTACCTTTAGCGTTAATTTTGGGCTTTTTACTCAATGCTTTATTTTCCTTTATAATAGGATTGTTATCTTTTTGGCTGACAGAAATATGGGGCATAGCTGCCATCAGAAACTTACTGACAGGTCTTCTTTCAGGTGCCATTTTCCCTTTAGACCTTTTGCCTGGCATTGAATCAATTATGCTAATGACTCCCTTCCCTTATATGACGTATATCCCGTCAAAGCTTATATGCGATGCTAATTTTGACATTAAAATAGTAAATAAAGGATTGCTTATTTCACTAGTCTGGGTGTTAATACTTGGTTTCATTGTTTTTTTACTTATGAAAAATGGATTAAAAAATACACCTCTCATGGGGCGTGAAAACATGTTAATAGAATCTATAAGATTTTCAATTAAAAAAGCAATTCAATATAGAGCAAATTTGGTAAGCTGGTTTTTGGCAGACTTATCTTTATACACTGCGACATTTTTAGGCTATTACCTGCTTACTCAAAAAATTGACGTTTTTGGTGATTACAATAGACAAGAAATTCTTTTTTATATAACCTGCTTCTTTTTAGTAAACAACTTATATGCAATTTTCTTTGCAGAAGCTGTTTCCAAGTTTGGACAATCAGTTTTAACAGGGTATTTTGATTTACTAAAACCACAGCCTCTCATAAAATACATTGTACTAAAAAACCTAAATTTTCCTGCAGCTCTTTCAACCCCCTTGTTAATATTTCTAAATATATGGTGTATGAAAATATGTGGAATTAAATTAACAATAGCTTATATCATTTCAATTTTCAGTGCTTCTATTTTAATGGGACTTTTATTTTTCATAGTATACAGTTTCACCCTTTTTGGCTTAAGGTCTGAAGCAATTTCAGCGATAGTCCTGCAGCTTTTAACAGTTGCAGAAAAACCTGACACGGTTTTCCCGAAAATTGTTCGCAATTTGCTCATATATGCAATTCCCATTTTCTTATTTAGTGCAATTCCTGCAAGGATTGCCCTTGGTAAGAGCAATGTATACGAGAGTATATGGTGTTATTCATCTCCCTTATTATATTATTTGGTTTTAAAAGTTATCCTTTACCAAGGGCTGAAAAAATACCAGTCGACAGGAGGAGAAATATGAACAAAATTCTAGAATATCTAAAATATTATAAAAACAATAATACTCTTTTAACAGGAGGGGGAAAGATATTTGACATTATAACAGAACATTACATTGAAAAAGGAATACAACCCTCGTATCCTTTGTACCTAAGCTTATCTGTTACATCAATGTGTAACGAACAGTGTCTTTTATGTAGTTCTATGTCTAAAAAATTTCGGAGTGGGGAGGTTGATAAAGCTAATCCTTTGCTAAAAAAAACGCTTACATGAACTGTTAGAGAATACTCCTCCGGTTATTTTCATTTTGTCGGGTGGAGAGCCATTATTGTTCCCGACTAGGTGCAAGGAGTATTTAGAAATTTTTATAACGCAAACGTAATAGTTGGACTTTTTTCAAATTTAGCTTTGAATCTAGATCAATATTAATTGAAATAATCTCAAAGGGAGGGTTAGGAAGACCAAGCATCATTAGGGATAACATTGGATACTGCCCTCAAAGTATTTTGTATTTTCCTTCGCTTACTGTTAAAGAAACAATTGAAGTTGCTTTGAAATTTAAAGGGGTAAAAAAAGAGGAATTATCTCAAAAAGTTGATAAAATGCTGAAAGAATCAGGGCTTGAAGGGTTTAAAAGCTACGCAGGGTATATGCTATCTTCTGGTTTGATGAGGATGCTATTACTAAACATACCAATTGCGAGAGAAACTCCAATTCTAATACTTGACGAGCCCACAGCTATGGTTGATATAATTTCAAAAACCCAAATTTGGGAGAGAATATACCAATTAAAAATGAAAATAGAAGGGGTATTTTAATTGCAAGTCATGATATGAACGAAATAAAATCCCTTTGCGATAGAGTTTATGTAATGGTGAAAGGCAAAATTATAGCCGAAGGGTCCCCCGAAGAAATTTCAACTTTAATGAAAATGCCTGTAGAAATGACTTTTATTCTTTCGGATGGAGAAAAAGTTGAGTTAATTTTAGAATTTTCACTTCCAGTTAGCTTTACTAAGCACGGGAGCGTATTTGATGTTTCATTTGAGTACTTGAATTATAACTCCACCATGTCTGTGAACATAAAAGAAATAGCTCTTTCACTTGCTCTTACTTATATCATTTTTACACTACCGGTAATAATATCGTCATATATTTCTGTAGTATTTGCCAGTGAAGTAAGTGCAGGCTTTTTAATAGTTGGCATAATACTTTCCCTTGTAGTGATTTTACTTATTGGGACTTTCTTGGGGCTTTTGATTAAAAACGTATTTATAGCACAGGGGATTATGCCTTTGTTGTCATGGGTATTTTTGCTTATTGCTCCTGTGTACTATTCAGTAGAGCATTTAGATCCATAGTAAAAAATTAAAACTCAAACATGAACTTATTTTAAAAGCAACTCAGGGCCTTGATGGCGCTTTTGCAGAACAGTATGTGAATATTGTTAGAAAACTTTGTTATAATAATCTGGAAAGATTTGTAGATGTACTCAGCACTTTAGAAGATAAACAGGCATTAAGCATCAAAAGTTCTCCTTTCAGATTTTAAAAAGTGCTCCTACCATTTATTTTACAATTAAGGTAACAAAATGTAAAGTTATATAATAAAAAATTAACAAACATTGGTGATAGGTTTTCGGCGGAAAGAAATTTTAATGTTTATATGACTACATTTTTTCTTCCTAATTTATTTTTTACTGCTAATGCGTTTACCCTGTAATTAACACCTGTAATTGCGTATAAGTCTTCATAAATAACAGATAAGTCATTGTAAAATTTCTCTTCAGCAAAATATTTCTCGCATTTTTTTAAGAAATCTATAGGCCTCCTCAAATTCTTTATTCAAGTATTTTATATGACCTAAATGCTGAGTAAAGAAGCATTAATGCTTTCTGAAAGTTCAATAACTTTTTCATACATACCGATATTAAAATAAAGAATAATCTCTTGAATTTTAAACTTGTGATAAAGTTCAGCGACATCTTTGTAACTATTCTTAGCTTTTCCAAGCACTTCAAAAGCTTCTTTAAATTTATCACTGTACCTTAAGGTATTTATATAGTTTAGGTAGCATTTTCCAGCCTCTAAATGATCGCCCTGAAACTCAAATTAACCTACGTGCTTTTTTATTGCTCCAAGTTGCTGTAATAGTTTAAGATAGAAAAATTTATGCAAGTTTTTCATGGCAAATAAGTTTACAGAATTTGCAAATAATTATAACTAAGAGTTTATAAAATTGTAGCTGTGGCAACAGTTTTATTTTATGCATTGTGATACAATTCATAAAAATAAATTCTTTATAAAGGGGGATATTATGATTAAGTTAATTGGTATTTTAATCATTATTATCGGATTTATTTTGAAACTCGATACTTTAGCAGTGGTTTTAATAGCTGGTATTGTAACTGGCATGATGTCAGGAGTACCTTTTCCTAAGATTGTGGAAATTTTAGGAAAAGCTTTTGTGGAAAATAGATATATGTCCATATTTATTATTTCATTGCCTGTAATTGGAATACTTGAAAGGTATGGCCTACGCGAAAGGGCTGCTTATGTAATAGAGAAAATACAAGCAGCTACGGTAGGGAAAGTAACTGCATTATATTTAGTACTCAGGACATTAGCAGCAATGTTTGGCTTAAGGCTAGGTGGACATGTACAGTTTATACGGCCTTTGATACTTCCTATGGCAGAAGGAGCAGCAATAAATAGATATGGGGAAATAAAAAGCGAGGACCACGAAACCATTAAGGGCTTAGAAGCTGCAGTAGAGAATTATGGCAATTTCTTTGGACAGAATGTGTTTGTTGCAGCAGGAGGAGTTTTGTTAATTGTTGGCGTATTAAAAGAATTAAACTATACCGTAGAAGCTTTGGATATTGCAAAAGCGTCAATACCTATTGCGTTAATAATAATGGTGGTTGGTACTTTGCAGTTTTTCTATTATGACAAAAAATTTGACCAAAAGTATAGGGATAAAAACAATAAGAAGGAGGAATAATGGGTGCTTAAGGATGCTTTAACTGAAATACTATACATTATGATGGGTATAGTATCTTTTTACTCAGCATATGCTACACTAAAAGAAAAAAACCATCCTTCAAAAATTCCTACTGCTTTATTTTGGGGAATATTAGGAATAATTTTCGCATTTAGCCGAATAGGCTTATTGTGGGGCAATAAAAGCATTTATATACCTGATATATATATAGGATACATGGTTATTGCATTGACTTTACTATCTGCATTTCGATTAGTCAAAGTTGGAAAATTTGACGAATCAAGCTCAGAATTTAAAGATCAAATGTCACAAAAAATTGGCAATTTAATTTTTGTTCCAGCTTTGGCTCTTGGCATAGTTACGTTTATTGTTGCTCAAATATGGACTAAACAACTTGGTTCACTTGTGGCTTTTTGGATATCAACTGTAGTAGCTGCAATTTTAGCATTGGTGATTACAAAAGGGAAAGTTAAAGAAATGGCAGACGATGGTAGAAGATTACTTGAAGTGGTAGGACCAGTAAACATTTTACCACAACTGCTTGCTGCTTTAGGAGCTATTTTTACTGCTGCAGGAGTAGGCGATGTGATCGCAAGTGGGATAAAAACAATTATTCCTCAGGGTAATATACTTTTGGGAGTAATTGCATATTGTGTAGGAATGGCTTTATTTACAATGATAATGGGAAATGCTTTTGCAGCTTTTGCAGTTATTACAGCGGGTATTGGAATTCCTTTTGTAATAGCTCAAGGAGGAAATCCGGTGATAGTAGCAGCTTTAGGTATGACAGCAGGATATTGTGGAACTTTAATGACCCCAATGGCAGCGAATTTTAATATTGTTCCTACTGCAATATTGGAAATGGAAGATAAGAAATATGGAGTTATAAAATATCAAGTTCCCGTAGCTATTGTCATGCTTATTGTTCACATAGTGCTAATGTATTTTTGGGCGTTTTAATATTTTTATGAAAGGGTGATGTGTAAATGAAAATACTCGTAACAGCTTTTGATCCTTTTGGAGGGGAAAATATAAACCCTTCATATGAAGTATTAAAAAACTTGAAAGATAATATAGAAAATGCTGAGATAATTAAGATTCAAGTTCCTACTGCTTTTTATCTTTCTGTTGAGAGGGCAATAGAAAAAATAAAGGAAGTTAAGCCGGATGCAGTTCTGAGTATTGGACAGGCTGGCGGGCGATATGATATAAGTGTGGAGAGAGTAGCCATCAATATCGATGATGCTAGAATTCCAGATAATATAGGGCAACAACCAATTGATACCCCGATTGACCCTAAAGGAGCTCCCGCTTATTTTGCGACTATTCCAATAAAAGAGATAGTTGAAGAGATAAGAAAAGAGAATATACCGGCATCAATTTCTAATACAGCAGGTACGTATGTGTGCAATCATCTGATGTATGGAATACTTAATTATGTTCACAAAAACAGCTTAAACATTAAAGCGGGTTTTATTCACATACCTTATTTGCCAGTGCAAGTTTTAAATAAACCTAATACTCCTTCTATGTCTTTGGGGGATATGGTGAAAGCTATAGAAATTGCTATAAAAGTAATTGCGAAAAATAATTGATAAAAGCATGGGGATTTTATTCTCCATGCTTTCTGAATATTATAAAAGTAAAAAGAGAATAATTTATAGAAATAATAGTTTGGAAATAGTATAATTAATTTTAAGGTCGACTTTTTTAAAAATATTGCAAAAATAGTGAAATCGTTGGTGTGGTTTTTATTGTTTTAAACAGGAAAGAAATGGGAGCTGAAAGGGGATGTCTATAGGTTCGGTATATAATGAAATGTTTGATATAAAACGGCAGGAAGAGATGAGGAAGTTTTTCCTTAATATAGCTATACAGGGATATAAAAAGAGTTTTTTGAAAAATGAAACTATAGTAATTAATGATAGCAAAACGTATATTGCCATAATAACGAAAGGGTTGATAAAACAGTTTATTTCAAATAAAAATGGAAAGATAAAAGTTCTTTATTTGTTACAACCAGGGGAAATATTTGGAGAATTTTCCTATTTAGGAGGAGGATTTGATTTAATTGAAGGTCAAGCTATAAAAGATAGTGAAGTATCTATTATTTTCGAAGATAAATTAAGTTCTATTCTGGAAACAAATCCTGATATGTATAAATATATTGCTCATAGCATGAGCAGAAAATTTAGAATTGTTACTATGCAGATGAGCGATTTAATTTTCAAAGATTCAATTGGAAGATTGTGCGATTTTCTAATTAGATTATTTTATCAGCAAGGTAAGAAGATTAAAAAGGCTACATAATAGATATTCCTTTAACCCATGAGAATATTGCCAATTTAATAGGATGTGATAGAGTAACAGTTACAAAAGGACTAAATAAGTTAAAAAAAGAAGGTTTAATTGAGGTAGATGGAAAAAAGATTATAATAAAAGACCTTTACTACCTTGAAAAGTATATAGATTCATAACATTTAATCGTGAAATAATAAGTTGCGAACCCCGTCACTTATTAGGGGGTTCGCAATAAAAGTATAATTATTTAACCTTTTCAATTATAGCTTTTACAAAAGCTACTAAATCGTTAGGAGTTCTGGAGGTTATTAAATTTCCATCTACAACTACTTCTTCATCTACATACTGGGCTCCTGCATTTATTAAATCATCTTTTATTGAGAAAAAGCTTGTAACTTTTTTTTCTTTTAAATTGCAGGCGGAAGCATAATCCATGGTCCATGGCAAATAGCTGCTATGGTTTTTTGCAGTTTGTCCATTTCTTTGACGAAATTAATAGTGTCATTACATCTTCTCATATGATCAGGTGAATAACCGCCGGGGATTATTACTGCATCGTAATCTTCGGCTTTTACATCTTTAGAAGCATGGGTGCTTTTCATTGGATATCCATGTTTTCCTGTATATACTTTGTCTTTTTCTGGACCTATTAAATGTACTTCATATCCCTCTTCTTTGAGCCTATAGTATGGATATAGTAGTTCTGGCTCTTCATACATATTCTCAATTAAGATAGCAATTTTTTTCATAAGAATTCACCTCTTAGAATTTTTATATTTAACATTATTATAACATTTATGGCAACCTATGTCAAGAATTAAAATTGTAAACAAAATTCTCTATTGTTTCAAAAACCTCTCGAGTACTGCTTCATCTTCTCGAGAGCTTCATCTATTAATGAGGAGATTCTTTTAGCATATTCTTTTAAAACTTTTCCTGCATAAGTTGATGAGTTTTTTATTTATTCTTTCAAATATTTTATGTTATGGACGGTTGAGTCATGCAAAGTTTTTTGGCGGCTTTAGACATACTTCCTTCTTGGCAGACAGTTAAAAAAAATTTTTAATTGGCGTAAGTTCACATTATCACCTCATAAGTTTGTACTTATGGGTATTATAAAATTATACTATTTTACTTATAATGATACAAGAGGTACAATATTAATTACGAAAGAGGTGATAAATATGCTATTGAAAGAAGGTAAAATAGGAAAGATTAAGTTAAAAAACAGACTAATTATGTTACCGACTGTTACAAATTTATCAAACGAAGGCTTTGTAAGCGAAAGAGAAGTGGAATATTATAAAAGAAGGTCAAAAGGTGTTTCATTGGTCATTGTAGGTGCGAGTTACGTAAACAAATTAGGAAAATTTTTCATAAATCAAATTGGAATAGATGACTATGATAAAATAGAAGGCCTTAAAAGATTATCGGAAGTCATACGTCAAAACGGTGCAAAAGCTGGTATTCAACTTGCAATGCACAATCCAAAATACAAGCCATCAGATTTTACAAAACAACAAATACGGCTGCAGACATACCTGCTGGTCCTCCGCCAATTACAGCTATATTTAAAGGTTTATCGGTCTTTACTTCAAATTCCTTTTCTCTTCCTACCTCTGGATTAATCATACAAGAAACAGAAAGCCCTTTTTGAATGTATGCAATACACGCCTGATTGCAGTGAATGCAATACCTAATATCCTCTTCTTCTCCTTTTATCAACTTTTCAACTAAATCAGGGTCTCCTATGAAACCACGCGCTATCCCTATAAAATCAGCTATACCATCTTCTAAAATTTTTTCCCAGTCGTAAACACTGCCCAGCTTATCAACTGCTATGACAGGTATAGTCACATTTTCTTTTATCCTCTTTACAACTCCAATCAAAGGCCTGTCCTCAATTCCCATAGGAGAAATATGATATTCCGATGTGAAGATACATCTCCCGATATATCTAAAGCATCAGCACCATAACCTTCAAGCAGTTTTGCAAATCTTACACTCTCATCAATTGTAAAGCCTCCATCTGTAAAATCATTGCCATTAATCCCTGCAAATTACTGTCATGGTGGAGGACTTACTGGCCTTGAGACAGCCGAATACCTTGCTGAAAAAGGGAAAAATGTGACGGTTTTAGAGATAAAAGAAGAAGTTGGCGAAGGGATATACCCAATGGTTAAAAAACTGCTTTTAAATAGATTAAAAGACCTGAAAGTGAATATAATCAAAAATGCTTTAATAAAAGAGATATCTGGCGGAAAACTTATGTATACCTCTAATGACACATATAAAGTGGTCAAAGTGGAGGATATAGTTTTAGCAGTTGGAAATTTACCTGATACTGAATTTGAGGAACTGAAAAATGAGGACAGATATTATTTCATTGGCGACTGCAAAACTGTTGCTTCTGCAGTAGAAGCGATAAGGGATGGAGCGGAGCTTTCACTAATTATATAGAGGTGATTCAAATGGTTATAAAAAGTGAGTATGTAGTTATAAAAGGAAGAAAAATCTATTATTTAGAAATGGGTAAAGATGACAGTAAGGAGACGGTAATTTTATTACACGGAAAAAGGTACAACGCCTATGATTGGATAAATTCAGGAATAGCTGAAAATTTATCTAATGAAGGGTTTAAGGTGATATGCCTCGAGCTTCCCGGATATGGTTCTTCTGAAGAGTGTGATTTGGAAAAGGAAGAGGTTTTATTAGAATTTGTAAAAAACTTAAATATATCTTCTTTTCATCTTGTAGCTCCCTCTTTTAGCGGGGAAATATCTATAAAATTTACTCTCAAATATGGCAATTTGCTTAAAAGTTTGACAATTGTGGACAGTATAAATGTAGATAAATACAAAGAAAAATTAAATGAAATATATGTGAAAACATTGATTGTATGGGGGAAGAAGGATGAAATTGCACCCTATGAATTTGCAGAGATATTAAAAAATAATATTAAAAACAGTACATTGTTTGTGTTTGAAAATTTGGGACATACCTGTTATTTTGATGATGCAAAAAAGTTCTCTGAGGTGTTAATAAATTTTATAAAGGGCTTAAATTAAAGAGGCTGTCTTTAGGATGGCCTTTTTTTATGCCTTTAATATGTTGACAAATATAAAATTTTGTGTATAATGTATACATGATATCCTAAACAGAGGGGGAGTATTTTTTATAATGGAGGTAGAATCATGAGAGTAGCAAGAATCAATGAAAATATATGCGACAGGTCACCTTTTTGTCCAGCAGCAATGAGTTGTAAATTTAAGGCTTTTAAAGTTACGTTTGGAGGGGCATTTAGGATAAACATAAGTATTGATGAAGAAAAATGCACAGGGTGTGGTGTTTGTACGAGATATTGTCCTCACGGTGCAATTGAAATGGTTGAAAAAGAAAAAGCTTCATAAAAATAAGGCACACTTAAGTGCCTTATTTTACATTTACCTTTTCTACCAATTTAATCCTATGCATTGCAGAAGGATGAGAATAAAAAAACCATTCTATAAAAGGTGGCGGAGCTACATCCGATAAGCTTTTTCTAGCAAGGTCAATTTGAAGTTTTATTACAGGTTCTTTATTATGAAGGTATTCTACAGATAATAAATCTGCTTGTTTTTCCATCTGCCTTGATATGTAATTTTGTATTGGGTTAGTATCAAAATTTATAAGCAGTACAAACAAATATATCATTGCTAAAACTGCAGGAGTCATTCTTTTACCATGAGGGAGAAATAAGCTTGAGTGAATTAAAATATTAAGAAAATATAGACTTATTACAAGTCCCACTATGCTTATTAACATACTTTTTAATACGTGGTTTTCTTTCCAGTGTCCTGCTTCATGGGCTATAACTGCCTTTATGTCCTCTTCTGGATAATTTTTTAGTAGTGTATCATACAATACAATCCTACTTGTCTTCCCAAATCCATAAAAGTAGGCGTTGGCAAGAGTAGTCCTTTTACTTGCATCCATTTCTTGAATCTTATCAATTTTTATTCCTGCATTTTTTGATATTTCCTTTACCATGTTTATTATTTTTTGGTCTTTGATTGGGGTAAATTTATTAAATAAAGGTGCTATAAAAGTAGGATAGACGTAAATTTGCACAAACATAACTATTGTTAGAAAAATGGCGGCACTTAACCACCAGTTATTAGGCCACTTGTTTAGAGCTGCAAATAAGAGCAATGCCCCTATTGAGGAAAAGGTAAAATCTAAAGCCGCGCTTTTTAAATAGTCGTTCCACCAAGAAGCTATTGTCTGCACAGAAAATCCCCATTCTACTTGAACAGAATGGCTTAAAAGGCTAAAGGGTAGAGATATTAACCTTAAAATTACCCATAAGGCAATGAAATATAAAAAGACATTCACATAGTATTTACCTGAAGCTAATTTTTCGGTATAGTATGAAAGCTTAATAGCATTATTCCCAAATACAAACCATATCAAAAAAATTGTTTTTGTCAAAAAGGAAGTTATGTAAATTAATCGATTTATTCTATGATATTTTTGCGCTTTTGCTATTTCTGCAGGAGTAAAGTATTTGTAGACTTGATCAGATGTATTTCCTGGAAATAATGTATAATAAAGGTATAGAGTAGAGAAAATTGTGGTTATCAATATAAGTATTAGCCAAAATTTGTTGAATTTTATAAAAGCCATAGTCTTCAATCCTTTCACAAAATTTTACTTAACAATATTATATTACAATACGAAAATTATTTGCTTTTTTGTGCAAATGTTTATATTATATATTTGTAAAATGTAGTAAAATGCGAGGGATATATATGAGAACACTTCTTGTAGGAATCAATGCAAAATATTATCACACAAATCTTGCTATAAGAAATATAAGAAAGTTTTGTCATCCTTATGATATAGAGATTTTTGAAACTACTATAAATGATAGTACAGATTTTATGCTAGAAAGTGTTGTTGAAAAGAAACCAGACGTAGTAGGTATATCTTGTTACATATGGAATATAGAAATAGCATTAAATTTGGCTGAAAATATAAAAAAAATTCTTCCGAAGACAATATTAGTTTTAGGAGGGCCTGAAGCTTCTTATGATGTAGATTATCTTTTGTCAAAAGGCTTTGTAGATTACATAGTTTTGGGGGAAGGGGAAATTGCTTTTAAAGAATTACTGGAGGCGTTAGAAGGGAAAAGAAATATAAAAAATGTTTCAGGAATTAGTTACAAATTTAATGGACAAGTAATAATTCAACCGCAAAAAGATTATGTCAATTTAGATGAAATTCCCATATCTTATGAGGGAGAGGAAGACTTGAGCAATAAACTTGCATATTATGAAACTTCAAGAGGCTGTCCTTTTAAATGTGCTTATTGTCTTTCTTCTATTGATAACAAGTTGAGATATGAAAGCATTGAAAAAGTGGAAAAAGATTTAAAATGGTTTGTGGATAAGGGAGTGAAAATATTAAAACTTATTGATAGGTCTTTTAATGCAAACAGAAAAAGGGCAAAGGAAATTTTAAACATTATGAAAAAAATAGGTGGAGATATTGTATTTCACTGCGAAGTTAACCCTGAGCTTGTAGATAAAGAGTTTATAGAAGAATTAAAAGGGTTGGAAAAAAGAATACAGTTTGAAGTAGGAATTCAGACTACAAATAAGAATAGCTTAAAAAAGATATCTCGTACTACTGCCGTTGAAAAATCCTTGAGAGGAATAAAACTGCTTAAAGAGGCGGGAATAAAACTGCATGTAGATTTGATAGCGGGACTTCCTGAAGATAGCTTTAAAACTTTTAGTGAAGCTTTTGATGACGTGTATAATTTAAAACCTGATGAAATACAGCTGGGATTTTTAAAAGTTTTAAAAGGTACCCCTTTAAAGAGAAAAGTAGAGGAGTTTAATATAGTTTATAATAGCAAACCTCCATATGAGGTCTTATATACAAAGGATATTAGTTACCAAGAGTTAGTTATTTTAAAAGGTATAGCATTTCTTTTGAACAAATACTATAATTCCGGTAAATTTAAAAAAGCTCTTGAATATTTGGAGAATAACTTTAAAAGGCCGTTTGACTTTTATCTTGAATTTTATAAGTATTGGAAAGAAAACAAGCTATTATATACAAATCATTCATTAAAAGCTTTATACGATATTTTGTATAAATTTTCTATTGAGACACTCGATGTTAATGAGGATTTAATAAAAGACATTATAAAATTTGATTTTTTGTATTTTAATGTTGCCAAAGATTTACCTGATTGTGTAAAAGAAAAATATGAGAAAGGTCAAGAAATTTTTAAAAAGTATCTTAAAGATGAAAATTGGTTGAAAAGAAATCTTCCACAAGCTGTTGGACTTTCCAATCTTGAATTGTCAAAGAGAGTGACTTATGAATTTTTTAAACACGATGTGACAGCAGATTTTAAAAAAGAAAATTTAATAATAATTTTTCTTCATGGAGAAGAACAAACTTATTATGCAAAATTAATTTTGTGAATTTGTTTTTAGAGGTAAATTGGTTACTTTGATAAATCTTTTAGAAAAAAGGGAATAAATTTACGGAAAATATGAAAACACAATGTCGTGAAAATATCAGTTTTTTGTGATATAATTTTAAGCGTAAATAAAAATTAAAATTAGGGTGATGAAATGAAAGAGAGAATAAAATTAATAAAGGGGAATATTGTGGATCAAGAAGTAGATGCTATTGTGAATGCTGCGAATTCTTCTTTGTCTGGAGGTGGTGGGGTAGACGGAGCTATTCATAGAGCGGGTGGCCCTTCTATCGCTGAGGAGTGCAGAGTTATAAGAGAAAAACAAGGGGGTTGTCCTACAGGTCATGCGGTTATAACTGGAGCAGGTAATTTAAAGGCTAAATATGTGATTCACGCTGTAGGACCTATTTGGAAAGGCGGCAATCATAATGAGGATAATTTATTAGCAAGTGCTTACATAGAAAGCCTTAAATTGGCGGATGAATACAATGTAAAAACTATAGCTTTTCCCTCTATAAGCACAGGAGCTTACGGTTTTCCTATAGAAAGAGCGGCAAAAATAGCTTTAAGAGTAGTATCTGATTATCTTGAAGGTAGCGACATAAAGGAAGTGAGATTTATACTTTTTAGCGATAAAGATTATGAAGTGTATTCAAAAGTCTATGAAGAACTGAGTTAAAGAGAGATAGACCAACATACGGCCTATCTCTCGATTTATTTTACTATTTTTTGCGCTACCAGTAATATCATCAATACACCTACAACTAATCTATAATAAGCGAAAGGTTTTAAAGAGTGCCTGGTAAGATAAGATAAGAATTTATCGACGACAAATAAAGCTGTTAAGAATGACATGATAAAGCCTACTGTCAGGGCTTCCCATTCCAATAAAGACATGGCGCTAAAGCCTTCAAAAGAGAAAAAATCGTTGCAGCAAACATTGTAGGTATTGCTAAAAAGAAGGAAAATTCCGCTGCAGCTTTAACTGACAATCCTGCGAGCATACCTCCCATTATAGTAGACGCCGACCGTGACATTCCTGGAAACAGGGACATAATTTGGGCTATGCCTATTAACAAAGATTTTTTTGTATCTACTTTGTCCATGTTGTCAATTTTATACCTTTTTCCGAAAGCATCTTCTATAACTATCATCATTATTGCACCTACGATAAGGGCAATTGCTACAGTGAAGGGCGAAAATAAATGCTCTTCAATGTATTTGTGAGTAAGTAGTCCTATGACAGCTGCTGGTATAAAGGCTATAAAGATTTTGAACCACAAATTAAATCCCCAACTTCCGGGTTTCAAATTTTTAAGAGAAGCAAATATTTTTTTTCTGTAGTAGAATACAACTGCTAAGATAGCACCCAATTGAATGACGATTTCAAACATTGTGGCGAAGTTGCCTGTAAAATGTATAAAGTTGCCTACGATGATGAGATGTCCTGTGGAAGAAATGGGTAAAAATTCAGTTAATCCTTCCACTATTCCCATTATAAAAGCTTTAATTAATAGTTCCATTACCATACCCCTTTGTCTTAAATTTTGTAACCTCTATTATTTTATATGATTAATAAAGACTAATCAATTAAAAAAATACAAATTTAATTATTTTTAACTTGCGCAATATGATATAATTTAATCAAAATATGAGAGGTGATTGTATAGTGGTAGAAGGTACTTTTTCTTTTATTATTGCTATTTTAATCATAATTTTTATTTTATGGATTTTAGGTAAATCTCTAAGGTTAATGTTAAAATTTGTACTAAATGCCTTAGTGGGTTTTGTGATGCTTTTATTTTTTAATTTTTTTGGTGTTCTATTTGGGGTTTACTTGCCTGTCAATATAATTACTTCATTCATTACAGGAGTTTTTGGAATAGCAGGTATAGTGATTTTGTTGATTCTTAAATATTTATTCCATGTCATATAGGGTTAAGTTCCTTCTCAGGAACTTTCAGACTATAGACAAACTTCGGAAATAGGATATTTTGCAATCGGTGCGACTTGTGACAAAGCGATAACAAAACTTAATGAGACCGAGGGTGGAGGCAGGGCCGAAGCCAAGGATGGCGGAGGCGGGCACTAAGACAAGGAGGTCGAATGTGCGGAACCTGCGGAACCCGAGGGTCGAGTTTAGTTTTGTCGCTTTGGAACACCGGAGTGACGATGCAAAATATCCTATTTAAAAAATTTTTTACTTTGTCAACAAACTGTTTTGTTTATTATTTTTTGTTTTGGGAATTATATTAGTGAATCTTACAATTGGAGGTATGTTATGGACATAAAGAAAGCTGTGCTTGACAACTTAAAAGGAAAAACAAAAGAGGAAATCAAAGGGTTTATACAGGAGGTTGTTGACAGCAAAGAGGAAAATGCAATACCAGGATTGGGGGTGATTTTTGAGGCGACGTGGGAAAAAATGACCGATGAAGAAAAAGACAGTATGATGAATTTGATAATGAGAGGAATATCTTAAAGGCCGAGGTTTAGTCCTCGGCTTTGTAATTATAATAAAAGTATTGTCACGAAATATGATGCTATAAGGCCTATTATTACAGGTAACATGTTTCTTTTAGCGATTTTTTCAGCTTCTACGTCTAGTACTGTCGAAACAGCTGCGATACTCCAAGGTATTATTGTACCTCCTCCTGTCCATATTGCGGTTATCTGTCCTATAGAGGCTAAAATTGCTGGGTTTAAATTTAAAGTTGAAGAAAAAGTTTTAGCGATAGCACCTATTAAAGGAAGGCCTGAGAATCCAGAGCCGGATAAACCGGTTAGAACTCCTAATGAAAATTCTAATAAAGAAACAGTGTACTTATTTAATGGAATGTGATGAGATAAATACATTCCTAAATCTACAAGATATCCTTTTGCATGAGGACTTATAACTTCCTTTGCCATGCTTGTTTCTCCAAGAAGAAAAAAGGCGCTGATGACTATAATTGGGGCAAAAGTTCTCATTCCAGTTATAAAACCTTCTTTTAAGTATTCACGGGTTTTGGCTAAAAAATTTTTTTGGACTATAGTAGATGCGATTAAAACTATTATAGATGTTCCACCTATTAAGGCAGTGGCCGCATTAGAGTGAATTCTAAATAACATCATCAAAATTATGTCTAAAATAAAAAGTCCTACTGCGATTATTGAAACCACCACACTACTAAAAGGAGGAAAAGGTTTGTCAACGCTATTAATGTCTAAATGATTGTTTTGCTGTTGTTTTTTACTCTGCTGCAATGTAATAAAATAAAGTATAAGAATGCTTACAGTTGAGGCTGTAGCCAGATAGGTAAGCTTGTCAATATTAATGTGAGGATTGGTATGCCTGCTGCCCTGGCTGTTATAGAGGGAGCTCCTTGTATGAAAAAGTCACTTGACAATGCTACCCCAAAGCCAAAAATTGAAACAATAGAGGCAAGACTTATTTTGTTAATACCCGATTTTAAAGCGGGATTGATGAGGACTGTGCCGAGTAAACCCACTGCAGGTGCAGGCCATATAAAAAATGATAAAAACATCGTTAAAAAGCCGATTATCCAAAAAGAAAAAGTAGGAGTTTTTAAATATTTTATAAATGGTTTAGTTATGATTATATCTGCGCCTATATCATCTAAAGCTTTTGACATAGATATTATAAGTGATATTATTACTATAATTTGCCATAGCCTTTTTCCTGACACAAAAATTGCAGTGTAGAGTATTTGAACGGCTTTTAAGATATTTCCAGTTGATAGAAATCCAATTAAAAATATTGCTAATATTATGGGTAGAATTATATCTTTTCTCATTAAAAGTAAAATCAATATAATTAAAATCATTATTAGATATGCTATGTGGGATGCAGTCAAGGTAACCATTTCAACACCTCTCAATATTTTTCATAGTTTTATGATAGCTATATTTTGAGTTTTTATACCTTTTATAAAGTGGTATAATTGTTATGAGGTGTTATAATGAACAAGATTGAAATAATTGCTTTATTAACTTTAAATGTATTTTCTTTTGTTTTAATGGGTATTGATAAGTATAAAGCGCTACATAAACTTTGGAGAATAAGTGAAAAGACCTTTTTCTTTTTAGCACTATTTGGTGGTTCAATAGGCGTATGGCTCGGCATGTATTTTTTTAGACATAAGACGAGGCATAAATTATTTACAATAGGAATACCATTTATTATTTTTTGCCAAATTTTATTGTTTTCTTACATAAAAGTTTGGTAAAACAATGCATATAATAAAAACTTGCAAGAAAAACTATTTTTTTATAAAAAATTATTTGCTATAATAGAGTTGAGAAATTAACAAATAGGAGGAATACCGATGAAAGCAATGGCTATAAAACCAGGAGTAAGTAAAATTGGCGCAGTACATTGGGAGAGAAGATTATTCGACTCTTTAATACCCCTGCCAGATGGTACGAGTTATAATGCTTATTTGGTAGAAGGAGAGGATAAAATAGCCCTTTTGGATACTGTAGATCCAATGACTTCAGATGTTTTGATAGAACAGTTAAAGGATGTAGAAAAAATTGATTATATAATAGCGCATCATGCAGAGCAAGACCATTCGGGATGTATTCCTTTAGTCCTTGAGAAATATAAAGAGGCTAAGGTGATATGTACTCCTAAAGCAAAAACTTTTTTTAATGGATTTACTTTTAATACCTGAAGACAAATTTATTACTGTAGAAGACGGTGAAACTTTAGATTTAGGAGGAAAGACGTTAAAATTCATACATGCCCCGTGGGTACATTGGCCAGAAACAATGTTTACTTACCTTGTAGAAGATAAAATCCTTTTTACGTGTGACTTTTTAGGTTCCCACCTTGCAACTTCTGAACTTTATGCAACAGATGAGTGCAAAGTGTATGAGGCAGCAAAAAGGTACTATGCAGAAATAATGATGCCTTTTAGAAACTTTATAGAAAAGGACTTAGAGAAAATAAAAGATTTAGATATAGATATAATTGCTCCCAGTCATGGTCCTGTGTACAATAACCCTAAATTTATCTTAGATGCTTATGATGAATGGGTTAATGCAGAACCTAAAAATATAGTCGTAATACCTTATGCTACCATGCACGGCAGTGTGAAAAAAATGGTGGAATACCTACAGACTGCTCTTGTGGCAAAGGGCGTCATTGTAAAGCCTTTTGATTTGTCTGTTACAGATATAGGTGAATTGGCTATGGCATTAGTGGATGCTGCTACAATAGTTATAGGTACTCCAACAGTACTTACCGGTGCTCATCCAATGGTGGTTTATGCTACTTATTTGGCCAATGCTTTAAAGCCAAAGACAAAGTTTGTTTCAATTATAGGCTCTTATAATTGGGGTAGCAGGGCACAAGATCAGCTTTCTCAAATGATTACCAATTTAAAAGTAGAGGTTATTTCACCAATTTTCATAAAAGGATTCCCAAAAGAAGAAGACTTTAAGGCTCTTGATAAATTAGCTGAGGAAATAGTGAAAAAACATGAAGAGGCTGGAATTTTATAATTTAAAAGCACTCGTGATTAGTACGAGTGCTTTTTTATGTCTTCTATCAAATTTTTTACATTTTCTTTGATTATATCTCTTATTTCACGAAATTTATTTAAAACTTCTTCTTCTGTGCCTGTTGCTCTTGCAGGATCTTCTAAGTCCCAATGGAGGCTTTTTATTGAAGGAGGCAAAGCAGGACATTTATCTCTTGCATCACCACATAAAGTTATCACATAATCTGCTTTAAAAAGGATATTTTCATCCAATAAATCGGAAGTTTGATTGCTTATGTCAATTCTTATTTCCTTCATAACTTGTACAGCTTTTGGGTTTAAACCGTGAGCTTCTACACCACCACTATATACTTCAAAATCATCTTTTCCATAATATTTGCCAAAACCTTCTGCCATTTGACTTCTACAGGAATTGCCAGTGCATATAAAATACAAAATTTTTTTATTTTTTGACACGTAACATCCCTCTTTTTCGTTTATTCACAAGTTATTATAAATGATGGTAGATTATAAAACAATCCACTTTTTGTTAAGAATATGTTAAATTCTTTTGAGTAAAATAAAGTAGAGGTGATATTCATGTTGAATTATCCATACGGGCAAAATTCCCTAGCGCCCGGTATAATTGTTTCATCAGATAATGGAAATGCAAATTTAAAAGTACCAACAGATACATTTAGTATATATGTAAATGAAGAATATGTAGGAGATAAAATTCTTATTGCGCAAGGGGATTTAGGGAAAAATTCTGTAAAGGAGTACCTTATGAATCAAGGTTTTACGGATTTTAGCTATACAATTGATGGAAAAAATATTTATATAGACACATATGAAGAAAATGCTAAAAATATGATAAATTATTTAAAAGTGTATTTAAGAATAAGGTAAAAGGGACTAAAATAGGTCCCTTTTAAATTTTGTTATATTGTAAATAAAAACACGGAAAAATAATAGTGTAAAGGTATTAAGCAGGGTTTTTCCCTGTTTTTTAAATGAAAGCATGTGATTTTCGTAATTTAAAATTTTAAAATGTATGATATAATTATATAACACCCTCAACTAAAAAATATTATACAACAATAATTATTATTAAGGAGGATTTATATGAAGGTAGGTTTAATTGGATTAGGACGAATGGGATTTAATCTTGCTTTAAATATTAAAGACCATGGGCATGAGGTAGTGGCATATAACAGGTCACCTGAGAAAATAAAGGAGGCTGAAAAGGCAGGAATAAAAGGAGCTTATACAATTGAAGATTTAGTAAAAAACCTTGAAAGAAGAAGAATAATATGGCTTATGGTACCTGCAGGAGACCCTGTTGACGAAATGATAGAAAAATTAGTTCCCTTGCTTGAAGAACATGACATCATAATAGACGGCGGCAATTCCTACTATAAAGATACTTTAAGAAGGTATGAGATGCTTAAAGAAAAGGGAATTGATTTTGTAGATGTTGGAACAAGCGGAGGAATTGAAGGAGCAAGGCATGGGGCTTGTACCATGATAGGAGCAGAAGATGAGGTCTTTAAATATATTGAACCTCTAATTAGGGATATAAGTGCGGAAAACGGTTATTTACATACAGGAAAAAACGGTTCAGGACATTTTGCAAAAATGGTTCATAACGGCATAGAATACGGAATGATGCAGGCTATAGGAGAGGGTTTTGAAGTTTTAGAGAAGAGTCAGTTTGATTTTGATTTAAAAGAAGTGGCTAGAGTTTGGAGCCATGGCTCAGTAATTCGCGGATGGCTTATGGAGCTTATGGAAAAAGCTTTTGAAAAAGACCCTAAATTATCTGGGATAAAAGGAATAATGCACTCTTCTGGAGAAGGACTCTGGACGGTAGAAGAAGCTTTAAACCTCAAAGTGCCAGTGCCTGTAATTGCACAGTCTTTATTTATGAGATATCGTTCAGAGCAAGAAGATACCTTTGCAGGAAAGGTTGTAGCTGCTTTGAGAAATGAGTTTGGAGGACATGCGGTGGAAAAGAATTAACACGAGGTGGTTTATATGGTTAAAAATAATATATCTAATATAATGGTTATATTTGGCGGGACAGGGGATTTAACTCACAGAAAAGTTATGCCTGCTTTGTACAATTTGAAATACCAAAAAATTCTTCCTGAAAATTTTGCTATTGTATCCATAGGAAGGAGAGATAGAACAGAAGAACAATATAGAAACGAAGTATTAGAGTCAATTAAAAATTATTCGAGATTTGACATTGATGAGAAAGTTTGGCAAAATTTAAGTGAGAGGATATTTTATAAAAGGTTTGATTTTGTATACGATAATGGATATATAGAGCTAAGTTCTTTTTTAAAGGACCTCGATGAAGAATATAATACAAAAGGCAATAGGATATATTATCTTGCAGTAGCTCCAGAATATTTTGGTATAATTGTTGAAAAACTTTATAGGCACGGCATGGTAAATAATGAGACCTCTTGGCAAAGAGTGGTTATAGAAAAACCTTTTGGAGAAAACTTGGAATCGGCGCGGAAATTAAATAAAATGATAACTGATGTTTTTACAGAGAGAAATACCTATAGGATAGATCATTATCTGGGAAAAGAAATGCTTCAAAATATAATGGTAATTAGATTTGCTAATGTATTTTTTGAGCCCGTATGGAACAGAAGGTATATTGATAATGTTCAGATTTCTTCAAGTGAAACAGTCGGAATAGAAAATCGCGGTGGATATTATGAAAAAGCTGGGGCCTTACGAGATATGGTACAAAATCACATGATGCAACTTCTAACTTTAACGGCAATGGAACCGCCTGTAAATCTCGATACAGAGTCTATAAGAGATGAGAAGGTAAAAGTTCTGAAGTCTTTAGAGATATTTACTCGCGAGGCTGTTGAGAAAAATGTTGTGAGAGGGCAATATGTAGGATATAGACAAGAAGACAAAGTTTCCCCTACTTCTAATACAGAGACATTTGTAGCTTTGAAAGTGCATGTGGAAAATTTTCGCTGGGCAGGAGTACCTTTCTATATTCGCACAGGCAAAAGAATGCCGGAAAAGTCTACACAAATTGTAATACAGTTCAAACCGTTGCCAGGAATCTTGTATTTTAAAGAATATAAAAATTTATTGCCAAATTTATTAGTTATAAAAATTCAACCTGAGGAAGGTGTAAAGCTTCAATTTAATGCAAAAGTTCCTGGGGCAGGAGATATCACCATACAACCTGTAGATATGGATTTTTGTCAAAATTGCCAGATTTCTAGTAATTCTCCAGAAGCTTATGAAAGACTTCTTTACGATGTCATGAGAGGAGATTCTACTTTATTTACGCGATGGGATGAGGTAGAATATTCTTGGAAGTTTGTAGATGCTATTGCTGAAGCATGGAAAGACAAAACGCCTGACTTTCCTAATTATCAACCGGGGACATGGGGACCTAAAGAAGCGAATGAACTGCTATTAAAGGATAATAGAATGTGGTGGAATGTATAAAAAAGGGGGTAAATCAAATGAAAATATATGATATCTCAATGGAAATTCAAGAAAGTATGACTGTTTATAAAAATAAAGAGGAAAAAAGGCCTAAACGTATTATTACTGTTGGTAAGGATGATGTGACAGAGTCCCGTATTAGCATGGACATGCATACGGGAACGCATATTGATGCTCCTCTCCATATGATTAGAGGAGGGGATACAGTAGAAAATATAGACCTCCATAAGGTTATAACTAAATGTAAAGTATTTGACTTTACAAATATATCTGATAAAATAACATCGGAAGACCTTGCAAATAAAGACATTCAAAATGGAGACTTTATAATATTTAAAACGAGAAATTCTTTTAGAGAGGATTTCGATTTTGAATTTGTCTATTTAGATAAAAGCGGTGCTAAGTTTTTAAAAGAAAAAGGTATAATCGGTGTAGGCATTGATGCCTTAGGAATTGAAAGAAGCCAGCCAGAACATGAAACTCACAAGATTCTTTTAGGAGCAGGTATAGTTATTCTTGAGGGACTGCGGCTTAAAGATGTAGAAGAAGGAGAATATTTTTTGTATACTGCACCTTTAAAAATTAGAGGTGCTGAAGCATCCCCTGCAAGAGCTGTTTTGATAAAGGAAGAGTAAAAATATGAAATTAAAATTGTCTGAAGGCAAAAATTTTGTTTTTGGAAAAATCTCATATGATGAAGAGAATACAGATGAATATATAGAACTTTTATTTGAAAAATTTGGTAAAGAATTTTTTAAAGAAGTATATTTAAAGTATCAAAAAGGCATGACTATTGACGTAGCTTTTAAAGAGGTATTAATCAAGCATAATAAGCTAAAATCCTTAAATATAAAAAAATTAAAAATAAAAAGCAAAATGGTTTAACTTCTTTTTTGGTGTAGGGGATTTTTAAAAAGCCAAGTGATCATATGGTTAACAAATATTTTGAGTAATAAGGAGATTTTGTATGAGAGAATACAGTGTATTTAATATTATAGGGCCTGTGATGATTGGGCCCAGCAGTTCTCATACAGCAGGGGCTGTAAGGCTTGCGAAAATTGCTCGAAAAATTGTAGACGAGGATATATCACAAGTGGAATTTGTATTGTATGAATCTTTTGCACATACATATAGGGGGCATGGTACAGATAAGGCTCTTGTTGCCGGGATTTTGGGCTTTGCCCAAGATGATGAAAAACTGCCTCATTCTTTTGAAATAGCAAGACAGCAAGGGATAAAGTTTAAATTCACTGAAAGTGATGAAGAATCACCTCATCCCAATACTGTAAGAATGATAATAACAGGCAAAAGTGGACAGAAAATTAACATTTTAGGATGTTCTATTGGTGGAGGAAATGTGCTTTTAAAAGAGATAAATGGCATAGAGGTAGAAATTACTGGTGAATATCAAACATTGATTACAAATCACATAGATAGACCAGGGATAATAGCGAATGTTACTAAAATTTTTGCAGATTACAAAATAAATATTGCTTTTATGAGAGTATACAGGCATTCAAAAGGTGAGAAAGCTATTATGGTTGTAGAATCAGACCAAAAAATACCTGATGCTGCAAAAGAAACCATAAAAAACATCGATGGAATTTTAAATGCCATAATAATAAATCCTATGTAATGGAGGGGCAAAATGTATCAGTATAATCATGGTTATGAATTATTGGAACTTACAAAAAAATTTAATTTACCTATATCTCAAGTTGTAATGTTGGGAGAGCAAGAGAGAACGGGAGAAGAGTTGGATGCAATTTTTCAAAAGATGAAGAATAATCTGATTGTAATGAAGGAATCTATTAATAAAGGTTTAAATGAAGATTTAAAATCGGTAAGTGGTTTAACAGGTGGAGATGCAAAAAAACTGTATGAAAGAGTAATCATTGGCAATACTCTTTCTTGTGAAACAATGGCAAAAGCTGTTGCTTCTGCTCTTGCAGTGACAGAAGTAAATGCTTCTATGGGTAAGATTGTCGCTGCTCCTACAGCGGGGTCTAGCGGAGTTATTCCGGCAGCTCTTATAACTGTAGGCAGAAAATTTGGAAAGAGTGATGAAGACTTGACAAGAGCTTTGTTTACTGCATCAGGGATAGGCATTATAATAGCCGAAAACGCTACTTTATCTGGAGCTGAAGGGGGATGTCAAGCGGAAGTGGGTTCTGCGTCGGCAATGGCTGCAGCGGCTTTAGTAGAACTTATGGGGGGAACACCGGAGCAGTGTTTGACAGCGGCTTCTTTTGCTCTAATGAATTTATTAGGGCTCGTGTGTGACCCTGTTGCAGGACTGGTAGAAATTCCTTGCGAAAAGAGAAATGCTCTTGGGGCGGTTAATGCCATTATGTGTGCTGATTTTGCAATAGCAGGAATGGACAGTGTCATACCCTTTGACGAAGTGGTAGAAGCTATGTATAAAGTAGGGAAAGCCATACCCTATGCTTTAAGGGAAACTGCGGAAGGGGGACTTGCAAAGACCCCTACAGGGATAAGGCTTAAAAAAGAGGTATTTGAAAAAGAGAAACGGGGGAATTAAAGTGGAGATATTAAAAGATAGAAGCGAAATTGAAGATAAGTATAAATGGCGACTTGAGGATATATATGAAAATGAGAACTTGTGGGAAGAAGACTATAGCAAGACAAAAGAGCTATTAGAAGAAGTTCTGAAATTTAAAGGCAAAATTAATACTTCAAGAGATTTATTAGAGGTATTAAAACTTAATGACCAAATTGGAATGACAGCTAGTAAAATTTTTGCCTATGCCCGTATGAGAAGAGATGAAGACAATACTAATCCCAAGTATCAAGCTTTAACTGACAAGGCTATGAGGCTAAACATTGAAGTTATGAGTGCTACTTCTTTTATAGCTCCAGAGATTTTGTCTATTGATACACAAAAATTAATGGAAATGATAGAGGAATTAGAAGAATTAAAGATTTATAAGCAATATCTTGAAGATTTAATTAGGTTTAAACCTCATGTACTTTCACCAGAAGAAGAAAAAATATTAGCAGAAGCAAAAACATTGGCAGAGTCTGTTTCAAATATATATACTATGTTGAATAATGCTGACATGAGATTCCCCACTATTAAAGATGAAGAAGGCAAAGAAGTAGAATTAACTCATGGCAATTTTATAGCTTTATGCAGAGTAAAGATAGAAACGTTAGAAAAGCTGCATTTAACGCCATGTATGACACATACAAAAAATTTATAAATACTTTTGCTTCTACAATGGCAGGAAATGTAAAGAAAGATATTTTCTACGCGAAGACACGGAAATATAATTCTTCATTGGAAGCCTCGCTTTTTGAAGATAATGTGGGTGTAGAAGTTTATAACAATCTTATAGAGACAGTACATAGTAGGCTTGATGTATTACACAGATATGTGAGGCTTAAAAAGAAGCTTTTAGGCTTAGACGAGCTTCACATGTATGACTTGTATGTACCTTTGATACAGGAATATGATAAGAAGTTTACATATGAGGAAGCAATAGAGCTGGTACTTGAAGGTCTTAAGCCGCTGGGAGATGAGTACATAAATTTACTCAAACAAGGGTTTAATTCCCGTTGGTAGATGTTTATGAAAACCGAGGTAAAACTTCTGGAGCTTATTCCTGGGGGACTTATGGTACCCATCCTTATGTACTTTTAAACTATCATGGTAAATTAAGTGATGTATTTACAATTGCCCATGAAATGGGACATTCCTTGCATACTTATTATTCAAATGCAACACAACCATATGTGTATGCAGGTTATAAGATTTTTGTGGCAGAAGTAGCTTCTACTTGCAATGAAGCTATACTTATGGATTATCTTTTGAAAAATTCTAAAGATGAAAAAGAAAAACTTTATCTTTTGAACCACTTCTTTGAGGAATTTAGGGGGACAGTTTATAGACAAGTGATGTTTGCTGAGTTTGAAAAACTCATACACGAAATGGCAGAAAGAGGAGAATCTCTTACAGCGGAAGTGTTAAACAAAAAATATTATGAATTAAACAAGCTCTATTACGGCGATGATATTGTAGTAGATGAAGGTATAAGCTACGAATGGGCAAGGATTCCTCATTTCTATAGAAATTTTTATGTGTACAAATACGCGACAGGATTTTCTGCTGCAATAGCTATTTCCCAAATGATACTAAATGAAGGCAAAAAAGCCGTAGAAAGATACAAGGAGTTTTTAAAGAGCGGAAGTTCTGATTATCCTTTAAATCTTTTAAAGAGGGCAGGAGTAGATTTGACTACTCCAAAACCAGTAAACGAAGCATTGGACGTTTTTGAAAAATTGCTTGATGAATTTGAAAAATTAATGTAGGGAATCGATAGGGCAAGTTTTCACTGCCCTAAAATTTTTGGGTGTAAACTTCCAATAGTTGGAAGTCAATATAGGTGACGTTTTGCACAAAGCGCGCAACTTGACCAAGCAGTGCAAAAAGCCATAATATTTACTTACAAAATTTTTAAAACGGAGCCTGAAGTTTTTTATGATTTTTATATAGGAATTTTCTCTTTAATGATGTATAATATTAAAATAAAAAAGTGTGAGGTGTGAACTTTGGATTTTATAACAGTTGATTTGAAAGAAAAGTCCTATCCCATTTATTTTGCCTATGATTCTTTTGATAAATTAGGAGAAATAGTAAAGAAACATGTAAGAAGCAGTAAAACATTTATAATAACTGATTCTATTGTTTATCCTTTGTATTTTGAAAAACTCAATGAAAGTCTTACAAAAAGCGGTTTTAACGTTTCATATGAAGTCATTCCTCCAGGAGAACCCAGTAAAACAATGGAAATGGCACAGAGGCTTCTTGAAAAAGCTTATGACAATGGACTTTTAAGAGACAGTTCAGTTATAGCTCTCGGAGGAGGCGTTGTAGGAGATATAGCGGGATTTGTGGCAGCAACTTACATGAGGGGAATAGACTTTGTGCAAATTCCTACAACCTTGTTGGCTCAGGTTGATAGTAGTGTTGGTGGAAAAGTAGGAGTTAATCTAAAAAAAGGTAAAAACATAGTTGGCGCATTTCATCAGCCTAAAATGGTATATATAGACATTTCTGTTTTAAAAACTATAAATAAAAGAGAAATACTTGGGGGACTAGCCGAAATAATTAAATATGGAATTATATGGGATTTCGATTTATTTGAATACATCGAAAATAATCTTCATGAAATTTTAAATTTGAAAGAAAACAAATTAAAACATATAATAAAAAAATCCTGCGAAATTAAAGGGAAAATTGTTTCTCTTGATGAAAAAGAAGAAAACCTGCGTTCAATATTAAATTTTGGCCACACTATAGGACATGCCATTGAAGCTTTAACAGGTTATCAAAAATACATTCATGGAGAAGCAGTCGCTATAGGTATGGTGTACGCTTGTAAACTTGCATTAGATTTAGGGTATATTAATGAAAAATATTTTGAAAGAATTTTTTCTTTAATACAAAAGACAGGGTTACCTACAGACTATGAGGATTTGCCCAAAGAAAACATCGTAGAGGCTATAAAACTTGATAAAAAGAGTAGAGAAAGCAAAATAAATTTTGTTCTTCCCTCAGGTTTTGGAAAAGTTGAGGTCATAAGTGTTAAAAAGGAAGAAATCTTAAAGGTTTTAAAATAAGCGGGTAACCGCTTTTTTCTTCATCTTTTTATGAA